>JALOAJ010000040.1 GCA_023228885.1 Bacillota bacterium | reverse complement strand
AGCATAATTATTTTCAACCCCTTGTTACGACTGACTTTTATGCTTCTATTATATCATTTTTTGTTACAAAATTCAACATTTTTACAACAAAAATCCGCCTTGCGGCGGACCTTTGTCTACAGTCTGAGGGGCCGCAACAAAATTGCAGCCCCTTTTAAATATCCTATACGCAAAGGTTTAATTGCTTTCCATCGCTTTTATGTAAAGAGCGCATTCAATTCTTTTTTTCTCCATTTCACATCCTATTTCATAAGGGGTTAAAATATCTTTACCAAAGCTATAAGCGTTCGCATGGCAGCCGCCGCTGCAATAGAACTTCGCCCAACAGCCTTTGCATTTTTCTTTTGTGTATATATTGGCCTTGGCAAAACTTTGCGCGCTTTTTCCGTCAAAATCATTATTATAAACATTGCCCATTAAAAAATCTTTGTTTCCCACAAATTGATGGCATGGATATATGTCTCCTTCAGGGGTGACCGCAAGATATTCACAGCCTGCGCCGCAACCGCTGATTCTTTTTATTACGCATGGTCCCTGCTCAAGGTCAACCATAAAATGAAAAAAGTTAAACCAACGCCCATCGGCGCGCCTACTGACATATTCCTTTGCAAGCCTTTCATATTGCCCGAATATATACGGCAAGTCCTCCTTCTTTATTGAGTATGGCTCGTTTTCGCCACCCACAACCGGCTCTATTGATATTTGCTCAAAACCACAATCCGCAAGGTGCAGCACATCGTTGCAAAAATCAAGATTATTTCGGGTAAAAGTGCCGCGCACATAATAATTATCTTGATTTCTTGAATTTGCCGCCGCCTTTAGCTTCGGCATTATAACATCGTAGCTGCCGTTGCCGTTTACAAGCTTTCGCATTTTATCGTTAACACTTTTTCTGCCGTCAATACTAAGCACAAGGTTATACATATGCTCATTTATAAAATTTAGTTTTTCTTCGTCCAGCAAAACGCCGTTTGTGGTGATTGTAAGGCGAAAGTTTTTATCATATTTCTTTTCCTGCTCTTTTGCATAGTAAACAAGTTCCTTTACAACATCAAAATTCATCAGCGGTTCACCGCCGAAAAAATCAAGTTCAATGTTTTTTCTGCTTGCCGATTTTTCGATAACAAAGTCTATCGCCTTTTTGCCCGTCTGCGCCGACATCACACACCGCTCGCCGCTAAAATTGCCCGTTCCGGCAAAACAATAACCGCATCTCATGTTACAGTCGTGGGACACATGCAAGCAAAGCGCCTTTACAACAGTCTTCTTTTCCGTTGATGCCGCAATATGCTCATATTCGTCATCGGTGTATAACATACCCATTGCACATAAATCCAAAATCTCATCGTAAGCGGATAATATTTCATCTTTACTATATTCGCCGGCAAGCGTATTTAGCGTCTTTTCGGGACACTTTGCCGGCGGCTTGTTATCACATAGCCGCAAAATGTCATACACAATGTTATCCACGCAGTGAACCGCCCCGCTGTTAACATCAACAATAATATTAATTTCGTTAATTTTAAATAAATGTATCAATTTAAGCAACCCTTTTCCTTATTTTAAAGACCTGTAAGCCTTATAAATTATACCACCCGCGATATTTATTGTCAAGATTTTAACGGTTGACTGTTTAAACAAAGCTGTGTTTTGATTGATTTATTGTAAAAAGCAGTATATAATATGATAACAGGCGGTGATTGAAATAAAAGGAAATCTTTTTATAGTTGCAACTCCAATCGGCAATTTAAAGGACATAACCACAAGGGCAATTGAAACGCTGAAAGAGGTTGATATTATTGCGGCGGAAGATACAAGGCACACCCGAAAACTGCTGAACCATTTTAATATCAGCACCCCGCTTACAAGCTATTTTGAGCATAATAAGAGGGCAAAGGGCGAAAACCTGTTACAAAAACTAAATGAAGGCAAAAATATAGCCCTTGTAAGCGATGCAGGAATGCCCGCAATATCCGACCCGGGCGAAGATTTAGTTCAACTGTGCATTGAAAACGAAATAGATTTTACCGTTATACCCGGTGCAACGGCTTTTTCAACCGCCCTTGTTTTATCAGGACTTTCAACAAAGAATTTTTATTTTGTCGGCTTTTTGGATGTTAAAAAAACGGCAAGGCGCAAAACCCTTGAAAGCCTAAAATCGCAACCTGCCACCTTGATTTTTTACGAAGCCCCTCACAAGCTTTTGCGCACCTTGGAGGATATGCTGTCCGTTTTTGGCGACAGAAATATTGCGGTGTGCCGCGAGCTTACAAAAAAATTCGAACAAGTAATTCGAGCGCCCATTTCAAGCATAATTGCGCAATTTAACGAAGTAAAACCGATTGGCGAGATTGTTATTGTTGTTCAAGGCGCGCCTAATTGCGAAACGACTGTTTTTGAAGAAACAGCGGCACAAGCGGTTGAGCTTTTAATGCAAAATTCTAAAATGGATAAAAAAACAGCCATCGCACAAGTTGCATTGCAAAGAAACATCCCAAAAAGAGATGTATATAACGAATTTGAAAAGGAAAAGGGCGGTAAATAACGCCCTTTTTTAATCCTCCTCACAAATAATAAACAACAAGCCTTCTTTTATTTCTACCGATGCAACACCCGAGCTAAAGGCATTGCTTATACCCATGTTTGCGCTTTGGTGCAGCGTTGCATTTTCAAGCGGATATTGCAGCCCGCTTGTTGTAACGCCGCTTACCGTGTCGGTGAGCGGTACTAACGAAATTTTTGAATAAATACTTCGCTTTATTGTTGCTTTCTCGTCTGTTAAAAACGCCTTGCTGCTCTTTGTAACAAGCATTCCCTCAGCGTTGTTTTCCATAATATACTTTAGCGACACCAAAGCGGCAATGCTGTGGTCTATTCTGCCGCCGAAAGAGTTTAATAAAATGATTTCTTTGCACCCGTTTTCAAGCGCATAATCAATGCACAAATGCAGGTCGGTTTTATCTTTGTTCTTGGGGTAAACAATCTTTTTTATACTGCTTGGAACAGCGCCGCTTATCGAGTCCATATCCCCTATCACAATATGCGGCACAATTCCGATTAGCGTAGCGGTGTTATACCCGCCGTCGGCGCATATAATAATATCATCCTTTTCAAATTTCAAGCGCTTATAAAATAAAGCATCGTCCGCCTTTGCATTTACCGCGCCAAAAATCCATCCCCTCATGATATCATGCCCGCCATGGCGGCCTTTTTAAGTTCTGCCGCAGCAACGGATGGGTCTGGAGCGCGAAATATCCCTGTTCCCGATACTATCACATTAGCGCCTAAAGCAACCAGCTTTGCGCAATTTTCGGCATAAATGCCGCCGTCAACTTGCAAATCCTTATCTTTTCCGATTATTTTTCTTATTTTAGGTATGTTCTCCAAAGCTTGCTCCTCCATGCTTTGACCGCCAAAGCCCGGGAAAACCGTCATTTGGAGAACCATCTCCACATCATGCGCAAATTCTTCTATTTTCTCCGGCGGGGTGTTGGGGTTTAGCGCAATTCCCGCCTTTTTGCCAAGCGATTTTATCAGGCTTATGCAATCTTTGGTATTGTCCGGCGATTCTATGTGTATTGTTATAATGTCCGCTCCTGCTTTTGCAAACTTTTCAATATACAAAAGCGGGTTTTCAATCATCAAGTGCACATCAAAAATAATGTCTGATATATTCCTAAGCCCCGCCACCACAGGAACGCCAAAGCTAATATTCGGCACAAAATGACCGTCCATAACATCAATGTGTAACATCTCGGCATGGCTTTGAATGGCTCGTATTTCCTCCCCCAACCTGCTAATATCCGCTGCAAGTAATGATGGTGCAATTTTAATCATGACATATCCCTCCGTAAAACGCTTATTTTTCCCATTCCTTAATGGTTTTTAAAAAATTGTACATATTTTCATAACTCTCATACCGTGTTTTTGAAATTTCTCCTTTTGTAACAGCATTATATACGCCGCAATCGTCTGCTTTAACCCCTATATGGGCACAATCGGAAAACTTACATTCCCCGACATTGGCAAACTCCCTAAAATAATTCTCCAACTCGTTTGCTTTAATATCATCCACCTCAAGCAACGAAAAGCCGGGAGTGTCTATAACGAATTTTCCATTGCCCAAAGGTAAAAGCTCGGTGTGGCGGGTTGTATGCCTCCCCCTATTTGTTCTGCCTACCTCGCCTGTTTCAAGGTTAAGCCCAAATCTGTTTAAAATGCTCGATTTGCCCACGCCGGAATTTCCCGCAACTGCTGTTATCCGACCCGTCAGCAAGGCTTTTAGCTTGTCAATGCCTATATTTGCTTGCGCACAGGTTTTCACTGTTTGAAAGCCTGCCTTTTTATATATTTCAACTATTTCGTCCGGCAATGCCAAATCTATTTTATTGACGGCTATAATAATTTCAATTTTTGCATACTCGGCAGTTGCAATCAGCTTATCAATCATTAAATAATCCGGTGATGGGCTTTCGGTTGAAATGACGATAACCAGCATATCTATGTTTGACACCGGCGGACGAATTAAATAATTCCGGCGGCTTTCAACTTCCTCTATCGCCCCCTCATATGGGTTTTTATTCGTTACGCGAATTTTAACCCTGTCGCCCGTGACCGGGGTAATATTTTCTTTCCTAAGCCTGCCGAGCGCCCTGCACTCCGCAACGCCGTCATCTGTCGCCACATAGTAAAAACCGCCTATCCCCTTAGTTATTATTCCACAAATCATAAAGCCACCGGCATGGTGTGCGAAAGCGAGTCATCATAATAAATCTCAAGCGCCACCGAATCCTTCCCCGAAATTGTTATATTAAACGCACCTTCGGTTTTTGTATGCACCGCTTCATGAATTGTCAACCCATCGGCAACAACCTTTATTTTGGTTTTTTCCCTGTCTTGCGGCACAGTTATGGTTACCGTTTTTGTTTTTTGCTGTTCTCCCTTGCTGACAAAAAGGTCAACCCTTGAATATGCCTTTACTTCAGTGTTGGCAGGCACGCTTTGGTCGGTAACGGTTCCCACCGACTTGCTGCTGTAAACTTCTGTTATGTCGCCTTCCAAAAGATTATTGTCCGATAAAATTTTTCGCGCAAGCTGCACATTTAACTCAACCAAATTCGGCACCAATGTTTTTTGCTCTCCCGCACCGCTGCTGACATACAAAGTCACGGTATCCCCTTCTTTGACGGTCGAATTGGCGCCGGGGCTTGTTCGGGTTATTATTCCTTCGGCTATTGTGTCGCTTTCTTCCCGCTCCTCTTTAACAATAATCCCCATATCCTCAAGCGCAAGCTTTGTTTCAAAAAACCCTTTTCGCTCATAATTTGAAAGCCTTATTTCGTCCAAACCCTTGCTGATTATAACCTCAATTTCCAAAGGCAATTTAACCGGCTTGCCCGCCCGCGGGTTTTGAGATGTAATTTTACCTTCTCCGTATTCACTGCTGCTTACCGTTTGAATAGGGGTGATTGTAACATTTTGTTTTTTATACAAATCTTTTATATCCTCATATGTCTTGCCAAGCAAATCGGGCACCTCTATTTCATCCGCACCAACATTCCCAAACATTCCCGGATATAAAATTGAGGCAACCCCTATAACAAAAGCGGCAACTAAAACCAATGCCGTAATTGTTGCCCAAACAACAACCTTTTTGTTTTGTTTGCCGTCCTCTTTGACGGTATGCGCATTATATGCCCCGCTGCCCGTCTTTTTTATCGGGGGGGTATCAACAGGCACAACCGGTATCTTTTTTGTCCGGTCATTTTCATTAATTTCTATCGTTGTAATTTCCGATTCCGGGTTGGTTTTAGCCCGCTCCAAATCACGAAGCATATCGCTTGCCGATTGGTACCTCTTTGTTTGGTCTTTATTCATTGCTTTTAATATAATATTTTCAACCGCTAACGGAACTGCAATATTATGTTCTTTTGGCGGAATGGGGGTTTCTTGTATTTGCTTTATTGCAATTGAAACGGTATTACCGCCGACAAACGGAAGCTTTCCGGTTACCATTTCGTATAACACAATACCGAGCGAATATATATCGCTTTTAAAATCGGTGTATCCCCCTCTTGCTTGCTCGGGAGATAAATAATGCACGCTGCCCATAGTGCTGCCGGTTATGGTTGCGGAAGATGCCGTTGCCGCTCTGGCAATGCCGAAATCCGTCACCTTTAAAACATGGTCGGCGGTTATTATTATATTTTGTGGTTTTATATCACGATGCACTATGCCGCTGTTGTGCGCGCAAATGAGCGCCCTGCATATTTGAAGGGCAAAATCAGCAGACTGCTGCCAACTTAAAATTTTATTTTCTTTGATATAATCTTTTAATGTCAGCCCCTCAATATATTCCATAACTATATATTCAATGCCATCTTCCCGACCCACATCGTATATGCTCACAATATTTTGATGCGACAGCGCCGCCGCTGCCTGCGCTTCAATGTTAAAACGAGTTAAAAATTCGTTATCTTTTGCAAACTCCGGGCGTAGAATTTTCACCGCAACAAAACGGTTTAAAAGCCGGCAACGCGCCTTGTAAACGTTTGCCATGCCGCCTTCCCCGATTTGTTCTATAATTTCATATCTTTTACCTAATACCCTACCTATCACTCAAATCCCCCCTTAAACCTTAATCAAAACAATGGTGATGTTGTCTGTGCCGCCGCTGCTGTTTGCCATGTTAACAAGCTTTGTCACAGCATCATCCAAACCCATTGCTTTTACAACAGCCTCAATTTCGCTGTCTGAAACGAAGGATGTAAGCCCATCGGTGCATAACAAAATATAGTCACCCTCTTTGATATTTACTGTGCAAACATCAACATCTATTGTGCTTTCGGTGCCGATTGCCCGTGTTATCAAGTTTTTTTGCGGATGCGTTTTTGCCTCTTTGGGCGTTATGGTTCCGCTTTCTATAAGCTGTTGCACTATCGAATGGTCGTTTGTAAGCTGCCTAAGCCCTAATTCCGTAAGGTGATAGGCTCTTGAATCGCCAACATGAGCAACATACGCCACAGCCCCTTCAAAGTAGCACAGCACCGCCGTAGTGCCCATGCCCTCAAGCGAAGGGTCGTTTATTGACATATTGTATAAAGCTTTGTTTGCATCCGCTATTGCGCCTTTTAGCAGGGAATCAACCCCGAAAGCCTGTTGCGCCAAATTAGTTTTTATAATTTCAATTGCGCACCTGCTTGCGGTTTCACCGCCTTTATGACCGCCCATACCGTCTGCAACAATGCACCAGTTTTCCCCAACATAATAATTATCTTGGTTGCTTTTCCTTTTCCTGCCCACATCGGTTATAACACTATAATTTTTCATGCAAAACTCCATCCCTTTCCAACGGCGAACAATCGCCTGTTTTGAGCCTTATATCGTTTTGCCAATGCCTAAGAGCTGTGCGGCGTTGTTATACATTATCGCATCAAGCTCGTCTTTCGTAAAGTCCATTGACTTCATATACAAAATATCGTGTTGCTGGCTGCCCCAAGGAGAATCTGTGCCGAAAAGACACTTATTTACTCCGTGCGCTCTTATAATGCGCATAAGCCTTTCATCGGTGAGCCGTTTGAATGTGAAGCTTATGTCAAAATAAATATCGGCGCCTACTAAATAATCTTCAACCTCATCCCAGCAACCATAGCCGCCGGTATGCGCAAAAATTAATTTCGCCCCCCTCATGCTGTCAATTAGTTTTCTTGCGGCTTTCGGGCGGCAATGAACCGGGTCGGCAAGACCAATGTCAATGCCGCTGTGGAACAAGACCATCAGCCCAAGCGAGGCAGCATGCTCAACTATCGGAAAAATCTTTTTATCGTCTATAAAAAACCGCTGATAGTCGGGATGCAGTTTTACGCCCTTCAACCCAGCCTTCGCAATATAGTTGAGCTCCGCACGCCAATTATCCGATGCGGGGTGTATGCTTCCGAATGAAATTATGCCGTCTTTGCCTGTTACTTGCACGGCATAGTCAGCAATTGTCCGCGCCTGTCCCGGACGAGTTGCAACGGGGAGGGTTACGCTAAAGTCGATACCCGCTTTTTTCATTGAGCATTTCAACCCCTCGACAGTTCCGTTGGTGTATGGGGTAATTCCGGCGCCGGCGCTCAATTTGTCAAGCGTTTTTGCCGCCATTGTCGAAGGAAATACATGAGTGTGAAAATCTATAACCATTACGGCTCTCCTTTTCGATTTTTTATAGCGTCGGTAGCCAAGGTATCGCACCTTTCGTTTTCCGGATGCCCGGTATGCCCGCGCACCCATTCAAATTCTACTTTATGTTTTTCAATCAGCTTAATAATTTTCTCCCAAAGGTCGCTATTCGGCACCGGTTCTGTTTTTGTTTTCATCCAGCCTTTATCCCTCCATCGGTACACCCAGCCCTTGGTTATTGCATCCGTTAAATATTTTGAATCGCTGCAAAGCAATACGCTGCACCTTTCCTTTAGTGCAGACAAACCCTCAATTGCGGCGGTCAGCTCCATCCTGTTGTTTGTGGTGGCGCTTTCATAACCGCTGAGCTCCTTTTCGGCGCCGTTATAATTCAAAATAACGCCCCACCCGCCCGGGCCGGGGTTTCCGCTGCAAGCGCCGTCGGTATATATTTTAACATGTTTCAAATCTTCACCGCCTTGCCAAATGAAATAATGGCATTATTATCCCATATAATTTTACCACAAACAATCACCCTTTACAAGATGTTAAAAATATTGTAAAATGATATATGGACATGCCCGCTTGGGCGTGCCAAACAGAAAGGATTGGTAAAATGAACAAACAAAATTATGACGACAGCTCCATCTCCTCGTTAAAGGGTGCGGATAGAGTCAGAAAACGCCCCGGCGTTATATTTGGGTCGGACGGTATTGACGGATGTTGTCACAGCGTTTTTGAAATTTTATCAAACTCAATAGACGAAGCGCGCGAAGGTTACGGAAATGTTATCACAGTAAGGCGTTTTCGTGATTACACAATAGAAATTACCGATAACGGGCGCGGCATACCGGTAGGTTTTAACGAAAAAGAAGGACGCTTTAATTGGGAACTTGTTTTTTGCGAGATGTATGCAGGCGGAAAGTACAATAACAACAGCGGCAACAACTACGAATATTCCCTTGGGCTAAACGGGCTTGGCGCTTGCGCAACGCAATATACCGCCGAGTTTATGGATGTTGAAATTGTACGAGATAAGCAGCGGCATTTTTTGCGTTTTGAAAAAGGCGAAAATGTTGGGGGGCTGCAATCGGAAGAAATAAGAAGCACCGCAACCGGCACCAAAATAAAATGGCGCCCCGATATAGATGTGTTTACCGACATAGATATTCCGCTCGAATATTATTTAAGCGTGCTTAAAAAACAAGCGGTTGTCAATTCGGGCATCACTTTTAAACTTTTTGACGAAAGAGAAGACGGCACATTTGATGAATACGCTTTTATATATAAAGATGGAATTGTTGATTATGTCAAAGAGTT
This sequence comes from Bacillota bacterium, assembly GCA_023228885.1. Lineage (GTDB taxonomy): Bacteria > Bacillota > Clostridia > Monoglobales > Firm-18 > JAAZFB01. Next base: position 11,902 of record JALOAJ010000040.1, on the reverse strand, counting down.
GGGCGGCGACACGAATATTACCGATGTGCAGTTTTTTGAAGCGCAGCGGCAAGGGCGTGACCGAGATGACAAGCCGGAATACAAAGTAAAACTTTCGGTTGCTTTTTGCTTTAATAACGATATAAATTTAATAGAATATTACCATAACTCCAGCTTTTTAGAGTACGGAGGCTCTCCCGATAAGGCGGTTAAAAGCGCCTTTGTCGGCGTGATTGACCAGTTTTTAAAAAACAATAACAAGTATAATAAAAACGAAAGCAAAATTTTGTTTGCCGATGTTGCGGACTGTCTGCTGTTGGTGAGCAGTTCGTTTTCAACCGTAACAAGCTACGAAAATCAAACAAAAAAATCGATAAGCAATCGATTTATCCAAGATGCTATGACAGATTTTTTGCGCCATCAGCTTGAGGTTTACTTTATTGAAAACAAGCCGGATGCCGAAAAAATTGCCGACCAAGTGTTGGTTAACAAGCGCAGCAGGGAAAGCGCCGAAAAACAGCGCGTCAGCGTTAAAAAAATGCTTAGCGGCAACAACGATGTTTTAAGCAGGGTTCAAAAATTTGTCGATTGCAGAACAAAAGACAAAGAAATAAGCGAGCTTTACATAGTTGAAGGCGATTCAGCGCTCGGCTCGTGCAAGTTGGGGAGGGACGCGCAGTTTCAGGCAATTATTCCGGTGAGGGGTAAAATTTTAAACTGTTTAAAAGCGGATTACAACAGAATTTTTAAAAACGATATAATACTTGATTTGATAAAGGTGCTCGGGTGCGGTGTTGAAACAAAATCAAAGCACAATAAAAACTTTAACACCTTTGAGCTGGAAAATCTAAGATGGAGCAAGGTTATAATTTGCACCGATGCCGATGTTGACGGCTATCAAATAAGGACGCTTATTTTAACGATGTTTTACAGGCTTATGCCCACCCTAATTAAAGAGGGGTTTATTTATATTGCAGAGTCGCCCCTTTACGAAATTACATCCGGAAACAAAGTGGAATTTGCCTATAATGAAAGCGAAAAAATTAGGATTACCGAGAAGCTCACAAGCAAATACACCATACAGCGCAGTAAGGGGTTGGGTGAAAACCAGCCGGAAATGATGTGGCAAACAACAATGAACCCCAAAACACGCCGCCTTATAAAGGTTATGCCGGAAGTAGACGCATCTCTCACAGCCGCAAAGTTTGAATTGCTTCTTGGCGATAACCTGCAAGGCAGAAAAAATCATATTGCAAAAAACGGTATGAAATATATTAGCTTAACGGATGTCAGCTAAAGGAGCGGTGCAAAAAATATGTTTGATTATATAAAAGGCAATCTAACTGCAATTTACGATACAAATGCGGTTGTTGATATTTCGGGAATCGGGTATAAAATAATAACAACTTCAAAAAGCTTACAAGGTGTAAAAACAGGCGATAATATAATGTTTTACACCTATCTTCACCTGCGAGAAGATATTATGGATTTATACGGCTTTACCGACCTGCACGAGCGCTCAACCTTTATGCTTTTAATATCGGTAAGCGGTGTTGGTCCAAAAGCCGCAATAAGCCTTTTGTCGGCATTGGAGTCTGAAAGCTTGGCGCTTGCCGTTATATCGGGCGATGTTAAAACAATCACAACCGCACCCGGCATCGGTCAAAAGCTTGCTCAAAGAATTGTTTTGGAATTGAAAGATAAAATTAAAGCGTCATATATTGCTCACGAGGGCGCCGTTGTCGAGCAGCCCAACGCAACGCTTGAATCTGAGGCGGTTGAAGCGTTGATAGGTCTTGGCTACACTCCGTCCGTTGCGGTAAAAGCAATAAAAAGCGTTGAAAAAGGCTTGTCGCTGGAAGAAACGATAAAAAAAGCGCTTTCGCAAAATGCGATGTAGCGCTTATCATAAATTTTTCATTTGTACCTTTTTTGCGGCTACCAACTTCTACTGCTGCCTCCGCCGCCCGAACTGCCGCCGCCAAAACCGCCACCGCCGCCAAAGCCGCCGCTGCCAAACCCTCCGCCGCCGGAATTCCCTCCTCCTTTTCCTCCTCGGTCCCTTCCCAAAAGAAGTCTGAAGAAAAAAACTTTTAACAAAAACCCGGTAACTTTTCCTTTAAGAAAAATAATATCAAGTATAAATGCAACAGCAATAATCAACCCAAGCACCCTCCCCGAACGGTCATCTCCCGCCGTTGAAGTCGGAGTAGGATTTGAAACATCGGATAATGTCACATCATACTCCGCCGCAACTTCCATTGCAAGAACATTCTGCGTATTTATAATTGCTGTATCATAATCGCCTTTTGATAAGTGGGGAATAAGGTATTCATCTTGAATTTGACCTGTTTTGCCATCCGGCAACCGCCCTTCAAGCCCATAACCCACTTCAATTCTGCTCTTTCTGTCATTTATTGAAAGCAGCAACAAAACGCCGTTGTCTTTGCCTGACTGACCTATACCCCATTGCCTGAAAAGGGCGTTTGAATAGTCCTCAACAGCTGCGCCGTCAAGCGTTTTTACTATAACAACCGCTATTTGCGCACCGGTTTTTTGCTCCACCTGCGCGGCGATACTTGCAACTTTTTGCTTGGTATCGGCGTTCAAAATGTTGGCATAATCACTAATGTAATTATTTATGGGAGAGGGAATTGAAATTGCAAAAACAACGGTTGCAAAGCTGAGCGTAAACAATAAAGCGCAAAACCGTAAACAACTGTGTTTTTTCAAAATGCCTCTCCCCTTCATATTTTGTCCTTTCCGACAAGCCTTATTCAATATAATTAAAACTTAACTTGCGGAGTTTGCTGAGATGCCTCGTCTGCTTGGAAATAATCCCGCTCCCCAAAATTAAAAATCCCTGCAATTATGTTTGACGGAAACCGTTTAATTGAGGTGTTATAAAGCTGAACCGCCTCGTTATAATCTTTTCGCGCAAAGGCGATTCTATTTTCCGTTCCCGCAAGCTCATCTTGCAACGCTCTGAAGTTTTGGTCTGCCTTAAGCTGCGGATACGCCTCGCTTATGGCAAGCAGCCTGCCCAAGGCGCCCGAAAGCTGTGCATTTGCTTCTGCCGTATCATCAACGCCGGAAGCGCCTATCAAGCGTGACCTTGCCTGCGCAACCTCAGAAAATATTGATTCTTCGTGTGCGGCATATCCTTTAACCGTTTCAACCAAGTTCGGAATTAAATCCGCCCTTCTTTGAAGGTTGTTTTGCACTTGGCTCCACATGCCATTTATATTTTCGTTTGCCGACACCAATGTATTGTATTTTCCCGCTATGCTTGAAACAAACATAAGCAAAATAACAATTATTATTGCCGCAATAATCCAGCCCTTTTTTATTTTAGCCATTTTCGTCTCCTTTCAACCCTATTACTTTATCCAGCTCATCATTTTTCTAAGTTCTTTTCCAACCTTTTCAACCTGATGTTCGCTTTCAATTCTTCTCATTGCAAGAAAATGCGGTCTGTTAACTTGGTTTTCGGCAATCCAGTTGCGTGCAAAGGTACCGTCTTGAACCTCGGATAAGATTTTTTTCATTTCTTTTTTCGTTTCCTCTGTAATAATTCTTTTACCCGTGATGTAGTCGCCATATTCCGCCGTATCGCTTATGGAATACCGCATATTTCCAAGACCGCCTGCCACAACCATATCTATTATAAGCTTCATTTCATGAACACACTCAAAATATGCGCTTTCCGGCTGATAACCTGCCTCAACAAGCGTTTCAAACCCGCATTTCATCAAAGCTGTAACGCCGCCGCATAAAACCGCTTGCTCACCGAATAAATCTGTTTCCGTTTCCTCTTTAAAGGTAGTTTCCAAAATTCCCGCCCTTGCGCCGCCTATCCCCGCAGCCCATGCAAGCGCTGTTTCCATTGCTTTTCCTGTGGCGTCTTGATAAACCGCAACAAGGCAAGGAACGCCTTTGCCTTCCAAATACTGACTGCGCACCGTATGCCCCGGGCCTTTCGGTGCAATCATCACAACATCAATGTCTGCCGGCGGTTTAATCTGATTGTAATGAATATTAAAACCATGCGCAAAAGCAAGGGTTTTGCCTGCATCCAATGCTTTTTCAATGCTGTCATAATAAAGCTTTGCCTGTTTTTCATCCGGCACAAGTATCATTATAACATCGGATGATTTTGCCGCATCTGCTGCCGTTGCAACCTTTAAGCCCGTATCTTCGGCAGCTTTCCACGATTTGCTGCCCTCATACAGGCCCACCGTTACATCAAATCCGCTGTCTTTTAAATTCAAAGAGTGTGCATGCCCTTGGCTTCCATAGCCTATTACCGCAATCTTTTTCGCCTTTAAAGAAGCTGTGTTACAGTCTTTTTCATAATACATCTTTGCCATTTTATACTCCATTCCGCCGCTGTGCATCGGCTTTTAATTTTAATACTTTCCCCACAAACACAGTAAATATAATAGGGTAAATTATTTGTCAAGCGTTATTACATTGGTGCCCCGTTCCACCGATATCATGCCTGTTTTAACCATCTCCTCTATTCCAAACGGTGAGAGCAAATCAATCATAGCCTGTAATTTGTCCGTTGAGCCTGTAATTTCAAGCGTGATTGTTTTATGCGAAACATCAATAATGTTAGCGCGAAAAATATCAACTATTTGAATTATGTCAGCGCGGGTTTTGCCGTCTGCCGCAACCTTAATCAGCGCAAGCTCACGGCTTACCGTTTCGTCCTCTTTTAACCTTTTTATTTTAATAACATCAATAAGTTTGTTAAGCTGCTTCGACACCTGCTCCACAATGTATTCGTCTCCGTTTACAACAATAGTCATTCGCGAAATTGTTTCGTCATTTGTTGTGCCCACCGCCAATGAATCAATGTTAAAACCCCTTCGGCTGAACAAGCCGGATATTCTGCTTAAAACACCTGCCCTGTTTTCAACTAACACGGATAAAATATGCTTAGTCATGGTCTTTCCTCCTTTTCAAAACATTTTAACACCTTTTAACAGCTTTGTAAATAGCCGATGCCCAATAATTCAGCACATTTATATAAAACTTGCAAACCTATCCGCTATCTTTTTTGTTTCAAATTTAACCCTCTCCGTATCAATAGTCTTTAGCTCACGATTTTCCATCAAAAATTCGCCCGCCACCATAACGCTGTCAACATCCGCAGCCTGCGCGCTGTATACAATTGCTGACATGGCATTGTAATAAGGGGTTAAATGCGGTTTGTCCGTATCAATAATTATTAGGTCGGCACACCAGCCCCGGCGCAGTATACCGCAATTTTTAATTCCAAGCGCATTAGCGCCGTTTACCGTACCCATTTTTAGCGCCTCAAAAGCAGATACTTCTGTTGGATTTTCATTTACACCCTTTTGCAAAAGTGCGGCCAGATGTATTTCCTCAAACATATTTAGGTTATTGTTGCTTGCCGCACCGTCTGTCCCAAGCGCCACGTTTATTCCTTCGTTTAAATATTTGCCTATCGGCGCAATACCGCTTGCAAGTTTTAAATTGCTTGTGGGGTTAGATGCAATATGAATTTTTTTATTTTTATAAATGCTTATGTCGTCATCAGTCAAATAAACGCTGTGGGCGGCAATCGTTCTTGTATTAAAAAACCCACAACTTTCAAACAGCTCCGTTGGCGTCATTTTATATTTTTTAACGCAATCAACATTTTCGCCTCTTGTTTCGGATATGTGAAGGTGCACCCCGCAATTTAATTTTTCGACAGTTTGGGCAATAAACTTTAAATATTTTTTTGTGTTTGTGTAAACCGCATGGGCAGACATATCAATAATAATTTTTCCTTGTGCGGCATTGTTAAATTCGCTGTAAAGGTCTAAGGCTTGCCTCATGCGGCTGTCCTTTTCAAAATCAGCGCAATCATCAAAACATTGCAGCGCACGGCAAATATTCGCTCTTTGTCCGCTTTCCATAACCGCACGAGCGGTGCCTGAATTTGAAAAATACATATCAGCAAAAGCCGTCGTTCCGCTTGCAATCATTTCCCAGCAGCCAAGCATGCTACCCCAATAAACATCTTGCTCCGTCAAGGTTTCCTCGGCAGGAAATATTTTGTCAAACAGCCAATCGCGAAGGCTCAAATCGTCCGCATAACAACGAAGAAGGGTCATGGGCGAATGGGTATGGGCGTTTATAAGCCCCGGCATAACAATATTACCGTTGACATTCTTTACCCTATCAGGTGTAAAGCTATTCGACTTGCCAACAAACTCAATTACATTACCCTTTATACCGATGTCGCCTTTTAAAATAGGGTTTTTTTCGTCCATTGTTATTATTTGCGCATTTTGAATTAGTGTGTTAATAGCCGAACCCAAAAAATTAGCCCCCCATTGCTTACTGCGGTATTTTTTCTATTATCAAACCAATAAGTTTGGAAAAATGACTTTTGCTTTTTTTGCCCGTTTCCAACACTTCTTCCGCCGTCAACGGTTTATCCGTCATTCCTGCCGCCATATTTGAAAGAAGCGAGATGCCCAGCACATCAAGACCGCAATGCGATGCGGCTATAACTTCACCAACTGTTGACATTCCCACAGCATCCGCACCAAGTGCGCTAAGCGCTTTTATTTCAGCGGGCGTTTCGTAAGACGGACCCGGCATAAAGGCATAAACGCCCTCTCTAAGGGTAATTCCAAGCCCGTATGCCACTTCCTTTGCAACATCTCTTAAGGCGGGCGTGTACGCCGCACTCATATCATTAAAACGAGGACCAAAACGCTCGTCATTAGCCCCTCTTAGCGGGCTGTCGCTTGTCATTTTTATATGGTCGGTAATAAGCATTAAATCGCCCTGCTCGAAATCATTATTAATACAGCCTGCGGCATTTGTCATTATAAGGGCTTTAACCCCCAAAAGTTTAAACACCCAAATGGGAAATGCGCATTGCTCCATTGAATACCCTTCATAATAATGAAACCTTCCGCACATTGCAATTACATATTTGCCTTTAAGCTTTCCAAATACAAGCTTTGATTGATGCCCCAATGCAGTTGCGGAGGGGAAGTTGGGTATTTCCTCATACGGTATTTCAACCCTTTCCTTAATCTTTTCGTGATAAGAATTAAGACCCGAGCCTAAAATTATAGCTGTATGGGGTATCACCTTTGTTTTGCCTAAAATATATTCTGCGCTTTGTGCAGCCCTATCGTATGCCAACATAATTTTGTCATCTCCTTTTTGTATTCGCAATATAGTGCGGCAACAGCTATTTGAAATATTTAACTCCCGCCTCAAAAAGCCTTTGATTCTTTTCGCCAACTATATTTTTTGCAACATTTTTTCCTATGCGCTCTGAATGCCCCGTTTTACCAAAAACGCGCCCATCCGGGCTTGTTATTCCTTCAATGGCAAAAGCCGAGCCAAAAGGATTGTATTTTATATCGCAAGTTGGGTTGCCAAGCAAATCAACATATTGGGTTGCAATTTGACCGTTTTTGGACAGTCTTTCAACTTCTTCCTCGGTTGCAACAAATCGCGCTTCCTTACTTGAAACCGCAATAGTGTGTGTATCCCCCACATTTGTACAATTAAGCCATGGGGAAAGGTTTGAACACACCGTTGTTTGAACCATCGTTGATACATGACGCCCCAGGGTGTTGCAGGTTAGCGCCGGGTATGGCTTATCAAAGTTTTGTATCTTTCCGTAAGGAACAAGCCCAAGCCGTAAAAGAGCCGAAAACCCATCTCCGATACCAAGCATTAAGCCATCGCGTTTATAAAGCAGTCTGTTAATTTCCTCCGCTATTTTCGGATTTTTTAACATTGACACAATGAACTTGCTTGACCCTATTGGCTCACTGACTGCACCCGCCCCGCCGGAAAGCATTACAATTTGGCTTGCGGCTATATACTTTGCCATTTTGTCGATGGATAATTCGACATCCTCCACCGTCATGTTGTTCATTACAAAGGTTTCAACTTCCCCACCTGCATTTTCAAACGCTTTTGTTAATTCATATTCACAATTAGTTCCGGGGAAAATCGGTATAAAAACTTTAGGAGTTGCCTTTACCGTTGCAACCGATTTGTTTGATTTATAGCTAAACCTTTCACATTCAGAGCTTTTTGTTCCCTCACCTGTTGTAAAGACCCCTTCAAGCGGCTGTTGCCAATTTTTTATGGCTGTATCAAGAGAAAGTTCAAACCCCTCGCCGCTTATTGATTTACCGCCGGTTATGCCAAGCAACTTGCCTAACTCTGCATCATCGGCAAGTTCAAGCACGATTGAACCGAAATGCGGATAAAACAATTCCTTTTCATCAATTTTTAAAAGCTTTATGCCGATTTTATTTCCAAAACACATTTTTGAAAGCGCTTCGCACAATCCGCCGCCTGTAACCGCATATGCCGATAGCACCTTCCCTTGCTTTATCAAACTATAAACTTCCTGATATTTAGATGCCAAATCGTCAAGGTCAGGCAGTTGATTTTCATCTGTTTTAATCTTTACAACAGTTACGCGGCTTTCTTCTTTTTTAAATTCGCCCGATATAATATTATCGCTGTTTTCACAAGCCACCGCAAACGAAACAAGGGTGGGCGGAACATCAATGTCGTTAAACGAGCCCGACATGCTGTCTTTTCCTCCGATTGATGCGATTTTTAGCTTTGTTTGAACATGATATGCGCCAAGCAACGCCGCCAAAGGCATTCCCCAACGCTTTTCGTCAACGCCGAGGCTTGGGAAGTATTCTTGAAAAGACAAATATGCGTTTTTATAGTCAACCCCTGCCGCAACCAACTTTGAAAGGGATTCCACAACGGCATATATTGCACCGTGGAAAGGGCTTTCGCTTGACAAGTGCGGGTTATAGCCATATGCCATAACGCTTGCGGCATTTGTTTCGCCCTTTAATACAGGGATTTTAGCTGCCATCACCTGTGTCGGAGTAAGCTGATGTTTGCCGCCAAACGGCATTAACACAGTAGCCGCGCCTGCCGACGAATCAAACTGCTCAACAAGCCCCTTTTGACTGCATATATTTATATCGGAAAGAGTTTTGAGCCAATGCCGCGAAACATCATCAATTTTTCGGCTTGCAAAAAAGCTTTCACAATGCGCTTTGCTTGCAACGGCGCTTGTCCTTTTTTCAGCGCCGTTAGTATTTAAAAAGTCTCTGCTTATATTTACAATGTTTTTGCCTCTCCAGCTTATTATAAGCCGATTACTGTCCGTTACCTCTGCAACTGCTGTTGCTTGCAAATTTTCGCTTTGCGCCAAAGATATAAAGTTATCTGCATCTTTACGCCGCACCACAACCGCCATTCGCTCTTGCGATTCCGATATTGCAAGCTCTGTTCCCGAAAGACCGTCATATTTTGTCGGCACATTGTCTAAATTAATTAAAAGCCCATCCGCCAATTCGCCTATTGCAACACTAACGCCGCCAGCCCCAAAATCATTACAACGCTTTATAAGGCGCGTTGCATTCGGGTTTCGGAAAAGTCGCTGTATTTTCCTCTCCTCAACGGGGTTTCCCTTTTGAACTTCGGCGCCGCAAATTTCCGCCGAATCTTCGGTATGCGCTTTTGACGAACCGGTTGCCCCGCCGCAGCCGTCTCTGCCTGTTTTAGCGCCAAGCAGTATAACAACATCACCGTTTTCGGGTGTTTCGCGCACAACATTATATTTTGGAGCGGCGGCAATAACCGCCCCCAATTCCATTCTTTTTGCAACAAAGCCCTCATGATATATTTCCTTTACAAGCCCTGCAGGAACGCCTATTTGGTTTCCGTATGAGCTGTATCCCTTTGCCGCAGTCGTGGTTATGGCGCGCTGTGCAAGCTTGCCGCTAAGGGTTTGGTCAATGGGTGTCCGTGGGTCACCGCTGCCGGTTACACGCATCGCCTGATACACATATGCCCGACCGGAAAGCGGGTCGCGTATTGCGCCGCCAAGGCAGGTAGCCGCGCCGCCAAACGGTTCTATTTCGGTTGGATGGTTATGCGTTTCGTTTTTAAACATAACATACCATTCTTCAATTTTGCCGTCAACCTCAATGTCAACCTTAATACTGCATGCATTTATTTCTTCCGATTGGTCAAGCAGGGGGAGTTTTCCCTCTTTTTTAAGCTTTTTCATGGCAAGCGTTGCAATGTCCATAAGCGTTATATTTTTTTGAACACCGCCATACACCTTTTTTCGGTCATTCAAATATTGGTCATAAACCTGCTTTGTAATATCATCTTGAAAAGCCACATTTTCAAGAGTTGTTAAAAATGTCGTGTGACGGCAATGGTCAGACCAGTAAGTGTCTATCATCTTTATTTCGGTTGTTGTTGGGTTTCGTTTTTCATCATTTTTAAAATAGTTTTTGCACAGCTCCAAATCATCCACATCCATGGCAAGACCAAAGTCGTCACCAAATTTGGAAAGCTCATCTCGATTTTTATCGATAAACCCATCAATCGTTTCAACATCTGCAACGGCATTACAATGTATATCAAGATTTTTTGGTTTTTTTAGCACAATTTCGCATGATTCAACAGGATTTATTAAATAGCTTTTAATGCGGCAAAAATCATCACCCGATATTTTACCGACAGCGGAAATTATTTTTGATGTTCTAACCTTCGGTCTTTCACCAAGTGTAAAAACAGACAGCCATTGCGATATAAAATCGGCGCCCTGGTCATACTGACCCGGCAAATACTGCATGGCAAAAACATTTTCATTTTCTTTAAAATCTATCGTTTCGTCATATGCATTTTCAAGCAAAATGTCGTAAAAACTTTCTTTTTTGATTTCTTGGTGTTGGTTACCGGTTATCGTTTCAATATCATAACAGTTTATAACCCTTATTTTTTGCAACCCGCTTATTTTTAAGTTGTTTTTTAGGTCGCTAAAGATTCCTTGCGCCTCGATGTCATAGCCTTCTTTTTTCTCTGTCAAAATTCGTTTAACCATTGTTACCTCCTACTTTTATAATAGGCACCCCGAAAAAGCGTCTAAAAATTTTTCGTTCGAGCGTTTGTCTAAAATCGCAACTCTGATATATTGCCTTTCATCAACGCCCATTTTATTGCAGTTGCACACTTTTATACCCTTTTTATCCATCCTTTCACACAAAACCGATGAAGGCATTTCTTCAAGTTCAATAAATATGTAATTTGCATAAGGCTTATATGCCACAATCCCCTTTAATGCGCTTATCCTTTTAAAAAACCGTTCCGGCTCGGAAGAAAGCCATGCTTTTGTTTTTTTTATATATTTTATATCGCCAAGCAATGATGTAAAAGCTAAAAGAGAGGGCGCGCTCACAGTAAGGGGCACTTGCCAATCCTGCATAAGTTCTGTTAGGCTTTGACACGAAATGCTGTATGAAAGCCCAAGCCCCGGTAGTGCAAAATAATTAGAAAGCGTTTTTAAAATAATAATATTTGCATACTTGCCTATTTTGCCAACCGATGATATGTCTTCCGAAACAAAATCGGCAAACGATTCATCAACAACAAGGTATATCCCCTTTAACTGGCAATAATCAAGTATTTTAGCCATTTTTGCCCTATCCGTTATTTTGCTTGTTGGGTTGTTCGGGTTTGAAATTATTATCATGTCCACATTCCCGGCAGCCGATATAAGCTTTTCGGCATCCAAATCAAATTCGTCTTTCTTCTCGGTCGAAAAAGAAACAACCTCACAACCAAACCTTTTGCAAGCATCTTGATAAACGCATGATGTTGGCAGGGGCACCAACACCTTTCGGGGTCTTAATGTCCCCAGAACCAAGCTCAGCAATTCGTCCTTGCCGCTTGCAATAAGTATATTTTCATCTAAAACCCCATTAAACGCGGCAAGCAAAGCTTTCGCCGCGGCATATCCATCATTGGCTTGATAAGCCAAACTTTTGTAGCTTTTCATCATTGTCCTTTTAAATGACTTTGGCGGACCATGCGGGTT
>JALOAJ010000084.1 GCA_023228885.1 Bacillota bacterium | reverse complement strand
AGAGGCTGAGAGCTTCAACGGGGCAAACGCCTACGCAAGCGCCGCATTCGATGCAGCCTTCGTTTTTGTAGCAAGCTTTGCCGTCTTTCATTTCAAGAACTTCAACGGGGCATGTGCCGGTGCAAGCGCCGCAACCAATGCATTTTTCGGTGTCAACTTTAATTGCCATTTTAATCTCCTTAGATTTCAGCAAGGCTCGCTGATTTATTCAAATGTGATGATAATCGAAAACGGTACATTTGTAAAGTATTTTTTTGTGGGCGTCCAAGGCTTTCTTGGAGCGACTTAGGTGTTAAGATCACGGCTTAGAACAGTTATTAAATCTTTACTTTTCCAGAGCGATAAATCTACAGGGTTTAAAGGGCTACCCCCTGTTAAATAGCCTGTAATAGGCTGTGCCCCTTCACCCCGGTCGGCGACTTTGAAAATAAAATGATCGGGCTCAACGGTTAGAACTTCAGCCTCATGATTGTCTAGGCAAATCGGAAACATTGAGGGTAAGCCATCTTTTAAGCCTATGTCGGCTCTAAATAGTTGGTGGTCGCCCACTGCGCCGATAAGGTGCCCTGTAAAAGTTATTTCACAAGGGAAAACGCCGGTGATGTCTGTGCAAAGAGACGCAGATTCGTAGTTTATAAAATGTGTTGTTTGGGTAGCCTGAGGATCATAAGCAGACAGAGGCGCGTAAATCGGCAGGTCGGCAGAATTTTCACATTCAAAGAGCATGCGTCGTAATAGGGGTAGGTCGCTTATCGAAACCCCAAAGTCAGAATAAATACCTGCAGCGGAAATCATCGGTAACGCGTTGGCACCTTTAAAAAGTGATTCGCAGTAATGTTGGTCAGCATAAAGCATATTTGAAAGATTGCGGATTCTGAATAAAAAATAAAGCCGTTTGTCATACATTTGCGCAATATTTGACAAGGCGCAAAGGGCGTCCATTGTGTCGATAACCGGTAAAATGCCGTTATGCGCACAACCCAGTTCGTCGATCGAAAAACCCGGTAACAGAATTTTTATAATTTTTGCATCTATTTGACTTAATATCGTTGAATCAGAGCATAAAATGCCTTTAATACCGCATCGCAAAAATTCATCTTCAAGACTTTTCCAGGTTTTATGCAAAAAAGGCCCGAAAAGGTTTATCATTGGTGCTTTGCCGCAGTGCCGCCGTACGTTTTCTAGTATGGCAGAGGTATCGATTTTAAATTTAAGATTCTTGTTTTGTAGCAGAAACTCTGACATCATAACCCGCCACTTCGCTTCCTTTCGTGCATATCTGGTCGTGAAGCAGTTTAAGAATATCTTCTTCGGTTTTTCCTTCTTCGAGCATTGCTTTGGTGTCAATAAGCGGTAAAAAGTGAACAGACATTTTTGCTGGGCGCGGTAATATTTTGCCCGGCGGCGTCAGAAGGTGTGAATTATGAATATATGCGGGCAAAATGGGCAATTTCTTTTTAAGCGCGAACTTAATGGCTCCGGACTTAAATTCTCCGATGTAGCCTTCGCGGTTGCGGGTGCCTTCGGGAAACAGTCCCAGGTTATACCCATCGTTCAATACTCTCATTGCGGTTTTTATAGCTGTGGCATCGACGATTGAGCGGTCAACGGGGAAGCACATTACTTTTCTTAGGTAAAAGCCTTTAATGGGGTTTTCAAATGCTTCTTTTTTTACCATAATAAAAAGCGGCAGTCTTACAGATCCGCCCATTATAAACCCGTCAAGAATAGACGCGTGGTTAGCAACCGTAACAAATTGCCTTCCAACAGGAATTTGCTCTGTTCCATAAATTTTCATGCGGTTATATGTTTTGAAGATACATCTGCTAAGAAATTGTGAAATGTTATACCATATGAACGAAGGTTTTGCGGCGGCACAAAACCCCATGTTCCCGCCGGTTGGACCAAAGCAAAATCTAAAAAATTTAATAGCGGCGTAAAGCAATGATATAACTGCTACAACTATAATAATTATTATAATGTTATTGTCCATATTCTACCTGCGTTTAAAAATTTCGGTTAGTATATAACAGCATTAAAGCCTTGTAAAGCAAAAGGGGTTAATGTATATAATAATCAATTCATATGAAAAACTATATTTTTATCACTTTTATAATGATTTTTATCTCTTGCACCCTTTTTGCAAGCGATTTTAAGGCGCAAATCAAAGATTTGCTGAAAGCTGTTAAGATCGCTTCTTTTGGTTTTGAAATAAACGAAGCCTTAGACAGCAATTTTGAAGCTCAAGCGGCTTTAAGCCTGGAATTGGCCATAGTTGCCATAAACCCGCAATTGATGAAAGAGGATTACTTTAATTTGGGGATATACGCGTTGGCACGAGAAAAAAAACAGTTTGAAGCAGCATTAAAAGCCCTTAAAACCGAAGAATCAAAAGAAAAATACAGACCTCTTAAAAACTGGCTGCAAAACAGAACAACAAAACTCGCCGAACTATGCGCCGATAAATCGCAAAATGACGATGACTATGATTTAACCAAAGATTTTGACTCCATATTGAAGCTTTTGCCATAAAAAAAACCGTCATTTTTTGATAAATGACGGTGGTGGTGGTTATTTGTGGCAGATTTCGTAGTCGGGGCAGATGCCTTCGGGTGTTTCACATTCGAGCAGACCTTGGCTTTTGCCTACACAGGCAACTTTCATGCCTGTAAGTCTTCTTGATTTGCGATTAAGTTCAATCTTTTCGCTTCTTAATTCAACAACTTGTTCGTCGGTCAATCTTGTGGGGTTTAACATAATTAGCTCCGAAATTTTAATTTTAAGTTTATATTCAAATTACTTCAATTTGGTTAGTAATTCTTCCAGTTTTTGTCGGCGATTGTCTTCATCTTTTTCAAAACGCATATAGTCGGCTAAGCGCAGCATAAAGTCTGCATATAGATTGTGAGAATCTCGTTTTAAGGGTTTGAGGGCAGGTTTCTCGCCAACCTCTGAGGCTTTCGCAACCGGTTTGGTGCTTTCGCCATAGCCGAGCAAATCGAAACTGTCGTTCATTGTAGGGACAGTAACGTTAAAGCCGAAGTCATTTTTGATTAAAGAAGCAAATTCTGATGCAGATTCGGGCTCTCCGTGAACGACAAAAATTTGTCGAGGATTGTTTTCGATAGTTTTCATCCATTTTAATAGCCCATTTTGATCCGCATGTCCGCTATATCCGGGAATCTGATCGATAAAGGCACCGACAGTAACTTCTTCACCATGTATTCTAACTTTTTTTGCTCCGTCTAAAATCAGCCTGCCTAAGGTTCCTTCTGCCTGATAACCAACAAATATTACTGTGTTTGCAGGGTTCCAGAGGTTGTGTTTGAGATGGTGCTTGATTCTTCCCGCGTCGCACATTCCGCTTGCAGACATGATTACAATGTTGTTCAACGGGTTAAGTGCCTTTGATTCTTCGACGCTTTCGGTGAATTTAAAGTCGGGGTGGTCGAACAATCCGCCCATTTTATTTCTGAGATTAGTTGCATCTTCGTCGTAAAGTTCGGGATATTTCACGAAAACTTTTGTAAGTTCTTTTGATAAAGGCGAATCTACAACTACCTTAATGCCTGAAATTTCTTTTCGTTCTTTCAGTATTAAAATATCATGCAACAAGTCTTGTGTTCGTTCGAGAGAAAAAGCCGGAATAAGTATTTTGCCGCCGCGTTTTTCGGCTTCTTTAAAGACATTTGCAATGGCAGACAATCGTTCTTCTTTTGTTACTTCTTT
>JALOAJ010000083.1 GCA_023228885.1 Bacillota bacterium | reverse complement strand
CCGCGCCCTCTACCGTAAGGCTTGCGTTGGATATTTCCACCTCACCGGCTACCGTTAAGCTTGCGTTGGTTATTTCAACTTCGCCGGCAACTGTTAGGCTTGCATTGCCAATTGTTATAGGAGCGGTAATTTCGGATACGGTTACCGTGCCCTCTACCGTAAGGCTTGCGTTGGATATTTCCACCTCACCGGCTACCGTTAAGCTTGCGTTGGTTATTTCAACTTCACCGGCAACCGTCAAGCTTGCATTGGCAATTGTTATAGGAGCAGTAATTTCGGATACGGTTACCGTGCCCTCTACCGTAAGGCTTGCGTTGGATATCTCCACCTCGCCGGCTACCGTTAAGCTTGCGTTGGTTATTTCAACTTCACCGGCAACCGTCAAGCTCGCATTGGCAATTGTTATAGGAGCGATAACTTCTGATACAGTTACCGTTCCCACTACCGTCAATGTCGCATTGCCAATAGTTACAGGGGCAACGACAGCTGAAACTGTTATGGGTGCTGAGATTTCTGATACAGTTAAACTACCGGCTACTAATAGCTGACCGCTTGAATCTAATTGTAATGATTGTATTGACTGGTCGGGCGCTTGTGCAAAAATTGTGGTTTTCAATTCGCTTGCGACTGTGTTAAAAACTAAGTTATTCATTTAATTCTCCAAAGTTTATCTTGTAAGACTAATAGTATTAAATATAATTATTTTACTAATGCGTAATTTGTTGATTGCGCTTGCACCCAAATATCTGCACTACTCGCTTGAGTCGTGTCACTGTTATGAAGCTTTATTTTCATATATTTTGCATACAAGTAAGTTGTAAAAGCTTTAAGTTCGCCTGCTTGCACAATACCGGAGGATTTGTCCGGAACATAATCGATATTATCCGGGCTTAGCATAATATTTAGCGCGATTGCCGTAGTGCTTTTATTTTTTATAAAAAAGGTTATCAACCTCATACGTGAAGCGTCAAATGCCGGAGTATAACGCTCTGCATCATAACTCGGCTCTAAGGTATACTTGAATTCTATAAAAGAATTTATTATGTTTTCCTCAGGAGCCGGCGACGGCGGTTCGGGAGCAGGGCACGCAACTCTATAATCGACCGCTAAATAAGGCTTGTTTGCATAATCGCAACCAAGCACCATACACCCTTGCGAGCTTGCGGCAACAGTAACGTTTAATAATCCTTGCTCTTTTTGATTTTTAACTGCACTTAAAACATCTAATATTATTGGCTTGTTTGATGTTGAACAATGACTATAATCAATTAGATCAGAGTAAATTTGCGGAGGGTTTTTCCGTTTTATATTTTTGTCAAAAAAATTTTTATTTTGATATACATAAACTTCTAACTTTTTTCCCATTATAGGGAAAAGATAAATTTTTGCTTTTTCTATTACCGCATTTGGGGGAATGTCTGCTAACGGAAAATGCAAAAGCAGCCGTCCCTCATACATGCAATTATAAGAATAATTCTTAATTAAGAAAACGGAAATTCCGGTGCCGTTATTGCAGCTTGTATCACACGCTCTGTTGGAACTGACAGTAACTGCTTTAACAGGCGGAATCATTATTGATTTTTTAGTTATCATTTTATCCACCGTATACTACGCGCGGCCGTTATAATAAACGGTTACGCCAGTATTATTTGCAGCTTGCACTTGTATCCGCGCGAATTTAGCTGGAATTGTAATACCCGCAGCAAAGTTGTTTCCAACCCCTACAGTAGTTGGAGTGCTGCTGTTTATAAAGAAATTATTTGTATTAAGCGGTGAAATTTGCACTGATACAGTGATGCTTCCACCTGAATTGTTACGAACAAAAAAGCTGTTTTGTCCATATGCCGATATATCCTGCGTTAATAGAGGTGTTGTTCCGGAAGAGACTGTTTGAGTAACTGTTTGCTCAACAAATCCAACACTGCTTATGGCAATTGAATCAGTAGCTCCTGTCAAATTTCTTATATTAAAATTTGAGGCTGTAACGGTTACAGAGTCTGTATTAAAATTTAAATCTCTTATATCTAAGTTTGTTGCCGTTACAGTAATTACACTCTGCGGCGAAAACAAAAACAATCCGTTTTCGTCTATGGCAACAGCCTTGTATTCGTCCTCATAAACCCCATAGAATAACGCATTCAAATTTTTTGCTATATTATTAAATACTAAATTATTCAAAATTTCACCTTGTGTTTGAAAATAAAAGAATCATGCTTGTGTTTGAAAATAAAAGAATCATGTGCGACCAAAATAATGCACTGTTATATTAACTAATGAGAGCAGAGAGCTTACTCTTATTCTTGCAAATTTGCTGGCGTAACTGGGAACAAGTATCAGCCTGTTACCGCCTAATAAAGAAAAAGTTGAGCCATCGTCTCTATATAAATTTGATATATTTGCTGGCGCAAGCTGTAAAGATATATCTGCAGCAATCGTAAGGCCGCTGGTATTGTAAACTACAAAACAATTATCTCTATAATTCGAAACATTTGTAACGAGGAGGTTTACAGTAGATAACAATGAAATCGTAGCCGACTCTGTTGCTGTTGCCGAAGCATTATTAAAGATTTTTAAACCATCCCTACTGCCATTGAGCTTTCTAATGTCAAGCGTTGTCGGCGCAATTGTTAAACTATCTTGTGAACTTTGTAAAGGCCTAACTGCCAAATTTGCAGCCTGAGCATTTATAAAAATTTGTGGGGATAAAATCATTCTGCCTTGTTCATCGACTGAAAATGGCTTTAAATCGTCATTGGTCAATCCACAACCTATTATTTTTAGGCTCTCAGCTTGGGGGTTTTTTATTAGTTTATTCAATTGTATATTTACCGCCCTTATTAGCTTTAGAAAAAATACACTTAAAAAATAAAGTATAAAGACTGTTAGTACTATCATATTCTTTCAACAAAAACTTTGATACATTGGTCTATCCCCAAAGAGTGTGCCGAAAAAACTAATTGGAATGTTACAATAAAGCGTGCGCCACACCCTTTCGCTTTGGGGAGCGGCCGCAAAAAGCGCACACAGATTTATGGCATTGCAATTCAAGACCCCCGGAGAAGTCTGAAGCCATCAACAGCAGCTGCACTAAATTTATCAAAACCAGAATTAAATTAACTTATATAGGCATACTAACAAAAAAAGGAGATAAATTAATGAACGGCAACACAGAACTCTTAAACTATATTTACCAAAATTCTCAAATGGGCGTGATAACACTAAAACAGCTGTCAGACATAACCGAGTCCGGGGAATTAAAAACCTGCTTGGAGTCTCAGTTGAGCAAATATCAAGAGATTAACAATACTGCACGCTCGTTATTGAATTCCCATGGTTATGATGAAAAAGGTATCAATGCTTTTGAAAAGATACGAACTTATTTAATGATAAACATCCAAACCTTGACAGATAAGACTCCCTCACACATAGCTGAAATGCTGATAATCGGCAGCAATATGGGCGTAATCAACGCTGTCAAGAATCTTAAAAAATATCCTCATGCGGAAGACAGCATCATTAACCTTATGGATAAACTGCTCAAGTTTGAAGAAAACAACATCCAAGAGCTAAAGGCTTTTTTAGGTTGACATATTTATCACTAAAGACTTCGCCTTAAGGCGAGGGCTTACCCCCCGCCATACTGACATTAAAATTAAAAGAGTTTGAAAATTTAGCCGCTGTTGTTTATAAAATGGGTGTTTGCTTATATTGCAAGCACC
The DNA here is from genome assembly GCA_023228885.1 of Bacillota bacterium. Classification (GTDB taxonomy): domain Bacteria; phylum Bacillota; class Clostridia; order Monoglobales; family Firm-18; genus JAAZFB01. The sequence goes on along the minus strand of JALOAJ010000083.1, from coordinate 97 downwards.
CATTTTTTATTGCATGAAATGCTGCGTTTTGCGGATGCACGAAATTCGTGCGGCACGGTGTGTGGGCCGGCTGCAGCAGGGCCGCAACGCCAACTTT
>JALOAJ010000039.1 GCA_023228885.1 Bacillota bacterium | reverse complement strand
ATCTCCGAAGGGTTTCTCAACAATTGTGTTGGAACCGGTTCCATTGTTTGTATTATTATCTGTCAGCAATGACCAACCGGCAGGCAAAGTTTCTCCAAGCGGTATATTAAAGGACTCGTTTATAAACACAGCGCCGCCGGCATAAACAATACCTCCCGTCAGACCGCCCAAAGCAACGATTTGAACGATAAACGCCAATAAAACACACATTGATAAAATTTTGTTTTTTAAAAACATATAATCACCCTTTCACATAATACTTTATTTCCCTAAATTGTTTTAGTAAGTTGTTACCCTAAGATTGTCCCAATAAATTTTAGTTTCCAAAGCGCTTGTGCTGTTCCCCAAGGTAATATTTTTTAAATGGTCGGTGGGAATTCTGAAGTTGCCCTGTTCTACCTTCTGTTCTCCGTCGATAAACACATCCATCTTGCTGGTTATCGGGTTGGCAACCAGCTTGATGTGATACCATTTTCCATCCTCGGCAGGCGCTATTGTAATGCTGTCATCATTGTCTAAGTACCAAAACCCTCCTGGGTTTGCCAATAAGGAGATATTTGATTCATTCTTTTCATTCGTTAAATAACATACCATAGCCCCGCTTTTTGAACGATCCGGTCCAAATTCAACTTTGAAATCCATTTCCACCACAATAGGCTCCGCATATCTGTCATACTCCTTGATAAAACGGGTTGTGGTTCCCCCGTCCTCACTATTTAACATCAGGCATTTGCTGTTTAAGCTGTTATCATAAACAACTTCAACGGTGTTATTGCCCCGATACCTTGCACCTTCATCTTTGGGGAACAGTCCAATATCATAGTTTTCAAAGTTCTCCTCAACTAAAGTGATTATATCGTTGACAGTAATGGCCACGGTATCCTTTAAAACGCCGCCCCCCGTTTGCACCTCTGCGGTAATCATTGCTTCACCCTGCGCTAAAGCCCAAACGGTTCCGTCCGCATCTACTTTTGCCACATTGGCATTGTTGACGGAATATTTGATTTGCTCACTCGTGATGTCTATTTGTTTGTCATCCTTCTCTAAAACTGCCATTATGGTCATATTTGCCGTCCGACCGGTTCTAATTAATGTTTGGCTTATGTTGGCGTTCATTTCCTTGACCCGTTCACTGGTCAATGCGCTTTGACCGTGAGTAATGTCCAAATCTGTAAAAATACTTTCCGCCGATTCTGCATTTGAAGCAGAGGCTGTGAAAACTCCACCCAATATTTCTCTAAAATCTATTTGCTGCTGCCCAATGCTGCTGCCCCAGTTGACTCCATCCGATGATTTGTATACAAAGAACTCATTCGCACCTTGTTTTTCAACCTTGATATAAGTAGGCAGCGCCACTTGTTCAAGAGGTCTTGAATATGTAACAGCATTGTCACGATTTCTCCACACAAGCCTTAAATTCTTGCCGGCATCAAAGACAACTGCTAAAAACTTGGCATTAGATGCCGGTGTTTCACGAATCATAATCCCCGCTGTCTGATTTTTATTGCCGGATTGCGATTCCAATTTTGCTGAAACACCAAAGCTTTGCAACGAGGTAACATTGATATTTTGATATACGAAAGAAACCTGGTCGGACGAGCCGTTATCCCCGGGTGTTGCTACATTCAGACCCATCCCCTTTGAAGATACCTTATAGCTTCCGCCATCGGCAAGCGCGGTCCCTTCCTTTGCCGGATTGCCAATATTGATGCCCGACCATGGAACCGGCACACTATAATGTTCATTTTCTGCTGATAACTCGGGATTTATCAGAATTACTCCCCACATTTTTATCTCCGGCACATGGATTTGGATTTTTCCGTTTCCTGCATCGGACACACTAAGTTTTTCCGGATTTTCCCCGGGGCGGTACAGTACGGCGGTTATATCCTTGCCGGCAAAAAACTCAGCCTGATTGATTGTGACTCCGACATCTTTTATAGACATATCTTTTTTGCTAAGAAGATGAATTACCTTGGAAGAATTTGCTTCGGATGATTTCGCTCTAACGGCTGCATATAATTCATCATCACCTTGAATGGAAACTAAACTCGTTGAGGCAAGCTGTTGTAAAGCCCCTTGGGGTGTAAGCGTTTCCACGCCGCTATTTGTTATTACCTGTTGGTCCTCTTTGCTAAAGCTTGAGACAGGCGTATGTGTGATAACTGTGCTCAAGCCGGCAAAATCAACTTTTTTGAGCTTAAGCGGATTATTTTCATTGCCTGCAACAATATGCTTAAACGGTATCCCTGCCTCGAAAAGAGCCATTGATGTTTGTTTGAGTTCATTGTGATTAATATCATCCCATTTGATTAGCACACCAACCTTAGCCGGCACTTCATATCCGTCAAAAAGGAAAGGATATTGTCTGATAAAATGAAACATATTGCCGTATTCCTCGGCGGTTCCAAAATATCTGGGCGCTCCTCCTTCAAGATAGATGTCCCAGGGCACAAGAAAGTATTGCCCCATTGCATATGCATATGAAATTCCATGTTTTATGGCATTTACATCTTTAGTTCTTGGAGAAATAACCGCCGGTTTGCCTATGGCGGTAGAAAACGACCCTCCATTCACGACATCTTCCAACAGAAAATTCGAATCTCGATACTCACCTATAAAATAGTCGAAAATATCATGGATTTTATAATAGAGCTTGCTTTTATCATAATAATTATTAAAGTAGGGGCCGCTGTTACATGAATATTCGATGCTTTTCCCCGCATAGGATTCCATATCATCATGTAAAATTTTATGATAGTTTTGTATTACCTCGTATTGGTAATCAAGGAATGGCTTCTCAAGAGGATTATTAGGACGAGTTGCCAGATATTCTTTAACAGTTGATGCATTATACTTTGTCTGTATGTGGTTCTTGTAATTAAAGGCGCTGACATTTGTAACACCAAGGCTGTCAAGTTGTTCTTTGCTGTATGTATTACTTAAATACTCGGCAAAGCCTTTCATACAATGCTCGCAAAAACAACCGCCCCAGTCATAAGCTAAGACATTTCCTGCTGCATCATCATGTTGAAAAGAGTCGGCTCCTGCATCAATGCTTTTATGTATCGCATCTTTAACAGCCTGAATAAAAGCCGGATTATTCATACAGCCTGCTGTGGATTCATAAGTTATAAGCTGTGGTATTATCGCAACAGTTCCGTCAAATAAACGAATTTTGCAGTTCTCATCATCGTTAATTTGGGTGTTTAGAGCCCCTTGAAACCCAACACCTATATCTTTAATGCTGGTTATCTGTTGCGAATCGTCAATGTACGACCATTTGTCGGCAGTTGCCATGAACTGTTTTGATACATCAAGGGTGCCCAGCTTTTGCCCCCCTCCCACGCTATACCATCTGGAAGAAAGAAATACGCTGGAATAACTGTCAAACGAATTGAATTCCTTTGATTTTTCCAACATCTCAATCGCCTTATCTATCATTAAATCTTCTGTATCGGGGCTGAAAATGTTGTTTTGGTCGCTAATGACAATAAGACCTCTGTCATGCCAAAAGACTTCCTTGCCAAGAGCCTCAACCAATGCCCTCAAAGGAATTAAAGTTCTTCCGTTTTCCGTTTGGGCAGGTACATCAAGCTGATTTTGCTGATCGTTAATATAGTATGTGCTGCTGCCAAGCGTCATCTTAATCGTCTTATTAGCAAGGGAAATCGTAACGGCGGATGTTGCTTCTTCCCATTCCACCTTTGCCCCTAAGCTCTCGGAAATAAATCGTACAGGCACAAGTGTTCTGCCTTCTTTAATCAAAGGTGTAACCTGCGGGTTTTCCGCATCAATCCACACGCTTTTATTGTTTACAAAAGCATTTGCTCTCCCCACAAATAAAGCAATAGCATTGCTCAATCTTTTTTCAACCTTCGCCTGCAAATCCGTTTCGGAAGAAAGCTCTGTCTTTTCATCCTTAGCCGCATTTTCACCGACCGATATTTGCTCCTCGCCGCCTGTGTAAATCTTAACATTGTCAATATATGCCGTACACATGTTAGAATAGGCTGTCCGCAAAATAATATTGCTAATTTCACTAATATCTGCTACGAAAGCAAAATCTGTGATGATTTGTTCGTTGCCAATGTATGCGCTATATATCTTTTCCGCCGGGTCAACCACAATTCTCATCTTTATCCATGAAGAAGTTGTATCCAATTCTTTGATTAGGATGGTCGTAGTTGTTCCGTTGCAAGCACGAATGCTGTTCTTGTTAAAATGCACCAAAACAGCGCTTGCCGTTTCAGGCTGTTGATGCGTAGGGAGATTAGTCAGTTCAATAATTGTCGCCCCATTAGGCGCGGATTCATCCATTTTGAACTCCAATTCAACTGTAAAAGTTGTGCGTTGCTCCGCAAACGAATAAACCGCTCCATAAGGCTTGGTGTGGTTATCAAATATTTTTAGGCAATTATCTCCTTTAGATTTTTCAACAATCGTAGTGCTCCCTTCAAGGGGATTTTTCACTTGGCCGGGTAGGAGACTCCACCCGGAAGGCAGTTGGTCGCCTGCCACGGTATCGTTAAAATCTTCGTTGGCGATATATCCTGCATCATCTGCGTATGCCCCTACAAAGGTTAATCCTAATAATATGACATTGACAAGAAAAACTGCTGTTATAGCGGCGGCGATAGACTTGCGGCTTTTTCTCATGCTTTTTACCTCCATTCTTTTGCGCAAATTTACTTTAATTTGTCATTATAAATCTTTGCCAATTCTTCGCATTTGAGTTTTTTTAATCCATTGATAAAATCATCCCATTCACTCATGGGTCTTTGTCCATAGATAAACTTAAGCACATTCTCACTTTCATAGGTGCCCAAAGGCGTACTAATTTCCGCTATGGTGTCTTTTTCCTCTTTGTTAAAATTGATAAAGGGATCAGTTTCCACAACAAGCCCCAGTTCAATATTACTGTTAATAATATTGGGGATAAATAATGCCTCCTCGTTTTCTCCTTCTTTATACTCCTTAAAGCCAAAACGATCACTTTCGTTTGATACGCCCATTAGCCACCAACTGTTACAGCCATAATCCTCAAGCATCTTCATTCCCTCTGGGAAAGTGCCGTCTTCCTTGCGTGTCCAAACGCTTTGCACATAATCCAGTCTATATCCTGAAGGCGTTTTGTCATCTCTTTCAAAAGTAAGCCCTTCCGCTCCAAGAGAAAACATTTCTATCCCCTCATCACTGTAAACAAAATTCATTGCACGAACAATATCATCTATATGTTTAGACTTTTGATTGATAACAACGGGCCATCTATACCCAATGTTGACATGATATGATTTTGTCTGGCGAAATTGAATGCCGTCAATTTTGGGGGGATAGATATACTTAATCTCTCGATTGGAATCATGTTCGGGATTGAGCTTATCATGCAATCCATGTTGTTCTATCATAAGCGGGAAGCTTCCATCGGCATACCCTGCGAACAACTCCTGTTGGCTCATGGTTGCAAAATTGGAATGCAGCAGTTTGTTCACATACATCCACCGCATAAACTCAACCCATTTCTTATATTCCGGTTTAAGCGCGCCATATACGAACTCTTTATTTCCGTTCGGATGCTTTTGGTCATACATCACACCATTGTGAGCGCCGAAATATGCTCCCGTTACTCCTGCAAAGTAGTTGTATCCCAATCGGCTGGATGTAATAAAACCGCCTCCTTTTGCTTTTTGCAACGCAAGCATGGCCGCCTTAACATCGTCTAATGTTTCGATATTATCGGCATCCAACCCCGCTTTTCGCAAAAGGTCATTTCGAACATACCATGCGCGCGATATATATTCAAAATCGCTCACAAAAGGAAAGCCATATAATTTATTATCGTCCGGGTTTTCCATATAAAGCTCTATATCCGGATATTTGTCCAACCATCTTTTGAGTTCCGGAAGCTGTCCGTTGTTCAGGTAGTCATTTAATGGCACAAACAATTGTGGTCCATAGTCTTTATAGGTACTGTTATCTTGGTAGAAATTAATCATATCCGGCAAATCCCCCGAAGAGATAATAATTGCCAGCTTATCTTGAAATGCATCCCTTGGCGGGCTGTTAATTTTAAATTGTACCCCCGTTCGTTTTCCCCATTCCTGTATGCTCCATAAATCTTCGCTCATATATTTACCTGGGTCGCCCGGGAGCAAATACTCAATAATCGGCACGCCTTCCGCTGTTTTGTCACCGCCAATTGATGCATCCCCGCTCCGCTTACAGCTCGTCATGCTTAAAATTAGTGTTGCGGATAAAAAGAAAATAATTGCAATGAAATTTGCTTTTCTTAACATTTACACACCCCTTTATATATTTAATCGTTTCATCGTCATTTATCCTTTTAACGAACCAATCATCACCCCTTTAACAAAGTATTTTTGAACAAATGGATATATCAAGACTATAGGGCCGATTGTCACAAAAATGGTCGCCATTCTGATGGACATAACTTTGCCTTGATAAGCAATACTGTTGCTGCGACTGTCCATGAACATATCTTGCCCGCTTTGCAAAACTTCATTTGCAACAAGAATTCTTCTTAATATAATTGTCAAAGGCGCTTTTTCCGAAGATGTTAAATATAGCAAAGGCGGGAAATAAGAATTCCAAAGCCCCACGCTGGCAAACACAGCAATTGTTGCTAAAATTGCTTTGGAAAGGGGCAAAACAATTTTAAACAATATGTACCAATCGTTCGCTCCGTCCAAATATGCCGATTCGATTAAACTTTCGGGCACCTGCTGAAAATTCGTGCGTATCAATATGATGTTGCGCATTGCAAAGGCGGGCGGGAGCACAATTGCCCACAATGTGTTAATTAAACCCAACCTTTGTATGTTTAAAAAACCCGGTATAATCCCGCCGTTAAAAAACATAGTAATTGTAAAGATAATGATGAATATGCTTCTTGCCTTAAACTTTTTTCGAGAAAGCGGGTATGCCGCAAAGCTGGAAAACAAAACAGCCAAACAAGTGCCAACTGATGTATATAGTATGCTGTTCCAATAAGACCGAACTGTTTCCCTTTGATTAAATACTGTCTTGTAGGCTTCCCATTGCAATCCCTTAGGAAGAAACTTCACATTGAACAATGCCACTTCTCTTGCATCGCTTACAGATACCGAAAACATGTAAATGAACGGATATGCGATGCTTGCAACAAGCAATGATAAGATGATGTAGTTTGCAACATCAAAAGCCTTTGAACCTAAACTTGGATGATACTTCATTTTTTCACCTTCCCTACCACAACGATGTTTCTCCCTTTTTGCGCGAAATAAAATTCGCAACATACAACAACAAAAATGCAATTATGCTGTTCATTAACCCAATAGCGGTTGCATAACTGAAGTTTTTATTGATAATACCCCGCCGATAAACATAGGTTTGAATCACATCCGCCGTTTCATATAATGAAGGGTTTGACATGAGATATACCTTTTCAAAGCCTACATCAATAATGTTGGCGGTGTTTAGTATTAAAAGAATTGTGATTGTCGGCATGATGGACGGCAAACTGATATGCCATACCCGCTGAAACCTATTTGCCCCATCAATATACGCTGCCTCGTACAGTTCTTGGTCAACGCCTGATAATGTCGCCAAATATAAGATTGATGACCAACCGATACCTTGCCATATACCGCTTAATATATACAGCATTCTAAAATACTTAGCATCATTGAAAAAAGCAATGGAATCCTTGCCCCAAGCATTCAGCAGATTATTCACAAAACCTTTGGGTCCAAGCATTTCCATCATCATGCCCACTATTACAACCACGGATATAAAGTGCGGAAAATAGCTTATTGTTTGGGTAATTCTTTTGAAATAGCCGTCTTTCACTTCATTGAGCAACAGCGCTAAAACAATCGGTGGCCAAAACCCCCACAGCAACGAATAAAAACCCAATATAAAAGTGTTGCGAACCACCCTTGGGAAATACGGGTCTTTGGCAAAACTAATAAAATGCTTCAGTCCCACCCATGGACTTGACATATAGCCTTTTATTAAGTCGTAATCCTTAAACGCAATAATAATGCCATACATCGGCAAATAATGAAATATAATAAACCCCAACGCAACCGGCAAAATCATCAAGTACAAGTTATAGTTCATCTTCAAGTCATATAAATAACCTGTTCGGCTAAGGTGCCTTCTTTTGCTTTTGATTTGCTTCTTTTTTAATATGTTCTCCATGTTTTCCCCTTAATTTCACACAATTTTATCGATATATGATAATATCATTTACACTGCTGCTTGTTGTGCGAACAAACACAACATCATTCTTGCGCACATCCGCTAATGAACCTTTTATAATTTTTTTATTTTCAATTTCGCAAATATAAACATTAATATTTGTTGACAATTGATGAATTTTATCCCACTTATGGTCTGTTCCGTCTCCATGCGCATTTATTTGCAAATATTTTGATGTGATGCCCAAAATTTTTCCATAAGCAGTATATAATGCATAATTGTATTTGTTACTGCTTTCCACAGGTCCTGCAGAATCCCCGCTGCTTCCATTTTCTTTGAATGTGTCGGCTTCGTTTAAGGCAAGCAATGTTCTAAAGCTTTTTACTTCCCCATTATTATCTATCTCTAATTGAACAACATCACCTCTTGTCAGCTCATGCAATTTCTTGTTTGTATATCCCCAATTACTTTGGTCGGCATTTTTCACATCCTGATCCCTTGCCGCTATTCGTATTTGCATTCCGCTGCCAAAGCCCAATATTCCATAGGTCTCCTCTTTATTTGCGTTTAATGTCTGTGTTACTTGGTCAATCAACACAATGGCAGATTTATCGTCTATGTCCGCACCCGCTTTTCCATTGATAATAATAGCGCCTGCCATTTTTTCTTCTGTGGCATCGTATATTTCAACATTGTAGTATTGTGTATGAACAATATTTCCTTTGCTAAATTGCGTATCGTCATCTTTATCATCCGGTACAAAAAAGACGGAAGTTGTATCGTCAAAAGCATATTTAGCCCCCAACATATTATATAAACAACGGATATCCGCATTTATATAATCCCTTGTAAATATATTTTCAAAATAACCAATATAATTTTCTTCTTTTGTCTTATCGGTTGCAGTATTTATTTCCCGCAACTTTCCTTCACCGTTTAATACATATGTAATAAGCTGCGGATTGTCTTTTATTATATCGTCATTCGCAACCAAATTCCCTGTATATACCCGATTTTTGTTATCTCTTGTCTGGCCGTTCAACATCATCTTTTCAGCGCTATCTAAAATAGAAATATCCCCATTTTCATCCACAATTTTAAATTTCGCGCGGTCTTTGCTAACACCCTCAAGTATCGGGGTGGCTTTAATAAGATATGCATACTTTTCCCTTGCCCTAACGGTGGAATCGGCGGAGACAATTTTACCTTCTATATCCAAATAGAAAATCCCTTCGTCACCAACTTGAATACCATGTGTTATACCCTGATAATCGGGCGCAATTTCATACAGCACATTATTAATCATAACTCTGTCATCCGATTGCTCGTCGATTTTTCCCTTAATTTTATTTTGCACAACCACAACCTTAATTGTCTTTTTGTCCTTACTACTTGCTATTGACAGCACATCCCATTCTTGAATTTCCTCTAACGAGATAGCCTGCCCATCTTTAACAATGCTTATTTTATAATCATTACGGTCGAGCGGGAGCTCCAAAATCGGTTTATTGTATTTTGGGGTTATTTGATATGAGTTGCTATGCACCCTATCCACTATGTAATTTTCGTATTCCGTTACGAAAATTATGTCAATATCGCCATCATCATCACTATCCAACAACGCAACCTCACCCGAAACAGGCTTTAAATCCGCGGCTGAAAAGTCAATCCATGCTTTTCCATTGTAGATGATATCCGCAGTAGCCGAGATGGTCAGTTCCTCTTTTTTGCCATTCACATCATCACCAATCCAGTAAACAAAATTTTTCTTATTTGTATCGCTATGGATTTGGTCCGCCTTTACCTGCACTAAATTATTTTTATTTTTTTGAGGCATAATTAAAACTATTGTTTTATAATCATCGGAGGTATCTTCTGTTAAATAAGCAGTAACCCGATAACCCAAATAATCTTTTGCATTAATCTTTCCCGTCTTATAAATAGTATCGCCAAGCATAACTTCATCTGCCCTTAAATTACTTGCCCCGGTTAGGGTAGTGCCCTCCACTGCAGTAATTTGTCCGTTTTCCTTTTGAATTTTAAGCCTTTCCGATAGCAAGCTTTGGTTGGAAACAACCGTATAGGTAACACCTGCCCCATATCCGGTTTGCTGCAACAAGTCCACCTCTAAAGCATTATAAAGCAGTTGCACAATCAACCCTCTTTTTGCCGGTTGACCAACAATACCATTCGCTCTCTTGGTAATCCCTTTTTCTGCTGCAATTGCCATATACCCCGCCGGATAACCACCCCTTTGCACGGCATACATATCATAGCCCAATATAGATACAATTACCTTGATTGCCTGCTCATAAATAATCGGCTCCTCAGGCCCGAACCTGTTGTCCCCATATCCACTAATGATATTCAAATCGGCTATCGCTTTAATATATCCGGCAGCCCTACTGCTCGATTCAACATCGGTAAATATTTTTTCTGTTGTAAGGGCAGCCGGCATATCCTTCAAGCCAAGCATTCTAGCAGTCATTATTGCAAACTCTGCCCTATTAATGGTTTCTTCCGGGTCGAAAACACCGTCTTCGTAACCATCTATTATTTCCAATGCCGACAATACCCTTGCTGCCTCCTCGTATTCCGTTGTCTCAATGTTGGACGAAACCGCAAAGGTAGCCGCATTAAGTATTATAACCAGTACAATTGCATATATGATCGATTGCTTTTTATATGAAGTCACAGATAATCCCCCTTGTTCCTATTGTTTATGTTAAATTATTTACATACCAAGCTTTACGAATTCGTAAATCACTTTCGCAACTTGTGCTCTTGAACAATAATCTTTGGGTGCAAATCTATTATCGCCTACACCGTTAACAATTCCGGCTTGACGCATCTTATCCACCGCTTCAAAGGCATAGGGTTCAATATGTTCGCTATCATAAAACGGCGCTTGCTCGTAACTTTGCGATAACTGTATTTGAGCTATTTGTGCTGCACGATAGATAAAGACAGCCATTTCCTGTCTGGACATATTCATTCCTACCCCAAAATCATCATCGCTTATACCCTTTGTAATCCCAAGATTGTAGGCCGCTGCGATATACGGGTAATACCATGCATCTTTTTCCACATCTTGAAATGTTACATCCGGAGCCGAAACGCTTAGATTCAACCCTAAAATTAGCATCTTTATAAACTGTTCCCGTGTAATATTATCATCAGGCTTGAACAGGTTTTCTTCAACCCCGTTAATAACGCCCTTGGACGCTAAATATTCTATGCCTTCTATCGCCCATGGCACTCCGGCAATATCCGCAAATTCCGGTTGCTCATAAGGCGGGTGAGAGGGGATTTCAGTTGGGGGGTTTTCCGTTTGTGCTGAGATTGTCGGGTATGCCGCTTGCGAGCCCGTTTTAGATGCGCTGCCTTTTGCCGGTTGGTTTTCTTTCAAATGCTGTGCATCAACGGCTGTATCAAAAGCTTCTTTCACACCCCTCAAGCTGGTAAAATCCTGGTCGGTCATTGCTTTATAAACCGGTATTTTATCTTTTAGGGCTGTGTATTTACTATAGGAAGCCGCACTAAGCTGCAAGACATCGTCATAATCTACCAATATTTGCCCTACGGCTGTGCGAGCAGCCTCATTTATCAATGAAATGGCCAATGCCGTTCTAAGTACTGTTCTAACCTGTTGAACATTATGATAATCTTTTCCACTAAAAATATGTTCATCAATAAGCCCTTTATGTGATAGGTCGTTATAAGCGGTTGCTTCTTTTACATTGGGTAGCAATACACTACTATGGGTTATTATCATTCCCTCAATATCCCCTTGGCTTTTTGATTCATTTATATCTTGAACCGCTGTCGCTTCATTGAACACCCTTTCTATATCATAAACATTTATGTAATTAAGCTTGTTTTGCAGCAAAGCATCATGAACAAATGTCTTGTCTTCCAACCTTTGGTATACATCCATATTTATATGCAAAATCAAACCGAAATCTTGCAAAAAATTTATAATATCACTTTCACCTGCACAAAGCTTTAACGCAGCAACAATATTTTGTTGTTCAGAAACATCAATATAATAAAAACTGGTTTGTGCCAAGCCGGCGCCTTTTTTGCCTCCGGCATACACTGTGTAAATACCACCTGCATCCGTTTCGCCTAAGGTGTAAGTGTATTGATAGTATCCGGTGCCATCATAAGCTATTTGGTCGACTTGATTTATTTCCTCGCTTACAAAAACGGGTTCGGAAAAATCAATACCATTTATAGATTTTCCCGGGTTTGTAATAACAATGGTAACATATGCACCTTGAACAACCGGTTGGACTGTACCTGTAATTACAACAACCTTATTTATACTATCTATTTCTGCATTAACCGCATTATTTTTTGCAGCTGCCACCAAAGGTATATTCGAAAACAATATACATATAATGCACAGTGTGCAAAACAGGCTTCTTTTTCTCTTTATTTGTATAATCCTCAGTTTGTTGCCTCTTTTCAAATTCCCTTCCTCCCTTGCATCATATAAAACTATAAACACTTTAACTTGCCATTTATTTATTTTCACCTATCGACAAGCATCGCTACGGAAACAATATTTCATTGGTAATGGGTTTGACATCGGAAAGGCTATTCCATAAAAAAGTTTTAATATAGTGCCCTGCTGTAACATCAGGCAATTTAAGCAAGCCTGTCAGCGTGTCTGTTTTTAAGGCATCAATCTCTTTTTCATCAAGATGAATATCCACCAATATATCCGTTTCGTTATACAAAGCTACCAATAATATTGCCTTCTGCGGCTGTGGTGTGAGATTTTCTATTGTGCGATACACATATATATCCTGTAAAGGATTCAATGCAACAATATCAACACCATGCTCATCCGTAAGTTTTTGTTTTTCCAGCCTCCAAGTTGAAAAATTATTTTGAATTTGCAACTGTGCGAACACGCCAACACTTTCATCATAATTGCCTGTTGCCGTATAAATGCCTGCCAGGGCTTTTGAAAATTGCAAGTTACGAAAACCGAGCTGTTCTCCCCATATGCGCCCATCTGCTGATTTATAGAGATAACAGTCTCCGCTTATATTTTCTAATTTTACATAGAGCGGCAGTTGAACCTCTCCAAGGTTTGTGATAGAAATATTTGCGTTATCCATATCCCGCCACGCCATTTTTAGTCCATATCCCTGTTCATAATACACAGATATAAACTTGGCATTTGAAGCCGGCGTTTCCCTGACCATCAACCCTGCATTAGCTCCATTCACGCCTTCTACCGATTGAATTTTCACAATTTCACAAAAATTTTCCGGTGTTGCTACAGTTTGATAAACAAAGGATATCTGATCGCTGCCAAAAGGGTCTCCCGGCTGAGTTACTTCCAACCCGTTTCCATGTGATTTCAAAGTAAATTTTTCATCGATTTGCTCAGCAGTTCCTTCCTTTACCGGATTGCCAATGTTTAGCCCCGACCATGGCGGATTTACCTTAAACTCATCCTGATTGGTAGTTACATTCCGAATAATTCTGATAATCCCCCACTTATCAAGTGATGGAATGCTAATTTGTGTTTTACCTCCACCTATATCAGTAATGGGCACATATACAGGATTTTCATTTGGTCGATAAAGCACGGCGGTAATAGAATTTGTTCCAAAGAAATCAGCGTTAGTAATGGTAACTTTAAAGCTGCCTTGAGTAACAGAGCCATTGTTTAGCAAATGTATTACTTTTGGGGAATACTGAGAAGACTGCGCTCTGAATACTGTTTTAATATTTGTGTTATCCGTTGTTACGGAGCTTTTGGGCGAAAGCCAGCTTGATGTTACACCCGAGGGGGAAACCACACCCAATCCGCTATTGTTGATTTTGTTCAAATCTTCAGAGTCAAAACTATTTGCAGGATTGTGAGCAATCAAATGGGATAAACCATTAAAATCGTCCTCATTCAAATGATAAGCGGAACCATCCATATAATTGGCAACCAATATTCTGAAAGGCACGCCGGCATCAAATAAATTCATACACAGAGCTCTTAAGTTCGTAATATTTATATCACTCCACTTTACAAGAACACCCACTTTTGCCGGAATTTCATACCTGTCGAAAAGAAACGGATAGGTGCGAATGAAATGATAATATGCACCGTATTCCTCCACAGTACCATAGTATCGATCCGAATTCTGAACATAAATATCCCATGGCACCAGAAAGTACTGACCCATTGCATAAGCAGATGCAATTCCCATGCATATTTGATCAACATCCGCTTCCTGCTCCATTCTGGGCGATATAATCTGAGGCTTGCGCAATCCGGTTGCAAATGACGCTCCCGCCACAATTCTGTTCAACTGATAGATGTCCGGATTCGTTTCGCCAATGCCGTAATCAAAAATGCTGCTATAAGGATGATTGCTTACATCCTTTAGGTTCTCAAAAAAACCGCCATTGTTGTACGAAAGTTCTATAGGTTCCTGGGCATATGCATTTAGCTCATTTCTAAAACTGACAATGTGATTTTTTGTGGACTGTTGATGGAAGTTTCCGAACGGTATATGTAGCGGCGATTGCATTTTTTTGTCTGCATAATCTTCGTTCGTCCAAATCCCATAGTTTTCGGTTAAATATGTTTTATAGTTAAATGAATTAATGTCTGTTATGCCCCATAAAGCTAACTGTGCAGTTGAGTAAGTATCTTTTAGGTATTTCCTGAATCCGTCCATGCAATGCTGACAGAAACACCCTTCAACTTCATATAACCTATTGTTGGCAAGCCATTCATCACGCTGGAATGACCTTACCCCAAGGTCAATCCCCTGCTTTGCCCGGGTTATCAGTATATTGACATACTCAGGATTGTTGACACAACCCCATGGTATATCCGATAACCCCACTCTTGGATTAAAATAATTTCCCTCAAACTGCTCTGCCCTGCCCGTTAGGTATGTGTCGGAATTAAGGTCTTTTTCAGCGGAACTGAAAGCGCCTTGAAAGCCAATCCCTATATTATTGATATAGGAGATATGGTCATCATAAATATACCCCCATTTATTATCCGTTGCCATAAACCTTTTTAAGTTATCCAAAGTCGAGCCATGCGGAAATGCCGTGCCTCGCCACCATCTGGATGAAAAGAATACACTTGAATAATCCGCATAGGAATATCCCTTTGCGTAATGAAAGCCCGTTTGCGCCGTAAGGTTCGCTCCACCAACATATACTTTGTATAAACCTTCTTCATCCGTCTTATCCAAGGTATAGAAAAACCGGTAATTTCCACGGCTGTCACAAACAACCTGGTCAACTTGGTTCACAGCATCGCTAATAATAATCGGCAATGTAAAATCAATATCGTCAATAGTCTTGCCCGGATTCGTAACAATCAGCGTAACAGCTATATTACCCCCATTCGGTTCAATAACTCCCGTAATTTGCACTTGCCGGTTGGCGCTATTTATATTTGCATCAACTGTAATGTAATTTACCGCTTCCGCTGTTGCTCCGATACTAAGAACAACATAGAATAAACATGCTATTAAAAATGCTTTTTCAAACCGCCGTCTGCCATTATTATTTTCCAAATCGTGTTCCCCCTTAATCTTAACCAAAAGTGCTTGGCGCATTAATGTTGGCTACCGCTATGCTTTCATACCTGCAATGATTTAACAAAATTTGATGCGATTTCACGCGTATCAAAGCTTATTGCATATGTAATTCCGTTTTTGAATCTGTTAAATTCAATTTCATCAAGCTCCGCCTTCGCAATCCGATATGCCACAATCGGCACTTTTTGCTCCGAAAGCGTCGGCACAATTTGCTTTAAAAATCCCTGACCATATTTAAGCCCGGGCACAGTTCCAAAATTCAGCCCTTTCAAATTGGGGGTTTTCGCCATTTCAAGAACCCAATGCTCCGCTTTACCGCAATAATGAATTGAACCGCCGCCAAAAGCCTTTAAAACTTTTGCATCAAACGGGCGTACAAACTCTTTATATAAATCAACCGAAAGATTAACCGGAGTGTCATCCCTGAGCAAAACTTTGCCGCCGAACAAATTTCCCCAATGGTAGCAATTCTCATTATATTCATCATTGATGCCGTGTTTTACCTTTCTCATAAATAAAATATATGTTTCAACTATTAAATCCAATAATTCAAAAACCATATCCGGATCATCATAAACGGTATAGTACAAATCCGAACCCACAATCAAATGCGCAACATCGAAAGGACCTTTAAAGTCAGGATGGGTCATAGTTATTCCCTCGCGGCATTTGGGGTATTTATCAAGCATTTCGTTAAAAAACTCGTATGTTTCGATAACCTTTTTTCCCAGCCCGTTATTGAAATTGGGAACACCCCCGGATATAACCTTTTTTACATCATCTAAATTATCTATATGGTCAACCCACGGCATACTGTTATTTACTATCCTGCAATTTAAACCAAAGACGGATGGCAAAATACCAACACCATAATTTGCCCTTATGCAAGGAACACCGTCATCCTTGTTTTCTATTTGGCATAGGCACCCTCTCAATTCGTTATACATCATTTTTTCCATATCGTTCACCGCTTCGCCATAAGGAAAGGGCAAAAACTCATTAACCGGGTAACCTACTTTAAATATTGGCCTGTGATTTTCTTTGTAACTAAGATTACGCTCCAGCATTTTCTTAGTTTTTTCTATATGTTCCAAATCAATGATGCTTTCAATGTAGTTTAGCAATTCAATAAGCTTTTGCATTGTTTTATGCCCTCTCTTTCTTGCTTTTAAAATGCCGCCATTCTTGGCATTGGACGCATATTGATTTTTATCTTCTAAGAAAGTTTACAACATTTTCGGCTGCTACAATATCCATCTTTATGAATATCTCTTGTGTAAAAGTTCCTATATGAGGAGTCAAAATTACCTCATCCAACTCATTTAAAATGCTGTTTTCTTTCGGCTCAACATCAAAAACATCAATTGCCGCGCCTTTTATCTTTCTTTCCTTTACCGCCCTGTATAAACCATGTTCATCAATAATCAAACCTCGCGCCGTGTTTATTAGATAAGCGCCTTTCTTCATTTTAGAAATTGACGCATAATCAAACATTCCTTTTGTTTCATCATTAAGAGGTGTATGTATTGAAATAAAGTCCGAGCTTCTCAGCAAATTTTCAAACGACACCTTTTTTGCGTCAAAGCTTTTTTCAGCCTTCTCGTTCTTATTATAATCCGAATAAATCAGCTTCATATTAAATGCTTTTGCCCGCCTTGCCACCTCATACGCAATTTTTCCCATTCCGACAATCCCTAAAGTCATGCCATCAACGCTATGGCTTTCTTGCTTAAACCATTTTCCGTTGTGCAAATCAATATTGTGCTTTGATATGCCTCTTGAAAACTCTAAAATATATGCCATTACAAGTTCCGCTACCGGAGCCTCCACAACACCTAAAGTTTTAGCCACCGTAATTCCTTTACTTTCGGCATATGAAACATCAACGCTATCAACCCCAACACCTCGACGGGATATAATTTTTAAAGCAGGCGAATTGTCAATAACTTTTTTATTTACTTGCTCCAAATCGCAAATAAATGCATCCGAATCTTTTGAATATTTAATAATTTCATCCGGCAACAAAAATTTATGCCCGTATGGGTCTATAATTGTGTGTCCGGCATCTTTTAAAATTTCCGGTCCTTGTTTTGAAAACTTACCAAAAAATTCACTTGTTATAAATATGTTTGCCATTGATTCCCTCCGACGGTAACCTTTGTTTCGCATCTTTTCACCATATTTAATGCAGTTTTCGCCCCTGCGCTGATAAAAACGGTGTCTATACCCAAAGCTAAAAATGTGTATCCTGACTCAACGGCAATTTTAACATTTTCTTCGGTTGGTAAAACAATATGCTGCCCTATAACCTTGTTATATTTTTTACATGCTCTTAAAACCTTGTCTTTAGCTTCTGTGATATATGTATGTTCCGTCTCACCCGGCACTCCGTAAGAACCTGATAGGTCATAATGACCTATAAATACGCCGTCAACACCCTCAACCGATACAATTTCTTCAATGTTTTCAACAGCTTCCTTTGTTTCAATCATAATCATTACAACAATTTCATCATTTGCCGTTTTGGCATATTCGTCAAAACCCACGCCCCATTCATTTGCGCGCGCAAAAGCAAAGCCCCTAACCCCATCCGGCGGGAATTTACACGCCCTGACAGCGCTTTCCGCCTCTGCTTTGGTGTTAATCAAAGGAACAATTATTCCCTTCGCCCCACAATCTAAACATTTTCTTATGGAAATTGTACTGTTTTTGCATACCCTCGCCATAGGAAATACATTGTAGCGGGAAATGCCGCGCATGATATTTGTAAAATCCTTAAGTTCAATTTCGGTATGTTCTAAGTCTATGGCAATCCAATCAAAGCCCGCTTTAGCTAAAATTTCACCCGATACCGGGCTTCCTATTTGAATCCATCCCCCAACTTTAATTTCATGATTTAATATATCTTTTCGCATTTATTTACCCCTTTTTGCAAGTATGATCATTTCAGTAAGCCACAAATACATAATAACAAAACCAGCCTTTATTGTCAATAAATATATCGCTTATATACTTACTAATATTTTAAATAAAATTAGCAAACTATGATTTTTTACTTTTAAAAATCACTTCGAAATTGCTAAGTTACAATCTTTTTTGCATTTTGCATTTCAAATATTTTTCACCCCTTAAAAATTAAAAATATTCTTGACATATTTATTAATATTTGGTAAAATATTAATAAATAGAGAATATGGGGTGAAAAAATGCCTAACAAAAAAAGAAAAACAATGAAGGATGTCGCAAGGCTTGCAGGGGTTTCACAATCAACGGTATCATTCGTGTTAAACAACACGGAAGAGGCTATTTCAGATGCCACAAAAAAGAGGGTATATGAAGCGGTTAGGCAATTAAATTTTGTTCCGCGCGCTAAAATACAAAATTATACTAAAATTTCGGACAATGTAATTGCAATTGTTGTCCCCAACATTTCAAATTTATTTTATCCATTTTTAATTAAATACATAAATATATACGCGCAAGCAAAAGATTATAAAATTATAATAGTAAACACCAACAGAGATTCCAAAAACGAACAGGATTATTATAAATTTTTAATCAATATGAAAATTGCAGGGATTATTTATGGGTTTACCCCAAGTTTGTCGGACATAATCAGAGCAAAAGGGCTAAACATTCCTTTGGTTGTTATCGGTGAAACAGACGAAGACTTTGAAACAGATATCGTAACTCTTAACAGCTACAAGGCCGGCGAATTGTTGGCAGCGCATTTACTTGAATTAAATCATAAAAGAATATCCTTTATTACCAGCCCGATAGAGGGCAGCTCACTGTCAAGAAAAAGAAGATTACAAGGGTTATCCTCGGGTTTGCGAGGCTATGCGGAGCTTAATGTTATAACCGACCATCAAGAATATGAATATGATGATGCCAATTATGAAATAGAGCTTGGTTATAACGAAACCGTTAAACTGTTCAAATACGGTAAACAGAAACCTACTGCGGTTGTTGGCGCAAATGACATGATTGCCATAGGCGTGATAAAAGCGCTTAATGAATTGAATATATCCCTCCCCGGCGAGGTGTCGGTTGCCGGGTTTGATAATATTCCAATTTCAGAACTTATATCACCCGCCTTAACCACAGTGGAGCACTGCACTGCCCAAAGGGCAAAGCTGGCTATTGATTTGTTACACGACAAAATTAACGGGAAATCCCAATTTTCCGTCAGAGTAAACTACGACCCCATATTGATAACCAGAAATTCAACAGGATCCCCTTGCGCATGATGCGTAAACCTTCGTTGCAATCAAGTTTCGCACAGTTTTATAAGAAGGCTTACATAATAAATAATATTTATATAACATAAAAATTAAAAATGATAATAAACGGATATAAAGCGGTGGACTGCATATATGTCAAATAATATGATAGACATTCAAACAAGGATTGAGAATTTTAAGAAATTTTACAGTAAAGAAAATGAAAGACCATTGTTTGGATTTTTTTATGGTAGTGAATATCCTTTGATAAGATACAATGCAGCAAAATCTCTACCGGAAAATACAGAACTTAAGCCAAATGACTTCATGGTAGAAAGGTATCTTGACGACTATGAAAGAATGTTCACAGAACACGAAGCGCTTGGCGGTGACTTTATTTGGAGTGCAAGCGGTTTTTGGGGTATTCCATGGATGGAGGCTTTGCTTGGGTGCCTAATATTCGCCAACCACAAAACGGGCTCAATTTATAGCAAAGCGCCGGCATACGATATTTCTGCCAATAATATTCCCGCTTTCGACATCAATAATCCGTGGGTAATTAAAATGGGTGAGTTTATTGATAAAATAGCAAAAAAAAGCAGGGGAAGATATCCGATAGGCACAACTCGCATGAGGGGAATCAGCGACTTGCTCTCCGCATTATACGATGGCGAGGAATTTATATTTGCAATGATGGAAAAGCCCGAAGAAACAAAAGCAGTTTGCGAAAAATTAACTGACTTATTTATAGAATTCGGAAAGTATCAATTAAGTAAAATACCGCTATTTTATAACGGAGTAGGTTCGTTTTATTACCATATGTGGGCGCCGGAGGGCACCATCTGGCATCAGGAGGATGCCGCTGCACTTATTTCTCCCGCTTTATATGACGAATTTATCCAAGTTTGCGACGAACGAATTGTAAGGTCGTTTAAAGGTTGCATTATGCACCAGCATTCTACCGGGTTTGTGCCGACACAAGCTTATATTGACATGGGAATGACCGCCCTTGAACTGCATATAGATTCAGGCGGTCCGGGTGCAGAAGAGCTTTTTGACAGGCATAAAACCATACTAAAACAAAAACCGTTAATTATTTGGGGAGATATATCCGATAAAGACCTTGATTGGATTTTTGAAAAACTTCCGCATCAAGGGCTTGCAATAAATACAGTAGTGGAAAACGCGCAGCGCTCACAAGAACTATGGAACAGATATTTATGAATTTAAGCTTGTGCGTCTAATAATTTGATAAATGAGCCAAAATGCAAAACCGAAATTGAAGGTTTAAGAAAAAGGCTGTACAAGATGATGGCTGAAACCGATGACCCAATTATTATGCAGTTTGTGAACGAAGTTATAAATAATTAGCATGCTAAAAGGACTAAAAACCATATTCCATTAAATTTAAGTTGACATCCAACATTCCGCCCACTATTTGAACAGTAATGCCGTTTATCCCGGAATCTGTCATAGGGGGTATTAATTGTTGTACTCCTTTTAATCTTATCTATTGTGGCAGCTGCAGAATTGACAAAAATATTATTACAAGGTAAGGTTGACAACAATACAAAAAATAGTATAATGAATTTAAAGTTGGAAGGCAAAGGGTATAACAAAGCTATGGCATATGAAACGGAAAGTAAGAGAAGTAAAATTGAAAAATTCTAAAAAGTGAAGAAAATCGTATTTTTTCACTTACCCACAATTTAAGGAAGGAGTTGCTAATGCGGATATACTCAATTTTTGATAAACACGGAATTAGTTTTCCCATGCCACATGCTCTCGGTGGTCATTTTGAAATCATGATTGATCATGATTTGTTGGCTAAGTGCGAAAGGGGGCAGTTATGAGGAGTAAATTGAAGTTTATTTATTTAAATCCAGTAGTATGGTTTCTTTTTATTTGGGGAATTTCGCTACTTAGATGTGAAATACTAACCTTTAATCATGCCTATGAATTTACAGAAACCCACAAAGAAAACACAATGGTTTTAGACATAGAATATGCCAAAATATTAAAATATTCAAAAACCCATGCACGAATTTATTATGTTAGCAAAGACTATGTAGGAGCTGACATACTAACATTTGTAAAGGAAAACGATGTATGGCGGCAAGGCGGCTGGGATACTGTTTGGTCAGCATCCGGGAGTGCGGATAATACTGTCTGGCCGTATTGGTGGCATTTCTTTTACTCCCATTCAAAATTGTAGAGGGTGTTTATATTGAAAAACAAAATTAGGGGTGTTATGGTTATAGTTTATTTAGCTGTAATCGTAACAATTTCATGGCCGTATGTGCAAAATAACATCTTGCTCGGAAAGTTTGCCAGTCAGCTATATGTAATTCCATTACCGCCGAATACAATACAGCTTTCAAAATATAAGTCTGTGGGGAATTTATATGGAACTGGAAATCATCTTGATTTTTTAGCTGTGTTGGAAATTGAATCGGCTTTGTCAGAAACAGAATTGATGCAATACTATTCTGCGAATTTAATAAAACCAGCCAATGAAATTTGTTTTATAAAACCTGGAGAAAGGTACCCGGAACCAATTGATGCTAATCGTGATCGTGTTGTAAGCATTGATGTTATTCCAAAATCGCAAGCGGAATATGAACATAATGGGTCAAATGTTTTTTACAAAGCTGATAGTGTCAACCACAACATTGGCTTGAATTTATTTATTATTCAGATTAAGGATACCCATTATGCGCCCGGATGGGATTTAAGGGCTCACTGACAGCAAGATTAAAGATAAGCTACTGTCCACCCACGACGAAGGATATCCCGAGTTTTTAGATTTATCAACACTATGTTCCATTTGGCGCAGAATATAATTTTAATGATTATATGTACAAATGAAAAGATGGAAAACCATTTAACATAAATTGCATAACATCAAAAATGCAAAAAATACAAAAGGCAAACGGTGTGCGCCAAATAAGACTGCACGATTTCTACCAAAAATAAAAAGCTCAAACACCTTGACACATCTGCATTTTTAAGCTATAATAAGTCTTGCAAAATACATATCTGGGTGTGGCGCAGTTTGGTAGCGTGCTTGAATGGGGTTCAAGAGGCCGGGAGTTCGAGTCTCCCCACTCAGACCAGTCTGAATACTCATAAGGTGCTTAGGTTCTTTATGAGTATTCTTTTTATATTTTTACGCTATTTTATCTTGCTCTGTCCTGCCAAAACTTTTGATAAAGGATTCTTTTTCAGATTCGCT
>JALOAJ010000038.1 GCA_023228885.1 Bacillota bacterium | reverse complement strand
GCAGCAAGGGGCATGTTATTGAGGGCAACAAATCAGATATATCTGGATATGAGGTTATCAACAGCGGTATAGCCGCCGTTGATTGCGACACCGAAGTAAAAGACATAAAAGCGTATGGTGCGGATAACATAGACGAAGTAAGGTTAAATATTGAACTGTGCGGATTACTAAGGGAACAAGGTTTGATTGACGAAACGGAAGATATGATAGCGGCAATGCCGTATTCCGCAATAAAAAGGAAACTTCAAAACGAATTAGACACCATCAAGGCAGATGCTGCAATTTGCAGGGCAGAAGCGTCTTTTAGCCAACAAGACTGTGACGAAGCGCAAGCTCGAATTATGGATATGCCGGTTGAAGTTGATAAAACCGAATTTATATCAAGGTTGAATAAAATTAAAAACCAATTGACGGTTAATGCGGCTTGCGCAAATTATGTTAGTGTGGCGCCTTCCGGGAATCCCGAGCAAAAAGCTGCCTTTGATAACCGAAATTCAGATGAAAGCATAAATGAGCTTGGGGAGGAGTTTTTTAAGCTTATAGATTTAACAAAGCCGGGGCTTGAATACGCAAAACGCATGGTCATTGAAGGCAATTATAAAGAGGCTTTGCGGGCCTTTAAAATATATTTTTTGAACAAGCTTAGAAATTACGATGATGATGACTACCTTTTATTATTTGATTATGCGGGATATGCACCCGGAGAAACTGATGCAGCATCGACTACCGGGGCAGAGCTTTTAAATAATGCAATTCAAAACTCACAATCTCAAAAGGTGAGGCTGCCTGAGCCGGGCACTATTGATTGGGAGTACGACCCGCCAAAGCTGGATTTATCGAACAGCTATGCAAGGTCGGCTCAATATATGCTGGGAATGAGCAAATTCCACCCACTTTTGAATGAATATTCGGAAAGCGGCAACATTGCGTATTTAGATAAATGGAACGCCTTTTTAGCTGACTGGAGCATGCATCAACATGGTATTAAGGAGCTTTTGCCGGCAAACATATCGGATGGCTTTCAAAATACAGTAGGCGGCACAATGGTAAACTTCATGGTCAAAATAAGAAATTTAGCCTTAAATATTTCGGAGGACGGCGAAGGACTGGAGGATTTTGCGTTTATTAACTCCCTTAAAACGATTTGGCAGTACTTTCCTCCGGTCCAATTTGCCTACATACGCTCAAACCCTCAAAACTGGACAGATGCCACCGTTCCGTATTTAATGGGCTTTGCAATTTTGTATGATGAATTTATAGGAGCAGAAGAATATTTCGAGGAAGGAATAAGGGAGCTTGACAGTTTGCTTTACTTGCATAAACTGCCCGACGGCACATCTCCCGAGCAAGACCCGACATATAACAGAAACTTTTTGGATTATGCAACGAAAATTGAAACATTAAGAATTATAGAAAAATATCGACCTCATTTTATGACGGAATTTAGGCTTAACAGGCTAAGAGATATGCAGGCGAAATCCGCAGATTTTTTTACGCATATCTTAAAAATGAACGATAGCTACCCTGATGGTTTTCGGATTGATAACAGAGTGCAATACAAGGGGGTAAAAGACTCAATAAATAGGGCGTATCCCGAGGCATTGGAGGACCCTGATAATTTTAAAATTTTCTCAATGCTTGAAAGCAATAATTTTAATCAGACCCCGTCATTTAATTCGGAATTTTACCCTTACGGCGGTTATTATGCTCTTAGAGAGGGTTGGCTGCCCACCAGCCAGTTCGGGTTTTTATTTTCATCGCCCGCCCCCGGTGTATATGGCTCAACCGCCACCCTTGGCGTTAACAGCGTATCGTTGGCCGCGTTCGGGCAAGATATGCTACTTACCGGAATGGTGGGGCATTATGGGTCGTTTATAAGCCAGATGTTGGTTGACAGCCTCAACGCAAACGGGGTGTACGGTTTATACAGGTGGGCGCATAGAAATGTTATGGCTCCCGTGTGGGATGACCCGGCTGATGTCAGATGGCACACATCAGATAAATTTGATGTTGCGGAAGGCGTTTTTGACGGAATGTTTTCAACCGTGCTTTATGAGGCAGAAGCCGCAAATGCTGCCATTAACGGGAGGCTGCCGGGCAATTATAAGGAAATTAGCGATGTCGATTACCAGAGGGTGTTCAGTTTTTTAAGAGAGACGGGTATTTGGATAATAACTGACAGAATGATGGGGTCAACACAGCCGCATAATTACACACAGACGCTCATGCTGCCGGCAGATTCGCTTGGAACAACCCAACTGCGCGGATACAAATCATTTAATTCGGCGTTGATAGAGTTGGATAACGCAAACAAAACAGCCAAAACACAAAATGACGACAGACCCAACCTTTCAATATACCAGTTTTCAACTGCTCCTGTTTCCATGGCAGGAGTTAAACAGGCTGTGTCACCCGGCAGTAACAAAATATCCGATTTTTATAAGGTTAACACAACCTTTTCGGGAGAGGGCGACCAAATGCTGATAACCCTTTTATACCCTCGAGAAACAAAAGGCGTTGAATTGGCAAGCGTCACCCCCATAAGTGGAGATGGAGTTGCAGGTTTTAGCGCTGTTGTAAACGAAGGCAAAACGGTTAGCTATCTTGCCGCAAACAGCAAGGACGGTCTTTTATCGATAGGAAACATTACTATGCAAGGTGAATCCTTGGCTATTGTGGAAAACGGCGGTGAGGTAACGGGATACGCAATGGGTTGCAATTCATTTTCCATTGACGGAATAGCGCAAACGGTTTTGTCTGCCGATTTTGAATTTAGCATTATCTCAAACACTTTGCAGATTAAAACAAAAATTTATAAATCATTAAAAGAGGTTACAATTTTACCCGAAGCGGATGTTTTTACGGATAGCGTGGATGTAACGCTCCAGCACGAAGAAGATGTTGATATTTATTATACGCTTGACGGCAGCGAGCCTACGCTTTTATCACCAAAATACACCGAGCCGATAAGTTTGACCGGCACAACCATGGTTAAAGCCAAGGCATATCGGAAAGACCTTGCGGCAGAGCCTCAAAAAATGAACGGAACCTTGACAAGCGTCGCCAAGACGGCGGAATATATTAAAATGCCTTATTTAGAATCGGCAGACATTACCGGTGTTGAAAACGGGCTTAATTATAGATATTATGAGGCGCCGTGGCAGCTTATGTACACAAAAAGCGGGATGGATGCTTTAACACCAAAAAAAGCCGGAAGGGTAGATAGATTGTTGGATATATCACCCAAAGAAACTGATGTGCAGTTTGGGTTTAGATATAATGGATACATAGACATACCGCAAGACGGCGTTTATACATTTTATAAACCGGCAGAAATGCATGCCCCATACATAGTGGGGGGATATGAGTTAAAGCTTTTTATTGATGGCCAAAGCTGGAAACCGATTGTGTATAAGCAAAGCTATGGCACATGGTCAATTCCGCTTAAAAAAGGGCTGCATACATTTGAGGTTGATTATTCGGACGCCAGGGGAAACACCCCGGAAATGCTAAACGGAAAGGTTCACTTTGTTTTGGATAGGGTGTGGAGCGGTGATGTGCCAACCCTGCAAATTTCAGGTCCCAACCTTGCAAAGCAACCGATACCGGATAATATGCTGTTTGTATCGTCATTTGATTCTGATGAAATAAAGGCAGAGGCAAGCTTTTATTTCGATGGTAAAAATGATGAACCGCCTGTTGATATAACGAAGATAGGCATAACAAGCGGTGAAATAATAACTAAGTACAGCATTGAAAACAACAGCAATAAAACGCTTGAAGGAAGGTTGATTACGGCATTATACAAGGTGGAAGACGGCAGTATAAACCTTGTTGAATGTAAAATATCGGAAGATGTGTTGTCGCTTGAAAGCGGGAACTCCGACAGCATAGAACAGGCTATTTTTGTCCCATCCGACGGAAAGGATTATAAAATATATATGATGCTGTGGGATAGCATTGATAATATGAAGTGCGAGGTGAACAAAGTGGAGTTTAAGTGAGCCTGATTTTCATTTAATCTTACAGCTTAAATAAGTGTGCGGGGAGGTATGAAGATAAAAAAATGTTCTTTTTTATCAGCATTGCCGATAACTTAAATCGTAATGGCTAACTTTTATAAACCAAATACGGTGTTTACTACGGGTGCTAACGCCAAGCGCATAAAACAGGGTTAAGTAACTTTTATGCGGTGCAGACTGCTAATTGTTAATAAAAAATGGAGACAATAAAATTTATAATATATGGAGGTAAAAAATGAAAAAAGTTATATGCTTTATGTTGAGTTTCTGCATTATGTTCGCTTTACTGCCTAACTTATTACCGATGACTGCAGTTAGTGCAGCCGACCCTTATTGCGACCTACCCAAAAACAAGATGAAAATTGTTGATTACGACATTGGAGTTGATGCCAACACCAAATTAAAGAAAGACCCTGTTGTATGGCTGGATAACATTGCCGGCTCAGCCTCTTTTTTTGCGGCAGGAGAGCGGGAATATCCGTATTTCACAATAGACTTTAAGCAACCAACCACATTGCATGGATTTAGGGTTCTGCCAAGGTTGGATACCAACCCTATCAGGCTGGATAATATCACAAACGGACCGGCTGAAATGAAAATTGAAACAAGTGATGATGGGGTGAACTTTACAACCGCTCATTCCAGCGTTATAATTAGATATCCCAAGCCATATAGCGAATACGCTCCGGAAATACCCAGCCAAATCACCTATATGGATGATGCTGCGCCATACGACCCGTTGCGAGAGGCATATGCAGAGCTTAGCAGCGATGTAACCGCCCGTTATGTGAGGTTTACAATATTAAAAGAAATCACAAACCCAACCGGCGGCTCGGGGAAATATACAACCATGATAGAATTCACGCCTGTTGGAATCCCATCATCGTATAGGCTGCTTTCATCTTCCGCTATGTCGGCAAGGTCGGATGTAGAATCCGCAGACGAGGAAAATGACTCTAATATAGTAGGCGATGATTACACTACTTCATGGGTTGCTCCCGGAAATAGCGGTGCATCAACAATTACCGTTAATTTAGGGTCCGACTCGTTTGAAACGGCGCCTGCTTCTAAAAAGTTTAATGCAATACATATAGGCCCTGCCGTTAATGCGGGGGATGCTACTTTGTCGAACCCGCCGAAAAAAGTAAGAATCGCATACAGTAACAATTCAACCAACGGAGCGGATGGAAACTGGTATGATATTGTCACGGGGGATACGGTATTTTCAGAAATTGACCTAACCTATGTAAGCGGCTCTTATAATTATTATATAACAAGCCTAACTGAGGCAGGCGCAAGATATGCCAATACAAAATTGCCAAGTGAGCCCGCGTCAAACGCTCCATGGGTTGCCGTGTTGGATAAGGTAATAACCCTTCCGGCAATTAGAACGGCAAAATATGTTAAGTTTGAATTTGCAACGACGGAACAAATCAAGGTTGCGAATGTAGCGTTTGAGGAAGTTGATGACATAAAACCCACATCAATATCATTTGAGCCGAACACATATAATTTAAAATTGACAGACACCGTAATTGCCACCCCCAAACTTATGCCGGAAGGGGCATCAGGGGAAATTACCTATTCTTCAAGCAATTCTAATGTTGCTACTGTGGAGGTTACCGGCAAAATTACCGCAAAGGCAGGGGGAACTGCTACAATTACCGCCGCGGTTGCAGGACAATCGGGCAATTTAACCGGAACGATAACGGTAAATGTAGCCGAGCCAAGCGGTATTTCCTTTAGCATGAACCCAAACAGCGCTGTTATGAAATTATCGCAAACAATACAGCTTACGCCGATATTTACACCAACGGGGCAACAAGCATATGTGGACTATTCATCGGATAGCCCCGAAATAGCATTTGTTGATTCGGACGGGTTGATTACCGCATTAGGAATAGGCTCTGCCACAATTACCGGAGTTGTCAGGGGCAGGGAAAATGTGAAAAATACCGTAACTGTTACAATACATGCCGACAGCGCAGCCGAAATTATCGGGCTTCCCGAAAACACTATAATTTTAACCAAAGGGATGAGATATGAGCTGCATCCGTCTGTTTTGCCCGCTACCGCACCCCAAGAGGTGACATATGCCTCAAACGCCCAAAGCGTTGCATTGATTGATAGTATGGGTGTTATAACACCGGTTGAAGGGATAGACGGAACAGCGGTAATTACCGTTACAACAATAGGCGCCAGCCCGGTTTCAAAAACGGTAAATGTAAAGGTTATAAATGCCGGAGACTTAAATAAGGGAAAGATGTCATTTGACTCGAATGGGGTAAATGGTGTAAACACACCCGGCAGGGCTATTGATAATAATAAAGGCAGCTACTTTTCCGCCAGCGGCAGCAACAACACATCATGGCTCACACTAAACTTGGGAAGCACAATCTTTGGAACGCCAAGCCAGGATACATACGCTATTGCAGGAATTAAATATATGGCGCCCAATGTTGCAACTCACAAGGTTAGAGGGTATGAAATTTGGATAAGCGAGGATTCTGCCAACGGTAAGGAAGAAAACGGAATATGGACTAAGGTAAGCGAAGGAGAATTCTTAGATACAACAGCGGAACAAACTGTAATGTTTGACAACCTGTATAACGCAAAATATCTAAAGATGAAGATACTTAACAAGGTGGGCAACCCCAATGAATTCGGAAAATATGCAATGATTGCGCAATTGACGGTTGTAGGCAGGGTTGAAGCGGCCGGTCGTGAAACAGCGGTGTATCCGGCTAAAAACATTAAGGTTACGGCATCTTCCGCAAGCGGAGTTTATTCGGCAAGAAATATATTGGATGGGGATATTGACACAGCTTGGAGGTCTTTAAACGGCTCTGAAAGGCATTCCGTTATATTTACCCTTGGGAACGAAGCGGAGGTTTATACCTTGAGACTACTGCCTTCAATTTATAATAACGCTCCCACTAACCCATTTGGGAATGCGAAAGTTTCGTATGCAACGGAGTATGCCCCTGATATGTGGATTACCGTTTGGGACGCTACCGGCACCATTCCCGATA
Source organism: Bacillota bacterium (assembly GCA_023228885.1). Taxonomy (GTDB): domain Bacteria; phylum Bacillota; class Clostridia; order Monoglobales; family Firm-18; genus JAAZFB01. The sequence goes on along the minus strand of JALOAJ010000038.1, from coordinate 16,392 downwards.
CCTCGGGCGGCTCTATGATTGGAAGCCCCAACGGATATAAATGGGAGTTCCCGAATGCGGCAAACCGCTATTCTGAAGATGTAAGAGATTATGAAAAATCCATCGACTTTGATTTAGGCACTTATGCTAAATACATAAAGGTGGAATCAAACACTGCAGGCGCTCACCAGGTTTGGCTTGCGGAGGCTTACATAGAATGTAACCCCGAAACAATAAAACCTGCCGGCATAACCGAAGTTAACTTCGGTGCAAACAACAAGATTACAAGCGTGTCTATAAGAAATTATAGTGAGCTGACAGGGAAGCTTATAGTGGCGGTATATGATGGCATGGAGCTTGCTGGCGTTCATATTCAGGATATCGTTGCACTTCCGGCGGGCATGGGCGGCACCCATACCGTTACTTTAACCGGTTCCAATTTGCCCGAGGCTTTAGATGGGAATAAGGTTAAAGCTTTCATTTGGAACACAATTTCGGAATTAAAACCGGCTGATTATGGAATTTATGAGGCGACGAAATAAACTTAATGTATTTCTGTTGCAAAGGGAGGCATTGCATGTGAGAAAGGCTTATTATAAGATAATTGGTATGTTGTTGGCGGTTTTCATCACCTTTAATTGTGCGCCGTTGCTTATCAACGCAGGGATAAACGGCGGACCGGACGATATGAATGTGCATTATTCTGAAGATTACGAAAAGTTTGACATAGGCAATAGAATTGTTAATCTTACGACTACAAAGGAAAACAATATCGTTTATGATGCATCGGTGCAATATGACCCCCTCGACAAAACGAACAAGGTGGTAAAAATTGAATCCGATAGATATATCGATAGCGGCAATTTTCAGACATTTTACTTGCCCTCGGCTCCGCTTCAGAAGGATATTGTTGTTTATGAGCAAGACGCAATGCATTGCACGGGCGCTGGGGGTTACACCCTTAGCGTCCTGGCTTACTCAAAATCGCGCAACCAGCAATACCCTGTATTATATTTTCCCTCGACCGGTATAGGCACTGCCAGTCAGGATAAAATGTATGTGACGGACAGCTTCCGAACCCCTATACAACTGGATAAATGGTATAGAGTTAGGCTTATGTACAATACAAAAACTTCAAAAATGAACTTTTACGCAATTGACATGAGCACCGGCATAGTTGTTGCTGCGGAAGAAAACAGGGAAATGACCTTGCTTGTGGGCAGAGAAAGCCACAGCCAAGGAATCGATCGTTTTGGGCTTAGGGTTATAACAGGCGGTGTTACGGAAGCCATTCCCAAAATGTATTGGGATAACATAAATATTTATTCGGTTCCGAGCATCGACTATGCAATTGAGCTGCATAACGAAGATGTCAAAAACATTGCCTCTCGGGTTGGGATTACCGATAATCAAACAAGGGAAAAGGTGCGCAACTCTCTTGTCGTTTATAAAAACTCTACCGTTTCGTATATAAACGGAGTTTTTGAAACGATTGATAAAACAAATGCCAACATGCGATGCATATTTGAAAACAATAAGGCATATCTGCCTCTTGAATTTGCAAAAAGAGTTTTCCCAAAGGCTGATATCGAAAAAAAGGCAACATCTCAAATAACGGTAAATTCCATAAAGTTTATTGAACTTGAAGAGCTTGCCGAGTCATTAGAAAAGGACCTTTTAATAGACCAAAACGGTGTATGTATAATAGGTGACTTCGGCGAGCTTTTACAGACGGATTTGGATATGCTCTACGATGCGCGGTACGGTATAAATAAGCCTTCCATTCCGGAAGATGTGATGGTTTCAAAATCGGAAAACGCCGAGGAAAACGCCATAAAGTTTGCAAACAGAAATTCTCAAGAAGGCGTAAAAAAGGCGGCGGATGAATTATTTGAAATGCTCGACTTAAAACGCCCGGAATTTGCGGGAATTAAAAAGCTGTACCAAAACGGAGAATACAATAGAGCCTTGGGAGAATATAAATCCTTCTTTGCAAAAAAGTACAAGCAACTCTACGAAAAGTCTGACCGATATATAGGCATGGAGGGGGATTTGTGCAATAATCTCTCTAACAGGGCGGATAATTTGATGTTCGACTACTCGGGCTTGCAAAAGGATGTTGACGAAGAAGAATCGTGTGAAAAAAATACGATTTATATAGATAGACCATTCGGTTATGCGCCTGCCGGGCAAATTAACTGGAATTTTGCCCTGCCGGTAAAAATGCGGTCGACATCTTATTATTTTGAGCCGCACAAGTCGTGGACTTTGGAACAGTTTTTGGAATTGCTTAAAATGTATAACATGACGGGAAATATAGCGTTTGCAGACAAATGGAATGATTATATCGACGATTGGGCGTTATTTGAGGACAGTTGGGTTAGCCTTCCGGCAGCCGACCATACCGATAACGACAAAGGTAACGGGTTTTTAACCGCAATGTACCATTTAGGAATGATGGAAGATGCGGCTGGGGCAATTTCTGAGGTTACCTTTGCGCGCGGTCTTACCAAGCTTATTAAGGGAAGCGTGCCGGCAATGGTTATGTATTATAAAAGCAATCCGCAAAACTGGACGACCGGCGGAGCTGTAACAGTTACAGTAAGCGGTGATTTGCTTGATAACTTAGGGTTCAAAATCGGCGAAGAAATTTTCGTTGACGGCATACGCAGGGTAGAAGATTTTATGACAACGCATTGCATGCCGGACGGCACCGAATGCGAGCAAAACCACCATTATAATTTGGAATATTTAAAATGGGGAATGTCAACATTTAAAAAGTTTATTGCGGCTGCAAGACCGCATATTTTGACGAAGGAACTAATTGACGAGTGGAATGATATTCTTTTTGAAAAAGCGAAGTTCACAAGCTTTATTCTATACCCCGAAACCGCTTTGCCGTCCGGATTTAGAACAGACTATCGCCTGCAAAGCGAAATTGAGTTTTTTCTGGAGTATTTTCCCGAGTATGTTCAAAACGATGATATAAGAATTCTAAAGGATTCTATAATAAACCCCTCGGATAATAACTTTATTAGCAGGTTAGCATGGGACCCGCTCGCGGAAAAGCCGTCTTTCACATCAATTTCTTTCCCTTATATAGGGTTTAATGTGTTTAGGTCAAGCTGGGATGTGTTTGGGCAATTCGGGTATTTATATTCCACACCGCATGCTTCAAACACGCAATTTAGGCGTAGCGGGTCAAATATATTTGTGCTGCGTGCGTTCGGTCAAGAGCTAATCACAGCGGGAGAAGCCGGAATGTACGACGATTTGAAATCTCCGCTTTTGGTTGACGGCAAAGAACAAAATGTGGATGCCAACACATACGACTGGGGACACAGACACAACATGGTTTCCGCATGGGATAAGCCGGGCGAAAGAAGATGGCACACCTCCGAATACTTTGATGTATCGGAAGGGATTTATGATTCGTTCTACGGAGATACGGCAACTATTTTGTCAATCGGACAATACGGGAATGTGGATTATGACGCCTCGGTTGAGGCACAGCTTGAACGCCTGAAAACCATGATAACCGATGTTGCGCATCAAAGACAGGTAAACTTTTTGAAGGAGTTTGGATTATGGGTTGTAACGGATAGAATGACAGCGGAGAAAGCCCATAATTATCAAGCAAATTGGTATATTCCCACCGAAAACATATCTCCAAGGAGCACCGCTGTTTTTAATTCGTTTAAGATAAATCCGTCGGGAATTTATTTGAGCATGCCTAAAGCCACCGGGGTATTTAAAAATAACAAAATTACAACGGTAGCAACCGGTAACGAAGGATTTGTTAAAACCAGCGAACCGGGAATACCGAATTTATCAATATATAACTTTTCGACCTCGCCCATAAGTTACAGCAGGAAAAAGATAGACTACCCTGACGACAACAGCTATAAATTAACCGATTATGTCGAGGTGCAAACAGGCTTTGGAGGAGAAGGGGAGCAGCTTTTAATAAATGTAATGTATCCCCGAGAAACAGAGGGTTTTGACATTCCGGAAATTAAGCAAATCAACACCGGAAATGAAAAGGTTATAGGGTTTGATGCGGTTGTTGAAAAGGCTGAAACCGTCAGCGGGAAAAATACAAGGTTCAGCAACGCGAATAAAGGCGAAAAAAGGGTTCAATATGTTGTTGCATCTGATAAAAAACAACTGCTGCGGCTTGGCGACATCGAAATGATTGGAGAATCGTTAATGCTTGCCACAAATGAAAAGGGCGAAATTAGAGGTGTCGCACTATCAGCCGAGACTGTTAAGGTAAACGGAGAATTACAGGATATCAGTGCAACCGATTTTGAATTTAGAATGGATAACGGTAATATTGTGGATATAGTGCCAATTTATATGCCTTTGGCAGAGGTTGAAATTTCTCCGGTTCAAAATGTTTTTATTGACGAAATAACGGTAGAAATGAAGCATGATGCGCCTAATGTTGAAATACGCTATACCATTAACGGGGGCGAGCCGACAATAGAATCACCCCTTTATACTGAGCCGCTAACTTTTTCGCAAACGACAATAATCAGAACCAAAGCCTTCAGAAAAGGGCTCGAATCAACCCCTACAACGGCTGACGGCGTGTATGCGTCGCCTGCTCGAATAGCCGTATTTACCAAGCAAGCGCCTAAACCCGCGGCAAAAATTGATGCCGGTAACTTAGAAAACGGCTTGAACTATAAATATTATGAAGGGGCATGGAAGGATATGTTCGTTAATATTTATAACATGAAACCTCTTAAAACGGGCGAAGCCGACACGATATTGGATATTTCGCAAAAAGAAACTGAGGAGCCGTTTGGATTTATGTACGAGGGTTACATAAAATCGGAGGATGAAGGAGTTTATACATTTTACGCCCCCAGAGATTGGTTATGGCCTGATGTTTTGGCGGGTTATGATATTCAGATTTTTATAGACGGTGAAATGTGGTATCCGACAACACGGCGGCAATCGTTTGGAACATGGTCAATTTCGCTTGCAAAAGGATTTCACGAAATCAAAGTTAAGTATATTGATTACCGTGGACAAACTGCACAGGAATATAATCGCGAAGGAATAAAAGATTTGATATGGAGCGGCGATATTCCAGAATTGTTGATATCGGGACCGAATATAGAAAAGCAAACTATCCCTAACAAAATGCTGTATAGAAATAAACCCCATACGGGCGAAGGAGAATAGTCATGAGATTTGCAATTGTTAAAAAGTTTACCGCTTTGCTTATTGTATTCCCCTTGTTGTTTGGCGCAACATTCGGCGGCTTTGCGTTTGCTTCAGAGGAAGATGAATACGAGGAGGCTATGCGAAACAGGATTGGTCAAATATCGGGTCTGGAAACAGGAGGGTTTTCGGAAAGCTTACATGAGTTTAGCGACATTGTTGGAACGATATATGAAAAGCCCGCTAAGTTTTTATCCATTATAGAGGTTATGAATGGGTATGAGGATGGGACATTCAGACCGGAAAACAATGTTACCCGTGCGGAAACAGCAAATTTAATGGTGAAAATGCTGGGCTTAAAAGATGCCGATATTGCGGCGCAAGAGCCTTCGTTTTCCGATGTTTCGGAAAATAATTTGATGAAGGATAGCATAGAAACCGCGAAAAAACTAAAAATTATCAACGGATACAGCGAAAGCGTTTTCGAGCCCGACAGCTATGTGTCATATGAGCAGGTTGTTAAGATGATTATGTGCGCCTTGGGTTATGAAATACAGTCGGAAAGCAGCGGGGGCTATCCTCTTGGATACTTTGTGGTTGCCAATCGGATTAAAATTTTACCAAACATCAAAGCCGCATTTTCTGATTTTATAACCAGAGGCGACCTTGCTTTGCTGGTTTTTGAAAGCATGCAGGCAAAAATTGCGGAGCGTGCAGCATATGGTGATGACAGTAAAATCTCCTTCCATGATGACCAAACTTTGCTTGAAAGATACTTTAATATTTACAAGGATGTTGATGTGGTTAAAGGCATATCATCAACCCAATACGGCGAAAAGAAATTTGCGGTTAAGAAAAATGAGGTAAAAATCGGCGAAACGGTATATGATGCAAGCATATGGAATACAAAATATTCGGTTGATAATATAATTGATAATTTACTCGGATACAGGGTTCAATACTTTTACGAGACAAATGATGACGACACCCCAACCTTGATTTATGCGGAAAAGTATCGAAATGACAACAACGATATAACCTTAGCCGATGAGGAAATACTAAAGTTTGATAAGCAAACGTTGGATTATAAGCTGGACGAAGATTCAAGCGCAAGCCAGTATTACGAAACCGCTGAATTTGCTGAAAAACCAGTATTTATTTTTAACGGAAAGTATGAGGAGGGGTATGACCCCGAAAACTACCCTCTTTTGTGCGGCAGCGTGAAATTAATTGACAATAACAATGATGACCTATACGATGTTATAATGGTATTCAGCTACGATGTTTTAGTTGTTGGCCAGGTTTTTTATCGAGATTCATGGGAGCTCAGAACCCGCACACGCCTTGATAAGGTTGATGTGGCAGATAAGTTTGACCCAAACAAAAGATACTCTTTTGATGCGGATGACAGCAGCGTAGAGCATATATTCTATTATGATAACAAAAGAGTGGAGATTGCGGAGTTTGAACTTAGAACGGATGATGTTCTTAGCATCATGCAAAGCTTGGACGGAGAACTTGTAACGGTATATATAAGCACTAAAAATGTGGTTGGTGTGCTTACGGAATATGTAGTCGGCGAAAAGGCATATATTGATGGGATAGAATATACCTTTTCAAAATGGTATAAAGAAAATACGACAATACCCAAAAGCAGCATAAGAGCAGGCGAAAGAATGGTGCTTGTTATCAATCATGACGATAAGGTAGTGGCAATAATTCCGTTATCCAACGATTATAACCATTACGGGTATTTAATGGGGCATAAGGTTAAAACGGGGCTTGGCAACCCGCACAAATTTAATATTTTTACTTCATGGGGCGAAATGAAAGTTTATGAAGGGGTCAGCAACATCAAAGTAAACGGAAGCCAAGACCGCACCCCAATCAGCACAATTACAAACCTGTTTAAATCTCCACAGGTTATAAAGTTTAAAACGAATGCGAAGTTGGAGATTACCGAAATTTATACAGCAAACGGCGGCGGCGGAGACTTTGGCTTGACACAGTCACAATTTGTCGTTGCGCCTCTTGACGGGGTAAGGTTCACCAAGCAAGGCACAAATTACAGAATTGTTATACGCCAATATTCAGGTCAGTCTGCTGTTACGACAAACGATTACATAAGCAGCAGCACCCTTGTGTTTGTTATCCCAACCGTAACGGATGCGGAAGAATTTTACGAAGTCACCAGCGGGGAATATGTCAATTACAATCCGAACATTAATGGTCCGTATAATATAACGCTTTTTGATTTAGACGAGACAAGGACGGCAAGAGCCGCATTAATTACCATAGACCCGCAATTTGCCGGCGTTACGGTGGGTAACAATGTGTTTTTGGTTGAAAGCCTCACATCTTCCATTACGGAAGAAGGCGACCCGCTTAAGAAAATTTATGGCTATACTTTGGGATACGAATCCATGATTAGCACGATAACCCCCGAACTAAAATCGGTTGACCCAACAGGAAAATGGGGAAACAAAGATGTTTCTTTGGGCGACTTAAAGTTTGGTGATATTATTCAAGCAAATTATAATTCCAAGGGAAAAATAAATGGGTTTAAGCTGATGTTTAGGTTATCGCAAACAGAATATTTTGACAAGGCGGACGCAGAAGCGAAAACCGACGGCGCGCCTAATTATGCAGGTTGGAACAATGAGCTGATTTTTGGAAAGGTTAAAAAGATAGACCGCAATATGCTTTACATTCAAGTGTCGGCAGACGATAGCGCTTCTTGGCGTGAGGTGGATATAAGCACGGCAAAAATAATGGGTTATGGGAAAAACAAAATAGAGACCATGTGGGTTGCAGATATAAAGCTTGACCAACAAATTGTTGTTCGCGCCCACAATAACGCGGTTACCGATGCTATAATTTATGATATATATGAGTAGTTTGAAAGGAATTGCATATGGAGTTTTCAAAGCATGATACTACAATTTTAAGGCAGTTAGCATCGGAAAAGGCTGAAATTGCGGCGTTGCCGATAAACGACAACAACAAAAAATTATGGTATGACACAAATGATTTAAAGGCAACCAAGCCGCCTATCTTTATAAATGAACTGCCGTGGCATGAGATGAACATTAACGATGAACTAACATTAAGATGCAAAAATTCTTTTGCGAGGGAGCTTGAATTGCTCCTTCGCAAGGAATTATATTGTTACAGACATGTAAGGGGAAACATGGTTGTAACCGATTCGATTGATTGCCCGGTAGTTATTAAAGATAGCGGATTTGGGATTGACGAAGATGTTGACATCAGGCAAACAGACGCAAACAGTAACATTGTATCAAGAACTTTTAATGTTCAAATTTCCGGCATCGAAGATATCGAAAAAATTAAAGACCCTGTAATAACGCTTGATAAAAAGCAATCAAAAGACAGGCTTGACCTGTATCGAGAGGTTTTTGACGGCTTATTAAGGGTGCAACAGGTTGGTGTAAAGGGATATTGGTTTACACCATGGGATAACTTAGTTAGATGGACGGGTGTTCAAGAAGCGCTGATGGATTTGATTATTAACCCTGAATACATAGAGAAACTGGTTGAAAGGTTTGTGGATGCATCAATTTCAAGGTTGGAACAGTATGAAAACTTGGGCTTATGGGCATCAAACAATAACAACACAAGGGTTGGCTCGGGAGGGTATGGATATACAACGGCGCTTGCAGATGCGGATGAACATTTAATTAATACTGCTTTAACCGAGGTTTGGGGCTGTGGGAATGCGCAAATTTTTTCGGATGTGTCTTCCCAAATGCATTGGGATTTTTCGCTAAAGCACGAGCTGCGCTGGCTTGAAAGGTTTGGGCTTAATTACTATGGGTGCTGTGAACCGCTGCATTTAAAAATGGATATTTTAGACAAGGTGCCCAACTTAAGAAAGGTTTCAGCCAGCCCGTGGGCAAAGCTTGAGAAAATGCGCGACCATGCAAAAGGTAAATATGTGTTGTCGTGCAAACCCAACCCTGCAATTTTTGCGGATGCAAACTGGAGCATTGAAAGAGCGGAAGCAGATATTTTGAACATATTGGAAAAAAGCGGGGGTTGTAACATAGAAATTATAATGAAGGATGTAAGCACGGTGAGTTATAAACCGGAAAGATTATGGCAATGGTCAAAAATTGCCCAAAATACGGTTGATAAGTTTTATAAATAATTTTAACAGTTGCTAAAAGAAAGGGAAATGTTTTGGCCGGATATGATTTGATTTACAAAATTAACAAATACGATAAGTCTGCATTAACCGATAAAGCGAAGATATCGGACGGAATTTTATTTGACAACGCTAAATGGAGAGTAACAACAAAGGAGAACTTTGTTAGTGCAAACGAAACGGATTACGAAGTATCTTTTGTTCCCGATAAAGATGTGTCGAATATAAATATTAATGCTTTTTTAAAGTTTGAAAATTGGAGTCGGGACAATTATGTTTTGTTTCCAGCGGGAGCATATAACGGAAACAGATTTGAGGCTCTTGATTTAAGCTACCCACCTATTTTACCCCCTGAATACAGAGGTCAAAACATCGAATATATAACGGATGTGCCGCGCTTGGAGATGGGCGTGGAAAATTCTTGCATACAATTTGTTTCGGGGGATTTATCCGTTCCTGCAGCTTCGGTGTTTTTACCCCATGAGCAAAAGGCTGTATTTATTTTAACTTCGCAAAAAACAGCGCATGGGGAAAACGGACTGGAAATGTTTGAAGGAGACACCGCATACATAGGGGCGGCTTTTCCATGCGTTAAGCGAGAATTTCAATATGTTCCCATGAAACGAAAGGGGAGAGAATCTGAATATTGCGGGGCTTGCATTAAAAAGGGCGAAGGAATAACAATAAATTTTAAAATATTTGAATATAACGCACGATGCGTTCAAGATTTGTTTGACAGGTTTACCGAGATACGCAAGTCATTTGCAGGCGTTATTAAATTTAAAAATGAGTTGCCTTTTTCAAAATGCTTTGAAATTTATGAAAAAACGCTTAACCAAATGCAATATAACCCATTCGGATATTATCGCGTGGGAGTAAAGGACAACCCGCGTCCTAACCGCATTTCATATCAAGACTGGCAAACGGGATGGGTTGGCGGCGGAATAAACAGCTTTGCCGCGCTTTGCGAGGGGACCGAGGTTTCAAAACAGCGCGCGATGCAAACCTTGGATTTTATGTCGGAGCATATGCAAGGAAAATCAGGTCTTTTTTATGGTTGTGCGGTTGACGGCAGGGCGTATGGGGATAATTTTTATGACCATGATGACAAAAACTTTCACCTTGCGCGAAAAAGTGCAGATGCGCTTTATTTTATTCTAAAGCATTTGCAACTGTGCAGGCGGATAAAAGTGGATATTAAGGTTGGCTGGGAAAACAGCGCCAAACAATGCTCCGATGCCTTTTGCAAGTTGTGGAGGGATAACGGTCAGTTTGGGCAATTTGTAGGGGCGGACAGCGGTGATATAATTATCGGCGGCTCGTCCTCTGCTGTTATGGCTGTTGGAGGGCTGGCGCTTGCCGGCGAGTATTTTAACAATGATATGTATTTGCAAGCGGCGCAATCCGCTGCGGATTATTATTACAACAACTTTATTAAAATGGGATATACAAACGGAGGACCGGGAGAAATTCTTCAATGCCCGGACAGCGAATCGTGTTTTGCGTTTGTCGAATCTTTTGTTGCGTTGTATGAAGTGACGGGCAAACAAAAATATATAAAAATGGCTAAAGATGCGGCTAATCAATTTTTCAGTTGGGTTGTGTCGTATAACTATGAATTCCCCCCAAACAGCGAATTTGGGAAAAAAGATATGCAAACGGTCGGCTCGGTGTATGCGAATGTGCAAAACAAACACTCGGCGCCCGGCATTTGCACCTTTTCGGGTGATTCGCTTTTAAAGCTATACAGGGCAACAGGCGATGAGAAATATTTAGAGCTGATACGAGAAATTTCGCATAATATCACGCAATATATGTCAAGAATCGACCGACCGATTAAAACATGGGACGGTATGAGCCTGCCCGAGGGATTTATGAACGAAAGGGTGAACATGGGGGATTGGGAAAGCAAAAACGGAATCGGGGGAGTGTTTTACGGGCAATGTTGGTGCAGCGTATCCGCAGCCCTTACATATGCCGAGATACCCGGCATATATGTTAGAAAAGATTTAAACAAGTTTTGGGTTTTCGACCATGTTGAAGCAAAAGCGGAAAACCTTAAATTATATATATATAATCCGTGTGATTTTGATGCAAAGGTAAAAATACTTATTGAGGAAAGCACAAACAAAGCATGGGGACAAGCGTTCGGCTCTGAATGGGAGGTTGTGAAAATAAGACCAAAGGAAAGGGCAATCATTGATTTAAATTGATAATTACAGGTTTTTAAAGGAGGATGAGCAACAATGAATAAAATATATGCGATTATCATTGTAATTTCTTTATTATTGTCTTTTGCTGTTGGCGTCACACCGGCAGAAGCAGGGGAGAGCCCGCTTTTATTTTCGGATGATTTATCTTTAATTAATAGCGCAGATTGGATTTATAGTGCAAACGCGCCATCATTTTCGGGAGGCTGGTTGAATTTTCCCGCAACCTCTGACCTGAGCAGAATAACTCATAATATGCCGGTTGACAACGGCGTTTATGAATTTGTTATAAAAAGCTCGGCTGAAAAGCCCGAAAGCGGGAAAACATCTTTTGCAAAGTGTTATTTGCGTGCATCGGATAATTCCTTAACAAATGCATATACCATTCAAATGTCGATTGTTTCAACCGGAAACTATGAAATTCTTTTTCAAAAGAAAATTGGCTCTAATTATACCATGAACAGGAATTTTATAATCCCGGCGGGAACGATTAATCATAAGCAAGCGCACACTGTTACATTCACTTTAGATGGAGGCAGCATTATTGCAGGGGTTGCACAAGGGAGCAATTCTGTAAGAAGCGTTGTTGGTATGGACAGCTCACCGCTTGCAGGCGGTAAGTTTGCGGTTGAGACGGGCGTGACCGGTCTGTCGTTACAGGGGTTCAAAGTTTATACCTTGCAGGCAATTTCCGCTTTGAAGTTTGGCGGTGCGCTGTGGGATGAATTTAGCCCCAATGTGTTTAAATATTTTCATATATTTTATAAATCCGTTCCCGCTGTTACGGCATTTTGCGCCGTTCCAACCACAACCGCAAATGTTTCGGTTGATGATGTAAATAGGCTGATAACGGTTACAAACGGGGTGCATACATACACCATAAAATATATTGTGCGAAGTGTTGAAATTGGGTTTGATTTTTTTGATTTAACAGGTAAAAAGATTACAAACGAAGCGCAATTCCCGCCGCAGAACGCCATTGATTTAAAGCTATATGCGAAGGGTTCAAGCGGGCTTAGCGAAACGCTGAGCGCCGCGCTTGCGGTTTATGATAACAACAATAAATTATTTAGCGTTGCCACCGAAACCATGGTTGCGGCAGACAGCCCATCGTGGGGCAAAACGCTGACTGCCATGTTGCCGAACACCGATAGGGAAAGCTATTATGCAAAGGTTTTTTTGTTTGATGGTTTTAATACGCTGATGCCTTTTGAAAAATCTTCAATGTATTTTAACACGCCTTCATCTTACTATGTTTCCGCTTTCGGCTCCGATTTTAACGAAGGTTCGATAAGCGCACCGTTTAAAACGCTTGAAAAAGCAAAGCAAACAGTCGGGAGCCTGATTTCAAACGGCAAATACCCTAAAAGCGGTGTTACGGTATATTTTAGGGAAGGGACATATAACATAACCTCGCAGCTTAATTTTACCGGCATGGATTCCGGTACAAAAACAGCGCCTGTTATATATAAGGCGTACGATGGCGAAAAGGTAGTCTTTACAGGCGGAGCTGAAGTTAACAAGCAGAAGTTCGCTAAGGTTACCGACACAAATGTGCTGGAACGGATTATTGATTCAAACGCAAAAAATAATTTATATTATACGGATTTACCCGAATCGGGAATAACGGAATACGGTGTTATCAGTCGGCATGGCTTTAACCTAAGCGGAACCGAAATAAAGCAGCCGCCTTTAATGTTATATTTAAACGGAGAGCGTCAAACTTTATCAAGATGGCCTAATGACGGCTATGTTTCAATGAAGTCTGTTCTTGTTGAAGGTCCAAAGCTGGCGGATTCTGATTTTTGGTTAAAAGGAGGCACCTATTCCTACGATTTTGAACAAGGAAATAGACCTGCCTTATGGCAAAACAATGGTGATATATGGGCAGAAGGGATATTCGGCAAGGAGTGGGAGGGCTCTTATAATAAAGTAAAAACAATTGATGTCGCTAACAAAACTATAACACTCGGATATGGCGAGGTTTCCGGTTTGTTGACAAACCGGCAGCTTTCGAATTATCATTACTATGAAAACATATTGGAAGAAATTGATATGGAAGGTGAATATTATCTTGACCGCAGCATAGGCAGGCTTTATTATTACCCACCGGCATCTTTCTTTGAAGAAAATTCCAAGCTAACTGTAACTACGCTCACTGCGGGGTGCATGATTAATTTAAATAATTCATCAAACATATATTTTGAAGATATTTATTTTGAAATGTCACGCGGGAGTGCATTCAACATTGGAAGCTGCGAAAATATTTTGATTAATCATTGCTCTTTTAAAGACTTTGCAAGCCTTTGCGTTTATGTGTTTAATAATTCCGTGAACATAGGCTTTACGAATAACAAAGTATATAATTGCGGAGGTAAGGCTATTTATATAGCAAGCGAAGCTAAAAATCAGGTGCTTGGTGCGGGCAACTGTTATGTTGAAAATAATGATATGCACGACCTGGCGTTTTATGTAACGGTATATAATGGGGCGGTATTTGTTACGGGTGTTGGAAACAGGGTGGCGAATAATAAAATATACAACCTGCCGCATATGGGTATAACTGTTACGGGCAACGACCATATCATTGAAAATAACGAGATTTTTAATGTATGTGAAGTTTTTCACGATATGGGAGCCATTTATTTTAACTCGGGGGCACGGCTGCAAGAAAGAGGAACGGTAATAAGAAATAATTATTTTCATAATATAGGCAAAGGTGCAGACCAGTTCGGAATTTATGTAGACAACCAAACATTTGGGGTTACAATAGAGAAAAACCTGTTTTATATGATGAAAAACCCGGCAATAATGTTAAATAACGGCTCATACATAAAAACGATAAATAATATTTTTGTAGATTGCGACAGACCGTATAATTTGCAGAATTATCCCAATCCAGCAGTCTTTTTATCGAACTGGGCACAAACTTTTAGTAATTTTAATAACTTTGTCGGAACAAACTATGCAATAAGGTATCCCGAGCTGCTGACCTTTTACACATCGGGCGATAACGCTGTTCCTAACAATAACAGCTTTGAGAAAAACCTTGTTTACAACAAAAACATTAACTTGGCTTTTGCAAACGGTTATCATAACGACCACAACAATTCTAAGTCGCTGATTGCAGAAAACAACTATGTCACTAAAACCAACCCGGGTTTTGCAGATTTTGATAATCAAAACTTTAGTTTGCTGCCCAATTCAGCTGCCTATACGCAAATATCGGGATTCGACCCTATAAATTTAGATGCAATGGGGCTTAAAACAGCAGCGGGACCGCGCAATTAATGTTGTTAAACAATGGAAACGGTGGGGGAAACCATATGGCAAATGCGGCGCAAATGCAGCATGATTTAATCGGAGTTCAAGGGCTTTCGAATGAGGGGGTTGCTTTTAACCCTCATCCGCAAGCCGCATGGTTTAAAAAGGGCGGCAACATGGGGTTGTTCATACATTTTGGGATAAGCGCGGTAAGCGGGAAGGTTGATTTATCATGGGGCATGATGGCTAACAAGCCATGGGAGCAGAAAATAGGTGTTGATTTTACTGTAACCCCCAACGAGTATTTTTCCTTTGCCCAAAGCTTTGAACCAAAAAACTATGACCCGGAAAAGTGGATACTGGCAATAAAAGAAGCGGGCTTTACCTATGCCGTGTTCACAGCAAAACATCATGATGGGTTTGCTATGTGGCCATCCGAATATGGCTCATTTAGCACGAAAAATTATCTTAGCGGGTTTGACTTTGTGGAAGGCTATGTCAACGCTTGCCGTAAGCACAATATAAAAATAGGCTTATACTATTCGCCTCCCGATTGGTATTATAATAGGGAATATATGTCTTTTAATTATGGGAGTGTCCACGGGGCAAACGCAGTATCTTTTGAGGGACGACCGCATTATGATGCACTTCACAAACCCACAACCCTTAAAAGCAAACCGAACAAATTTGAAGATGCCTTTACCGAATATGTGGATAAACAAATTCGAGAGCTGATTACCAAATATGGAAAAATTGATATGCTATGGTTTGACGGCAGTATCGATAAATATGAAAAAGTAATATCAATTGATGAAATACGAAAAATACAACCATGGATAATAATAAATTCGCGTTTGCATCATATGGGTGATTTTAAGACATTTGAGTGTAAAATGCCGAAGGAAAAACCAACCGTCGTTTGGGAGTATGAAGAAATTTGGGCTGACGGTCCATGGTGGGGTTACATGGAACAATCAAAAGGATATAAGCCGGCAGGTTGGCTGGTTGATGCCTTTGAGCGGACAAAAAAATGGAATGGAAATTTTTTAATAAATGTTGGACCCATGGCAGACGGCGAATTGCCCCAAGAGGTTTATAGCAGGCTGTCGGAAGTAAAGCGTATTATGGAAAATAGGCTCTAAGAGGGGCGTGGATAGTATGACCGATAGAATAGTTTGCCTAATATTAATATTTTTACTGATTGCACCTTTTGCAACAACTGTGGTTAACGCAAAGCACGATTTAAGCCCCGTTATTGATTATGAGGGCTATGATATAGGCGATGTGGCGGACGCAGCGGGCGGCTTTGCGGTTGGCGCAGACCCTGACAACCCGCTAAATAAGGTTGCAATGACATCACTGCGAAATATTGATGTGCATTACCCGGTAATTAACTTTGGAAGCGCAAAAGGCGAAATAATGATTGAATACAAGCTTAGGTTTGAAACACGAAAAAACATAAGCTGGTATAACCTTACCACAAACCCCGCCGCCCTTGCAGTTAGGGTGGAGGGCAGCAACAATCAAGTAATGTACAGCATTGGCGCAAGCACGGAAAACAGCGCCGCCAAAGGGAAATTTGACGAAAATTCATGGTAT
>JALOAJ010000037.1 GCA_023228885.1 Bacillota bacterium | reverse complement strand
GATTATACCATTCCCATTAACCGTCAGCAAATGGCAAAGATGATTTCGATGGCTTTGAGGGAAAATATAGAAGTTGATGCAGAGGCACTTCAAAAGGAAATAAAGGATTTTGACTCTATTTCAGAAGAGTACAAAAATGTTATTTTAAGGGTATATGCAGCAGGTATAGTGGGTGGTACTACTGACGGTGAATTTAATCCATTAGGCATCGCGACCAGAGCAGAAGCTGCAGCAATGCTTGAACGTCTTCTTGATACATCTAAAAGGCTCAGAGCTGTAACTGCACAAAGTAGCGTGCCTGAAAATCCTAACTATGTAATACCTTCGCCGTTTAATCATGCAATAGATGGTGATTCTGTTGAAATTCCCGGAATTACATCTAAAAGCGAAAAAGGAACAATTTGGACTTACCCTGCCTATGACCAAGCGGATAAATCGCCTGATTACGAAGTAACATTACAGCAAGGCGGAGGAGATGCCGTTGATTCCTTTGCGTTTTATAGTTTCAAACAGCCTTCATATAATATGCACAACATGGAAGGCGAGGTTATGAGATCATACGCCAGCACAATAGAAAATAGGGAAGCACATTCAAATACAACAACGATATTCTCTTTTGAAGGAGGCCCCATAACTGTTAGAGTGAAAGTGAAGCCGGGGGCAAAAAATATTACACTTCCTCTTACAAGTGCAAAAGTATTGCCGAGCTCGTATAATATTCCATGTAAGATTGAAAATAGCGATACCATAGTATTCACTTTGGATAGACCTGAAAAGTTTTTTGTGATTCCTAATTATGATACGGTATGGAATAAATATACCGAGCTTGCAAAAGAACACACCACTGTGCAAAAGTGGCAGGATTTTTCTACACAGATGAATGAGCCGAATTTTAAAGGCAAGAACCTTACTGTTGAGGAAGGATTTTTGAACCCAATAGTTATCGTCGCACACGAGAAAGAGAATGTGAGCTATATACCTGATAAAGCAGGTTCAAAAGTATTAATGGTAAAACCGGGAGATTTGTTAACCCAAGAAAAAATCAGCGAACATGATGTGATTTGGTTTACTCCCGGAGTTCATGATTTATCCAATCTTGGAACCAATCCGGAACATGAAGTGTATATAAGGGAAGGGCAAACTGTATATCTTGAGGGCGGCTCATATGTTATGGCAAGGTTTTATTCGAAGGACGATACTGACAAAGGTATGGCTTATATAGTGGGGCGCGGCATTCTGTCAGGCAGGAATCACAAATGGGTAAACCTCCCGAATATGTGCCCTTTGCTGGATTTGTTTGACGAGGTTAACGGAATAACCATGACGGAACCTTCGGGAGTAGCAATTTTGAGAACAAAGAAAGTTGTTGACACGGCTCTTGTAGGAACATGGCATTATAATATTACAGGCATTATTACCACAAATGGATGTGTTGTAGAGAACTGCCTGTTCATGTCAGACGATGATAATGTGGTACTTCAAACAAATGTATCGATGAAGCACATTGTTATTTGGCAGCAATCAAATGCGCACCCTATGATGGAACAGGGTAATGCCGGGAGAGATTATGCCAATACTTCTGTGGAGGATGTTGATATTATCGCATACTTTAGATTTCCGAGTCCGCAGCCATGGCACCAGGTAGGGCTGGGAGCTATTGCCGTGATAAGAGGCACGCATTACAGCTTGGAGAATTTCTCATTTAAGGATATCAGAATAGAATCGCCGTATTTATTCAGGGCCTTTACAGTATATAATCTAAATACCAACATTATAAACCCCGGATGGTTTTCCGCTACCACAGAAAAAGATCATTCGCGTATTAAAGGACTTACCTTTGAAAACATAACCGTAACCAGCCCTATTATATTTATGACTTCTTTGGTTGGGTCACCTTATGAAGATTCCATGGAAAATGTATTATTTAAAAATATTGTAATCAACGGCGCTGTTGTCGATGAGACGAATCTTTCAAAATATATTGAAGTGGATGGTAATCTTAAAGGAATCAGATTTGAAAAATAAACGGCATGGAGAAGGAGCGTGGATATGAAAAAGGCTTTATTTTCAGTTTTATTTTCAATACTTGCCGTAATATTTTTTCAAATTTCGGGTTTTGCATTAAACACATATTCGGAAATGGAATTTGATTTTACAAATGATACAATAAATGAAATGGCAGTGGGGTTCGGTAAGACTACCGGATGGGTAAGCGTTACAGGAGAAAGCTATGCCAAGGTAGTCAAAGATGGTGAACTAAGGGCGGATAATCAGGTGTATGAGTTTTATTACCCGGGGCTATCATCTGCAAACAGCTTTTCGGCGCAGAGCGGACCAAGCGGCGATTTTACGGAAACCATCAAAAGCTGTCCATACATTGTTGTGGCATATAAAATAAAAATAACATCTTCCAATATGACTGCAAATATAGGCGGAGATACTTTAAACGCTCAGATTATGTTGGATGGAGCCGCTCATGCTTTGATAATCTTTAGAAAAGATGGGGTGATTTACAGCGGCTCTACATCCACACAAATCGGAACAGCGCAAAACCCTGTTTTTAATGCAGGGGGGTGGAACAGTATAGTTCAGGTGATCGACACACGAACCGACAGGGTAAATGTATATATTAACGGTAAGCTGAGAGTTGAAAATTTTGTTGTAACAGGAAGCTATAATAATATACAGCAGAGATTTGGAATGTTACACAATAACGGCAACGCAATGACAGCACGAATTGACGATTTGCTTATTTATGCTACTGACACACCTGTAACTGAAGGTTTGATTATAGACAATGAATTTTGTTCGGGAAATATACCTGTTAAGTCTTTATGCGAATTATCAGGAGTGTCTAAAAACTGTGTGACCGTAAGGAATTTGGATGTAACCCCCTGTAATTCAAGTGCGGTTGTTTTTATCGCTCAATACAACGCGAATAATGCTCTGATTGATGTGGTCTGCGGCGGAAACCTTGCCGTATCAGGTTATAAGACTCAATTTGATAGCAGTTTTACAGTAAATAATGATACGGTAAAAATAAGTTCATTTATATGGAATAATGCTGATTTATTAAGCCCTTGGACTGCCCCCGCAGTTTTGACTGACATACATGAATATGAGCGTGAAATTCCGGGGATACAAACTCGAAGCGAGGGCGGGGTTATTTGGACATATCCTGCCTATAACAATGCCGATAGTTCTCCGGATTATGAAATCACAGTTCAGCAACAGGGAGGCGTCGAGGCTGATTGCTTTGCTTTTTACAGTGTTCAGGAGTCGGAATATACAATGTATGATACTGATACCGGGAAGGCTCATACAACATATCCCAATTATGAATGGCCGGGTGAAGCCAAACGCAATACGACAACTATTTTTTCCTTTGACGGGGCGCCTGTAACCGTAAGAATAAAGGTGAAACCTGATGCTAAGCATATCACTGTCCCCCTCACAAGCGCGAAAGTATTGCCGGGTTCGTATAATATTCCATGCGAAATTGAAGATGGGGATACCATTATTTTCACATTAGATAGACCTGAAAAGGTTTTTGTTATTCCTAATTATGATATTATATGGAATAAATATGCGGAACTTGCCGATGAACACATTCCTATACAGGAGTGGCGGGATTTTATTGAACAGAGGGATGCCCCCAGCTTTAAAGGAAATAATCTGACAATAGATGAAGGGTTCCTTAATCCGCTCGTTGTTCTTGCCCATGGAAAAGAACAGGCATGCGAAATTCCAGATCGGGATAATCCAAAGGTTCTGCTTGTACAACCTGGAGTTACACCAACTGAAGAACAAATTCGAAGCTACGATATTATTTGGTTTACCCCGGGCGTGCACGATTTATCAGAACTGGGGAATGACCCTGTTACAGCAGGCGGAAATGGTCCGCATAAAAAAATAGAACTCAAAGCGGGGCAGAAGCTTTACCTTGAAGGCGGCGCTTATGTCATGGCTCGCTTTTGGGCAAAGCGGAGCGGAAACAATCCCAACAATGTTTCGGTATATGGGCGGGGTGTCCTTTCGGGAATCAAACATAAGTGGGTAAAAGAGCCAAATCAGTGCCCTTTAGTTGATAATGTTGACGAGGTTAGCGGGATAACCATGACTGACCCATCAGGCGTAGCGGTTATGCGGACAATGAATGTTGCAGATATTGCTCTTGTAGGAACATGGCATTACAATATTACAGGCGTCATTACCACTAAGGGATGCGTTGTGGAGAACTCTTTGTTTATGTCGGACGATGATAATGTTGTTCTTCAAACAAATACGGTGGTACGGCATGTTGTTATTTGGCAGCAAAGTAATGCTCATCCGCTTATGGAGCAGGGCAACGCAGGCATGGATTACGCAGACACCGTGGTTGAGGATGTGGATATCGTCGCATGGTTCAGACCAACGAGCACCAACCCATGGCATTTGGTCGGATTAGGAGCCATTACCTTAGCACGCGGTTCATATTGTAAATTAGAAAATTTTGCGTTTAAGGATATTCGGATAGAGTCGCCATTTTTATTCCGTCCTTTTACTATTTATAATTTGGATACCAATGAAATCACACCCGGATGGTTTCCGATTACCAGTGAGGAAAATCATTCAAGAATTAAAGGGATTGCTTATGAGAATATATCAGTTAATAGTCCGGTAATATTTCTTAGCTCGTTAATAGGTTCCCCTTATGACAATTCTATTGAGGATATAACATTCAAAAATATAGTGATCAACGGTGTAAAGATTGACGGCGCCAATTGGAATAATTATTTTGAGATAGACTATATGGACGGAAATGTAAAGGGATTGAAATTTGAATAATTATGGGGGCGGTATCAATTATTTATAAAGAAGATTGGGACAGTGCAAAGAAGCGGTTTGATGCATTTTGGAAAGGTGAGATTTTAGACAGATGCGTTATAGGCGTCCTTGCGCCGCGGGATAAACCATTTGATTCAAAAAATATGCGAAATGAAGCCGGGGACTTTTTGCAGCAATGGACAGACTCAGAGTTTCGCATGGAAAAGTTGATATGCGAATGCTCGCGCACCTTTTTTGGAGGTGAGGCGTATCCGAGTTTTTGGAACAATGTCGGTCCGGGTATAGTGGCGGGTTTTCTTGGGTCTGCGCCCGTTTTTGACAATACTACCGTTTGGTATGACCGCGATCCGATAATAAAGGAGTGGGGTAATAAGCCCGGTTTTAAATTTAATGATAACAATGGAATATGGAATACTATTAAAAAAATGACAGAGTACTTTGGAAAATCTTCAAACAGCAATTATTTGACCGGCTTTACTGACTTAGGGGGCGTTTTAGACATAGCTGCATCACTAAGGGGTACGGAAAATCTTCTGTTTGACTTATTCGACGCGCCTGATGAGGTGAAGGCGTTAGCGGGTGAAATAGACATACTGTGGGAATTGTATTATAGCCGGCTTGCTGAAATTATTTCCCAATATCAAGAAGGATATACAACCTGGATGCAACTTTGGTGCAGGGAGCGTTATTACTGCCTGCAATGTGATTTTTCATCAATGATATCGCCCGAACAGTTTAAGGAATTTGTAATGCCGTCTTTGTACAGGCATACAAAGTTTTTAGATAAGTCAATTTATCATATGGATGGAATGGGAGAAATTCCACATATAGAGCATTTATTGGATATTAAAGAACTTACGGGGATACAATGGGAACCGGGAGCAGGAAACCCGGGACCGGGCAATGAATGCTGGTTGCCTATGTACAAAAGGATTCAGGAAAGGGGCAAGAATATTGTGCTTTTGGGGGTGGAACCAAAGCAGGTTGAAAAGCTCCTTCAGGAATTATCGCCTAAAGGTATATATATGCGTGTACGCTGCCAAAGTGAAGATGAATCCAAGGAATTACTTAAAAATGCAGAAAAATGGTCTTGTAAACAGAGGGGATAGAAAAATGAGCAATTTAAAAATCAGTTTTATAGGGGCAGGAAGCTTTGGGTTTACATATAAGCTCGTAGCGGATATTCTTTCCTTTGACAATCTTAAAGCAGCGGAATTTTGCTTTATGGATATAGATAGGGAAAGGTTGGACAACTTAAAAATATTATTGGATAGCTATTTTCGTTTGATTGGCTGTGAAAATAAAGCAGTCTATACTACCAATCGAACCGAAGCTCTCTCCGATGCCGGTTTTGTGTTTAACCTGGTAAAGATAGGCATGATGGAGGCAAGCCGCCAAGATATGAATGTGCCTAAAAAATTCGGATTATATCAGACTATCGGTGATACCTGTTGTGTGGGAGGGATTTTCAGAGGCTTGAGAACGATGGTATTCAACAAAGAAATGCTTTTGGAAATGGAAAAGGTAAGTAATAAAAATGCAGTAGTATTAAATTATACGAATCCCCAGGCGATGACTGTAATGGCTGCTCAAGCAGTCAGTAAAATACCTTTTATCGGTCTGTGCCACAGTGTTCAGGGAACGACAAGGGCTATGGCATGTACGGTTGAAATTCCATACGAAGAGTTGAATTTTGAATGTGCCGGGATAAACCATATGGCGTTTATAACAAAATTCGAAAAAGATTCCGAAGATTTGTACCCATTGTTTAAATCTATAACGGAAAACAGCAGTATGCCAAGCGGCGGTAAATATTCCGTAAGCCCTGAATTGGGTATGGTGAGAATCGAAATGATGCGGGAATTGGGGTATATGGTCACCGAATCATCGACACATTTTCCCGAATATGTTCCATATTTTCTGAAAAATAAACACACGGCAGAAAAATATCATATTGAAATTGACAGATATGAGAAAAATATTGAAGAAAAAGAAGAAAGGTATTTTAAGCTTATAAAAGAAGCGCGGGAAGATGGCCTCACTGTTGCAAACAAAAGTGATGAATATGGCGCAAATATAATTAATGCTATGACCACAGGTGTACCCATTAAAATTTATGCAAATGTCATGAATGACGGGCTTATTGATACCTTGCCTGAGGATTCATGCGTTGAAGTGGTTTCGATGGTGGATAAAAACGGTGTTCAGCCTTGCCGCTACGGAAGTTTGCCAACTCAGTTGTCCGCACTTTGCAGAAGCAACATCAATGTGCATCAACTGGCTGTTGAAGCTTTTTTAAGAGGCGACAGAAAATATATAAAATACGCATTCATGGCTGATCCATTAACAGCCTCTACGCTTACGCTATCAGAAATGGATAAGGTGATTGATGAATTATTGATGCTTCAACAACAGTATTTTTCAGGGCTATTTGATTAAAAAGGGGATTTGAAAATATGTCAAAACATATAAAATGCATGATGAGCATTATAATAACATTGATATTGTCTGTAACATCTATATATGCGCAATTTGAGCGAACAGAAAATGATGTTGCCAACGAATATGTTGAATTTTTAAATGATTTGGGTATTTTTGAAGAATTCACGCAGGACGCCAATTTAGGCGGCTATCTTACACGAGCCGAAGCCGCTGCTCTTACGGTTAAGCTGTTGGGCATGGGAGAAGAAGCTGTGTTTAAACCCGGTGAAAATATTTTTGATGATGTTGCGGCAGATCATGATTATGCCGGTTATATTTACTATGCCAAAAGCTATGGTATTATATCAGGTTTTAATGATTATATTTTCAATCCTGACAGTACGATTACTTTTAGTGAAGCTCTGAAAATGTTTGTGTCCTGCCTTGGATATTCACCTGCAGCTGAAAGTAAGGGGGGGTATCCGGGAGGTTATATAATTGAAGCGACTGAATTAGGTTTGCTCAAAGGCATTGATTATAGCTCCGGAGAAAATCTGACAAGGCTTAAATCCGCCCGCATGATATATAATATGCTTGAAGTGGACATGATGTCATCTAATTACAGCCCGACCGGACAAAACTATAAAACTGTTCATGGAAAAACTATTTTGAACAATCTTGGCATAAAAAAAATTGAAGGCGCTATAAATGCAAATTATTTGACCGGAATAAAAGGAAACAAGGTGAGCAAAGGATTTATAAAAATAAATGATACGCTGCTCAAAATAGACGATGAAAAAGCTGCTGACGCCTATATTGGAGCAAATGCCCGTGCTTATTATAAGGAAAATACTCTGAATGAAAATGAGGTGCTCAATATTCAGGCTCTAAAAAAGGGCTTTAGCAAAATTAAGCTTGACGCTTCAATGATTTCAGAGGTTTCCGATAATACAATAAAGTATTACATCTCTTCCGCCGCGTTAAAAGAAACAAACTGTACCATTGAAGCAAATACTGTACTGATATACAACAATGCGTATTATGACCCTTCCGATGACGGGAAAACAGTTTCGGAGATAATTGACGAAGTTTGTAAAGCGGGAAGCGGCTCTATATATCTTTTCGACAACGATGGGAGCGGCACATTTGATCTTGTACATATTTTTGAATATCAGACATACGCTGCTCATTTTGTAAATGAAACAAACAAAATGATTTATACTAAAGAGGGTGTTTCAATAAGTTATGATAAATTAATGTATGATAACGTTATTATAACCGCTGCAGGGCAATCGGGCAGTATAAAAATGATAAAAGAAAATTCTGTGCTGATGATAGGCCACTCCAAAGACAATCGATTGCTGCTTATTGAAATAAGCGGTTATTATGAGCAATCAACATTTGTTACTCCTCCAAGTATTACGGGTATGATTAAGGAAATCAGAGAAGTTGTAAGCGATATTCCTGATTCCATAGATGAAAATGGCATAATAACAGATTATAAAAAACATTTGATATTGCTCGTTGACGGTAAGGAATATGAAACTCCTTTGCTGACAAACCAAAAAGCAAACAGTTATAAAAAGCTTTCTCCCGGAATGGAATGTATATTCTATTTAGACTCAAATGAAAAAATTGCGCTTTTCACCATTAAAACCTCAAGCAGTGATGTAGATGCATATCTTTTGGGGATTGGGAAAACAGGTCAAGCATTATCTGACAATGTTAAAATAAAGGTTTTTGATTTAGAAGACGGGGTTAAATATTATAATGTAGACAAAAAGGTAAGGTATTACCAAAACGGGTCACAGTTGTCTTCTATAAAATATTCATTTGATTTATTAAATAATCAAACTGACATTTATGATCCTAACACAAAAACAACTTTGAGGCAGCTTATAAGATTCAGCGTTAACAATGATGCGAATGTGGTTGAAATTCATACTGCTGCAACTAATTTTATGCTGGAGTGCGGTCCTGTCGTAGGGGCAACCCCCGGAGCGGCTGCTACCGGTTTTTCCTATGATAAATATATGATAAATCAAGGTGATATAAAGGCATACAGCACACAAGAAAACAATATGTCTGAAGTGGAAGGGCTGCTTCCTATAAATGTATATGCAAATGAGAAAAGAAGCGATAACGATATAGGTCTTAGATTACACTATCAAAACTATGACTTGGGAGACTATGTAAGATGGTCTTGGCCCGGAAAATCACTATCACCTTTTTCGTTTTACAGATTTAATATTGATGCACCGGAAACATCCACTATTAAAGGAATCATAAGGAATGTAAACGGTAACACAGCAGCGTTGAGCGATATTGCAGATAATCTCAATAACCTGCCCGGCAGATTGTCACGGCATCAGGGCGGAGAAAACAATGCCATCAACTATGGATTTTTAGATTACAGATATCTTATAACGCCTGAAACCAAAATACTGATGATTCCGGGATTTGTGGATTCCGATGGGATGATATATGACAGCTTGGATGCAGACGAGGAAGAATATAAAGCAATAGCCTTGTCAAATATGTATAACACAGACAGCCAGATATTAGTGAAACTTTATAATATAGGAGAGGACTATAAAGTAGGCTGTATGGTCGTAATAAACAGAGAATCTCTTCCCGGAGCAGCAAAAAAAGCCGGGAACGGAAACATACTCCATATAAGTCCAATTGCAGTAGTGAAAGAAAATCCTTCAATTGTAAGCACCTTGGATGGCGACAAATATAAGCTGAAGGTTCTGATTATGGGCGTTGAGAATTCCTTATATATACCTGTTTCAAAGGTGAATGAGGTAAAAGATGATGGGCAGATATTAAAACACTACCGAAATGATTTTTCCGGTCCCATAGATACATTAGGGCTTTGGGGCATGGAAAGTTATAAACAGCTTGCTGCTGCTCAGCCGAGATATCAGCATTTTGTACAACCTTATGGTCTTTATGAGGGGATGAAAGTTAGTAATTTCAATATCGGCACTGTGTTCCAATTTTCTAAGGACCAAAGCGGAGATATCAATGGTATAAGAGTAATATTTGACCATAAAAGGGTTCAGGAATATTATCCGGAAGGGCTGGATAATAAGGATGTAAAAAAATCATATTATTATGAAACAAATTATAACAATATTATTGATAAGTTTGAAAATTCTTCATACTATAATTATGACAAAACCCAAAGAAATAGTGTAGGTGTACAGTTACAGGGGGCTACGGTTAATCAAAGCGTTAAGCATTTAACATACGGAAAGGTAATAACGAACGGACTTATAGTGCAAAATCACGGATATGTTGTTATAAAAACCGCTTTGCCTATGTGGGGATATTATGATGATAATACACCCGGAAACGCACCTCATCAAATAGTACCCATCAACGAAAATTATCGCGGTGAGTGGGAGGGGAAACAGACTGATCATCCGGCACCCAAAGAAATTATACGCTCATTAAATACTTTTAATAGCTTTCTAACGCCATATATTTTAGATGTCAAAGCTCAAAAACTGACACTTTGCAGTTTTGAAGATATTATGAAGGATGATGAAATATTCATATCCTTTGGGCATAGCGAAGAACGCGGTTGTGTGATGATTATAAGATAAATCCCTTGATGTATTGCAATGGACAGGTTAAAGCTTTTAAAAGGATTTTATTTAGACCTTCTGCATTTATGGGGATACCATAGGTTAGTACATTTTCTAAAATGCCCAAGCCCTTTGCTTGTTCAATATAGCCCTTTGGATAGCTGCCTTGCATTTCCGCCAAGGGTGCATATCCTAAATAAGAAATTATAATTTTAGCCGCCTCGGCCCGTGTGATTTGGTCTGCGGGTGAGCGGCTAATTTCTATCACCATATCCGCCGGCTTGTTTTAACTGTCGGCAAAGGCTATAAAATGCGTTAGGACGCACGCAAATATGATGCATAGCAATATTGTTTTGCTAAATATTTTCAAACTTACCCCCCTAAGCGTTTTAGTTGGCATATAGAACCTCCTTCGCCGGCAAATTTTCCGCCTTTTCAACTGTCATATCGGTATGAATGTATCTATACAGCATTTTGACAACAGCCTCTCTTTGAAACATTTGCAGGATAAATATAGGCTTTTTCCGTTAACTTTTCCGCTTTTACAGCCTCTTTTGCCACAATTGTGGAGATTAATGGTTGAATTGTCTTGGGCTTCCAATCACTTTGCGCTAAAATCCCATAACATTAAACTTTTTTCGTCTTTGTGCGGTCTGCGCATTATGCGTCAGCCCCAACAAATTTTACATTAAAGTTCGACTCTAATCAAATATCATGTCCAGCAGATCATTCATATTATCTTCCTGCCCTATCAGCAGACCTGCTTGGTACGCCTGCTCCTGAGTAAAAACGCCCTTTTGCATTAGTGTGTCTGCAAGGGTAATGCCGTCTGATGTTAGGGTTTTTAACGCTCTGTATGCTATGTAAACCATGTCATCACGCAAAAAAGCGGTTTGCCCCTTTAATGCACCGACAAAACTGCTGGTTAGCATACTTTTTGCAATAGCAATGTTATAGGCGGTGTCAGGCTCTGCAAGGTACCCTATTGAGCGCAGCAGCAAGGTTACAAATTCCTCACCCGATATGGGGTTTTCGGGGGAATATTCCCTATCCCCCGTCCCCTTTGTAATACCATTATCATAGCAATACATAACATATTGGATGCCCCAATTATCATTTGCAACATCATCAAAAACTGTTGCAAAGTTACTGCTTAGCACCTCATCCTCCAACCCAAGAAACCTTACAATCATAACCGCCGCTTGAACCCTTGTAAAGGTTGCAGTTAGCTCATAGCCTTCGTCTGTGCCTTTAAATAAACCTAAATTATAAAGGATATCCGCCTTATCAGTGTTGCTTGCGGCGAAAATAGGGGAAGCGCCAATAATAAACACTAAAATCAACGTTACAACCCTTTTAATCATTAGCTTTTTCCTCCGCTAAACTTTTGTTTGGCTCGTTGGTTGCCCATTTATAATAAAGCTTCTCACCGTCTCCTGTATAATTTATGTCTTTTGACAGTATCTTTTGCGGCGGCAACGGATAACCTCCAAAAAACCCAACATGTGCAAGACGGTATGCATCATCATCAAACTCAATAGTCAAACAAATGGATGAGTTACTTGCAGACATTTCATAAAAATTAAACCCTACAAAATCAGCAAGGGGCACAAAATCAAATGTCAAGCTTTTGTTATTAACAGCCTCATATTGTTGATAGGCATCTTTTTCGCCCTTTTGCAACGGTTTGGTTGCAGAGCTTATAAACCATTTTTCTCCTATATCTCCTTTTACTTTTAAAAATGTTATAGGGTATGTTGGCTCATTGTTCAAATATCTTTGAGTGGCTACAAAGGATAGCTGTACATCTTTACAACCCTCGCTCAATATATCCTCACGCCATTGATAAGAGCGCAGCCATTCATAATCACGCTCACTTGCTAATTGCCCAAGGGCTGGAAACTCCATGGCAAAATCAACACTAAAGTCAACAACATCGCCGTTATCGGGGGAAGTATACCTCAATAACCCGAAATAAGGCTGTTGCTGCATTTGCCAAATGTTTTCTTTTAAAAGGGCGTAGCTAACATCGCCTCTGTTTTCCCGCTTTCGCATTAAAACCAAATTCGCCGGGTTGCCCTCAGCCTTTAATGTGTCCATATCTATACTGATTTGGTCGCCGTACATAACACCTTCCGTCAATATGTGCACACCATCCGCATAGTAGCGTTGCTTTTGCTTGGCGGGGGAAACAAGGGGTCTTATTAATGTAAAGATAATATCTTTTAGCGTGTTATCGTCGTTGTATTTTAATTCTACTATAAAACCGCCCTCATATTTTCGGCCGTCATAGCGCTTTTCACCGTCTTTATATATGTTAACGTCACTTTTAAATTGATGAAGCTGTCCGTCATAGGAATCAGTAAGCACATAGCTGGAGCCTCTGAATATCTCTC
The DNA here is from genome assembly GCA_023228885.1 of Bacillota bacterium. Lineage (GTDB taxonomy): Bacteria > Bacillota > Clostridia > Monoglobales > Firm-18 > JAAZFB01. The sequence goes on along the minus strand of JALOAJ010000037.1, from coordinate 10,462 downwards.
CATCCTTGCCGGTTAATTCCATAATTGTCGTTTGCGCGCCCTTACGGATATCCCATTTCACATGAATATTATTTCCGAGGCTTGATTGAAGCCATGAGCCGGCATGGGTGCTGTCCAGCTTTAAGTCAAATTCCATAATGTAGCCTGTTTCACTTTCTACACTTTTGTAGCTTATTGACGTATCATAATTGTTTACGCGGTAAACAGGGTGAAGGTCAAAGAATGTAATGCTCCATTTTCCGTCACCGTTTATATCTTTACCGTATATCATAAAATCCATGGAGTCATTAGAATGGTATTTTGTCATATCAACTGGAATTGAATTCCCAAGCTGTATATATTCATCGGTATTTATTGCTTTTTCATAGTAAATATTCGCTACGATTGATTGCAAGCGTCTTTGCATATCCACATCAAAGGTTAATGTTATCTTGCTGCGGCTAATATTAAAACTTTTCGTAGGATAATTTCCGTATGAAAGCAATTTATTCCCTTCAAGTATTGTTGCTGAATCGAAAACAATGGTATCATGACCTTCTTTTTTAAATGAAATCCATGTTTCTGTTTTCTCGCTGCCCATAAGCTCTAAATAAAAGTAACCGTTAAAGTTAAATTCTTCTGCATATCGTGTGCGTGTTGTATCCATATCAGTATGCGTGCCATGCAATACGCCAAAGCGAAGCTTGAGGGCATTGCCGCCGCCTACAAATTCTCCAAGCCAGCTTTCCTTTTGCTCATTGCTGACCGGGATGGTAAATTCCCCTGTGTAATATTTTTTTATGCCTTCCAAAACTGCCCGCTGGCGTGGCTCCGGTTTGGCTACGGGCTTTGGAGTAGGCGTCGGAACAGGCTCCTCCGAATATAGCTCCTCATCGTCAAAAAGATTAAGCCATGTGTGGCGCAGAGAATGAACTGTATCTCTAAACCCTTCTAAATCATCAACCGTATAATGCTTTTGATTGGTTGCAACCACCTGGACTCCGGAAACTTTCGTGTTTGCGAGGACGATGTGACTGTCCTTAACAAAAATACTTCTATAATCCGGGGGACCTTCCTTATTAATAAGAATACGTATATACATACTATCCTCACTTAATTCGTTGAATGCCATTTCTTCACCGTCTATTGGTGTAATACTAAATTGTGCGATTTGATTGAAAAATTCTACGATTCTCCCCTTGTCAGTTGTCGAGTATGATAAAGCATTTTCATTTCTATATACGGCAGTAATCATTCTTGCCGTTTCCGCATTAGCGCCGTTTTCACTTAAAGCAGTAGTAAGTAGCTGCGCAGCGAAAGCGTTTGAGAAGAATGATAAAATCATAAACGCTAAAAGCATTATGGATATTATCTTTTTCATTGTATTGCCTCCTTTAATTGCTATTTACTGTTAAACTATATCATAAAAACCTATATATGTCCAATAATTTAACTCTTTTTCAATTTCTTCAATTAATTTTCGGATAACATGAAGTTCGTTTTTTACCCTTATCATGTTTGGCTTGTTTTCTTTGCAGTAATGAACATATAAATTCAAGTTTGCCGCTAACCCATATAGATGCTTTGTGAGCCTTAATATTTTCAAAGCTATTCAACCTCCTACAAAATAATATGTACTTAGATTAAGTACACATTTAACATTATAACTTAATTTACACTTATAATCAACTTAATATAAGTATAATTAAAGTACAAGCTATGGAGGGTTGTAGTTATGAATAAAAACAAACATTTAGGCATTCGTATTGATAGCAAGTTGCATTATAAGCTGCACTATATCAGCCGTTACGAGGGGCGTTCCGGCAATGCGCAAATCCTTTACCTAATACGGCAGTGCATTGCAAAGTTTGAAAAAGAACACGGCGAGATTGAGTTAAAGAAAAATGATACCTAAGATTATGAGCTTTATAAGACCGAAAATAATTAAGACAAATATTTGCAATTAGCCGTATAGTGGCGTATAATAAAATATGAAGGGAAGTGTATTACACATGTTGCTAAGTGTGTAAAAACCTAAAAAGTAAAAGCGAGGGGATTGAATTGAACAAAGCAGCAAATATAATAATAGCGGTAATTATACTCACTATGCTTAGTGGCTTTTTAACATCTTTTGCAGAGCAGTTGACGATTGAGCCTGCCTTTTTCGATGATGCAGACAACATAACCGTTCAAGATGTAAAAGCGGCAGTAAAAGTAACTTCTTTGGCAAATTATAAAGATAAGGAAAAATTTATAAACGCAGCTGCCGAAGATGGGCAAAAGTTCGGCGATTTGGTTGATATTAATTTGACCAACATTAAAGCCGTTCAAAACAATGACCATATGGTTGTAGTTGAGGGAGAAGCTTTGGACGAAGAAGGAATGGTTTATTATGCCCTTGACAGCGGCGATAAGATAACTGTGGAAAAGACAGTGCACAACCAAACAGGGGTAAGGTACTACTTTTATGCATATGATGAGCTTGCAGAGATTATAAACAGGCATGGGTTGGGGGCTCCAACATCATTTGAGTATCTGCCCTTTGGCGTGAAGATTAACACAGGCAAGGGCGAATTTGTCTATATAGTGGATGGCTGCATTGACACATACGGCCCGAAAACAGGGACAGACTATTACATATTAGAGCATGATACAGTTTATACATACGATAATTATCTAAAGTGGGAAGAAACGAAAGATAAAAACATGCGCCTTTGGTCAGAGCATATAAATGCAGATAAGACGGATTCTTACGGTGAGAAAATAGAATTTAATACTTTTGAGAAAAAATACCGCTCCACCTTTAAAGCGGATATAGACGGTGAAATTAAAGATTTTGAGTGGGGCTTTTGCAAATGCACCGTGCCCTACGGCTTAGGCAGTTCAACAACATACGGCATATATTACTCTACCGAGCCGAATAAATATTATGTTACTACAAGCAAATCAAACAATATGATACATTGGAGCCAAGCATACCTTGTGGAAGATGCGCAAGGCAAAAACCTAAAAGTAACCAGCCTTGGCGAGCGGCACAGATACACCCAAATGACAGTTATGATAGATTCTGATTACAATGTTACTAAAATAGAGCTGCTGTTTGCAGACCCGCAAAAAGGGGATGAATTAAAAAATGCCAACATTGATATGTCAACATATAAGGACAATGGCAATTTTAAAAGTTTTTTAGATTACGGCTATACATTTGCCATAGGCGAAATTGAAAAGAATTATTATATAGAGCCGGAAACAGAATTTATAAGCCTTAGCAGTAACCACAAACCGCAATATGTTGCTGAATTTGAAATTGATATTGACAGCGAGCAGGAAAAAACTTGGATTGGCGAGGTGGCGGAAAACGGAAAGGTTAAATGTAAAATTACATACTTCTCTACCTACGGCTTTCATACGGGCAGACCGAACGAGGGCATGGTGACGCTATCGGGCAATAGCAAGGAATTTAACTTGATGGAAAGCGGATATGACCGCAACGATAGTTTTATGCGCTACACAACGGGAAAGATTGGTGTGCCAGACCCTTCTGCTCCAAAACACAGCCTTCAAAAAAGCGGGGTTATTGAGCTTAATTGGAAGACCCCTTCCGAATATAAAACAAAACAGCTAACCGCAAAGATATATGACTGCACCTACATTGAAGACGGCATAAATTTTCACACAGATAGCAACGGAAAACGGTTGGAGGGTGCAAAAGTTCATGTTGGAAAAGTTATTGATATAACCCAAAAAGGGGATATGATAAATTTAGATGAAACCGAGGAGATACCGGAACAAGAGCCGACGGAAGAACTTGATGAAACACCGCAAAAAGCTGCTTTTGATGATGTTTCCCCCGACCATTGGGCGTATGACGAAATTCAATATTTCTATAAGGCAGGCATTGTTGAAGGAATAGATGAAAGTAGTTTTGAGCCGGAGCGTAATGTTTCCAGATAAGAATTTGCAAAGCTTTTGGCAATTATATTTTCTCGAACACAAGCCGTATCGGCGGAGCAAACTTTTTCTGATGTAACGCCCGATATGTGGTCCTATAATCATATTGAGGGTGTAAAGGAATTTTTAACAGGGTACTACCCGGCAGGCGCACAGCCCTTTTTTAATCCGCAAGGTAAAGCCATGCGAGAGGATATTGCCTATTCCCTTGTTAAAATTACCGGCTTGGATAAAGACTATTTAGGGGATACTGCCATATTTGACAGGTTTGCAGACAGCGATGATATTTCCCCCTCTATTAAGGAATTTGTGGGTATAGCTATGGAAAAGGGCTTGATTCGAGGTTATGAGGATAGCGCCTTTCGACCAAACCAAGGGATAACAAGGGCAGAGGCAGTTGCACTGCTGTTTAGAGCGCTAAAAGCCCCTGTTACAGTTTCGCCTTAAAATAATTAAACTACATTTTACAAATCGGAAAGGGATGGACTAAGTGGTGAACAGCATGTTAAGAATGGTAATGGTTATTGCACTTTTGTTGGGAAACTTTACATTGGCGCCTGTATCTTCATGGCAAATAAGAAGTGGCGAGCTTAAATTCAAGGTGGAAACAAAGCTAAATAAGCCTATTGACGAAAAGCTGGCGGGGAAAATGGGCAGCATTGCCGATTTTGGTAATTTGAGCGGGGAATTTGACATTAAATTTAAAACAGAGGCAGACCTTAAAAAGCTTGAAATGCAATGTGACATGCTGCTGTCAAACAATATTGACGAGCCGGTTAATCTGTCATGCTGGGGAAAGTTTGATTTTACGGACAAGAACATTCCGAAAACGCTTTTCATATTCAAACATCCAAATGATGATAAATACAATTTTATTAATATTCAATTCCCTTCCGTTAATAAAAGCATGACGGCGTTGGGAATGTTTACCCAAGTATTAAATGCGGATATGATAAACTCAATAAACAGCAGTATTTCAGATAGTTTGGAAGGAAGTTACTTTAATTTAGAAGAAAATGATGGCATTATCTCTGCAGTTATGGACGAAGATATGTTGAAAAAGGTTATAAAGCAGATTGTGCTTTCCATGAGCGAATATATCTTTCCATACTTTGGCGTAAATATGATGACATATAATAATCCTTCTGTGATTGGTAGTAGTGATGGCCCTACATCGGTTTATGTTTCCAATTCCGTAGTACATAGAGAAATAAAATTAACCACAAAAGATGAAATAAATGCGCAATTTGAAGCTGCAATCAGCGAATTTTTTGCAAAGTTTGATACTGTTAAGCTTTTTAGCGACAATGCACTTGATTTAAACATAACCCTTGATGATAAAGAACTGCCGAAAAATATAAATTATGCAGTAAACATTAACACAAACTTATATGATTTAATTAAAGCTTTTGACGGATACATAGGTGAAGGGTTAAGCAAAGAAAACTCGGGCATTGATGGAACAATTACTTTTGACTATGTTTTTGACAAAATAAATGAGGATGTTTTAATAGAATATCCCAACCTTACAGGGGAAAATGCAATAGAGATAATGCCGGGGAATTCTATGCCTGATATTGATATAAGCGCTGTAAATATCGTGTTAAAGGATGAATTAAAACAGCTAAAAAACACCCCCTTTATCAAAGATAACATTGTCTATATCCCCATTCGTGAGGCGCTTAACCTGCAAGGGGTTGCAAATGAAAATATTATTTGGGATGATGGAACTGTTACAGTTAAAAACCATAATTATGATATAGTGTTGAAAGTTGACAGCGACGAGCTTAAAGTAGGTGAATATATGCTTAAAACGGGAACAACGGCTATTTTGCAAGGCGACACAACTTATATACCCGAAACTATGCTTGGAGGGCTGGGCATTGGCGGCATAACCAACGCTTTTTTTGACGAGGAGGATAATATAATCGGCTGTGTGGTATCTGTGTATAATTACATACCAAGAAACAGACACAATGTGCGCTTTTCTATTCAATCGGACATTGACCCTATATGGGAAAAGTACATTTATAATGCAAGCGACATGGCAGGAGCCAAAATAGATGTTGTGCAAATGCCGACAGAGCAGTACCTTGAACAAACAAACCTGATTATTGCATCAGGCGACCCAAGCGTTATGATTGGCAGATACAGCGATGAATTTATAGACAAAATGATAGAAATGAACGCTATATACCCGGCAATAAAAGTAGATGACCGGTACAGCATAATTATTCCAAAGGTAATAAATAATACCGATGTTGTATTTAAAGTTATAGAGTCCTTTATTGAAATGGTTAATATTTATGAATAGTTGTATCGAAGTCGAAAAACAGTACAGACCTAAAACAGAGTGATTAATTTTAACAGCGATTATTGCTTTAATGGGTGTATATTATAATAGCATTGAATTTTGGTCGATACATAGTAAACATGGCTTTTGTAGGAATCATATTATCAATATGGCGGCGAAATAATCTGCTACCGCTAAACAAAAAGGTATATCAAAAAATAAATCGGTAGGGAGAGGTTTTTAATGAAAAGGATTATATTCTTCATCCCGTTTATTATTTTTGCATTGCTTATTCTATTTATATATTCGGTCGGAAGTATAAAGGTAACCGCTCCGGCGCTAATAATACTGCTTTGTTTTGCAATCAGCGGTGTTTTGCTGTCTAAAAATAAAGCTTGGGGCAGTATATTCTCTTTAGCGGCGGCAGGTATGATTATTTATGAAGGCACAACCAATTGGAAGCTTGGCAGAGAAGAAATTATGATTGGCGTTTTTATCGCATTATTTTATATTGCACTTTCTATTTATGTGTTCGTGAAAAACAGAAATAACTCCTGACTTATCACTATTAATGCAGCTATTTTCCAATAGCTGCATTTTTTAATAAACCTCTTGACAAATTCGTTTTACGGGTGTAAAATATAATTGTGTTTGGCAAATGTAAAATTAGGAGAGGGTTTGGATGATTAAAAAAATACCGGACAGTGAACTTGAAATAATGATGATTATTTGGGATGCTAATGAAAAAGTAACATCAGATTATATTATGGAACGGCTTGATAGAACATGGGTAAAATCCACCGTGCTTAATTTTTTAAGCCGTCTTGCGGATCGTGGCTTTGTGAAATACCATAAAGAGGGCAGAATGAATGTCTATCAGCCCCTTGTGAAAAAAGAGGACTATTTGCAAAAAGAAAGCAAAAGCTTTTTGAAAAAAATGCACCATAATTCCCTTACCAGCCTTGTTGCTTCCCTTTATGACGGAGATAGCATTTCTAAGGAGGATTTAAAGAAGCTTAAAAGATTTATTGAGGAGGCGAAATAAATGCTGAGTAATATATTTATGATTTCCCTTTCCATGTCGGCAGTTATTTTGCTTTTGCTTATTATTTCACCAATTTTAAACAAGCGGTACAGTGCAAAATGGCGATATTTTGTGTGGCTTATATTAGCGGTCAGGCTGATTATTCCCTTTAAGGCTGAGCTTCCTTCCGCTCCTGTAAATATACCACCTATGCAAAATCAAACGGTTGCTTTTAAAGCAGAGGGCATACCTTTTGCTATAATGGACGAAAGCTTTGCAGAATTGGGCAACAATTCCCCGCATTCCGCCGATTATGCGCACATAATTACAATGGGAGAGCTGCTAAATATCATTTGGGCTTTAGGCGCTATATGCTTTTTGTTTTACCACTTTTTAAGCTATATTATTTTTAAACGCAAAGTGAAGCCTTATTGCAATAAAATAGAAAACGAAACTTTTGGCGATATTTTAAATGCAATGCAAATTAAAGCCAAACCCCAGCTTCTGCAATGCGGTAAAATTGCAAGCCCCATGATGATAGGCTTTATCAAACCTACCATCTTACTTCCAAGCACAAACTATTCAAACGATGAGCTTACCGTTATTTTAAAACACGAACTAACCCACTTTAAACGAGGCGACCTTTGGTATAAGCTGATTTTAGTTATCGCAAACGCTATCCATTGGTTTAACCCAATGATTTATTTAATGGCACATCAAGCAAACAGAGATATGGAGTATTCCTGCGACGATGCAGTTATTAAAGATAGTGATATGGATTATAGAAAAGCATATTCTATGACTATTTTAAAAGCCATGCAAAATGACGATACAACCACCCTATCAACTAACTTTTCCGAAAGCGGAAAAAGGGTAAAAAAGAGATTTGATAATATCTTGAATATTAAATTAAAAAAGACGGGGATAGCGGCACTAATTTGCATTATAATCATAATACCCATTGTCAGCTCACTTACTGCATACAATAAGCAATCAGATGAAATAACAGAAATATCTCAGTTTTCCAATCGGCTATATCGTTATAACAATACATCTATTTATGATGTTAAAAGGCTTAACAAGCTTTTTGACGCCTTTAGCCTTACTATGTATGATTCCTCCTTGGACAATCTGGAAGTTAAAAGTTCTGATGAGCTTGTTGCATTCTATAAACTTCACCTACCGATGCCGATGATGCTTAACACAGACAGCCCTCGAAAACTTGTAACTATTGCTTTTGCCTTGCTTGACGATATAAACAAAGTGCAGTTTATATTTGATTATAAAGGGATATTGACTACGTATACATACAAAAGGGAAACAATTCTATCTACTACATATCGTACTTCTCACAATACTGCAACATTTGTACAAGGGTTTGACAGCTACACAGCCAGCAAAAAGGACTTCCAAGAATTTGTTTATAGTGTGCTATGGACTACTTACCAAAATAATGATGTTTTAGAGGAAGAAGGACTTTTATCCTATCAGCAACAGACCATTGATATTGTGAACTATTGGATTGCGAATGCATATAGCAGATATTATGAGATAACTAATGTATCGGCAACAAATTACAATGCTCAATTACAGGCAGATAAAATTACTGCAACCTTAATTTACACATTAAATTATAAGACGGAAAAAGGGATACAGCAACAGATTTTTGATATTAAGATGGATTCTCCATTGCTGGAAAATGGAACTATCGACACAAATCAAAGGGTTATTCTTGCGAGGGGAGACAATCAAAGTGAATATGTTCCAGTTGAAACATTTTTCCCAAAAGGAGATGAATGAAAAATGATAAAACCACCAACCCTTTCAACTAACTTTTCCGAAAGCGGAAAAAGGGCAAAAAAGAGATTTGACAATATTTTAAATGTGAGGGGGAAAAAAGCCGGATTGCTGTCATTTGCACTTATTATTTGCGTTATTTTGGTGGCGGGCTTTATTGTATCAAGCGCTGGTAGTAAGCAGGTTATAAAGACAAAATACTTTTCCGTTTCTTTGCCAAAGGAATATGAGATAACAGAATTTTCACCGGAAAACGGAACATTTAAAATTCTTTTAAACGGAAGCTATGCGGGATATGCAGATATAAGAAACGCCGCTTACTACGAGGGTTTAAAAAATGCCACAACCCCTTCTTTTGATAATCACAGCCGCACCCTTTCAAAAGAAGAGCTTCTGGGCTTTCCCGCGCTTGTTTACAGATTGCTCATTGAGCATACAAGGCCGGCGGCGGAAATGGATGATACAATTACCACCCTTGAGCATTATCTTCTTTTTAATGATGCGGACGGGTTTATGGTAAACCTTGCACTAAATATAGAAATGTTTACAGAACAGCAAAGAATGGATATAACCAAAAGTGTATCGGTTGCCATAGGTGTGGAAGAAAGTACAGAAATATATAACCTTGCGGATATTTGGGCTAAGGCTTGGATGACAAGAGACGGAAAAGCACGCTACGACATTATGAGTGCAGAAATGAAAGCCAAATTTGAAGCGGAGCAGGAAAGGGTAAACGGAGATGATGGCGACCCGTGGGTGATTCGCTGGTCAAGCCCGTGGGTTACCTCTTACACTATTTTAGTAGAAGGGGATACAGCAACAATCACCTATCAATATACCGATTCCACCGCTGCTGTATACGAGGGATATGAGCAAATTATAATCGAGCGGGAAAATGACATGGCAGTTGTAGTTAGTCAAAATGTCGATTATGAGAAAACTATTTTAAAGTAAAGGGAGTTGTTACGGCTGAAAAAACCAATGCTTATTATATTAACCCTGTTGCTTACAGGGTGTAAGAATACAGCTAACCAAAGAAATTAATGTGGACGATATGGAAAACTTAAAATTGTGGCAGGGCGGAGATATTGTCACCATAGACAAACCACAGCATATTGCTATAATATCAGACAGGCGAAATGCAAAGGGTGTGCCATATGTTATTCACAATATAGGGCCTGCGCCTCGTGAGGAGAATTGCCTTGAAAGTTGGAACGGCAAAATAACTGGGCATTTCAGATATCCAAAAAACCCGCCATAAATATTTGGTTTGTGAGACCATTTAAATGTCGAAAAATCGACAACCCCTCCGAATGCGCCGGATTTTTTATCGTAACATCCGAAATACACATTTTGTATTCGTGCTGTTATTATTGCGCCGGCACACATCGGGCAGGGCTCTAAAGTGACAAATATAT
>JALOAJ010000036.1 GCA_023228885.1 Bacillota bacterium | reverse complement strand
CTCCCATTTTTTCTAATGCTTTGTGTTTTTTTAGATTTTCAAAGGTGAATTTTAATTTCGTTTAAAAACTTAACCCCTGTTTGGAGAGCGCTTCTTCTCCAAATAGGGGTTAGTCTACAGTCTGAAGAGGCTGTTTTGTCACAGCCTCTTTTTTAGTTCATCTAACATACTTTTATTCTTTTGCGATATGTCAGTTGTTTCATGCGGGTCGTTAGCCAAATCGAATAATTTATAGCCGTTTTCGTCTTTTATCAGTTTATACCTTCCGTCCGAAACCATTTTCCATCCTTCCAAGGCAGAGGTGTGATATTCCCGGTGTCCCTCCGTTCCCCCTGTAAGCAGTGGGAGCAAGGATTTTGATTGATTGTTGATTTTTTCGTCCGCTCCCGAAAGGTCTATGAATGTTTGAGCCAAATCCTGAAGCTCTACAAGCTCCCAAAAGACACCGTTTTTCAACCCCTTTCCGTTTATTATCAACGGTATATTTATCGAGCCTTTGTTGGGAAGCGATTTGCCAAACCTGTTAAAATCCCCCAGCATTTCGCCGTGGTCGCTGGTATAAATTATGACGGTGTTGTCAAGGTCGAGGCTTTCATCTATAAAGCTAATTATTTCTCCAATGTTTTTATCTATGTTCTCAAGCATTGCAGCGTAATTTTGTCGTATGGCGTTGTATTTTTTCAGCTTGCTCTCATCACAGCGTACAGGGGCGGGGAAATCAGTATTTTCCCACTTTGAGCGCATATCTGCGGTGACATCCCATGGGTTATGAGGCCCCGTAAAGTTTACTGCCAAAAACCACGGCTTATTTTTGCTAAAGCCGTTTAGCAATTTAATCGCATTGTCCTTAACGTAATTATCGCAATACGCATAGTCCGGCAATGGGGTCGGCTCAACACGGCAATGGTCTTTTAGCCTGTCCTCCATGTCTTGAATATGCGTTTTGGCAAGCCCTTTATCGTATAGCAACTTCATATATGGGTCTTTAGGTTCATTCTTTGCGGAAACGATAGCGTCAATTTTTCCGGCGTTATCAATGGCTGCGGTAAACCCAAGCGTTTCCAAATCATCAACCCAGCCATCCAAACCCCACCAATGGGTTTTTTTATGTAAATCCAGTTTACCAACGCCGCCCACATTATAGCCTGCATCCTTCAAGACCGAATAAAAGGTTTTTATTTTTAAATTGTAATCATCGCCGTTGTTTACGACGCCGCAATCCTCATACCTTCTGCCCGATGCCAGACACGCCCTTGCCGGAGCGCATAAGGGGCTTGGGGTCACCGCGCTTACAAATGTAGCGCCGTTTTCCATAAGGCGCTTGATATTCGGCATATTGACGGGCAGATTGGGACAGCCCAATTTATCGTCTGTTGTCGAATCGAATGGAAGCCAATCGCCCCTGTGCTGGTCGGGCATTAACAATAGAATATTAGGCGCTTGCAATTTATTCCACCTCCGAATAAGGCATAAGCGGCAGAGCCGACATGCTTATTTCAAAATATTTTTTTGCAGACTTGCTTAAGGCGCATAAATTTCCGCAGGGCAAGTATAATATCTGCTTTGCAGATATTATACCATTTTTATGCGTGTTAGTATAGTGCACAATTTCAACATTGTGCATTAAAATTTACTTTATTTAAAGGCAATTCGCCTTGTTATATCAATAGCTTAGTTTTCAAATGTGTGCGCATATGAAAGCGGCTGCATGCAATCCGTCCACAATAGCAGCCTTGCCGTTATTGCACGGTGGTAATCCCTGCCCAAATCAATTGAAATTTTCTTATAAGAATTGCCGTTGATGATGTCAATGTTGTCCGTTGTTGATTTTTGCAAGCGATTATCAGAATCATAAAGACAAACATGCATTTTGATGTTTCCTTTATCGTAATCGCTTATATTTTCCAAAATTACATCCCAATAGCTATTATATATATTTTGTGTTATGGAAGTAACGCAAAGCGGAAATAAAGGCTCAAAACCTTCATATTTAAAATTAATGTTTTCGGTATCTGAATTTACATTTATCAAGTTTGCACTATTTATATCATTTGTTGTTCCGTCTTGGGCATAATAAGAAAAGCCTTTGGAAGACGAATGCAGCGCAAATATACATGCCTTGATTTCGCTTGGCACCTTAATTTTAAAGTTATAGTTTTCGTCAATATCATTGCTGTAACAGACGAAGCCGGAGGTGTAAATATCTTTTCTTATGCTTATGTCATCTTGATAAAGCGCAAATATACCCAAACGCGCATTTTCGACATCTGTTTCAATATTACCGCTGACGGTATTTTGTTTCATAAGCGTAATTTCTATATTATCAGTTTGCGAATTTATCAAAGACGCATTTTCTTTTAAAACGGTAGATGAGTTTTCCTTATAATAAACTTGATGATAATAGCTTTCGCTGCCATAAATTTCTGAAACTAAAACATTGTAATTAGCGCCATCTTCGTCTGCCACAAAAAAGGTTGTTGCTGCGCTGTTTAAACTTTCTTCAATAAAAACCGAATGATAATTTTGGGCGCTGTCGGTTGCTGCCGAAAATAAATTTAAAATATTATTGCCATTTACAAACTTATTAAAGTTAGGTACGGCGTATATGCGTCCGTAAATGTTAGAATCGGCAATTTCGTTGTTGGGCAATTTAACAGTCGCGGTTATTTCCTTTGTTTTGAGCATGGAAAATTCAATTTGCGCGCTGCCAAGGGTTAGGATATCAGCAAATTCAACCCTGCTTGATGTGCCTGTACTGCTAAAATGCCCATATTCGTATAAACCTTCAACACTGTCTAAAAGCCTGTAATATACGATTGCGTCTGTTGTATCCATATCATCAAGCAATTCAAAGTCAGCAGCGTCGCTGCCATACGGGATTGTTATTTCTTTAGAGTCTAAATAGTAATATGGTTTCTGTGCGCTTTGCAAGGTAATGGTTGCAGATATATCCCCTAAAGGGTAAAGCCCTTCGGGCAAAATAAGCGTCCCTGAAATTTTGTTTGACTGGGCTGCAAAAAAGTTTATCCCTTTTATATCATAATCATCTCCCACAAGAACATCCTCGGCATAACCTGCCCTTTTATACTCCCCATCATCAAAAGCAACGGATATGTTATATTTTTCTCCGCCTTTGACATTTAGCAAATAGTCGGAGGCGGCATTACCCGATTCAATTATGCCGTTGCAAACATATGTGTTATATATGTTGCAAGCGTAAACGGTATATGCTGTATCCTTAGTTATAGCGTGAGGAAGCGAAATGCTGCCGCTTATACTTCGTTTCCGCGTGCCGTTAATTTCAAAAAACAACACATCGCCATAAAAACCACGATAAGGCACGGCATAGGTTTCGCTGTATTCTTCGCTATCAACGCTGTATCCGACAAATGTATTTCTTTTGAATGCTTCTGCCGGAACCTCCAAAACGAATTCAGCGCTGCTGCAACCCTCCGGAATCAAAACTGTTTTTCTGCTTATATAGCTATAATTCACATCACCTGCCGCTTTCGGAATTTTTGGCTTGGCTGTTCCGGGAAAACCAACGCTAAAATATGGTTGAAAAGAGCCTGAGCCGCCGCGGCTTGGGGCGCTTGCCATGAGGGTACCCAAAAATGCCTCAAGCTTTATTCCGCCCGACGGCGCCGTTTTGCCGTTTGGAAGCTTTATGACTCCGTTTATAATTTCGGTATAATCTGCTCTTATACCAATGTTAATTGTGTTTTGATGCAAATCTATCTCATACAAGCTTGAAAAAACCATAGCCACTAAATCAAGAGAAACATAAGGTTCTGCATTTATTAATATTAAGGGGTTTTTATACAAAATTGTAACTTTGTTTAAAATTACAACACTGCTTTCCAAATAAACTAAAACATCTTTATTGATATTTACCATATGTAATGCAGGGCTTGAATAATCAGACGATACCATGATAAGATGCAAATCCGATACAGCTATGTAAAAACCATCGTCATGGCTTTGTAAATTTGAAGATAAATCGACGACCTCACCAAAATTATAAAGCACAGTTCCGCTGTCTGCAAAAGCAGAAAAAGGCAGTAATGAATTTATCATAAGTAAAACGATTAGGGCTTTGGAAATATATATTTTCATAAAATTAATCCTTTCCCGGCAAAACTATGTTTTGGTGTTGCGATAAATATTTGCATAGAACATTCATGCTTTTATTGATTTCGCTAACAGTTTTGTACAGCGCATTTAGCTCATCCTTTTTGTTTAGCGCTGTAAGTGATATGAAACAGGCATCATACGCGCATTGTTGCCTTGGCGCCTCTGCCAGCCATTCCTTTGACAGATTATGCATTGTTTCAAAATCATTGTTAATGTAGGCAATGCTAAATTCTTTGGCAAGCGCCTCCACTCGGTTGGCATTGTCAGCCTTGGAAAACATGGAGTTTACCGAAAAAACCAAGCACAAAATAAAAACTATGCGCTTGTTTATTTTTATTTCTTCTGTTTTAGTAAAACAAAGCGCAAGACCAAGCGACAGCCAAATCGCGCCATATGCAAAATCAATATCCACAAGGCTGTGCGTTGCAATAAGCAATAATATTGCAAGCAAGTGTAAGCTTATCTCTTTTCGTTCTTTAAGGTATTGTCTGACAGCGGCAATAATTCCTGATGCCACCATAAGTAATGCCCCTAAAAAAGATAATATTCCGCCGTCAAGCGCCAACTGCAAAAAACCGTTATGAACATATTTCACGGAATAATTAGCAGTTTGAATTTTATACTGTAATTCCTGCCAGCCGTAAACGCCTACTCCAAACGGATTTTTTAAAATGACCTTTAGGGCATCGTGCCAATAAATAAGCCTGCAAGCCAAGGTAGAGCCTAAAATAATATTTTCCCTTCCTGTTGCAAACAGCAAGGCAACATATAAGATTGCCGTTGCAAGCGCCCCCAAAGCATAAGGAATTATCTTTTTATATTTGAGGCAAAGAACCATTACCACAGAAAAAGCAAACGCTGCCATGCCCAATTTAGAACCGGTCATAATCAGGCAAACTCCGTTAACGCCCAGCATTATCTCGTTTGCGAACTTGCAGCTTTCATATTTTTTAATGTAATAAATTGAAAGTATAATCCCAATGCCACAGAAAACTGCCATTGTATTTGCATATTCAAGAACTCCTTGAACCCTCGTTATTCCATTTATGCTTTGAATAAGCCTAAATCTGTCCGAATGCAGGATATATGCTGAAACACCAATGGTTGATGCCATGCAACAGGCAATGTATAACCCAAATAGCAGACCTTTTTTGTTATCTGTGTTTGACAATAATAAAGGTAAAAATAAACATAAAATCTTTGATGTTTCAAGCAATGAATTATGTATATTTCCTGTTGATTTATCCGATATTATCAACCCTGAGATAATCATTATGAAGCAAGCCAAGTGTGTTTTTGAAATAGTCGGATTGTCCGTTAAAATTAGTAAACCAAGCAAGAATAAAACCGCGGAAACCTGCCAATTGAAATAACAGCCTTGTAAAAGAAGCGATAATATAGGAATTAACACAGCATATGCAAATAAAAATTTGCTTTTTATATATCATCACAACCTTTTTGTAATCACCCTTGTTCCATATTTTATCATATACTTTTAAATTTGTCTATTGTTAATTTTGGAGATTTTGAAATGGACATGGTAACGCTTAAGCTACAAAGTTGGCGAGCTGCCGACGCTTCGCTTGCAAAAACATATTATTTATTACCAGCCCGACAGGGGGCGGTTCGCTATCAAAAAAAGTCAACCCCATTGGGTTCATCTGGCTCATTGGCATGTGCCATCGGCATAAAAGGCAATAGATTAAACAACAGCGTCAAGCCAACAATAACCACAAAAACTTTTTTATAGCTTACTTGCCCCCTTGGCTTTTATTTTTAATCACTAAAGACCGCATGGTAAAAATTTTTATACAGGCGCTTAATCATTGTCCGAAACATTCAAAGTGGTTGCCTTGTCAATTGATATCCTGTCGGTAACATTTTCATAATGATTATGTCTAATCTCAACATTTTGAGCGTTTTGGACATCAATCGCTACTACATGCTCACCCTCCGTCAAATCTTTAAAGGTATTGTTTTCAATAAGAATGTTCGTATTGTACTTTGAGCCAGGTAAGTCAGTATTGGCATTAGAGATAGTTAAAGCCCCTTTATGCTTAGCTTTTAATATCCAGTTGGAATCAGAAAACACATTATTTCTGATAATTATATTTTTTACAAACGGTCCCTCCACCGTGTTAATGGGACCCATAGCTATATCCGCATAGGTATTATTATCAAAGACATTGTTCTCTAATAATAAATTCCAATTTTGATATATAATCCCTGTACCGCAGTTTCCCGTAAAGGTACTGTTACGAATTACTGCCTTTTCCCACAGCCATATTTTAGGGGTAACCCAGTCTCCCACTACCACATAATCAGGAATGACCTCATCAAGGGTTACCTCAAATTTATTATCCCCCAATGATTTTATATCCGTGATTTGCCTTTCTAACGGCGCTTCGCCTGCCCAAATGACTATCCCTTGCCCCGCCTTGGCATGAGGCGTGAGATTTGAGGTGTATTCAATGGTATTCGCATTTTTCACAGCAGTTATTTCCACGAATTTTGATTTGCTGTTAATGGGGTCCCACCGAACTCCCTTAATATATACATCATCCATAAAAAGGTAGCCCGAATTTAACAGCATATGAAATCCGTCTCTTGGAGCCGTTGCTAAAGAATTCCCCTCCGGGGTTATATGGAATTTTTTGAATGTAACATCACTTGTGGCTCTTAGATTTACCGGAACATGAAACGAACTTAGCACATCTATATTTAATGCGCTGACATTTTTACAGCCGTGGATGCGCATGTTGTGACCATTGCTCGAAAGCACATTAAAGTGCCAAGAGATTCCTTGTCCTATCTCGACATTCTTCGAAAAGCCCATGCCGCTTATTTTATATTGGTTTTCACTGCCGGGCACGGCTTGCCATAAATTTGAGAATTTTTCTCCGCTTGTGCCTATGGACAAAGCGGGTACATGAGTTAGCCGCTTTGTAGTTAAATCCCACGCGTTGGCGCTATAATTTTTCATGCCATCAAAATGGGGTAATCCCGGTAAAATCTCCACAACTACGGTATCAGTCGCCGTGTCCACCGATATAACTTTTCCCGCCGTTTGCGGACGCGGATAATGGTCTAATGTTAGGTTTTCTACTTTTATGTTTTGGGAATTGAAGATATCAATATGGCGCAGGCCCTCAAAATCATTAGTCAAGGGTATATTCATTTGCAAAGTAGTTGCGGGGCTGCCGCTTGCCGCGACTTGACCGACAAGTCTGATGTTCGCAACATCAACAAGACCTACCATGTAGGTTTTTCCAGCCGCGTCTTTTAGGTTATAAACGCCCCCGTCAAAAAGTACAACTGCGTTTTCTTCCTTTGATGCCGCCGTTATAGCATCGCGTATAGCGCTTACATCACATTGTCCGTCATCCGCTATCGCGCCAAAATCCTTAACATGAAACACAACGGGCACAAGCCCTTTTATTTCGTCTGCCTTTGCTTTATCAATGGCGCCCTTGCTTATTAACTCGTCTAAAAGGGTATTTTCGCTCCCTTTTTCCTTTGCAATAAGCGCCTCAACCGTAGCTGCCGCTAAGGCCTTTATATCGAAATCCGGGCGCAGATAAGCGTCCTTTAAGCCATGCTCCGCCGCGAAATTTTCTAAATTGTCCCATGTGTAGTCTGTATCGTATGCATAGCCTAAAGATTCTAACATAACCTTATAATACTCTTTAGCGTTGATTAAAGTGTCTGGCTCGAACAGGTTACCGCCAACGCCTACCATGCCAAGCTCCGGGTTAGCCTTTAGGTATGCCATATACTTTGCGCCCCAATGGTTTATTCCATCAGAAAAGTTATCGGTATCGCTAAAGCTTTTTGCCTCTTTTTCTAAACCCTTGAGCCTGAGGTATAAAACCGCAGCCTGAATACGGGTTGGCGTTGAATTCAGATATTCCTCCGTCAATCCATCATCGCTGCCAATTAGAACTCCTAAGGAATTAAGCGCCTGCGCCGGGTCGAAACCAGATGCTGCATCGGGCGCTGAGGCGGGCGCTGCCGCGGGTGTTACCGTTGGAGCAGGAGTTGCCGCCGGCTCCGGCTTCGCGGGCATGGGGTCAGCAATGCCGTCTATCTCCAAATAAGGATGTTTATTTTTGTCTTTATCCTCTTTTGACGCAATTTGCGCATTACTGTTAACCGTATTGATAATAACTATACTATATGTTCCTGCCTTGGTAATATAACTACTTAAATCAACCTCCACCCAATGAGCCGCGGTAGCGTCGATTGCGCCGGTCGCACCTATTGGCTCCACATCGGGGTTAAACGCATCAAATTCGGGTTTTGTGTCCCAAGTATATTCAACGCTCTCGCTCCAACTGTTATCGCTTATGGGATATACCTTCCAGGGACCTTTGCCATTTTCGTTACTTTTATACATTTTAAGCGTTACCCCAGTTCCTGCGGGAAAGTCAGGTACTGTAAACTTCATATAAGCATAAGAATTGGCAGACAGTTCATCCTTTCTAAATTGCACCCGCATATACGCCGAATTAATACTTTTTCCCTGATGGTTATGGATATACATATCATCCGTAGGGTAAATCTTTGCAGGTTCCGCTAAAGCTCTTAAGCCGCTAACTGTCCCAATCATTGCGATGCATACCATAATCGCAGATACAATGATAGCCGTCACTCTTTTTTTAGATTTTCTTTGCATAGTCGTTTCTCTCCTTTTATTTTATTTATTCTGCATAATGCACATATCTTGTCTGTTGTTAAGGTAATCGACAGCGATTACACCTCATTCTACATTATATTTTGATTTTTTAATATGGCACAACTTATCCTTTTTGGTTATACTATTTCAACATCTTTATTTTAAGCGCGATTTCGGCGCAAAAGATATCAATTTTGTGCCCCCTTGGTACTACTTTTGCAGTATAACATCAAATGAAACGGTTGAAGAATATTTCTCTGGAAATTCTGTTTAGTATTATATAGAAAGTATTTGTTTAATCAAGGAACGCTAAAATATTTTGGTATACATTATTGGCAACAACAGACAAAAACAGCATAATATAAGCGCAATAGAGCATATTGATTCTCCTTTGAAATTGATTTTTAGTCAATTCCATTTCGCAGGATTTTTCAATATGCTCTACCTTTTTTAAAATTATTTTTGCAAAGCTCTATTTACACCCCAACATTTATTATAGGGCACATTTTTTATGTGTTGTTAAACAGGATGAATTTTGTACATCTTCATTTACTCAATCGGCATCATATTTTCAATGCTGTCCCAATAAAATTCTTTTTTTGTATCATAAATAAATCCTGTAAAGTCGGGATTTTCGCTGAAGAAAACCTTTACTAATTTGTTGTTTTTATAAATCGATGTAATTACGGCATTTTCTTTACCATGAATTTTGATATTATTTATGCCTGTATGCCCTTTTCCAATCGATTCTTTGGCATCGTCCAACTCATAACCTGCCACATTTTCTCCGCCGTTTAATATAATTTTAATCCAAACATTTTCTTTATTATTCGTTTCTTTCGGAAGCGGCAAATCGACATAAACTTGTTTTAATGATGGGCTAAGCCGCACACCGCTGTTTGCAAGCGGATAGAATGTTATGTTATCAACACTGTATTCAAGCCTAAAATCTCTTGCCCCTTTGCTTGAAGCGGTCATATCCGCTGAAAAACTAATGCTGTTATAACCCTTTGTATTAAGATTTATTAGCCAATAGCCATCTTTATTGCCATCTGTGCTGCTTGACCACGAATTTGAAGTCGTTGCCGAAGCCCTTATACCATAATTAGCATGGTAGTTAAATTCTAATTTATCAGCGCCATTAGGATATACGCTAATTTCTCCATTGTCATTATTGGCAAACACCGTTGTTTTGTCCGGAGAGAACATGCTTTCACTTGAAACGGTAAACTGTGATATTAACTTGCCTTTAGGATAATAAATCCTTTCATTAGAAATTGACAGTTTGCCGTCTTTTTCAACCCAAACTAAAACCTTAACCGGAACAATGTATGTCGATAAATCAACTCCATCGTTGTATGCAACATTTTCTGTTAGGTTAACGCCTTGTAAATTTTGAACGGTATATTTTGCATTAGCGCCTTCTAAAAATGTATATGGTATTTTTTCGCTTGAATATCTATTTATAAATGTGTTGTTATAGGGCATGGGTAAAGCATTTTCCATAGGCGTTGCACCAATTAAAACATTGTTTATGTAGGCGTTTCCTTTGGATTCGTTATCAAATAGTTCACCCAAACCATCAACTCTGATGTTTTCTCTCACCGTAAATCTTATATAAACATTTTCTTGATTATTAAGCGTTGTCGGCATGGCATATTCATTTACAAGCGAAGACATCTCACCTATCGGGCTAATCAGCGTATCGATTTTTGCAAAGCTTACACCGTCTGTGCTATATTCTAAGTCGAATTTTGCAGGTCCTTTGGCGCTGGAATACGCATCTGCCGATATAGTTAAATCTTTATAACCGGCAGTAGATGTTTCTATCTGCCAAAATGTTCCGTTTTGCCATTTTTCGCCGTCATCCGGAGAAATAGCAAGCCCCCTAATGTCGTCAAATAGCGGAATGAAAGGCGTAACTCCGTCTAAAGATGCGGATATTGCGGCAGTTTTGTAGTAGCCGTCAGTAGCATATGCTTTATCCATAAAATTAGTAGGGGAAGTTATATTGAATTTTGCAATTTTTTCGTTTAATTCAGGCTCTTTAACATCAAGCGCAATGTCGCCAAATGCAAGCTCTCCGCCCCTTGGGTCAACTGAAAGCAGACTGCCGCTAACGGTGTTATTGCTTGTGGTCGTTATCCTAATATAAAGCATTTCTTTATTATTTGCTAAAGAAGGCAACCTAACCTCTGTAAAAGCCGGGTGCAGTATTTTGTTTTGACCGGTTGGTATAGAGTAAGTTGCTAAGTCTGTATAAGTAATACCGTCTACGCTGTACGATAATTTGAAATCCTGCGGACCTTTTTTCGTTCCGCCAAGCTTTGCGCTAAACACTAAATTTTGATGCCCGATTGTAGGCACTCTCAGCTCGATATATGACGGCGAGCTTAGATAATCTTGCCATTCGTCAGTACCGGAAGATGCCGCAATTCTGGGAACCGTTGCAGTTTCCGCGCCTTTGGAATATTGGTCGTTTGTCCATCTGAATGTTGAATGCGTTGTTCCGTTAACACTTCCGAAAAGCCTTGCTCTTTCCTTATTTGCCCCGCCGGTTAACTTGTATCCGTTTGTACTATCCCCCAACGACGTATCAAAGACAACGCCGGGAGCGCCGCCGCTATAAGAAAAACTTGCAATTGACGTATCGGTTGGGTCCGGCGTGTCTGACGGAGGAGGAAGCTCTATAAATTCGCCTTTTGCAGCTTGTTCTTTTAGCGCTTCGTAATTTTCATCTATCCATAATGCTCGCATTCCAATATTATCCACGGCATTTGATATATCAAATGGTGCGTTATTGTTCCAACGAAGTGAGTTCATTTGCCCTGCAACGCTCAGTGTGTCCGTATAGCTTTGAATAATCAGCGGAGCTTTTTGGAATGCGTTTTTTATTGTTTCGTCGTATTTGTAATACCACTCGACATAGCTGATAAATTCTTTATGTTTAATCATGCTGTTATACAAAGTAGGGTAGCCCGTAGAATTTAAAAGTGTTGGCAACAACCAACTGTATGGCGCCCATTCGAATGAAACTGAGTCGCTGTCCCAAGTCGGACCGGCGTATATCAGCGGGTCAACGGAATCTTTATCCTTATACAAAAATGTGCTGCCTTTACCGCAATCGGTATTTCGAATAAACTCTTGATGCCAAAAGTATTTAACAAAGCTTTCTACATCAATTTTATCCATAAAATTGTCGCCGTCTCCATAAATATCATCAAACAAATCTGTTGTCAGCTGATATATATAAGAGTAGTTATTGTTTGCTGCAACCGAGGAGTCAATATCCTCAGGGCTTTTAACCGAAATTGAGTTGCCTTGCGAAGAAATAAAAAAACCAACATCCGGGGCGTTATCAACCTCTATTAAATAACCGCCCGTCAAATCAACACCATCAACGCTGTTGTTGTTTGCCTCATACTCATCGTCAATATCAGTTATATTTATACGCGCTTTATCAACTTCAACTTTTTCCGAGAACATATAAACGCCTTTATATGCGCCATTTAAATAAAGGTCAACAAATTCAGAGTCAACCGCATATTTAATACCCATTTCTTTTGCCATATCAAGCCCAAATTTATTTTTATATAAATTAATATCGTTACCAACCAAAAGCCAGCGTTTAGCGCTACCCATACCGAGCATATCCACGCGCTTTTCGGATTTCATTTGATAACCCCGTTTTCTGTTAGGGTCTATACTCCAACTTGAATTTCCGCGCCCTCTAATCTTCATACTGCCCGGGTCTGTTATATTGTTATCATTTTTGCTTGCATACTCGGTTAACCAGCCTTTTTGGTTTGCTAATTCTTCAGGCACAGTAAGTATAAAATCCCCGTAAGAGTAAATATCATGGTATAACGATGTATTCATTTCGTCTTTTGTTATATAGTTTTCATCGATATTAACATACATTGTGGGAAGTGTGCTTTTAGTATAAGCAACATTATATATCCCTGTGTCTAAAGTTATTGAAATTGTTTCGCTTTGTGTAAAATCTTTTTGAAAACGCTCCAGTTTGTTGTCATCTTTATCAATTGTATAGTAAACCACTTTAGTCAAGTCCATATCAGCCGGCAATAAAAAGTTAATGTTGGGTGTTATAACAAGCGGATAAATATCACTTTTAAGTACGGGATTTTCTTCTTTGGGAATTACCACATTAACAGCCCCGCCAACATTAACGCTCGGCAATGTAGTTTTAAAATCCGGTAAATTTGATGCTCCCCTTGTTGCCTCATTTTTAAATATCGGATTGTTTATGCCTTGAATAAATATATCCCTATCGGAAACGGTGTTGTTTTTTGTATTAAGCAAACCCACAATGGTAGCGTCTTTAAATTGCTCAATTGGCTTTTGAATTCCGCCGGTTACATTAGCGGTAGTATAAACATTTGCGGTTCTTAGTACAGACGATGAGCTCCCAACTTGGTTTGGGTCGCTCAAAGTGAAGCAATCGTTTATTGTTGAAGTGCCTAAATGCCCTGCAACAAGCCCGCCGACACCAAATCCGGTTAAAGTAGCGGTGCTGTAACAATCAGAAATATCGCCATTATTAACAGCGGCAATACTGCCAACATAGTTAGCGTTAATGCCAACAGAACCCCTAACCGTTCCTACATCAGCACACCTGATAGCTTTTGCGCCGCTGCCGCCGCTTGTTCCAATCTCACCTGCAACGCCGCCGACGCGGTACGCATAACCTGCAATATTGCCGTAATTAGTGCAATCGGACATCGTTTTTCCGTCGCCTAAAAGCCCCACTATACCGCCTGTATAAATATATCCGCCATTTATCGCTCCTTTATTAACGCACGAAGATATATCGGCAACGGAAACACCTGAAATGCCGCCAAAGTATTGTGAGGTTCTTATACCCATATATACCTCATGCATACCGTCTATTATGCCTTCGTTCGTGCAGTTTTCAATTAAAGCGTTAGCCCGCCCTGCAATACCGCCAACGCGTATGGAACCCTTTATTTTCCCCGCATTTTTACAGTTGGAAATTTTGCTGTTTGTTCCGGCGGATGCAAAGCCAACAATACCGCCGACATAATCGACATGGGCGTTAATATCACCGCTGTTTTGTGAGTTCGTAACAGAACCGGAACTTTGGGCGGCAATACCTGCCGCATAATTTACTTGTGCCGTAATTTCACCCGTGTTTTCACAATCGGTTATAATGCCGGCATTATTAGAAACTATACCGCCAACATTTGCGCCGCCTCCTATTTTTGCTACATTATTGCTGCTTTCAACAGTTTTATTGTTTGTAACGGCAATACCTGCAGAGGATACCGACCATGTTTCTTGTGCGCCAAATGCATTTCCGCGTATTTCACCGGTGTTTTCACAATTTATAATAGTTCCGTTATTTGTAATTGCAACACCCGCTGCTTTTCCAATTTGAGTAGACAGCAAGCCTTGGTTTGCGCAGTTTACAACCAAACCGGTGTTTTCATGTGCAATACCCGATGCAGCAGCAGAGCCATTTATAGTAGACCGGTTAGTTACATTTTCAATGGTGCCGGCATTTTTATATACAAGTGCGGCAACATTATCGCCTGATGCCATACCTTTTATGGTAAGATTTTTGATTGTTCCGCCGCTGCCAACATTGCCAAATAAGCCGGTAATTCCACCGGCGTTATATGTAATGCTAAAGCCATTTCCGTCAAATGTGCTGTTAAAAGAGCTAACTTCGTTAGGGGCAATTTGCGTAAAGTTTGTTATTTCAATGTTCCCCATAAGTTTAGCATCAATAGATGCCCCATTGTTTATTTGAATAACATACTCGTTTAATTCTTCAAAATTTGCAATTTCAACATTATTGTTTGTTGCGAATACGCTTGGTAATGTTGATAGAATTATACATAAACAGGTAAAAACAGATAATATATTTTTCATAATATCCCCCTCGTCTTTCTAACTTGCTAAAATTTTAAACTTAATTGACCTACGCAATTGAAAGGAAATTTCTCTCCAATGTTTTTTGCGTATATAAAAAAATTATATATTAGAATACCAATAATGTCAAGTTTTTGGAAATATTCGGTGGAAAACTATAAATTGCAATATAAATGGTAAGAAACTCCGTCTTTACACATTTATCATATAAAAAAGCAACCATCAGTTAATGAGGTGACTACATCAACAGATGGTTGCTTAACACAATTTAGCTTAGATAAGGTTTATTTCAATCAATTACTAAATGCCCGATTTTATGCAGTTATATATAATCACAACCGCCTCACCTTTTGTTAAGATGTCTTTAGGCATAAAATTTCCATCATTTCCGTTTACCACACCCAACCCCTTGGCAATGGCGGCGTATCCAAGCAAATCAGGGCTTATTTCATCAGCGTCTGCAAAATCGGTTTTGAAAATGCCGGGGATTTCGGCAAACTTTTTATATCCCAAATAACGCATGACATATTTTACTGCGTTCTCGCGCGTTATGGTTCCGTCGGGGTTTTTCTCCGATTCATCCATAATTCCTTCCCGTATAAGATATCCGTAAATTGTGTCTATGTTTTCTTTGTCGTAATAATATTTGCCCAGTTTAATAAGCAATGTGACAAAATCCTTTTGCAGCATGTTGCTGTCGGGCAAAAACTCATCGCCGCTTAAAAACACACCCACCATTGCAAGCTCTTTTATTGCCTTTTCGCTAAAATGCCCTTCTATGTCGCTAAATTCAGGCGCTTTATCTTCGGTTAAGGGCTTGCCGGACCAATCTAAAAGCTGCCCGTTATTGGCGTCTATAAAAAAGGTTTTTTCATCCGAAAGCTTATAAGCTAAAATAACTTTACCCTTGTTCGGAACATACTGCATCTTGAAGGCGTCCGCTTCAAATAAAATTTCGTGCGCCTTTGCAAGTCCGATTACGCTGTCAGCAGAGGGGATTTCCACACCTTCCGTCCAATTATAGCTAAACTCTTTTATTTTAGAATTATCGGCGTTTACGCCAATCCATATTGAGTCATTGCCAAAATATGCGCCGTTTTCCATTCTGTAATAGTTATAGTAATATATTTCATCATTTTGATTATCCGCCGGAATATATTTTACTTTATCAATTTTGCCCGGTCGCATTTTATTTATAAAAGATTCTGCAATCTTTTGAATAGCTTTTTGTTCGGTATTTTGGCTTTCTTTTTCGTTTTGTTCTGACATGGGACGCGGTTTTCCATACCAGTTTCCGCTTGAAAAGGAGGTAAGGTCACCTGTTTGAGCGTCAAAATCGGCGTTTGCATAACCGTCCCCATGCCCTGCCGCAATCATAACTTTAAGCTGTTCATCAGTCAATTTCTCATCTGTTTTCAGTTGTGTAAAATATAGGCTCAGGTTTGCCTTAACAGCGCCGTTTGCCTGTTTATATTGATAAAGGTGAGAACTTGATAAAATATAGCTTTCATCAAAATCAAGCTCTGAGATTTGACGCAGCTTTTCTTCCGCTTGCTCAACCGTTAGGGCAGTTGCAATTTTATCGACTTCTTGCTGCTCCTCCGGGCGAAGCCCCCCCATAGCCCCCCCAGTATCAAGGCTTTTTGCGTTCTCCGCTCGGGTGTATATGCCATAACCAAATTCGGGTTTTTCAATTTCGCCCGTTATTGCGTTAATATACATATTTCCTTTTTCCCTTGAGCGGCTGTATTGCAGCTTGGGCTTTCCGTCGCTGTCTATTCTATATTCTAAATCAAGCGGCGTTTTGTCTGCAAAAATATTTTGCGCTTCTTCCTTTGAAATTGCCTTTTCAGGAGAAGGGAATTCAAATGAAACATTCCAATTACCGTAATAGTTGGTTATTTCCTTCATCCTGCTGTCAATATTAAATGACGCTTGGTTCGAGGGCATTTTTATCCCGTTTACAACGCGGATAAAGTTATAGCTGTAATTTCCATCATATATTCTTGGCTCTGCATATTCATACTCCCCTGCAATTTCGGGGCAAACTTTTGCAATGAAGCTATTTACAATGTCGTCCGCTTCTTGCTTTGTAATATCGGGTATTTTGACATATTCCGAATATTGCCTGCCTGAATTGTCATATTTTGAGTATGATTCGATAAACCCGCCCCCCGTCACATCAACCGATATGTAACTTTTATCCCAGTCATCCTTGTTTTTGGCAGAAGCCCAGCTAAGGTTCCAATGAATAACTCCGTCTTCGTCTGTTCGCATATTACTTGAAAAGTCGTCATAGCTTTCAGGCACTTCGATTTTTTCCCGCACCTTAATGATTACCTCTTCAAGGTTTTTGGCGTTTTCCTCCCCTGCAAACGCCAAGTTAGGCAGTAAAAAAGCGCAAACCATAATTAAAGCAATAATCTTTTTCATAAAATAAAACCCTCCTAAATATTTTGACAAGTGTCACATATAAAATTAGCTACTGTGCATTTGACGGATGGATGCCTAAAAAAGTTCCTTTAATTTTCCGTTTCGATATACCATTCATGTATATTATTAAAAATATTATTTCTTAACGGACGTATATTCCCTTTTATTTTATTATTTAGCAAAATAGATTCAACGCTGAAATATAAGGGTATTGCGGGCAGCAGCTTAGAATATTCAAGTTGTATTGTGTTGTAAAGGTCCTTCCTGCCCTCATTTGTCGTTTGGGCTTGCAGCTGCTGTAAAAGCAGGGCGAAAGGCTCGGTTTGCGGCACAATATAGGCGGGGTTTAGCTCGTTTGAAAAGTTTATTTCGCCTAAATACATATCAAATTTACCGTTTGTAATTTGTTCTTTAAACCTGCCCCAGCTTAACAATTCCACATGTGCGTTGATGCCGCATGTTTTTAGTTGCTGCGCTATTATTTTTGCAACCTTTACCCTTAGCTTGTTTTCTTCGTTAACCAAAATGTTAAAGCGGATACTTTCGGGTAAAACCTCTTGCTCTGCCAGTATATGGCTTGCGGTTGCAGGGTTGTATTCATATTCGTCAACCTTTTCGTTATAAAACTGCCACTCGGGATGAACGAAGCTGTTGCAAAGGGTGCCTTTTGAAAGCAAAGCTTCTTCAAAAATCTGTTTTTTACTTATCGCGTGCGCAATTGCTTTTCTTATATATAAGTTTGAAAGATGCTCATTTTCAGTATTAAAAGCCAAAAAGTTGTAACAGCCGGAATTGAATTCAACCGCTTTGCTTTGCGCATAGCCGGAAAAATCACCCCTGCCCGTCATATCCGTTTGGGCAATATCTATTTCTTTTGCTTCAAACGCAAACACAGACGTCTCCTTGTTTGGCAACAAATAAACATTGATATTTTCTATATACGGAAGATGTCTCCCGGTTTTGTTGCTTGTAAGATACATAATTTCGTGCGTTTTTTCAATATATATATAACAGCCCGTGCCAATGGGTTTTTCAATGTCCTTGTTTGGCGCATCCTCCGCTTTGACGATAGGGATTTCAAGCAAATTAATGAAATTGGTCTGGGGTTCCTTAAGTGTTATAACAACGCTGTCGGCAAATGCCTCTATGCTTTTCGCATTTGACAAATTTTCTTTGTATGCGCTGTCAGCTTGGCTGTTTCTTACAGCGTTTAGTGTTGCCGCAACATCACTTGCCGTTAAATATGCGCCATCGTGCCAGCGGATTTTTTCGTTTATATTTACTGTCCAAACAAGCGCGTCATCAGAAACAGAGAAACCGGAAGAAAGTATCGGATGTGGGATTTGATTATCATCGCATGCAATTAAAAAATCATAAATTAACATAAGCACTTGCCTGTTTGTTTTGCTTTTTGTAAACAACGGGTTTAGTGTATCGAAATTATATGAATGAATTTTAAGCGTGCCTCCCAACGCAGGCGCGGGCGTTTGTTCTTTATCCACACCATCCTTTGCAGATTGATTCATATGGCAACCGAAAAGAAAAAGCACGCAAAATAGGGCAATTATCTTTTTCATTGAAAACACTCCTAAAAATTGAATGCGCTCTTATGTCATTATAACAGAAGAAGGAAAAAAAATAAAGATGTTTTACGCCAAAAGGCTTGATTAATTTTGCAAATAATGCTATTATGTTTGTAGTCATAAAAAAGCGAGCACTTTTGGGGGTATAGCTCAGCTGGGAGCGCAAGCTGTCCTACTACAATACCTCTTATCACAACTGAATAAAATTTTTGGTATTCCCTTTTGGGGTACCAGTCACGGGGGCATAGCTCAGCTGGGAGAGCGCTTGCATGGCATGCAAGAGGTCAGGAGTTCGATCCTCCTTGTCTCCACCACCGACAAACGGCTTAAAACCTTTATTTTAAGCCGTTTTGTGTTATTTGCAAGCAGCTAAATCAATGTTAATATTGAAGTGTTTTAAATCAATGTTAAAGTCAATATTTATTTCATAATTTAAGTCAATTTCAATACGGTTTATTAAATTGGCAACAATCATTTTCTTTGCCGGCATATCTGCTACATCGTATAGCTGGGTCCATGATATAACTTCATCATATT
Organism: Bacillota bacterium; assembly: GCA_023228885.1. GTDB lineage: Bacteria > Bacillota > Clostridia > Monoglobales > Firm-18 > JAAZFB01. The sequence goes on along the minus strand of JALOAJ010000036.1, from coordinate 4,764 downwards.
TTGATTGCATTTCCTTCACTCGGAATCTGCACTCATCCAGCTCACGTTTGGCTGTGTTACGGATAGTTTCAATCTCTCTTAGCTTCTTTTCAGATTCTGCAATCAATTCATTTAATAATTCGGGTGTAAATTTGCTTTTTCCACGAATTGCGTTCAAAACCTCACCCTTCAGTTCAGCAAGGTCAGCAGCTATCTTAGTGTAATCACGCTGTGCAGTTTTTAAACGGCTTTCCTGCTCCTGCTGCAAAGCTGCAATCCCCGAATCTACAACTTCGCTCTTTGGTATGCTCCGCATATTTTCAAATATGTATCGTATTACGCTATCAATTACTTTATCAACTCTTTTGACGGTGTAACCCGTCTGTCCATTGCAATCAGTCTGTTTTCTCGTCTTACCATAACACATATAGCGAAGGCTTTTCATCTTTACACCATTTTCATAAAAGTACTTGCCATTTGTTCCAACAATGAGCCGTGAGCCACATGACGCACAATAAATCTTGCCATTCAATAAACAGCGACTTTCAGTATTCATTGGATAAGTACGTTTGTTGGCAGCATCAGTTCTACGCTTTTCCATAATATCCTGTGCTTTTTCAAAAACTTTTGGCGGTATAATCTGTAATTCTTCAATTATCTCTGAACGGCTTTCCCCACTCCGCAAAACACCTGTATATGTCAAATTCCGTATCATACCGTTTATACTTGAATGGTGAAAATTCTTTCCTTTTCTTGTCTTAACACCTTCATCAATTAGTGTGTTTGCAATTTTATGAACACCGTAACCATGTCGTACATAAAGGTCAAAGATTTTTCGGACAATTACTGCTTCTTCCTCAAGCACAGCAAGATTTTTCTTTTCATTCTTTTTCTTATCAAGCCGACCGCTTTTAACAAGCTTATAGCCGAATGGAGCTGTACCTCCCTTATAGTGTCCGTCCTCTACCAATTGCCCTAAACTTGCTTTTGTGCGGATAGAAGTTTTTTCGCTTTCACCATCCGCTTGCCAAAAACGTATATAGTTCATTAGTTTATCAGTATGATTATCAAAACGCTGTTCGCCCTCTTGGGTACTCCATACACGAACACCACTTTTTGCAAGCCATTCCACAACAAACGGTGTTTCATCTGCAATTCTGCCAATACGGTCAAACATGAACACAAGAAAAATATCAAACTTTTTCATAGCTGTCAATTCTTTTATGATTTGTATGCTGTCACGTTTATCAGCACGTACTTTATGACCAGATATACCGTCCTCACGTTCTTCGTGGACAAGTATCCATCCCTGCTGTTCTAAAAAGCGGCGGCATTCTCGACGTTGCATAGGGATATCTGCCTGATTACTTTCATTATAGGTCACTTGCTTATCGGTGGAAACACGGTAAAGGCATAGGACACGCCGCCCTACGTCTGCTTCATCAGGAATGTAGTTTTTAATATTTACTAATTCATTATCCGGCAAATCTTTTTTTAATGCTATATTGCTATAATTCATATTTAATCCATCCTCTCATTTTTTGAATTTGAGATGATAGATTAAAGCGTAAACTTATTCAGTTGTCAAGGAACATAAGGTAAAGCCCTTTTCATCTGTATTATCTCAAATTCATACCTTTCTGTCAAATGAGTTGAGGGCTTTTAACCCTCCACCTGTTTTGTCCCGTAAGCGGATAAGAGGATTTCTTTGACTGCCATAAGCGTTTCATCTGTATCCTTTTTGGTCGATGTAAATGACACGGTACAACCGTCAATAACAATTGAAGGAGCCAGATTCTCGCACTTTTGATACTCACTCTTTATATCAAGTTGCCCTGAAGCTCTAACATCTGATTTTTTTAAAGCTTTACTTTTCATTAGGCAAAACCCCTTTCTATTATCTGATATGCTTAAATGGTTTAGAAACAGCCTTATCGTGTACTCGGCAATATTCAGGATACCGAAGTTTTATTGCTTCAAAGAAGTAGGGAGAAAACTCGCAATCGAACAATTCATACGGTGTGGAGCTTTGTTCGTTTCCTTTCTCCGCCCATCCATTCCACAGATTAAACGCAAGGCGGCATAATTTGTATGTTGTTCCGGTCTGCCATCCGGCATAGAGTCCCTCCGGCTCAATACATCTTTCTTTAAAGTTAAAAAGCGTATCAATATTTTGCCTTGTTTCCTTGCAAATTCCTATTGTGTAGAAAAATGCACGATGGTAAGAATCATCATTTTTAGCTTTGGAAAGCATTTGAACATAAAACGCCTTATGTTCTTTACTTGCAAAAAGAATATTTTTCACGCTAATCCCTCTTTTCATATATTTTTTGGCATTAGAAATAAGCAGACAAAAGCTATCTGTTCATTTCTAATATCAAAACAAAAGGCTATATCAGATGGCTGATTGCAAGTCAACCCACAGGAGTTTCACCTTTCCCCATGCTTATGGCGAACCGTTCAATGCTGTGAAGCGTTCAAAACGGGAGTATCATTATATCGGGAACAAAGTCATGGCCCATAGACCTGCTGTCTATTTCACGGCTCATATTATTCGCTCACCTGCACTTATAAATAAATGCATGGGTCATGGCGTATTCACCGCTTGGCTCGTTTGCTACCGGAAGGTATCCGACTGCCATATACTGCGTAATTTACGCTTTCTTTTTTAATTTTAAGGCTCTTTATCAGCCTGTAAAAGCACACCTTCCGATATGCTTTTATAGAATGACAAATACCTACCACTCTTTTTCTGACAGATCCATAAATGACATCTGCGCTGAGTGTTGTAAAAATCGTTCTTCCTGCAAATCAAAATAATCCTTGTCGATTTCATACCCGATAAAAGTTAATCCGTAATTATAAGCGGCAATCCGACTTGAGCCGCTACCCAAATGTGTGTCAAGAATTTTATAACCGTCTTTTGCATAGTTTTTGAAAATCCATTCGTATAACTTGACAGGTTTTTGTGTAGGATGAATTCTGTTTTTTTGCACTGATGAAATTAAAATTCTCTTTGCCGCCCGGTTAAAACTTGTCCATGCAAGCTCGAAAGAAGCAAAGCTTACTTCATCCGAAAACCCCTTATCCCAACATATCCAACATTTAGATGGGGGTAATTTATCTGTAAAATAATTTCCTCCAAATATGATTTGGTTTTTACTAACTCGAAATAACTCATTGAAATACTCCTGTTTCGGAGGCTCGCTGTCCCATCTTACTTTTTTAAACGGACTTGGATTCTCCCCTTTCCTACGTCCCATATTGTGATTGATATTTATGCCATATTCCGGGTCAACAACAGCCAAATCAAAATATTTACCCGGAAACCGTTTCATTCCTTCCATACAGTTCATATTTAAAGCTATATTCTTTTTTTCCAAACTCTCAACTCCCACCGTCCAAATTTTGCTATTAACCTGTAGAGCCTTAATGCCTGACAGGAATGTGGAAAGGGGACACATTCCCGCACAGGCTTAAAGATTATGCAATCTTAAATTCAAGGATTTTTGTAATCAGTTTTGTTTCCAAGCGCCGACGCATTTCCTCATCAATGACCATATAGGAATGACCATCCTCATCATACAGCCTTCTGGTAGAAAGACGTGCTATGTAACCTTCATACCGCTTTAACACAGCATTAATGGCATCCACATCGCCGCTTACCGCCGCTTCAATGACAGGAAACGGAATTATCGACTTATCCTTCTGCATTATTTTTCCCTCCCATATATTTTTCTAATTTTTTCAAGGAGTTAGACCGTTGATACTGTACTGTTCGCCGCACCATATTCATTGCTTTTGCGATTTTGGTATCTGACATACCAAAATAATACGCAAGCAGTACGATTTCACGGCTTCTCACAGGCAGTTCTGACAACGCCTCGACAAGCAAATCATTTTCAATTTCAATCTCAAAACCACAAGCCATGAATTTTGTTGTTTCAAATGAATACTTGTCCGTTGTCGCTCGTGCATCAAATTCTTCCTTCATCTTTTGGGGCATTTCAGAAAACAAGACCTCGTACTTCTGAAGAGTTTTCATTTCTTTCAAAATATCTCTTGCTTCATTTTTTAATACCCGCTTAGAAAAGCTATCAAATTGATGCTCAACCGTTTTTCTTTGGGAAGAAGATAGCTCCATTAGAGTTCACCTCCTTCCGTTTCCGCAAGGCGGTTTATCTCCCTTTCACTCACTATCACGATTGCGAACATCGGTTTTGGCAACTTTTCAGAAATTTTTTTAAAAATTATCGAAAAAAACAAAAAAGTGCCCTCCAATTCTCCTGTTTTGAGAGTCGAAGGGCAGGCGGGGAACGACAACGTAGGGGCAAGAAAAAAGCGTAATCAATCCACTTGGATATGATTACGCATATAGAATTCCTATTTTTAACACCTGTCTGTTCCTCATTTAGAACAGCTTGTCCCATTTGATTGGCTAATCTTTTTTTAACGACAGTAAATTAAAACACTGAATGTGTATTTTTAGACGGGACACAAAAAATCCCCCCTACCGCAAAGGGAAGGAGGGGATAGTAGACACACTGATACGCCCACCAACCATTTGCTTTTTTTTATTTGGTGGGATCAATTTTTTAATATGATATTATAATTCCTATTTTAAACTTCTCTCATATCCTTTAAAAAAACATATAAAACGGTTAAAATATATACGAGGTGAACTGACAGTGCGAAAAAGGAAGAACAACTTAGGTAAAATTATTAAGCAGGCTCGATTAAACAAAGAGTACACCCGTGAGCAATTGGCAGAGAAAATTCAAATAT
>JALOAJ010000082.1 GCA_023228885.1 Bacillota bacterium | reverse complement strand
CATAATTATTTTCAACCCCTTGTTACGACTGACTTTTATGCTTCTATTATATCATTTTTTGTTACAAAATTCAACATTTTTACAACAAAAATCCGCCTTGCGGCGGACCTTTGTCTACAGTCTGATGGGGCGGTTTAAAACCGCCCCATTAAATATTTTTGAATATTAGTTGGAATTTCCTCCAAGGATATATTGGTTTAAAAGCCCTTCTAACATTTCTTGATTGCCTGAGCTGGAAGCTATATCGTCAATTTTTAGAGCATATTTCTCCAATGCCTTGAAATCGGCTTTTCCGCTGACTATTTCTTTGCCTATTCCGGAGTTATAACTTGAATAACGATTTTTCATAAAAGCTTCAAATTTCCCGTCATTATGCATCTTATGCGCTATTTTGAAGCCTTTTGCAAATGTATCCATGCCTGCAATATGCGAATAAAACAAGTCCTCCGGTGTAAAAGACGCACGCCTCGGCTTTGAATCAAAATTCAAGCCGCCCGATGTAAAGCCGCCTGCTTTTATTGTTTCGTACATAGCAAGGGTTGTATCATATATATTTGTGGGGAATTGGTCGGTGTCCCAACCAAGCAGCATATCCCCTTGGTTTGCATCTATACTGCCAAACATATTGTTTATGCGCGCTGTTGCAAGCTCATGTTGAAATGTATGCCCCGCAAGTGTGGCATGATTTGCCTCGATATTCATTTTAAAGTGTTTATCCAAACCGTATGTCTTTAAAAACGCTATTACCGTTGCGGTGTCAAAATCGTATTGATGTTTCGTTGGCTCTTTGGGTTTGGGTTCAATTAGAAACTGCCCCTCAAAACCTATTTCTTTAGCGTAATCAACCGCCATTTGCAAAAAGCGTGCATAATTTTCAAGCTCCAACTTCATGTCTGTGTTCAAAAGTGTTTCGTAGCCTTCTCTACCGCCCCAGAAAACATAATTTTGCCCGCCAAGTTCCTTGGTTGCTTCCATTGCCTTTTTCACCTGTGCCGCCGCAAATGCAAAGACATCCGCATTGCATGAAGTTGCCGCACCATGCATATACCGCGGGTTTGAAAACGCGTTTGCAGTTCCCCACAGCACCCTGACGCCGCTTGTTTTCATAAGTTCCTTTGCGTAAGACACAATTGTGTCAAGTTTTTTATTAGTTTCGGAAAGGGTTTTATCTTCCGGGGATATATCCCTATCATGAAAACAAAAAAACGGCACCTGCAATTTTTCGCATAATTCAAAATTCGCTTCCATTTTCGCCTTTGCCAAATCCATCGGGTCGCTTATATCATCCCATGGTCTAACCGCTGTGCCCGCTCCGAATGGGTCAACCCCTCTTGCTTGGTATGTGTGCCAATAAGCAACGGCAAAGCGTAAATGCTCCTTCATCGGCTTCCCGTCTATAACCTCGCTTGGGTTGTAGTGTTTAAAAGAAAGCGGATTGTCGGAATTTGCCCCCTCATAATTAATTGTTTTAACATTTTTAAAATATTCCACTTTTTTATTCCTCCTTAAAAAGTCCCTTTAAAGCCGGGTAAAGTTTTTTATACTTGCTGTAATTCGCGTCATATGTATTTTCAGTCGGTTTTTGCGTTTCGTTTATTTTAATTAGATTTTCACAGGCTTGCTCCACGCTGTCAAACAATCGCACCCCCACGCCGGCAAGAATTGCAACGCCGAGCGCTCCCCCTTCTGTTGAGTTTGTTGTTACAACATCGGTTTGCAGTATATCCGCCTGCATTTGACGCCAAAGCTTGCTTTTGCCTCCGCCTCCCGATGCCCTTATTTGGTCCACTCCAATGTTCATATTTTTAATTATCTCAAAGCAATCCTTTAAGCTAAACACAACGCCTTCCATAACCGCTCGAAGCAAATGCGCCCTTGTATGCCGTGCGCTAAGCCCAAAAAACACCCCTTTTGCATATGGGTCAAGATGAGGGGTGCGTTCACCCATTAAATACGGAAGATAAATAACCCCTTCGCATTGCGGTTGCACCTTTTCTGCAATTTTGTCCATCAAAATATATGGGTCAATGCCCATATAATGCGCCACATTAACTTCATCGTTACAAAAATTATCCCTAAACCATTTTAAAGAAAGCCCCGCACCTTGCGTCACGCCCATAACATGCCACATGTTTGGAACCGCATGGCAGAAGGTGTGCACCCTGCCGAGCTTATCAATCGAAATATCGTTTTGGCTTGCAAACACTACGCCGGAGGTGCCTATCGTTGATGAAACTATCCCATCTTTTACAATTCCATTACCCAAAGCGCTTGCCGCTTGGTCTCCCGCACCGCCTACCACAGCGGTCCCCGCCTTCAAGCTTGTGAGCTTGGATGCCGATTCGCTTACCATGCCGGTGACTTCCTGTGATTCGTACATTTTGCCAAGCAAGCCTTTATCAATTTCAAGCTTTTGTAAAACAACATCGCTCCAATTTCTTTCGGCAATGTTCATAAGCTGCATTCCGCTTGCATCCGAAACTTCGGTTGCAAATTCCCCCGTCAGCTTATATCTTATATAATCCTTCGGAAGCATTATTTTGGCAACCTTTTCGTAAATCTCCGGCTCGTTGTTTTGCACCCACCGGATTTTGGATGCAGTAAACCCTGTTAAAGCAGGGTTTGCCGTTATTTCAATTAGCCGCTCCGCGCCGATGATGCTTGTTATTTCATCACATTCCTTTTGTGTTCGTCCATCGCACCAAATAATTGCGTTTCTTAACACAATGTCGTTCTTATCAAGCAAAACAAGCCCATGCATTTGTCCCGACAAGCCAACGGCAGCAATATCTTTAACCCCTGTTTTAGCAATTAAATTACTGATTGATGTGTATACCGCCCTCCACCAATCCTCAGGGTCTTGCTCTGCCCAGCCTATTTGCGGTTGATAAAGCGGATACTCCTGCGTATCGCTTGCCACAGAGTTTCCCAATTCATCAAACAAAACCGACTTTGTGCCGGAAGTTCCGATATCTATACCCAATAAGTACATAAGCACGCCCCTTTGTTTGGTATTAAAGAACAGTTTTGCACAGAAAAATTTTTTGCCGTAATTTCTTCATTTTAACTCTTTATTTACCAAGCTATCATAGCATTTTTCCCTGCAATTGTCAAGCAAATATAGCATTTGGTTTAGCCTCTGTAAGGCGCTGTATTTTTAAATAAATCATGGTAAATTCAACAACAAGATGAAATATTAGAATTAATAATTTCTCCATGCCGCCACTCCAGCTCAACGGTGTAACCGCCGCGGCATTTGAGCCCTTTTACCTTTCCGTATTTACTCCATGCTTTCGGCAGGGCGGGCAAAAAGTTTATTTTACCCTCGTGGCTTTGAACCAACATTTCCGCAACCGCCGCACAGTATCCTAAATTCCCATCAATTTGAAATGGAGGATGAGAATCGAACAGGTTGTCGTACATCGAGTCTTTAAGAAGGGTTGTTATGTAATTGTGCGCTTTTTCACCGTCATAAAGGCGAGCGTATAGGTTCGCTATCCAAGCGCAACTCCAACCCGTATGCCCCCCGCCGCTTGCAAGACGAATTTCAAGTGATTTTCGGCATGCCTGCATCAATTCAAAGTTTCTGCTGCGGCTGATTAAGCTTGCCGGGTGCAAGCCATATAAATGCGAAACATGCCTATGCCCCATCTCGGCTTCCTCAAACTCTTTAACCCATTCAAGCAGTTGTCCTTCCTTCCCTATCTTAAAAGGCAAAAGCTTGCTTAATATATCTTCAAGTTTGCTGCAAAACTCGTTTTCTATTCCCAAAACTTCGCATGCCTTTATGCAATTTTCAAACAAATCACGGATAATTGAGTTATCCATGGTGGAGCCATAACTGACCGAGCATACTTCGCCTTCATCAGTAACAAAATTGTTTTCGGGCGATACCGACGGGCATGTTACTAAATGCCCTTCGTTATCTTCAACCAGCCAGTCAATAATAAATAACGCCGCCTCTTTCATAATGGGGAAGGCAGTATCTCGAAGAAAGCCGATATCATTATTAAATTCATAATGCTCAAACAAATGCCTAACCGCCCAAGCACCGCCCATAGGCCAGTATGACGCCTTTGCCTTACCTCCGACAGCAGTTGTCAAACGCCAAATG
>JALOAJ010000035.1 GCA_023228885.1 Bacillota bacterium | reverse complement strand
TTAAAACCTTATTTAGGAAAACAATCTTGCATATGCGCATTGCTTTCTTACGGCAACGAAAGTCATTTTACCACGATACGCGACCAATGTCAACACCTTTTTGCAAAAAAGTTTATTAAAGTTTAAATTGCTGCTCCGGTATGCGTTTTACAGCTTTATTCAACTGCCGGTGTTGAAAAATGCGATTTTATTATTTCTTCCGTTTGTGAATTGTTATAGATGTAACATGATAGATAACCATATCTTGTGTATGCTTGACCATCTGTCCCCGGAAGAGAAAAGGTTTCAACATTTTCCGTATCAATAGACTTTGCGATAACAGCGTGATACGCCGCATCGGAAAGGGTATAATTTGTTTTTGTGCTTTTGACTACCTCATTATATATCTCTGCAGCCTTTGTTATATACCTCAGCTGCAACTTTTGCTTTATAAGCTCTTTTACAAATTGCTGCTGCATCTTTATTCTGCCCAAATCCGCCTCGGGATATCCCGAACGGAACCGAACCAAGCCTTCCGCTTGTTTTCCGCTTAACCGCTGCGGACCCGCTTTTAAGCTGATTTTAAGGTTCTGTACAGGGTCGTTATAAAACATACCTCCGGTATTATTCACATTCGGGACATCAAATTCAACCCCGCCTAAAATGTCAATGATATTACGAAAACCAACAAAATTAACAACAGCGTAATAGTGAATGGGGATACCGGTAATTTGCGTTACCGCCTGTATAGTGTTTTCTTCATTTCCTTTATATCCATATAAGTGATTGATTTTATCGTATTGACCGTCAAAAACAATTCGCGTATCACGGGGAATGGATAGCACGCTTACCTTTTTGTTAATGTTATCGAGGGAAAAAAGCATTATGGTATCGGTGTGAAGGCTGTCATTGTCAAGCCCCATTACAAGGATGTTAGCCCTTGATTTTGATGCTTTGGGAAGTTCAACTACCTCGCTTGGGTCAATTCCCGGCAGCGTTGCAATGTGTTTTGATGCGACAATAACCCCGCTTAGCACCGCAAGACAAACACCTAAAACACACAACACAATCATTAAATATCGTTTCACATTCATCTTATCCCTCTTTACATTTGCCCCAACATGCAGGAGGCAAAAAGCCAAATAAATCACTATTTACAGGCCGATTTATACCTTATTACTTAATTTATGCGCCCCATTTTATAATAGGGCGCATAAGATAAGTTGGTGGAGGGAGATGGATTCGAACCATCGAAGTCGTTGACAACAGATTTACAGTCTGCCCCCTTTAGCCACTCGGGCACCCCTCCATGTTTGCACGCATTGCGTGATTATATATTTTTTGTAAAGATACAATTGGAGCTGGTGATGGGACTCGAACCCGCAACCTGCTGATTACAAATCAGCTGCTCTGCCAATTGAGCTACACCAGCGCTTTTAACTCTAAAAGACATGAAACCGCAATCAGAAAGTTAGTATAACATAGCCCAATGCAGTTGTCAACCGTTTTTGCGTTTTTGTTTTTTAGGTGTTGATTTCGGGCGATAACCCCACCCCATACAACAAACTAAAAGCGAAATAGACGGGTAATACCTATGGTCGGGGTTACAGGATTCGAACCTGTGGCCCCTTGGTCCCAAACCAAGTGCGCTACCAAACTGCGCCAAACCCCGATGTGCAGCATTATTTACTATACACTAATTTTATAAGTGTTTCAACTGCCATATGCTTAATATAGCTTAATAATTCGAGCGTTTTTTGCGTTTTTCTTTGCTTTTTCTCGGTTTTCCTATCGATAAATATTTAATTCCGTCGATTAAAACAATTACCAGCACACCCAAACCTGCCACACCGAAAAGGGAATAAAGTTTTTCCACCAACTGCGAAAACCCCGAAAGCGAAATAATCGCCGCAAGAGCGCACATGACAGCTATTATAAATAATCCGTTTATATTGAAACGGGCGTTAATTGTCTTTATCACCCCAAAGCCGCTTGACACCGCTGTTGTTAGCATTGCTATGTATAATACGGGTATGTAGAGTATGTTTGCCGCTTTGCTTATCCCTGCCATGGCATGCAGGATTGGCAGTTGCATTGACCATTTGGTTCTGGTTGATAACACAAACCACAAAACAGCCGATAACGCAAATAATGTAATACCGCACATCACCCCTGCTTTTATAGCATCGGATTTTTTATGTATCAGCTTGCCGAGCGCCGACATAACGGGAACGGTTGTAAGGGTGTTGTAGCTTATGTAAACCATGCAAGATATGAACCAATTTTGAAATATTCCGTGGCATGACAATGTGTGCAGCGTTTTTTTTGTTACAAAAACATATGCCCCCAAAAACAATATTCCCAGTATCATTAGGGGCGTGAATATAGAGTTTAGCCCGACAATGCCGGAAATGTCCTTTAAAAAAATAAATGCGCACAGCAAACACATTACTAATATCCCAAGCCATGCCGGCAGGTTTAATTGTTCGTTAAATAATGCGCCGCTGCCTGCATTCATAACGCAAAATGAAGAAAACATAAATAATGAAACAACAAGATTTAAAAGGGCGGTTACTGTGTTGCCGGCAATGTCGGCATAATATTCGTCGGCGCCCTGAATTTTTTTTTCGTATGTTTTGCATAACACGCACGATACGATAAGCCCAAACAAAACGCCGCTTATTGCTATTCCCCAAAAGCTTTCTTTTCCGTATACAACAAAAAAACGGAGAATTTCCTGTCCGGACGCAAACCCCGCGCCTATAACGGTTCCTATATAAACCAGCGCCGCTTTTTGCCAATCTTTCAAATTATTCAACATCCTTTTATTATTTCTATTGACAATCTGCAAATAATTAGTAATAATATAATATATAACGACAGGGGGGCCAATATGTTAAACTCTCAAAAGACAATGGATAAAATAGTTGCATTATGCAAAGGCAGGGGCTTTATTTACCCCGGTTCTGAAATTTACGGCGGGCTTGCAAATACATGGGATTACGGGCCGTTGGGAACAGAGCTTAAAAACAATATTAAGCGGGCATGGTGGAAAAAGTTTATCCAGGAAAACCAATACAATGTTGGGCTGGATAGCGCAATTTTAATGAACCCGCAAACATGGGTTGCCTCGGGGCATATAGGGGGCTTTGCAGACCCGCTTATGGACTGCCGGCAATGTAAAACACGCCATAGGGCGGATAAGCTGATAGAAGATTTTGGCGAAACGTCCGCCGACGGCTGGACAGACGAACAAATGACGCAATATATAAAGGAAAACAAAGTTCCGTGCCCAAACTGCAAGCAATCGGATTTTACCGACATAAGAAAATTTAATCTTATGTTCAAAACATTTCAAGGCGTTACCGAGGATGCGCAAAATGAAATATACCTGCGCCCCGAAACGGCGCAAGGCATATTTGTAAATTTTAAAAACATTGCAAGAACAACACGGAAAAAGATACCTTTTGGTGTGGGGCAAATCGGAAAGGCGTTCAGAAATGAAATCACTCCGGGCAACTTCACCTTCAGAACGCGTGAGTTTGAACAAATGGAACTTGAATTTTTCTGCAAACCGGGTGAAAATTTAGAGTGGTTCGCCTATTGGAAAGATTATTGCAAAAATTGGCTGTTGGGGCTTGGCGTCAAGGAACAAAACCTTCGTTTGCGTGACCATGAAAAAGAAGAACTGTCGCATTATTCAAACGCCACCACCGATTTTGAATATCTTTTCCCGTTCGGCTGGGGCGAGCTTTGGGGAATTGCCGACCGTACCGATTTTGATTTGAATGCGCACAGCGCACATTCGGGCGAATCGATGGAGTATCACGACCCGGTAACAAATGAAAAGTATGTGCCGCATGTAATTGAGCCTTCGCTTGGTACAGACCGTGTCACCCTTGCGCTTATAACAGAGGCGTACGACGAGGAGGATGTCGGGAACGGCGACATAAGGGTGGTTATGCGCTTTCATCCTGCTATTGCACCGATTAAGGCGGCTGTTTTCCCCCTTTCAAAAAAATTGGGAGACAAAGCATTTGAGCTGTATGCCGAACTGTCAAAACATTTTATGTGTGATTATGATGACGCGGGCAGTATCGGCAAGCGTTATCGCCGTCATGACGAAATCGGTACGCCCCTTTGCATTACGGTGGATTTTGAAACGGATACCGATAACTGCGTTACGGTGCGCGACCGCGATTCAATGGAGCAAGAAAGGGTTTCGATTAGCGGGCTTAACGAATATATTTCAAAAAGGCTTGTGTATTAGGCGGTGCTGCATATGAATATAATAAAAGGCGGGGTTACCGCCCCGATTGGCTTTAGCGCTTCGGGCGTTGCCTGCGGTATAAAAAAAGACGGCAGCCGTGATGTCGCATTGGTGTGCTCCGATAGCCTTTGCGCTGTTTCGGGCGTTTTTACAAAAAATGTTGTCAAAGGACATTCCCTTTTAATGACGATGGAGCATGCAAGCCGAAACAGCGCTAAAGCCATTGTAATAAACAGCGGCAATGCCAATGCTTGCGTGGGTGAACAAGGCAAAGCGGATGCAATTGCGGTCGCGTCCCTTACAGCGGAATTGCTAAATTGCAAACCGCATGAAGTTTTATTTAATTCAACCGGAGTAATAGGGCAACCGCTTAATATTAAGGCGCTTAAATCGGGGATTAAAACCGCAATAGATTCTTTATCAAATAGCGGCGGGCATGATGCCGCGCAAGCTATTTTAACAACCGATACCGTAACAAAAGAGTTTGCGGTTGAAACTGAAACAAACGGAATAAAAGTTCGTGTGGGCGGGATGGCAAAGGGCTCCGGCATGATTCACCCCAACATGGCAACAATGATTGGGGTTATAACGACCGATATCAATATTACGCAAACACTCATGGATATGGCTTTTAAGGAAGCGGTAAACCTTAGTTTTAACAGAATTTCGGTTGACGGAGATACCAGCGTTTGCGATATGGTTGTTTTGCTGTCAAACAAGGCGGCGGGCAACGGCGTTATAGATGATAAAGACAGCCAAGGATATGCAAGCTTTAAAAAGGCGCTCGGCATGGTTTGCGATTATTTGGCGAAAGCTATTGTAAAAGACGGCGAGGGAGCAACAAAACTTGTTGAGATTATTGTAGATGGTGCAAAAACCCAACATGATGCAGAAAAAATACTGTATGCGGTTGCAAAATCGCCGTTGGTAAAAACAGCAATTTTCGGCGAGGACGCAAACTGGGGAAGGATAATTACTGCGGCGGGATATTCCGGGGCGATATTCAACCCGAATTTTATTGATATTTACATCGGCGGGCTGAAGGTTTGCTCAAACGGGGCCGCCATTGCTTTTAATGAAGAAAAAGCAAAAAAGATACTTTCGCAAAAAGAAATAACAATAAGAATAAACCTTAATGAGGGTGGCTTCTCGGATAAAATATTGACTTGTGATTTATCATATGACTATATTAAAATAAACGGAAGCTACCGCTCATAAATGTGGGTATGTAATGTATAACGAGGTGTGGGCATGGTAAAAATATTATTGATTTTGGTTGTTGTTTTGCTAATTTGGAAAAGAGGGGATTTATGCTCCGCGATAGCAAAACTTTTATATGCGCGCGGCAAAACCGTATCTTGGAAAAAATGGTATGACATTGCGGCAAAGTTAGGCGGCATGAGCTTTAACAACAAACTTACAAATGCGTATTTGTTGCTAAAAGACGGTGACATTGACAAGGCAAATAAATTGTTTGCCCTTTTATCAATGGAGCGTTTGACCGCCCCGCAAAAGTTTCAGCTAAAAGGCGCATACGCTCTTGTCTTTTGGAAAAGGGGCGAGGTGGACGCCGCAATAGAAATGCTTGAGGAGGTTGTGCAAAACACTCCGACAACTTCTGTTTACGGCAGTTTGGGGTACATGTATATTTATAACGGCAATTTAAGCAAGGCGCTTGAATTTAACCTTGAGGCGTATGAATACAACGATACAAATGCAATTATTATAGATAATTTGGCTTACACATATTATAAATGCGGCGAATTTGAAAAATCAAAGGAATTTTACGAAAAGCTGCTTGAAATGAACCCAACCTTTCCCGAGGCGTATTACGGTTACGCATGCTTGCTTGCCGAAACAGGCAATGCGGAAAAAGGCATTGAGATGGCGCAAAAAGCTTTAAATTCCGAATTTTCTTTTTTAACAATGATAAATAAACAAGAAATATCCGAATTTTTAGCTGATTTGCAAAACACCCCCTCTAACGAATAAATATTTAAAAATATCAAATAATTGCATGGAATAAACATTTGCCCGCAAGGTAATAATTTTGATTATAGGGGATGTTAATATCCCCAAAATTGTTACTATAAAATTGCGGGGGTGTATTTTTTTATGTCGAAATTTGTAATTGTTGGGCAAAACAGCCTTGAAGGCAGCATAAGCGTGGACGGTTCAAAAAATTCGTCTTTGCCCATTCTTGCCGCAACATTACTTGCGCAGGGCTGCTCTACCATATACGGCATACCTTCGCTGGCAGACATACAAAACATGTGTAACATTTTAAAATGCTTGGGCGCCGAGGTGTCAACGGCAAAAGGCGGCGCAAGCGGTTTGGGGCTTACGATTAGCTGTAAAAAGCTCAATCCCGATGTTTCGCAATGCGAAAATACCGGATTGATAAGGGCATCTTTTTTAGTAGCGGGGCCGTTGCTTGCAAGGTGTAAAAAGGTTAAAATATCAATGCCGGGCGGCTGCCCTATCGGGCTGCGACCGGTTGATTTACATTTAAAAGGCTTTCATGCGCTTGGCGCCAAAATTTCAACCGGGCATGGGTTTATTGAAGCAAAATGCAAAAACCTCACCGGCGCCGTAATATATTTGGATTTTCCAAGCGTTGGCGCAACAGAAAACCTTATGATGGCGGCATCTCTTGCAACAGGTCAAACAATTATAGAAAATGCCGCAATTGAGCCGGAAATTGTAGATTTGGCAAATTTCATTAACGCCATGGGCGGGCAAATAACGGGCGCAGGCACCGATTTAATAAAAATAAGCGGGGTAAAAGAGCTTGACGGGCAGGGATATACCGTAATTCCCGACAGAATAGAGGCGGGAACATATGCCGTTGCTGCCGCAATGACAAACAGCAAGATACAAATTAACAATGTGATTCCCGGGCACCTAAAGCCGATGATTGCAAAGATGAGGGAAACAGGCATCGAGATAACGGAGGGAGACAGCCAAATCACTGTAAATGCTGCCGATAAAATAAAAGCCGCCGACATTAAAACATTGCCTTACCCCGGCTTTCCCACCGATATGCAAGCGCCATTTTCCTCTTTAATGACGGTTGCAAGCGGCACAAGCATAATTGTAGAGACGATATTTGAAAACAGATTTTTGCATATTTCCGAACTTGCCAAGATGGGGGCAAACATCAAGGCGGAGGGCAGAACGGTGGTTATCGAAGGCGTAAAGTCGCTGACGGGGGCAAAAGTTAGGGCTTATGATTTGCGCGGGGGCGCGGCGCTTGTTTTGGCTGCGCTTGCATCGGAAGGCGAAACGGAAATAAGCGGTATAGAACATATTGACAGGGGTTATTTAAAATTAGACGAAAAGCTTTCAACCATTGGTGTGAATATTATCAGGGTTTAGCAGTTTATTTACCTTGATTTTGGCGCTTTCAAAATTTACAATAAAATAAATGGGAATAATGAAGCATGCAACAAATTGACCTGCGCCGACGGATAGGATGTTCATCCACACAAAACCGCCATGCTGCGCTGTCAGATAGTAGCCGACAACAACCGCATTTAACAAAATAGGAGGCAATGGCACAAGCCATTGTCTTTTTCGCAATTTATGCGTTAAAAAAGCGGCAACAAGGGTTGTTAGGCTGCCAAAAATTATATCGGTGAGGTTTCCCATATATATATTGGAAATCAAACAGCCGACAAAAAGCCCCGGTATTGCTGCCGGCGTAAAAGCGGCAAGCAACGTCAGCGCTTCGGATACCCGTATTTGCACCGTACCGTATGATATCGGCGCAAGCATAACGGTGAGCGAAGCATATATTGAAGCTATGCCCGCCGCCAATGCAATAAAACGAGACCTGCTCATTTTTCACCCTCCACAAATGTATCTTTTTCAACACAATTATATTATTATACAGCATATTTTTAAAAAAATCCACAGTTTTTCAAAAAAGTTCTTGACAAGCGGTTGCTACGGTGATAAAATACTAATCTGACTATTATGGATTTTTGTGGGCAAAATTAGTAATAATCCTTTAACCATAAAGCTTTAGCGCATTCAAATTTTAATGAGGTGATGAATTTGGCGGTACATCCGGTTAAGCTTGGTAAAAACACAAGGATGAGTTACTCAAGAATTGGTGAGATTTTGGACATGCCCGATCTCATCGAGGTGCAAAAGAACTCATACGACTGGTTTTTAACCAAAGGACTTGGGGAGGTGTTTCACGATATTTCCCAGATATCCGATTTTAGCGGAAATCTGATACTCGAATTTGTTGATTACTCCATTGACCGCGTGCCAAAATACTCGGTTGAAGAAAGCAAAGAACGCGACGCTACTTACAGTTCGGTGCTTAGGGCAAAAGTTCGGTTGATTAACAAAGAAACGGGCGAGGTCAAAGAACAAGAAATTTTTATGGGTGACTTTCCGCTTATGACGGACCATGGCACATTTATCATAAACGGTGCCGAGCGTGTCATAGTAAGTCAGCTTATACGTGCGCCGGGCATTTACTACTCCACCCAAATGGATAAAACGGGAAAGCCGCTGTTTTCGAACACTCTTATTCCAAACAGGGGCGCGTGGCTTGAATATGAAACGGATTCCAACGATGTTGTATCCGTTCGCATTGACCGAACGAGAAAAATCCCCGTTACGGTGATTCTAAGGGCGCTCGGGCTGGGGCGGAACGAACAGATAATTGAAATGTTTGGCGGAAACGAACTGATTTTATCCACAATTGATAAGGACATAGCCAAAACCAGAGAGGACGGGCTTGTTGAAATATATAAAAGGCTGCGTCCGGGCGAGCCGCCCACCGTTGAATCGGCTGAAGCATTGATAAATTCTTTGTTTTTCGACCCAAGGCGATATGACCTTGCAAAGGTAGGTCGTTACAAGTTTAACAAAAAGCTTGCTATCGCGGCGCGCATAACCGGGCTTATCACCGCAAGCGATATTGTATCCCCCGTGACGGGTGAAATATTAGCCGCGGCAGGGGAAAAGCTCACTAAAGAAAAGGCGGAGCTGATTGAGCAAAACGATGTAAATGAGGTTACCATTGATGTTGACGGCACACATATTAAGGTGTTTTCAAACAAAATGGTTCACCTTTCAAATTATGTGGATTTTGATATAACCGGGCTTGATATAAAAGAAAGAGTGTATCTTCCTGTTTTAGAAGAAATATTATCAAAGCATACCACAGAGCATGAAATAAAAGAGGCGATTGCCGAAAATATTGACGAGCTTGTGCCGCGGTATATACGCCCGGACGACATTTTGTCGTCTGTAAATTATCAAGTTCATCTTTCTTACGGAATCGGAACCATTGATGATATTGACCATCTTGGCAATCGAAGGCTTCGAAGCGTGGGCGAGCTTTTGCAAAACCAGTTCAGAATAGGGCTTGCGCGTATGGAACGCGTTGTTCGCGAGCGTATGTCAATACAAGACTTGGATGTTATAACGCCGCAAACGCTTATAAACATTCGTCCGGTAAGCGCAGCCATTAAAGAGTTTTTCGGTTCGTCGCAGCTTTCGCAGTTTATGGACCAAACAAACCCGCTAAGCGAACTGACGCACAAAAGGCGTTTGTCTGCCCTCGGTCCGGGCGGTCTTTCAAGAGAGCGCGCGGGGTTTGAAGTGCGAGATGTTCATCACTCTCACTATGGCAGAATGTGCCCGATAGAATCACCGGAGGGACCGAACATAGGTCTTATATCCTCCCTTTCAACATACGCAAGGGTGAACGAATACGGGTTTATCGAAACACCGTATCGAAAGGTTGATAAGCAGACGGCAAAAGTTATGCCGGACACCGTTTACATGACGGCGGATGTTGAGGATGACTTTATAATCGCGCAGGCGAACGAGCCGTTGGACGAGCAAGGCAAGTTCATAAACAAAAGGGTTTCGGGAAGATATCAAGATAAAATTCTTGAAGTTGACGCAAACCAGGTTGATTATATGGACGCTTCCCCCAAACAGATGGTGTCGGTTGCAACCGCAATGATTCCGTTTTTGGAAAATGATGATGCAAACCGCGCGCTGATGGGCTCTAATATGCAGCGTCAAGCTGTGCCGCTTATCAAGACAGACTCGCCCATCGTGGGAACAGGTATGGAATATAAAGCGGCTCGGGATTCCGGCGTTGTTGTTATTGCAAAAAAAGGCGGTGTCGTTCAAAAGGTAAGTTCAGACGAAATTCAAATAAAAAATGAGGACGGCTTGCTTGACACATATAAGTTGCTCAAATTTAAACGGTCAAACCAGAGCACCTGCGTAAATCAGAAACCGACTGTTTTAAAAGGCGAGCGGGTTGAGCAAGGCGAAATAATTGCCGATGGGCCTTCAACGCAAAACGGAGAAATAGCGCTTGGCCGGAATGTTTTAATAGGGTTTATGACATGGGAAGGATATAATTACGAGGATGCCATTTTAATAAGCGAAAAACTTGTTAAAGATGATACCTTTACTTCAATCCACATTGAAAAATACGAGTGCGAATCGCGCGATACAAAGCTTGGTCCCGAAGAAATAACGCGGGAAATCCCAAATGTGGGCGAGGATTCCCTGCAAGACCTTGACGAGCGCGGGATTATTCGTTTGGGTGCGGAAGTGGCGCCCGGCGATATTTTGGTGGGCAAGATTACGCCAAAAGGCGAAACGGATTTAACAAGCGAAGAGCGGTTACTGCGTGCTATTTTCGGTGAGAAGGCGCGTGAAGTTCGCGATACTTCGCTTAGAGTTCCGCATGGTGAGGCGGGCATTATTGTTGATGTTAAAATATTTACCCGACAAAACGGCGATGAGCTTGCGCCGGGCGTAAATCAGCTTGTACGGTGCTATATAGCTCAAAGAAGAAAAATCAGCGTAGGCGACAAAATGGCGGGGCGTCATGGTAACAAAGGTGTAATTTCAAGGATTTTGCCCGATGAAGATATGCCGTTTTTGCCGGACGGAACACCGCTTGATATAGTGTTTAATCCGCTTGGCGTTCCTTCGCGTATGAATATCGGACAGGTGCTGGAGGTTCACTTAGGTTATGCGGCAAAAGCGCTTGGGTGGAAAATATCTACCCCGATTTTTGATGGGGCAAACGAACAGGATGTTATGGATGCCTTAGAACGCGCAGGTCACGACAGAAGCGGAAAATCGTTGCTTTATGACGGACGAACCGGAGAGCCCTTTGACAGCAAAGTTACTGTGGGTTATATGTATATTTTAAAGCTTGCACACCTTGTTGACGATAAAATTCACGCACGCTCCACCGGTCCTTATTCACTTGTTACACAGCAGCCGTTGGGAGGAAAAGCCCAATTCGGCGGTCAGCGTTTTGGTGAGATGGAAGTGTGGGCGCTGGAAGCGTACGGCGCGGCATACACCCTGCAAGAGATATTAACGGTTAAATCGGATGATGTCGTGGGGCGTGTTAAAACATATGAAAGCATAGTAAAGGGCGAAAATATACCGCAACCGGGTGTTCCGGAATCCTTTAAGGTGCTTATTAAAGAGCTTCAATCGTTGTGTCTGAATGTAAAGGTGTTGGATGAGAACATGGAGGAAGTTGCGCTCCGTGAAAACGCCGATGAAGAGGAAGATTTTGCGATTAAAGATTTGGTTCTGGCAGATACGCCCGGCTATGAAAGCCAGCAAGAGGCGTATCTTGCAAAAGAAAAGACCAACGATGATATTGTTGAGGAAATACTAAAAGGCAGCAATGTTTTGCCGGACGATGAATTGGAACAAGATGAAGATATATTATTGGATGATGATAATGAGGTTGACGACGATTTTGAAGATTTTGACGATGACGATGATTTAGAAGACATTGACGACGAATCTGAGGATGATGACGAAATATTTTAAGGCGAAGCCAAAGGCTGTTGGTTTTTAAAAAACACAAACCAGTACATTCAAAGTGACCTTATCATTTTATATCTGTGCGTGATAAGGTGGTTTCGTAAAAATCTCGTGCCGGCGTACAGCGGCGGAATGGAGTTTTAAGTTGCTTGACTTTGGTAACTTTGAGGCAATTCAAATAGGGCTTGCATCACCGGATAAAATCAGGGAATGGTCACGCGGTGAGGTTAAAAAGCCTGAAACGATAAATTATCGAACACTAAAACCGGAAAAGGACGGTTTGTTTTGCGAAAGAATTTTCGGTCCGACCAAAGATTGGGAGTGCCATTGCGGAAAATACAAAAGGATACGCTATAAGGGCATTATATGTGACAGGTGCGGCGTTGAAGTCACCCGCTCAAAGGTAAGACGAGAAAGAATGGGGCATATTGAGCTTGCAGCTCCCGTTTCACATATCTGGTACTTTAAGGGTATACCGAGCAGAATGGGGCTTATGCTTGATTTGTCGCCTCGGATACTTGAAAAGGTGCTTTATTTTGCATCATATATTGTTTTAGACCCGGGGAAAACCCCCCTTACAAAAAAACAAATGCTTACCGAAAAGGAGTACCGCGAGGCATCGGAAAAGTTTGGCGATAAATTTACGGCAGGCATGGGCGCCGAGGCGATATATGAGCTGCTTGCGGAAATTGATTTGGATAAGTTCGCGCTTTCGCTCCGTGATGAGCTTGAAGGTGCGGTAGGACAAAAAAGGGTGCGCATTATAAAAAGGCTTGAGGTTGTCGAGGCTTTTCGCTTAAGCGGGAACCGTCCGGAATGGATGATAGCAACGGCAATTCCGGTCATTCCGCCCGAAATTCGCCCAATGGTGCAGTTGGACGGCGGCAGGTTTGCCACGAGCGACTTAAACGACCTTTATCGGCGTGTGATTAACCGCAATAATCGTCTTAAAAAGCTTATGGATTTGGGAGCGCCGGACATCATTGTGCGAAATGAAAAACGAATGTTGCAAGAGGCGGTGGACGCTCTTATTGATAACGGCAGGCGGGGACGTCCCGTTACGGGCCCCGGCAACAGACCGCTTAAATCACTTTCCGATATGCTAAAGGGAAAACAGGGAAGGTTTAGGCAAAACTTGCTTGGCAAGCGTGTTGATTATTCCGGGCGTTCTGTTATCGTTGTCGGTCCCGAGCTTAAAATTTATCAATGCGGGCTGCCCAAAGAAATGGCGCTTGAGCTTTTTAAGCCGTTTGTTATGAAACGGTTGGTTAATGACGGCTTGGCGCATAATATAAAATCAGCAAAAAGAATGGTTGACCGTGTGCGAAACGAGGTTTGGGATGTGCTGGATGATGTTATTAAAAACCATCCGGTGCTTTTAAACCGTGCGCCAACATTGCACAGGCTGGGTATTCAAGCGTTTGAGCCGGTGTTGGTAGAGGGGCGGGCGTTAAAGCTGCATCCGCTTGTATGCACCGCTTATAATGCCGACTTTGACGGAGACCAAATGGCGGTTCATGTTCCGCTTTCCGCAGAGGCGCAGGCGGAGGCAAGGTTTTTAATGCTTTCGGCAAACAACCTTTTAAAACCGCAAGACGGGCGTCCCGTAACCATTCCTACACAGGATATGGTTTTGGGGAGTTATTATTTAACTATAATAAATGAAACGGAAATAGGCGTTGGAAAGATATTTTCAAGCGTTAACGAAGCGGTTATGGCGTACGAATCAAAGGCTGTCGGTCTTCACGCCCCTATAAAGGTTAAAGTGGAATTAGACAACGACGGAGTTTTGGAATACGGAATAATTGACGCAACCGTTGGAAGGCTGTTGTTTAATGAGGATATACCGCAGGATTTAGGAATAGTTGATCGAAGCGTGCCGGAAAATAAGTTTAAGCTTGAAATAGATTTTCTTGTGGATAAAAAGGCGCTTGGAATGATAGTTGACAAATGCATTAAAAGGCATGGCACAACCGAAACGGCGATAGTACTTGACAAAGTCAAATCGCTGGGTTTTAAATATTCAACCAAAGGCGCAATAACAATCGGCGTAAACGACATGGAAATTCCGGGCGATAAAGTGCAACTGTTACAAGAAGCGGAACAGCAAGTTGATAAAATATCAATGCAATTCAGACGCGGGCTTATATCAGACGAAGAACGGTATAATTTAGTGATTAACACATGGGATGAAACCACTAAAAAGATTTCAAGCGCGCTTATGAAAAATTTGAGCAAATTCAACCCCATTTACATGATGGCAACCTCAGGCGCGCGCGGAAGCGTTAACCAAATACGGCAGCTTGCAGGTATGCGCGGGCTTATGTCAGACACTACGGGGCGTCCGGTTGAAATACCCATCCGTGCAAACTTTAGAGAAGGCTTGAATGTGTTGGAATACTTCAACTCTACCCACGGAGCAAGAAAAGGGCTTGCGGATACGGCGCTTAGAACGGCGGACTCCGGCTACCTAACACGCCGGTTGGTTGATGTGGCGCAAGATGTAATAATTAGGGAAGAAGATTGCAACTGCAATGATTTTATTATTGTTTCCGATATAAAAGACGGCAACGAGGTAATTGAAGAAATGTTTGACCGTTTGGTTGGAAGGTACAGCGCGGAGGATATTGTTCATCCTAAAACAAAAGAAATTATTGTACCGAGCAACACGCTAATATCAGACGAGCAAGCAACGGTAATTATTGATGCCGGCATCACGCACGCTAAAATACGCTCTGTGTTAAAATGCAAATCCAAAGCGGGCGTCTGCGTGCATTGCTATGGTTCAAACCTTGCAACGGCATCCGAGGTTAATGTGGGCGAATCGGTAGGCATTATAGCCGCGCAATCAATAGGGGAGCCGGGCACCCAGCTTACAATGAGAACATTCCACACCGGCGGCGTTGCGGGCGAGGATATTACCCAAGGTTTGCCGCGTATAGAAGAATTGTTTGAGGCAAGAAAGCCGAAGGGGCTTGCAATTATTGCCGAAATAAGCGGTGAAATATCAATGCCCGAAACAAAGAAAAAACGCGAAATCATCATTACGGATAACGAAAACGGGGATTCAAGGGCATATTTTATTCCTTACGGTTCCCGTATAAAGGTTGAAAAAGGGCAAAAGGTTCAAGCAGGCGATGAACTGACGGAAGGCTCGATAAACCCCCATGATATTTTGAAAATAAAAGGGGCGTCGGCGGTGCACCACTATCTGATACAAGAGGTTCAAAGGGTGTACCGACTGCAAGGCGTTGATATAAACGACCGACACATAGAGGTTATAATAAGGCAAATGATGAAAAAGACAAAGGTTGAAGACCCGGGCGATACAATGCTGCTTACCGGCTCGCTTGTGGATTTGCTTGAGTTTAAAAAAATCAATGACGAGGTAGAGGCAAAAGGCGGAGAACCGGCAACATCGTCGAATGTCCTTTTGGGCATAACAAAAGCTTCGCTTGCGACCGATTCGTTTCTTTCGGCGGCGTCATTCCAAGAAACCACCAAGGTTCTTACCGATGCCGCAATTAAAGGAAAGGTTGACCCGCTGCTTGGTTTGAAAGAAAATGTTATTATCGGAAAGCTTGTTCCGGCAGGAACAGGAATGAACCGATATCGTGATGTGGATATTGAAAAAACGGATGAAATATCAATAGATTTAAATGATTACACAGATTATTGACAAAATTGGACTACTGTGGTAATATAATTTGGAGGTTTTAAGTATTATGCAAAGCTTAGCCGCCCAAGGCAACAAATTTGTGGGGTTTAAGCAATCGAAGCGCGCGATAGAAAGCGGCAATGCAACAAAGGCATTTATTGCAGAAGATTGTGCTTTTGAAATGCGTCAAAGTTTGGAATTGTTATGTAAAAAGCATAATGTTTCGGTTGAATTTGTTCCAACAATGCAGCAGCTTGGGGCGCAATGCGGGATTAGCGTAGGCGCTGCCGTTGCTGTAATCAGCCCAGACGGCAAAATTTAATCAAATAGTGTTTTGCGGCATCCCGCCGCAAAATTGCTATAAAAGGGATGTTGAATAATTGGGGCTTAAACCCCAATTATTCAACACCCCATAAATAATAAAAGAAAGGAGATGAAATCAAAATGCCAACATTTAATCAATTGGTTCGCAAGGGGCGTAAATCCACATTCAAGAAGTCAGCATCGCCTGCACTTCATAAAAACATGAACTCACTTAAAAAGAAGGCGACTGACTTAAACTCACCTCAAAAAAGAGGCGTTTGCACCGTTGTAAAAACAATGACCCCCAAAAAACCAAATTCTGCGCTTAGAAAGGTTGCAAGGGTGCGTCTTACAAACGGTATTGAGGTGTCTGCATATATTCCGGGCATCGGGCATAATATACAAGAGCACAGCGTTGTCCTTATTAAAGGCGGAAGGGTAAAAGACTTGCCCGGCGTAAGGTATCACATTGTGCGCGGAACGCATGACACATCCGGTGTAGGCGGGCGCCGTCAGAGCAGAAGCTTATACGGTGCGAAGTCACCAAAGGAAGAAAAATAATTTTAACTATGAGAGTACCATGTGTACGAAATATCACAACTAAATAAAAGTGCGAAGTGCCATGGTATATAAATATATATTGGTAGTTCATGCGCTTACAACCTTAAAGGTTGAGTACCGGTGATATTCATTTTTTATGAAGGAGGGAAGCAAAGTGCCAAGGAGAGGTTTTATACCTAAGAGAGATGTTTTGCCCGACCCATTATACGGAAGCAAGCTGGTAACACGGCTTATTAACAACATAATGCTTGACGGTAAAAAGGGTATCGCACAAAGAATTGTATATGATGCGTTTGACATTGTAAAAGAAAAGACGGGCAAAGAGCCGGTTGAGGCATTTGAAGAAGCGTTGGGTAACATAATGCCTGTGCTTGAAGTTAAAGCAAGACGAGTGGGTGGAGCAACTTATCAAGTTCCCATGGAGGTCCGTCCGGAAAGACGGCAAACGCTCGGTTTGCGATGGCTGACCAACTATTCAAGAGGCAGAAATGAGCGCACAATGCGAGAGCGCTTAGCGGGTGAAATAGTTGATGCAATAAATGGTAGCGGTGCAGCGGTTAAAAAGCGTGAAGACACACATAAGATGGCAGAAGCAAACAGAGCTTTTGCTCATTACAGGTGGTAAAAAAACAATTATATTGTTTTTGGTTCATTGCAAAGGTTTGCATCGGATAAAAATAAAATAAGTAAGGAGAAAAGCGTGAGCAGGGAATTCAGTTTGGAAAAAACCAGAAATATAGGAATTATGGCTCACATTGATGCAGGGAAAACAACAACTACGGAAAGAATCCTGTTTTACACAGGAAGAGTTCATAAAGTCGGCGAAACCCATGAGGGCGCCGCAACGATGGATTGGATGGAACAAGAGCAGGAGCGTGGTATTACAATCACCTCAGCTGCTACGACTGCACAATGGAATGACCACAGGATAAATATTATTGACACACCGGGACATGTTGATTTTACCGTTGAGGTAGAACGCTCGCTTCGTGTTCTTGACGGTTCGGTGACGGTTTTTTGCGCAAAAGGCGGCGTTGAGCCGCAATCCGAAACTGTTTGGCGGCAAGCGGACAAATATCATGTGCCTCGTTTGGCCTATGTAAACAAAATGGATATAATGGGCGCCGATTATTACAATGTGGTTGCAATGATGAAGGACAGGCTAAAATGCAACGCGGTGCCAATTCAGCTGCCTATTGGAAGTGAAAGCAGTTTCAAAGGCATTGTTGACTTGGTTGTTATGAAGGCGTATGTGTATTATGACGACATGGGCAACGATATCCGTGAGGAGGAAATACCGGCGGATTTAATAGAAAAGGCGCAAACTTATCGCGCTTCTTTAGTTGAATCGGTTGCCGAAACAGACGAGGAACTGACGGAAAAATACCTTGAAGGGCAAGAGCTGACAATAGACGAAATCAAAATGGGCATTAGAAATGCAACGATTACCGGTGGGTTTATACCGGTGCTTTGCGGCACTTCATATCACAACAAAGGCGTGCAAAAGCTTTTGGATGCAGTTGTAGATTATATGCCGTCACCCCTTGACATCCCGCCGATAAAAGGAACTTTGCCAAGAACAGGTGAAGAAACAGAGCGAGCGGCAGATGATAACCAGCCCTTTTCGGCATTGGCGTTTAAAATTGCGATAGACCCTTTTGTGGGCAAGCTTTGCTTTTTTAGGGTTTATTCAGGGCAGCTAAAGAGCGGTTCTCATGTATACAACTCAACTAAAGACAACCGTGAAAGGGTTGGAAGGATACTGCAAATGCACGCGAACCATCGTGCAGATGTTGCCGTTGTTTATTCCGGCGACATTGCCGCAACGGTAGGTCTTAAAAATACAACCACCGGCGACACCCTTTGCGAAGAATCAAACCCGGTAATTTTGGAATCTATGGATTTTCCCGAACCGGTTATAAGGGTTGCAATAGAGCCCAAAACCAAAGCAAGCCATGAAAAAATGGGAATAGCGCTGTCTAAGCTTGCGGAAGAAGACCCTACCTTCAAATCGTATACCGATGAAGATACAGGTCAAACGATAATAGCGGGCATGGGAGAGCTCCACCTTGAAATTATTGTCGGCAGGCTGCTTAGGGAGTTTAAGGTTGAAGCAAATGTAGGAAAACCGCAGGTGTCTTATAAAGAAACAATTTGTAAAACAGTTAATGTTGAAAACAAATATGCTCGTCAATCAGGCGGTAGGGGTCAATATGGTCATGTGTTAATGACGCTTGAACCGCTTGAAGCAGGTGCAGGGTATGAGTTTGTCAACAAAATTGTGGGCGGCGCAATACCAAAGGAATATATACCTGCAGTTGATGCGGGGGTTCAAGGCGCAATGCTGGCGGGCGTGCTTTCGGGTTACAATGTGGTTGACATAAGGGTTACACTTTATGATGGCTCATACCACGAGGTCGACTCGTCCGAGTTGGCGTTTAAAATTGCCGCATCGATGGCTTTTAAAGACGGATGCAGAAAAGCGGAACCTGTTTTAAAAGAGCCGATAATGAAAGTGGATGTTACGGTTCCGGAGGAATATATGGGAGATGTTTTGGGCGATTTAAATTCGCGCCGCGGGCAAATTCAAGGTATGGAGGCGCGCATGGGCGCACAAGCAATATCGGCATTGGTGCCCCTTTCCGAAATGTTCGGCTATGCAACGGAGCTTCGTTCCAGAACGCAAGGGCGCGGTCAATATGTTATGCAGCCAAGTCATTATGAAACGGTTCCCAAAAGCATACAAGAAAGTATTATAACACAAAAAATTAAATAAAATTAAATTTACCTTAAGGAGGAATATTAAAATGGCAAAAGCAAAATTTGAAAGATCAAAACCCCATGTAAACATTGGAACAATCGGTCATGTTGACCATGGTAAGACAACGCTTACAGCTGCAATTACCAAAGTGCTCGGAATAAAGGGTCAGGCATCATATACAACATATGATAACATTGATAAAGCCCCCGAGGAAAGAGAAAGAGGAATTACCATCTCAACATCGCATGTTGAATACGAAACGGATGCACGCCACTATGCGCATGTTGACTGCCCCGGTCACGCTGACTATGTTAAAAATATGATAACGGGCGCTGCCCAAATGGACGGTGCAATTTTGGTTGTATCGGCAGCAGACGGACCTATGCCGCAAACAAGAGAGCATATCTTGCTTTCGCGTCAGGTTGGAGTTCCGCATATCGTGGTTTATTTAAACAAGGCTGACCAAGTTGACGACCCTGAGCTTTTAGAATTGGTTGAAATGGAAGTTCGCGAGCTACTTAGCGAATATGATTTCCCCGGCGATGACACGCCTATAATTGTTGGCTCTGCGCTCAAAGCGATTGAAAGCGATGCAACGGAAGCTGACGCTCCCGAGTACGAATCAATTTTAAAGCTTATGGATGCAGTTGACAGTTTCATTCCCGAGCCGCAAAGAAAAACAGACCTTCCTTTCTTGATGCCTGTTGAGGATGTTTTCTCAATTACAGGCCGCGGTACTGTTGCTACGGGCAGGGTTGAAAGAGGCACGCTTAAGGTTTCGGACGAAGTTGAAATTGTTGGGCTTTCCGACAAATCGCGTAAGGTTGTTGCAACCGGTATTGAAATGTTTAGAAAACTTCTTGACTACGCCGAGGCCGGCGACAACATCGGCGCATTGCTTCGCGGTGTTCAAAGGGATGAAATAGAGCGCGGACAAGTTTTGGCCAAGCCCGGCTCAATTAAACCGCATACCCGTTTTCTTGGTCAAGTTTATGTTCTTACCAAGGACGAGGGTGGACGGCATACGCCTTTCTTTAACAACTACCGTCCGCAGTTCTATTTAAGAACAACTGATGTAACAGGCGTTGTTAAACTTCCTGAGGGCGTTGAAATGTGTATGCCTGGCGACAATATTGAAATGGAAGTTGAGCTTATAACACCAATCGCCATTGAAGAAGGTTTAAGATTTGCTATCCGCGAAGGCGGAAGGACGGTCGGCTCGGGTGTTGTAATAAAAATTCTATAAAAAAATAATTTAAAAAATGACAGAGGGTTTTCCTCTGTCATTTTTATTGCGAAGTTATTTACCGTATATTTGTGTTTCTTTGAATTTCAAAAAAGCCTCTTTTTTTCAATATCCTATTTTGGCGCAATGCTTTTAATTTGTTTTGCACTTGTCGATAGCTAAGCCCTGCCCAATCAGCCGACAAAAATTCATTCATACCTTTTAACCTCCTTTTTTAAAAGACAAAAAAGATATTGCCAATGCCTGTTATATCAGCCTCAATTAATATTATATGTTTTTTTGTCGAAAAAGGTTAAAAAGAGTTATATATCACCGCGCAACAGGTTTTCTGCATAATCTTGCAAGCTTGCCAACGAATTTACGCTTTCTTGGCGTTTTTCAATTTGCTCTTTAACATATTGGGGCAAACCGGAAAAATATTGGCTTGCCTCAAAGTTATATTGTATCAGCTCGTTTAAGTCGGTGTATTTTTTATGCATATGCTTCTCACCTCCCACACAATGAAATACTTGTCAATTATTAGTATGGTCAATAATAGCCATAAAATTCAAAAGAGCCTAAATTAAAAAAGAGCCGCATCACAATTTTTATTGTGATGCGGCTCATGTAAAAACTTATTTTCGCATTAGGTTTTAATAATCTATAACATGACGCTGGAAATAAGCCTTTGGATGGTCACAAACAGGGCATACCTCTACCGCAGAAACGCCATAGTGAATATGACCGCAGTTTAGGCAAATCCATGCAACCTTTTCTTCAGCCTTAAAAACCTTTCCGTTTTGCAAATTACCAAGCAGCGCCTTATATCTTTCTTCATGGTCCTTTTCGATTTTCGCAACCGATTCAAAAAGTATTGCAATATCGTTAAAGCCTTCTTCGCGGGCATCCTTTGCAAAACCCGCATACATTTCGGTCCATTCGTATCGTTCGCCGTTGGCAGCGTCCTCAAGGTTTGTTGCCGTGTCGGCAACAGCGCCGTTGTTTAATAGTTTAAACCAAATTTTAGCGTGCTCTTTTTCGTTATTTGCAGTTTCGGTAAAGATTGCGGCTATTTGCTCATATCCTTCTTTTTTAGCTTTAGAAGCGTAATATGTGTATTTATTTCGCGCTTGTGATTCTCCCGAAAATGCATCCATAAGGTTTTTTTCGGTTTTTGTTCCCTTTATATCTTTCATTTGTACATCACATTCCTTTCATTATCATAGGGAAGGGCTATGAACAAACTATTCAATGCCCATTATTAAATATTATACCGTTTAACGCCATAAAAGTCAATACATTTTGCCTTTTATGGCACAACTATAATATCCCTGCCGCCGCCCGTGATACACCGTCCGCCGCTGCTTGTAACGATATATGTGTCCTCCGCACCGACAAGACCAACGCCTTCAATGCCTTTTTTCGGCTCTAACGCTATTGCTGTATTTTCTTGCAGCGGCTCATTAAAACCGGCTGCAATTGCGGGGAACTCATCTACATGCAGACCTATCCCATGCCCTAAAAACCTTGATGTTCCCATAAACCCGCTTAAAAAGTCTTTGTCAAGACTTTCCGTTATTGCTTTATATATGTTTGCGGGAGTGTTTCCCGCCTTTAGCATCTTAGCAGTATCCGATTGAACTTTTAAACATTCCCTGTGCACATTGGATACATACGCAGTTGGATTTGCTCCATACATGTATATTTGGGTTTTATCTGTGTGATAGCCTTCAATATTAAAAGCAAAATCCAAAAATATAAGGTCGCCCTTTTTTAACAGCCTGTCATTGCTGCCTACCGAAGGGATTGCCGGGTTCATGCCCCGCATACCGCCCGGTCCGTCAAAATTGGTGGGGTATAGTGAGTTTTCACCAAAAGCAATTTGCCCGAACAGCATTTCCGTTTGAAACATTCCAAAACGCAAAAACCCATTATGCCCCGCCTTTAGCATCTCTTTATATAAAATACCGCTAAATTCCGCTTCGCTTAGCCCTTCTTTTATTAAAGCAGGAACATCGTTAACCAAAAAGTCATTATGCAAGCTGCCTGCCTGCTCTAAAAGCTTTAGTTCATATTGGCTTTTGACCGAGCGCGCTCTTGCCATCGGCTGTTCAATTGAAATTACGCTGTCAAACACAAAGTGTTTTTTAAGCCGCTGCATTATGGAAATTGTCACCGTTTCGGTTTCCAAAAAAGTTCTGCCGCAGTTTTTGCCGATAACGGCAGAGGCATCTTTATAGCTGGTCATCGGATATATATTATCAAGGGGGCTTTCCGCCTTTGCCCGTTCAAAGCTCCGCCTGACAAAAAACAAAATGTCGCCGCAATTTTTCATTACCAACAGCCCGTCTTGAAATGTGCCGGTAAGGTAGTATTGATTCACTTTATTTATTATAAAAACTGTGTCCCAATCGTTGCCCAACGCGGCAAAAAGTTTGTGCCGTCTATTTTTAAGCTCATCCTTTGTAACCATAACTTGCCTCCCGCTTTTTGTATTATTATACTATGTTTTTGAGCGCAGCGCAACTTTGCTCTTGCAAAAATAGGCGAAATTGGTTATAATTAAAGCGTTGTATTAATTTTGATATACAAAAAAGGCGGTGGGAAGATGATTGCAAAAGCGAACGGCTGTGGTCTTGCAGGGTTGGATGGTTTTATCACAGAGGTTGAAGTTGATGTGTCAATGGGTCTTCCCGCTTTTGACATTGTGGGTTTGCCGGATGCTGCCGTTAAGGAAAGCAAAGAGCGGGTACGCTCTGCCATTAAAAACAGCAACTTTGAAATGCCGACAAAAAGGATTACCGTAAATCTTGCGCCCGCCGACAAGAAAAAGGAAGGTCCCGCTTTTGACCTGCCCATTACAGTTGCGCTTTTAGCAGCAATAGAACAAATAGAGCGCGGTTGCTTGGGAGAATACATGTTTTTGGGCGAACTGTCGCTTGATGGGCGTTTGCGGTCGATTAACGGCGTGTTGCCAATGGTGATATGCGCAAAGCAAAACGGCGTTAAAAAGGTTGTTTTGCCTTTTGATAATGCGGACGAGGCGGCGGTTGTCAAAGACATTGAAATTTACGGGGCGCATACTCTTTATGATATCGTCTTGCATCTTCGGGGCGAGCAACAGCTTTGCCCTCATTTTACAGACACCGATTCTCTGTTTAACGCCAATATTGATTATCCATTGGATTTTGCCGATGTTAAAGGGCAAGAAAATGTTAAACGCGCGCTTGAGGTTGCTGTTGCGGGCGGGCACAATATTTTGATGATAGGGACGCCGGGCAGCGGCAAATCAATGTTGGCGCAGCGCCTGCCGAGCATATTGCCCGACTTAACATTTGACGAGGCGCTTGAAATAACAAAAATTCACTCAATTGCAGGCACATTGCCGGGGAATTCATCCCTTTTAACGGTGCGCCCTTTTCGCAATCCGCATCATACCATATCCGCCGCTTCATTGGCAGGTGGGGGTAGTGTTCCAAAACCGGGGGAGCTTAGCCTTGCGCATAACGGGGTTTTGTTTTTAGACGAATTGCCCGAATTTCGCAAGGATGTGTTGGAGGTTATGAGGCAGCCCCTTGAAGATGGTGAGGTAACAATATCACGGGTGAACGGAACGCTCACCTATCCATGCCGCACAATGCTTGCCGCTTCGATGAACCCATGCAAATGCGGATATTTGGGCGATACATCCAGAGAATGCACCTGCACGCCGGCGCAAGTTTCGTGGTATAGAGG
>JALOAJ010000034.1 GCA_023228885.1 Bacillota bacterium | reverse complement strand
GCTTCGCTCGTTTTCTGGGCGGAGCGTTGCTCTTTCCGCCCGAAAAGCTCACACGCTTCGTCATTGCTCCTCTTCCGCAAAAAGCCACGTTCGCATCGGCTAAGCGCTTGCAAGCGCGCGCTTTTTACGCCGATTTGCTTACTACCACCTTTTTGCGGTCTGTCGTCTTTGGGGCTATCGTGCGTTTACCATTTTTGTTAAATACCGATACTGACCGTTAGGAAACGCTTATTCAATCATGTTTTTGCTAATGTTCCTTTATAAACACCCCGATCACGCGGAAAGCCTTTGAGAAAGGGCTTTTTTTGTATTGCAGAAGAAATACGTGAAGTAAAGGGTCCTACCTCTATTCCGTTCGTCTCACCATTTTTCTGCAAACTTATAAAGGTATCTAATCGATCAGTTACTTCAATCCAATATATATTGTAACTCCATAAAATATGTATTGTAGCCTTGCATAATATACTTTACAAGTTTTATGAATCTTGATATTATTATAAAAAAAGAAAATAAAAATGATCACTAAAATAATAAAAATAATATATCGTTTAGCAACAAAAAGTAATGAAAATGTAGAATATTCTTATGCAATAAATTTGAGTTTATACCGCGAGAAATTTATTTCTAATCCTGTAAAACTTGGATTTTATCTTTTTAAGCGTAATATAACATTTCGTATTTTAAAAAAACGTAAAAATAATACAATCTCAAAAGAACTATTTGATTCTGGTATGTGGAGGGTACCGGCTCATGTTTTAATTAATTCACTACTAAAATACAATGTTGTATGCTTAGATTTATTTGATACAATGGTGCATTCAATTGTAAGTTATGATAAATACTGTGAATTAACAACGGTATCAGATAGTTCAAAAACTGACATTGATAAGATGCCCTGTTTTTATGCCAATCCTTACATATCATCAATTGTTGATGCGCTAAACTATAATAATGTTAAGATTATTTCAATAGCACCGAAAACTGTAGAAAGATGTCAGGCTTTTAATTTGCTAAGCCATGCAGGATATAAAGTTGACGATATTGTGCTTTCTGACAATACAAACATATTTAATACTTTATGGCAAAAGTATTGCAATAATATAAAAACGCAAGATAACACGTTTAAATATAATGACGGCATAGCTTATATAGGTAGTGACTATAAGCAGATTAAAAAAGCACGAAATAATGGATTCGCAGCATATTATTATAAAAAGACACGCGAGATTGGACAGATAGCAGGAACCGCTCTGTCCAAAGCCAATCAACTTGACAGTACTGTAGCCTTTGCTTGCGAGTCTCTCATTTGCAATTTAGCTTTCAGCGGGCTTAAAAAAACGAAAATGGCTAATTTATTAGGTTATGAGGCCGGTGTTGTTTGTTTTTCTTTTTGTAGTTTTATTGAACGTTGCGCTAAGAAACTGCAAATAGATAATGTCTTATTTATATCTGACAACGAAGGAATGCTGCCTAAAATTTATAGCCAAGTATTCGGATGTAAGTATGAAACTGTTTGCTGGTCCTTTGTTACCGCAGCAAAATATTGTTCAAAAACAAAAGAAGAGTATGTTGAGACGCTTTTTAATCATAAACCGCTTATGGATTTAAATGTGGGAGAGTTGTTGGAACTTCTAGAAATAGAGAATACCGATTTAGCAACATACGCCATAAAATTAAACTCAATAGTTTCGGAAAATTCAAATGCGCTGTCGGTATTTCTAATGGACAATTTCTCCGATGTCAAGAGAGATAAGTACGATAAAGAAAAGCAGTTTTTGCAATACTATTTGAAACAGATTATTGGCGAAAACAAACGTATTTTGCTTGTAGATACAGCGCCGAATGGAAACCTCGCTAAAAGTTTAATAGACTGTATTAACATTTTAATGCCTGACACAGTCACGGTTTACGGCTTAACATTATTGCGAACACAGGCAGAAGTGCAAGAAAACATCTTGGGTTTATGTACGATGACCAAACCTTTATTTGATTTAAACAACATTTTAAATATTTTTAATTCTTCTTTAGAAATAACGGGATTTAAACCAATCCCCGAGCTATTTAAAATGCACTATTTTAACACAAAACAAAATACGCATTTTTGGAAATGTGCGTTTACATTTTGCAGATTATATTATGGTTATTGGAATGAAAACCGTTCCATTTTCGATATTTCTAATCAGATTGTTATGCCGGTGTTGCAGCATTTATCTGCTAAAGTTCGTAAAATATAAGGTGAGAAGGAAGTGCTATGGTTCTTTATCATGCTTCGTCAATGTATCATTTGCTTTGCTGTATTGTTCATAAACTGTATTACAAACGCAATGAACCCGCGCACCTATTGGTTGTGGAATATATACAACCTCCGGCAGAACGCTGTGCCTTTTTGTCAAAATTAACGGATTACGGATGGTTTGATAAAATAACGGTTATACCTGAAAGAAATATAAAAATGCAACATGGGCAGGCGCTAACCGAGGACAGTAAACAAGATGAAATTGAACGTGTAATTGCAAATATTATTAAAGCGGTTGACACTCAACTTAATATTGACTTCCACTCATTTGAATCAATATATGTTGCGGGAGATCACTGGGCTGTCGGGGTTTATTTGACTTACAACAAAATACCTTTCAATTATTTCGAAGATGCAAGCGGAATGCTGTCTCAACATGAAAGATATGCTGAAATAATTAAAAACATAAGTTTTACAAACTATATTATATCAAAGCATATTAAGGGGCTTGGAAAAAGTCCGGTAATAATAGAAAAGTACGCCAATCTTAGAGATCAGGTTGAGGGGTTCTTTGACGATAGGGCGGTGGATTTTAATATAACTCAATTGATTAAACAGCTCTCGGAAAGCGATACCAAAAAACTGTTGAACATGTTTAATTGCGATAAATATTCTGTAACCGGTAACACCACAGTAATATTCATGACGCAGTATTTAAAAACAATGAATATAGAATCACTAAAAGAGCAAGAACGCCTTACTACATTGTTAATTGATTATTTCGCTCAGCCTGATCAGCTGTTTGTTAAGCCTCATCCTAAGGACAAATGGATTAATTATAACAAGCTTTTACCGGGCAGCACAGTTTTAGAAAATAAACTCCCTTCCGAATTATTATTTTTATGCTTTGACAAAACGCTGACATTGGGGTTAACTGCAAGCTCCACATCTATAGGCGGAATACGCGGTTTAGCCGAACGGGTTGTGTATTTCAATGAAAGCGTTGAAACCAACTATATACATTTACACAAAGTCTATGCGGCATGCATAATAATTAAGTTGTTAAAAAAATATTTTAGCGGTTTTTATTGTTTGGGGATTG
The DNA here is from genome assembly GCA_023228885.1 of Bacillota bacterium. GTDB lineage: Bacteria > Bacillota > Clostridia > Monoglobales > Firm-18 > JAAZFB01. The sequence goes on along the minus strand of JALOAJ010000034.1, from coordinate 21,603 downwards.
AGTCAAAACAGCTAAACTTTATGCTGCAGACAATTGGCGAAAAAAAAATAAATGTGCAGCATTACCGGCAAGATAATTCAGATAACGGCGCATGCCTTGTTATTGGCGGATTAGGCGGAAAACAAGCTAATGACGCCTTAGATAACCTGAATCAAAATGATGCGGCGATTATATTTGATACTGCTTTTGATTATTCACTGTGTGAAAAGATTTTTGGCTTTGATAACATTGTGCCTGTCGCTATAAATAAAAGCAGCGGTTTAAAACAAGCTTATAATATGGACGAAGAGCATGTTTTCGTTTATACTGTTGACAAGCGAATTAAACAGGAGGTTTCAAACTTGATGGAAATCAAGGAATTGCCGTATACAGCAATTACAGTTAATATAAATGCAAAGTTAAGTCCGGAGCAAATTAAGATTAAGCTGCTCGAGGCAAAAGTAAAAGCGTTGACTTATGCATTAGAAGATAAATGTAAGACGAAAAAATATAGTGAGGGTAAATGAATGCGTATTGTAGCTTTTGTTCCAGTTAAACTAACAAATGAAAGGCTTCCAAATAAGAATACCAAGCCCTTTGATAATGGAGAGCCGTTAATTAAATATATACTAAAATCACTAAAACAAGTTGAAGGTATTGATAATATCTTTGTATATTGTAGCAATCCAACGATAAAAGAATTTCTGTCAAACGGCGTGGAATATTTGCAGCGAAAAGAATCTCTTGATACTTCGGAGACTCCAATCAATGATGTAATGAAGGCTTTCGCTAGCGATGTACCAGCAGATGTTTATATTTTAGCGCATGCAACAGCGCCATTTGTAAAACCTCAAAGCATTCGCATGGGTATAAACAAAGTAGTCAATGAAGGTTATGATTCGGCGTTAACTGTTACAAGGCTTCAAGAGTTTTTGTGGGCGGACGGAAAACCTTTTAATTATTCGCCGACAAGTATACCGAGAACGCAAGACATAAAACCAATGTATGTTGAAACAACCGGACTTTATATTTATACAAATGAACTAATTACAAACAATTTGCGTATAGGCGTAAAACCCTATTTAATTGAGGTGTCAAAAATTGAAGCTATGGACATTAATGTTCCGGAGGATTTTGAAATCGCAAATGCGATATTCAATACTATTTTCAAATAAAGTAGTATTATTAACGGGGAGTAAAAACATTTGAGTAATATAAGGATTCTTGATTGTACTTTAAGAGACGGCGGTTATATTAATGATTGGCGTTTTGGTTTAAAGAATATAAAAAACATTATCAGCAAATTAAATGATGCATATATCGATTTTATAGAAGTCGGCTTCCTTGAAGATAAGCCGGAATATGAGTATAATGCGGAAAAAGCTTTTTTTAATACTGTGGATCAAATTGAATCGCTTATACCTGCTCAGAAAAAATGCAGGCTTTATGTCGCCATGAGCCGTTATGGCAGGCTTGATACCCAAAAGCTAAAGTATCACAACGCAAAATCTATCGATGGTATTCGCGTGACTTTTCATATAGACGAGGTTGACGAGGCGCTTGAATTTTGTAAAAGGATAGACGAAAAAGGTTATCTGGTTTTTATTCAACCCGTTGGAACCACCATGTATACCGATGAAGAACTGCTTCGGTTAATCAAAAAAGTAAACGGTTTTAAGCCATATGCTTTCTATGTAGTCGATACGCTTGGGGTTATGCAATATTATGATATCCAAAGGTTATTTCTTTTGGTTGATAACAATTTGGACAGTTGTATTTTGAGGGGCTTTCATTCACATAATAATCTTCAAATGTCATTTTCCAACGCGCAAGCGTTATCTGATATAAAATTAAAAAACAAGATTATAATAGATTCATCTGTCGATGGGATGGGCAGAGGTGCGGGGAATTTAAATACTGAGCTTATCACTGAGTATTTAAATACAAACAAGGGCGGCAATTATAGAATAGAATATTTACTTGAAATAATCGATGAATATATCAGAAACGCAAAAAATGAGCACAACTGGGGATATTCTATACCCTATTATCTTGCAGCGGTGAAAAACTGCCATCCCTCGTATGCTACCTATCTAACAGGCAGGCAAACGTTGCCAATAAGCGCAATTTCAAGAGTACTCGATATGATACCTAAAAATCAGAGCGAATTGTTTGATAAAGAGCTTATTAACAGCCTTTATTTTGAATTTCAAAAACATCACATTGATGATAGCGATCAATTGTTAAACCTTTCAAACAAATTGAGAGGAAAAAATATACTTCTTATTGCGCCGGGTAAAAGCGTTGTGGAACATGAAGATGTTATATTAAGATTTATTAATGAAAATAATCCAACCATAATCACAATAAACCACTTCATGGAAAGACTTCCGACTGATTATTTGTTTTTCAGCAACCAAAAACGATATGAAAGCTTTAATCGGAAAAATGCCAATGGTGTCGCAAATATTGTTGTCACATCCAATATACAAGCGACAAAAGGTGATGAATATGTGTTTGATTATTCAAGCCTGTTAAACGATATCAGCTATGTTAAAGATAATGCGACGCTAATACTATTAAAACTGCTTAAGAAAGTTAATATTGATGCGGTGACTATTGCGGGGTTAGATGGGTATCTTATTGGAAGCAATTATTATAAAAAGGAGCTCGACAGAAGAATTGACGATTCCATTACAGGAAGTATTAATCAGGGCATGAGGGAATATATAAGAAAAGCGAAGAAAGATATTTCCATAACATTCCTTACGCCTTCGTTATACGATACTAAGGATTAAAAATGTACAAATTAATAGTATTTGATTTAGACGGGACGTTAACAGATACATCTTTAGGCATTATTAACAGCTACATGTATGCTTCTGAAAAGAACAGTTTTAAGAAACTACCGCGCGAACAGATAAAAGGCTTTATAGGACAAAACCTTTTACATTCTTTTGTAAACAATTTTGGTATTAGCGAAGATATTGCGCGCAAAGTAGTTTTAGATTATCGTGATTACTATGCCAAAAAGGGTGTAAAAGAGTGCAAGCCGTACCCCGGGCTAATAAAAACGCTTGATAGTTTGACAAACAAAGGCTTTTTGCTTGCTGTTGCAACACTTAAGAAAACAGAACTTGCGATAAAAGTGCTTGAGTTTCTTGGAATCTGTGGATATTTTAGTGTAATTCGCGGAATGGACGCAAACGACAGTAAAACAAAAGGAGAACTTATACTATCGTGCCTAAACGAACTTGGAATTGCAAGGCATGAAGCTGTAATGGTGGGGGATAGTTATGGAGATATGCACGCGGCATTAGCTTTAGGTATTGATTTTTTTGCCGTAACATTCGGCTTTGGTTTTTCTGATGATATCAGTTATGACAATGCAAACATCAAGGTTTTTAACAGATTATTTGATATATGCAAATATCTAACACAGAACTAAGCCGATTGCGTACATATCCCGTAAAAAGATATTTATGCTATAATAATATATATTTGTGAAGGAGGATAACCTTGCTTTTATTTAAATGTAGTACACTGCTTATGCTTATCACTGTAATTAATATAAGACAAAATATTTATCCGCGCGAGAGAGCTGATCTGTTGCTCGGCAACGCAACTAATTATGATAAGATAATTGACAAAATAAAACGGAGTAATATTTTTGACAATGTGTACACAATTGAGGAGTACGGTAAAAATAAGGAGTTTAGAAAGCTTAAAGACATTAAGAAAAAACATATAAGCAAGAATCCAAAACAATTTATCAATCTGCCCGATTTTGTAAATAAGTATGATTTGCTGTTTATAGGTGTTGATGACGAATTTCACAAACTCCTTTATTATGCGTTAATTAAAAAAGGTATGTCGCCTAAGGTGCATATATATTATGAAGGCGCCACGACATACGTTCTTGACGTCAAAGAAAGGACAAGCAAGGATAAATTAAGACATAAATATTACGGAAACAAAAATTTTTTTAATAATGTGGAAAGAATACTGCTTTATCAAACTTCGCTTTATAAAGCGCCGCAATATCATTTTAATCTGCAAAGCATACCAAAACTATGCGATTCAGGCAAAAAGACATTGAAATCGCTTAACAATATTTTTGATTGTGAGCCTTTACCAAAAGAGAAATATTTATTCTTTGAAGAAGCGTTTTATCATGATAGAATTGTATGCAACGATATGGAATTATTCGAGGAATTTGCGAAACGTGTTGGCAAGGATAGTGTAATTGTAAAACTTCATCCCAGGACAAATGTTGATAGATTTTCGCATAGGGGATACAAAGTTATGCGCAACAGCAAGTTTCCTTTCGAGATTAGCATATTAAACGAAAATGTCAAAGACCATGTTTTTGTCAGCATAACCTCTTCCGCTGCGCTTAATTCCAAGTTGGTGCTAAACAAAGAGATAAATATTATTTTTCTTAAAAAAATGTTTAATGGCAGAACCCTTTTAACTTCGCGAGACAATTCACAAGCGTTTTTTGAATCTTTAGCGGACTATATAAACAAAGAAAATAAGCGTCTTTTTGTGCCGAATAATTTAGAAGAGCTTGATGAAGTACTTGTGTATTTAGAAAGGAGACGGCATGAATAATAAACCTCTCGTATCCGTTATAGTTACTGCATATAATTCTGAAGCTTATTTAGAAAGATGTCTTGATTGTCTTGTGAATCAAACGCTTGAAGATATAGAAATAATACTGGTTAATAACGGGTCAACCGATAATACTCTTAAAATAGCAGAAAAGTATGCGCTCATGCACCCCGAAAAGGTGGTAATTTATACGATTGAACACCATGACAGAGTTGGGTATGGCAGAAATTACGGAATAGCCAAGGCGCGCGCCGATTATCTTGCCTCATGCGATTCGGATGACTATATGGAATATAATGCGCTTGAGATTATGTATACTAAAGCTATAGAAGGCAATCATGATTTAGTCAATGCCCCTTATTATTATATATTAAATGATAAAAAGAAGGTTGTCGGCAGGTATAAGAAGCTAATTGAAGAGTGTAACCCAGAGAATTTAATAATATACAGTCCTTATTCATTTTGGTCTAAGCTTATACATAAAGAAATTTTCAAGAAAGCGGGAAAAGTGCCTGAAAAGATTAGTAATGATGATGTCGCCTATATTCCTGTTATGCTTCAATATTGTAAAAGACCCGGGCATATTAACAAGCCTCTTTACCATTATATAATCCGTTCAGATTCCGAAACGAGGGATATTTTTAAGCTGCAGACGCTTGAACATATGAAAGCCTTTGACTTCACACTTGAAAGAACTAATCCGGATTATATAAATCCGGTTGTGATGGCTATATCACGAAGGTTATGGATATTGTTAAACGATTACTGGGTATTTTATGATGCTTTTATAAAGTATTACCGTTCCTTAAAAACAAAATATATTGACAAAGAGCCGCGGTTGCAAGAGTATACGTTTATTAAAAGAATGACGGAACTATCCGATATTCTTTCGCCTAAACCAATCAGCAAAAATGTTTATATAAATGGTTTTGGCGGCGCAGATTTATCTGACAGAGTTGCAAAACTGCAAAAAGATGTATTTTATGACGGCTGCTCCGTTCACATTTTGGACGAGAAGTCTTGCGCAATAACAGAAAATAAGCTTATTGAATCGGCGTACGATAAAGGTGATTACGATTCTGTTGCGGCTTACTTTGCCATAAAAAACATTTATGAAAAAGGTGGTATTTATATCGGCGATTGTATAAAAATAAAAGCTACGCTAAACTGTGTAAAATATAACGCTGCTTTTTTCTCTTACATTGATAAACATACATTTTCCGAGCATATTTTTGGGGGAGTTGCCGGAAGCAAAGTTTTTGCGGCTGTTTTGGATTCATATAAAAATGAAAAATATTTTGCCTCAGCTTCCGACAGGATAAAGAACATATTAGTATCTGTTTATAATGTGCCGCTTGGCAACGCTCAAACATATATGACAAAGGATATTTGTGTATATACTCCCGCTCGGTTTGTATGCACCGTGCTTTCGTTAGACAATAAAAATGTGTGCGAACACGATTTTTCAACGAAAATCGGACATGAGGATTATGTGATAATTAAAAGAAATACGTTGGAATCAATAGGGTGTGAATACATACAAAATGCTAAGGAAAGCATTAGTATTGCTCAAGATAACGCAAATGAGAAAATCAATAGAATTAAAAATTCGCGTTCGTACAAACTGATTATGATTCTATTGAGACCTTACAGAAAAGCGCGCAAATTATTAAAAAGGATAATAAAAGCAACTAAAAGAGGAATGAAAAAGTGAAGGTTGTTATTTTAGCAGGGGGATTGGGAACGCGGATAAGTGAAGAAAGCCACTTGATCCCAAAACCAATGATAGAAATAGGGGATAAACCGATTCTATGGCACATAATGAAAATTTATTCGGCGCATGGATTTAACGAGTTTTTAATCTGTTGCGGGTATAAACAATACGTAATCAAAGAATATTTCGCCGATTATTATCTGCATATGTCCGATGTGACATTTGATTTTACGTCCGGAAACGGTATGATTGTGCACAATAATAATACGGAGCCATGGAAGGTTACGCTTATTGACACCGGGCTTAACACGATGACGGGCGGCAGAATCAAACGTGTTAAAGACTACATAAGCAACGAAAGATTTATGCTGACGTATGGTGACGGTGTAAGCAATATAGATATAAATGCGCTTTTATCAAATCATAAAAAAAGCGGATGCAAGGCTACGCTATCGGCCATACGACCGGGGGGAAGATTTGGCGCGCTGGAATTGTATGATAGCGGTAAGATACACGGTTTTCAGGAAAAACGCAAGGAAGACGGGGGCTGGGTTAACGGTGGCTTTATGGTTCTTGAGTCGGACGTTTTTAACTATATTGAAGGAGATAATACAACCTTTGAAAGAGAGCCGCTCGAGATGCTGGCTAAAGAAGGGCATTTGAATGCGTATTTTCATACCGGATACTGGCAATGCATGGATACTCTAAGAGATAAAACGGAACTCGATAATGTGTGGGCGTCAGGCAAAGCACCCTGGAAGGTTTGGTAACGATGGATCTGTCATTTTTCAATAATAAAACCGTTCTTGTCACAGGTCATACGGGTTTTAAAGGCTCCTGGATGGCAAGGGTTTTAAAAATGCTCGGAGCAAAAGTAGTAGGTTACAGCCTTATGCCGTTGAATAAACCAAACTTATTCGAGTTAGACGGCAATAGGTGTGTCGGCACCTCAATTATAGCCGACATACGTGATATACGTGCCCTAAAAGATGTATTTAAAACGCATGAGCCGGAAATCGTTATACATATGGCCGCGCAGCCGCTGGTATTAGATTCGTATAGAGAGCCTGTATATACATATGATGTAAACGTCATGGGCACGGTAAACATATTGGAATGCGCAAGACATTTTGAATTTGTTAAATCTTTTGTTAATGTTACGACAGACAAAGTTTATAAGAATAATGAATGGGTTTGGGGATACCGCGAAACAGATGAGCTCAACGGCTACGATCCATATTCTAATTCCAAATCTTGTTCCGAATTGGTGACGAGCTCTTATTTACGGTCATTTTTTCATGATAAGCCATGTGCGATTTCTACGGTGCGTGCGGGAAATGTTATTGGCGGCGGTGATTTTGCTAAAAATAGAATTATGCCCGATTGCGCTAGAGCCGCAATATCAGGCACGCCGCTAAAAATAAGAAACCCCTATTCTATTCGCCCGTACCAACACGTTTTAGAGCCGATTTGCGCTTATCTTTTGGTTGCGATGCGGCAATATGAGAATAAGAGAGCCTTTGAAGGACAGTACAACGTTGCGCCAAGAATCAGCGATTGTGTGTCTACTCAAAAGCTTGTGGAATTATTTAAAATACATTGGGATGGCAAGTTTGAATGGGAAATGCAGAAAGATATAAAAACCGAGCATGAAGCCAATTATTTAAGATTAGACTGTTCAAAGATTACAGCTGTTTTAGGGTGGCTGCCAAAATGGGACATAGACTATGCGGTTAAAAAAACCGCGGATTGGACCAAATGTTATGTTGACGGGGCAGATATTGGCGTCATTATGCAGGCTCAGATAGAAGAATATTTGGCAGAACAATAGAAAGAGAAAATCAATGAAAAAAGCATTGGTAACAGGCGCGGGCGGTTTTATTGGTACAAACCTTGTATACGAACTTCTCAAAAACGGAATAGAGGTTGTGGCGGTCAGCAGAAAAGGTGCATCTGATAAATGGGGCAATACTGCTGGCGTTAGTTCGGTATTTTGTGATTTAAACAATACGCAAGCACTTCCCGATTTGGTTAGCAGCCGGGATATTGACGTATTCTATCATTTAGCTTGGGCTGGAACAAGCGGATCAGACAGAGCGGACTATTCTTTGCAACTACAAAATATTAAATATGCTTGCGATAATGCTGTGGCGGCAAAGAATATTGGTTGTGGCATGTTTATTTGTGCGGGTACTATTACAGAAAAAATTGCTGAAAACATATTAAACATTTCTGTCAAGGCGGAAAACTCAATATATGGTATTGCAAAACATACGGCGCATTGCTTACTTGAAGTTTTATGCAACAAAACTGGTTTGCATCTTGTATGGGCAAGGTTATCAAATATATATGGGCCAGGGAACAGCACCGGAAATATTGTTAGTTATACGTTGTCAGAATTAATAAAAGGGAATACCCCTGTATTTTCAAAAGCTTTACAGCCCTATGATTTGATGTACATTAATGACGCTGTAAAAGCTTTGTTTTTACTAGGTAAAAAAAGATTGAACAGCGCATGTTATTTCGTTGGTAGCGGTCAGCCGAGAATGCTCAAAGATTATCTGATATCAATAAAGAACATATTCGGTAAAGGGGCTTCAATTGAGATTGGAAAGCGCCCCGAAGACGGCTTGCAATACAATTATGAATGGTTTTTAACTAATGAATTGCAAGCAGATACTGGTTTTTCAGCTTCTTATACTTTTGAAGAAGGAATACGAGAAACAATCAAAACAGCAGAACAGTGAGGTCGGGTTATGATACAAAACTTTGATTTTAAAGAAACGGAACTTCATGGCGCTTTTTTGATTAAGCCTTTTTACGCTTCCGACGACAGAGGCGGATTTACAAAAGATTATTCTAAAGAAGTGTTCGAAAAAAATGGCATTAAGCACGAATTAAAAGAAGTATTTTATACCGAATCGTATAAGGGCGTTATAAGGGCGCTTCATTTCCAGCGGGTCAAGCAGCAGGCAAAGCTTATACGGTGTGTGCAAGGCAAAATATATGATGTGATAGTGGATTTGAGGACGTGCTCTCAAACTTTTGGGCAATGGAGAGGTTTCCATCTTGACGGAAATAATAAAGATTCGCTTTATATTCCGGAACATTTTGCACATGGGTATCTTGTAATTGAGGATTCGATAGTATCCTACAAATGTGCCGAAAAGTTTTATGGGGAGTATGATGACGGTATAATATGGAATGATTCTGATATCGGAATAAAATGGCCATTGCATCTTGTTGACAAATTAATTTTATCAGAAAAGGACAAAAACCTGCAAAGCTTCAAATACTATTGCACAAAACTAAAAAACAATTCTTATGGAGAATAATATATGTATGATGTTATTGTTGTTGGCAGTGGATTTTGCGGAAGCACAATATCTTACCTTGCTGCAGTGAAACGGAACAAAAAGGTATTAGTTTTAGAAAAACGCAGACATATTGGCGGCAACATGTTTGATGAGATTAATTCCGACGGAATTCGCATTCATAAATATGGACCGCACATCGTGCATACTAACAATTACGAAGTATATTCATTTTTGAAAGGTTTGTCAGAGTGGCAGACCTATATAACAAAATGCCGGGCTGTAATTGATTGCATATCTACTCCAACACCTTTTAATTTCGAAACAATCGATACATTTTTCAGCTCTAAGGCGGAGCTGCTAAAGCAACGCCTGCTTAAAGAATATGATAATGCGCCAAGCGTAACAGTAGTTGAACTTATGCAGAGTAAAGATGCGCTTATTAAAGAATACGCAGATTTTTTATTTGAAAAGGATTACAAACCATATACTTCTAAGCAATGGGGTATACCGCCCGAAGAAATTGATGTTAGCGTGTTAAGCCGTGTGCCGGTGAACCTTTCGTACGATGATAGATACTTTACCGACAGGTATCAGATGATGCCTGTTGATGGGTATACAGCTTTGTTTGACACAATGCTATCACACCCCAACATCGATCTGAAGCTGTGTTGTGACGTGAAAGAAAGGATGAGTATGCAAGATGACGGGCTATATTTTGATGGCTCAAGGCTTACGATACCTTTTGTGTATACAGGCGCGATAGACGGCTTTTTCGACAATGTATACGGCAAGTTGCCATACAGATCTTTGGTGTTCGATTTTCAGTCGCATAATACAGAATCGTATCAAGATGCCGCTGTGGTTGCGCACCCACAAGCTAAAGATTTTACTCGCATAACTGAATATACTAAATTGCCCGAACAAAACGTTGGCAATGTAACGACTATTGCGGTAGAGTATTCCAAGTCGGTGACTGATTGCGAAGCCCTTGAACCCTACTATCCAATCCCTACAGTCGCGTCGGCCCAACAATATAGCCTTTATAAGCAATTAGCCGGTAAATATGGGAATCTGTATCTATGCGGAAGGTTAGCTGATTATAAGTATTATAATATGGATGAAGCCATACAAAAAGCTTTTGAAGTGTTTGAAGAGCTGTTGCTGTGAGTTGACCTAAGTACTTTTTGCTTCGTTAAATTGTTCATCCTTTTATACTAATTTGTTGCCCATGGATTTTGTGATATGCGGTTTTAAAGTTATTATCTTTTGCGGCGAGGCGGACAAAAAAGCCCTCCGTAAAACGAAAGACTTAATTTTTAATTTATTGCTATTTAAGGTTGATTAGGTCTGCCGGCGCGCTTATGCCGCGGATTGCTAGAACCAATAGATGACATACACCCCCTTATCCTCCAATGTTGCTAAGACATCGGGCACGGGCACTCCCTCTTCTGGCTGTTCCCTGCCATGGAACCGCAAAGAAAACTCCGATAGATTAGTAAGTTCTAACAGCGGACTTAAGTCGCTTATGTCGTTGTCAGACAGGTCCAATATGGTCAAATTGATTAAGCCCGCAAGCGCGCTTATGCTCCGGATTTTGTTGGTAGACAGATCCAGTCTTGTCAGGTTGGTTAAGCCCGCAAGCGCGTTTATGTCACGTATGCTATTCGCATGATAACCATCGGAATACGGCCACCCTCCCAAATTCAAAGCTGTTAGGTTGGTTAAGCCCGCAAGCGCGGTAATATTGCTGATTTTATTGCTGTATAAATTCAGACTTGTCAGCTTGGTCATGTTTTTAAGAGCACTAATGTCCTGTATTTCATTAAAAGACAAATTCAGACTTGCAAGGTTGGTTAATCCTTTAAGCGTGCTTATATTTTTGATGCCGCTGTGAGACAAATCTAAATTTGTCAGGCCGGTCAGGCTTTTCAACGGGCTTAAGTCGGTGATATCATTTTCAGACAAATCTAAACTGGTCAGCTTAGTCAAACCTTTCAGTGCGGCGGTAAATGCTTGTTTTGGATTACCTCTAAAAAAGTATGGATTACCATCAGACGTCAAACAACCGTAGCGGTATCCCTCTAAATCCAAACTAGTCAGGTTTTTAAGGCTTTTCAGCGCGTTGAATAGTTCACACAGTTCAAAGTCATGGTAGTCAAAAAAACCTACAAGTTTTAAGCCGGTCAGGCCGGTTGATTTTGCCAGCACTTCCATTTGGGCTTTCAGTTTCTCCTCTTGGGTTTCCAAATCATCTTCATCCGGGTTGCAGTAGTTAAGGCGCAAGCCATCGAAAGCCAAATAGGTTAGTTTTGGCAGGTGTGTAAGCGGACTTAGGTCACTGACGCTGCCGCCCAAAGCCAAACTGGTCAGGTTGGCCAGTTTTTTCAGCAGGCTTAAGTCGGTGATATTAGTGTCCGACAAATCTAAAACGGTCAGGTTAGTCAGCTCCGCCAAAGCGCTTATGTCGCTTATGCTGTTTCCATACAAATCCAGACTGGTCAGGTTTGCAAGCCTCGCCAGCGCGCTGATATCGCTGATATTATTATAATGCAAATTCAAATAGGTCAGCTTCGTCAGCCCCGCCAATGCCCTGATATCGTTTATCGGGTTCATTGACAGATTTAATTTTTGCAGATTCGTTAAGCCTGCCAGAGCGTTTATATCGCCAACTCTATTGTAAGTCAAGTCTAAGCTCTGCAGATTGGTCATGCCCGTAAGCGCTTTTATATCGCTTATGCCTTCGCAATGGCTCAAATTCAAACTTATCAATTTGGTTAAGCCCGTCAGTTGGCTGATATTGCCCATGCGGCTAAAGCTCAAATCCAACAACTTTAGCTCCGTTAACCCTGCCAGAGCGCTTATGTCATTAAAATCGTTGTCGTATAAATTCAACGAGGTCAGTTTGGTAAGCTCTTTAAGCGCGCTGATATCGTATATCCAGTTACTGCTCAAGTCCAACACCTTTAGTTCTGTCAATCCCGCCAAAGCGCTGATGTCTGTAATTTCATTAAGATGAATAGCGGGGGCTGCCGTACCGACCCAATCCCAGTACCACTCGCCATTATAATCTTTCACGCTTAGGCTGCGAAATTGGCTGAATTCAATACTCGCGTCTTCCAGCGTGTATCCCAAATAAAGCTCCTGTAAATCCCTAAAATGCGCGAGCGGTCTTATGTTCCTTATGTCTTTGCCGCGCAAATCAAGCTTCGTCACGCCAAGCGCGTCCGCCGTCGTTATAACCCTGCCCTCTATGCCCAGCCGCTCGCGCACCGCGGCTTCCAGATTGGCGTCGTCAAATACAATCGGCAGTACCGGCGCGGGCGTAGGCGTAGATTCCGGCGTGGCGGCAGGAGTTTGTATAGGCGCTGTTGCGGGCGCGGTTTTTCCGGCGGGCGTACCGCAGGCCGCGAAAGAAAGCAGCATTGCCGCGGCCAGAATAATCGATAACAGCTTTTTCATTTTAAGGTTCTCCTTATAAGAGTTGTACGGGCGAAACAAAGTATAAATCATAATTGAAAATCCTTATAATGCAACTGGTTATAAAACGCTTTAACGGGGCTGTAATCCGTTATTAGGTTTCTGCTTAATCTCAAACCGGTCAGGCTGGTAAGCCCCGCAAGCGCACTGATGTCGCGGATTTTGTTTTTATAAAGTTCTAAACTTGTAAGATTAGTTAATCCTGCCAGAGCGCTGATATCGCTGATTTGATTTTCATTAAGTTCTAAACTTGTCAGATTAGTTAAACCTGCCAGAGCGCTGATATCGTTGATTTGGTTTCCATTAAGACTTAACCACGTTAAATTAGTTAATCTTGACAGCGCGTTTATATCGCCAATCATGTTCTCCGACAAACTTAAGCCCTGCAGCTTCGTTAAACCTGCCAGAGCGCTGATATCGTCGATTTGGTTCTCATTAAGACTTAACGACGTTAAATTAGTTAATCCTGTCAGAGCGCTGATGTCTCTTATTTGGGTTTTATAAATATCTAATCCCGACAGGTTTGTTAGACCTACCAGAGCGCTCAAGTCGCTGATTGGGTTGTTCGATAAATATAAGTTTTGCAGCTTAGTCAGACCTACCAGAGAGCTTATATCGCTTATATAGTTGGAACCCAAGCTCAGTTCCGTCAGTTTGGTCAAGCCCGCCAGCGCGCTTATATCGTTTATATTATTGGAATCCAGACTTAGCTCCGTCAGGTTGGTCAAGCCCGCCAGCGCGCTTATATCGCTTATCGGGTTATTCCACAAACGTAAGACCTGCAGCTTAGTCAGACCCGCCAGCGCGCTTATATCGCTTATCGGGTTATTCCACAAACGTAAGACCTGCAGCTTCGTTAGCCCTGCCAGAGCGCTTATATCACTGATACTGTTTCTAGATATATCCAAGTCGGTCAGGCTGGTCAGCTCTGTCAGCGCGTTTATATCTTTGATAGCGTTCTCTGACAGACTTAAGTCCTGTAAACTGGTCAGCCCTGCAAGAGCGCTGGCGTTTTTGATTTTATTGTAAGTCAAATCTAAACTCTGTAAGTTGGTCAGATCTGCCAGCTCGCTAATATCGCTGATTTCGTTGCAGCTCAGATTAAGATTGTCCAAATGCTTTATATTCTTAAGCCCTTTGATGCTGGTTAAGCCGCAGCGGCTTAAATCTAATCTGCCATAACGCTTCTTGTTTATATCCCCTATCTCAATAACATTGCCGTTCGAATCAGTCGTAATGGTCGGCGATTCATCATAAAAATCCATGACTGTGATTACGTTGTCTTTTATACCCATATTTTTGCGTATTTCGATTTCGTAATCCATCATGCGCTCTCGCAGTTGTTTTCTTATTGCGGCCGCGAGCCGTTTATCTTCAACCTTTATAATCAAGGGATTGAAATTACTTATCGGGTTCTCTTGCAAATCCTGATACGATAAAACCAGATGGGGCAGACCCGCAAGTACGCCGATGTCTTTGATTTTATTGTCGCTTAAGCTTAATTCCCGCAGATCGGTCAGTCCCGCCAGAAAGCTGATATCTTTTATCAGGTTGCCACTCATACTTAAGCATTGCAGCTTTGTTAATCCCGCCAGTACGCCGGTGTCTCCGTACACTATTCTTGTACCCTCATTCGAATGCCTTTCTCTAGCTATTGCATAATCCAAATGCAGTTCAGTCAGATTGGCCAAGCCCGCCAGCGCGCTTATATCTATGCTTAGCGGATCTGTTGGGCTGGAGATATGGCTCATATTCAAATTTAAATACGTCAGCTTTGTTAATCCTGCCAGAGCGCCAAGGTCTCTAATGAAATTGCTTGATAAACTCAGCCTCGTAAGGTTAGTCAGCCCCGACAGCGCGCTTATATCGCCGTTTATAGGCTGGCCTTCTTGGTGGCTCTGGTAGTCACTAAGATATAGTGTCGTCAGATTGGTTAAGCCTGCCAACGCGTTGATGTCGCCGATTTCGTTTTCGGATAAATTTAAATACGTCAGCTTCGTTAATTCCGCCAGCGGGCTTAAATCGCTGATTCGGTTGTAACTCAAATCCAGTTCCGTCAGCTCCTTAAAATACGCCAGTGTACTGATGTCGCTGATTCGGCTCGCATCATGTGCCAGCTCGTATTTTAGTGCGTATTCGCCGCTCAAATCAAGCTTCGTCACGCCAAGCGTGTCCGCCGTCGTTATATCTCTGCCCTCTATGCCCAGCCGCTCACGCACCGCGGCTTCCAGATTGGCGTCGTCAAATACAATCGGCAGTACCGGCGCGGGCTCGGGCGTAGGCTCAGGTGTGGCGGCAGGCGTTTGTATAGGCGCTGTCGCGGGCGCGGTTTTTCCGGCGGGCGTACCGCAGGCCGCGAAAGAAAGAAGCATTGCCGCAGCCAGAATAATCGATAACAGCTTTTTCATTTTAAGGTTCTCCTTATAAGAGTTGTAAAATCATATGTATTTAATGTGATATTATATAATATAATAACACGGTCGAAATGGAGAAACAAGGGGTATAATGCCGACTTGCGCGGCGGGGCGCGGCGCCTTTTAAGTATCGTTCCATACGCCGTCCGCCTCTGTTATTTCCGCGCCGACGGTGGTATAATATTGGCAAAAGGAGGGGATTGTCATGGCAATAGAATACGCGTGTATAATGCCGCATCCGCCGCTTATAGTGCCGCGGGTAGGCGGGGGGCAGGAAAAACAGGTGCGCGGCACGGCGGAGGCTATGGATAAAGCCGCGCGTATAATAGCGCGGATAAAGCCGGAAACGATAGTGCTCTCAACGCCGCATTCGGTTATGTACGGCGATTATATACATATCTCCCCCGGCGAGAGCGCGTCCGGAGACTTTGGCGCTTTCGGCGCGCCCGATGTATCTTTCGGCAAAACATACGATACAGAATTTGTGTCGGCGCTGTCCGGCCTTGCGTTTGAGAGGGATATTTCGGCCGGCGCCTTGGGCGAGAGAGACAAAAGGCTGGACCACGCGACATTGGTGCCCCTTTATTTTGTGGATAAATACTATACGGACTACAAGCTTGTGCGCGTCTCCATATCCGGTCTGCCCCTCGCGGCGCATTATTCTTTTGGACGGTGCGTATCGGACGCGGCGGAAAGTCTGAACAGGAGAACGGTATTTATAGCAAGCGGGGATTTGTCGCACAAGCTTTCGCAAAGCGGGCCCTACGGATTTGACAAGAGAGGGCCGGAGTTTGACTTAAAGGTTACGAAAGCGATGAAAACCGCCGACTTTTCGCGCTTTTTCTCTTTTACGGAGCATTTTTGCGAAGCCGCCGCCGAATGCGGGCTGCGCGGCTTTACGCAGATGGCGGGCGCTCTTGACGGGCGCTCTTTGGAAACTGCATTTTATTCATATGAAGGGCCTTTCGGAGTGGGTTACGCCGTATGCGGGTTTAAGCCCGCGGGCGCGGACGAGAACCGCCGTTTCGGCGAAATATACCATAAGGATCAATCGGCAAAGCTTGAGCGGCTTAAAAAAAGCGAAGACGATTATGTGCGTCTCGCGCGCCAATCGCTAGAGACGTACGTCAAAACGGGAAAGTACTTAAAGCTGCCTGACGGATTGCCGGACGAGCTTACACGCGCCAAAGCGGGGGTGTTTGTTTCGCTCAAAAAAGACGGGCGGCTGCGCGGCTGCGTGGGCACGATTGCCGGCGCCGAGCCTTCCATAGCGCGTGAGATAATACGCAACGCGGTAAGCGCCGGAACGGGCGATACGCGTTTTAGTCCGGTGGAAGAATACGAGCTTCCGTATATTGTATACAGCGTTGACGTGCTGGGAGAACCCGAGCACATAGAAACAACGGAGCGTCTCGACGTTTTAAGATACGGCGTTATAGTATACTGCGGCCGCAAGCGGGGGCTGCTGCTGCCGTGCCTTGAAGGCATAGATACCCCTCAAAAACAAATTGGCATAGCGCTGCAAAAGGCGGGCATACGCGAAAACGAGAATTATAAAATGGAGCGGTTTGAGGTTGTACGCCATAAAGCGCATACGGAGGGGGAGAGTGAATAATGGGCGGCATAAAATGCGCCGTATGCCCTCACGGCTGCGTGCTTGAAAAAGGGCAGACAGGGCTGTGCCGCGCGAGGGTAAACGAGGGCGGCGTTGTAAAGCCGAAAAACTACGGATACATAACCGCCATGGGGCTTGACCCGATAGAGAAAAAACCGCTTTACAGGTTTCATCCTAAAAGTTTAATACTGTCCGTGGGAAGCTTCGGCTGTAACCTGCGCTGTCCGTTCTGCCAGAACCACGATATTGCGTGCGCCGATAAGCCGAGCGGGGGAGTGATGTTTATGCCGCCGGAGGCGCTTTTAACGCAGGCGCTGGAATGCACCCGCAGCATAGGCGTGGCGTTTACATATAACGAGCCGCTGGTAGGGTATGAGTATGTTAGAGACTGCGCAAAGCTGTTAAAGCGAAACGGGCTTATAGTTGTGCTTGTTACAAACGGTTTTGTCAATGAAGGGCCGCTTTTGGAACTGCTGCCTTATGTTGACGCAATGAATATAGACTTAAAAGGGTTTACGGAAAGCTTTTACGGGTTTGTGGGTGGAAGCCTATCTCCCGTTTTGAGGACGATAGAGCTTTGCGCTAAAAAGTGCCATGTTGAAGTAACCACATTGATAGTGCCGGATAAAAACGACGGCGCGGACGAAATGCGCGGTTTGTCCTCCTGGCTGGCCAAAACAGACAAAAGCATACCGCTGCATATATCGCGCTTTTTTCCGCGCCATAAAATGGCCGATATAAAAGCTACGCCGGTCGATACCGTATATAAGCTTGCGGCAATCGCGAGGGAAAAGCTCTCTTTCGTGTATGAGGGCAATTGCTGACCGCGTTTTAAACCGCCGCGCAAAGCGCAAACAATAACCGTTCTTTTTGTTTGTGTTGCGCGTCCTTTAAAAACTGTGCTAATATTAGGGAAACATAACTGTTAAGCGTTAACAAGGAGGCGGCTTTGAGAATAAAAAAAGTATCGGCGGCGGCATTGGCTTTGGTATTATTATTTTGTTTTTCCTCATGCGGACATGAGGAGCAGCCTCCGCCCGAAAGCGGCGAAATAGACGCTCCCGTGCATTATATTGAGCCCGTTGCCGAAAAGTTGGTTATATATACGGTATCAAAAGATTTGGAGAAATTCGCCGAAAGGTACACAAGCCAAACAGGCGTTTTAACACAGGTTAAATTGATATCCTCCGAGGAATATTTAAGCGGCGGAATTTTTATGGGCAATGCCGACGTTATCGCGGCGGATCAGTATATGCTGCCCGTTTTATACGAGAACGGCTCGTATGAAGAATTAACGCATTACGGCACCACGGGCAAAAGCGACGCGCTTTTATGCTCGGATACCGGCATGGACGCGCGGGGAGTGCTGCGGGCAATTTGCTATCAGCTGCCCGTAAGCGTAATTGTATATCGCAGGGATTTGGCGAATGAGATATTCGGAACGGACGACCCTTGGCAAACGGCCATGCTTTTTTGCGATTATTTGACGATAACTGAAACCGCTAAAAAAGTGCGTGAGAAGGGCTGTTATATTTTTTCCGGTACGGACGGTATTGAAAACTGCGTATGCGCGAGCGAAGCTTGGGTTTGCGACGGCAAGCTTAACCTAAGCAAAGCGCGGCTCGATTATTTAAACGCCGCCGCGGAGATGTATCAGGAAGAGCTTTTGCCTATGGGCGATACGCCGAAAGATGAGAATGTTTTTGCGTATTCTCTGCCGGCCTGGGAAATTCCCTGTATAGACGCAAAGGGCGGCCTTGGGTTATGCCCCGGACCGGGCGGTTATATGCGGGGCACATGGATAGGCATAAGCGCGCAAAGCGAAAATAAGCAAAGGGCTTGGGAGTTTGTAGAGTTCGTGGCGTTAAACGAGCAGACCGCGCAGTGGTGGACGGATACGACGGGGCGGCCTGTATGTTTGAAAAGCGTGCAGGAAGCCTTGCGGGATTTTGAAAGTCCGGATTTCGGCGGCCAGAAAATACACGCTTTTTTGATGGACGAAGCTCAAAAAGCCGGCTTTTCTCCCTCTATATACGACAAGGCTGTATCGGCCGAGTTCTCGGCTGTCGTATCGGCCCTGCGGCAGGGGCTTTTAACGAAAGCGGAAGCGATAGATACCTTCCTTAGCGCGGTGTCGGAAATATACCCGCAGCTTGATGCAAAATAGCGTCAAGCGATAAAATGAACGCAAAAAGTATTCCTCTTGAATACAAACGGGCGCGGTTTTACTTAAAAACGCTTATTTAAAGTTTCCCATAAATTTAAACAAATCCTCGGGCTTGAAGTTTTTCATAGAGCCCATCATGCGCATCATGTTTTGCATGTTTTTAAATTTGCTTTGCTCCTCCGCCGGCATAAACATTGATATCGCCTCGAACATATTTTCCGGAGACGACATATTCATATTGCGGAGTTTTTCAATGCGGCGCGACATGCGTTCAAAGTTTTCTTGTGTCCGCGCCGACTGCGAGAGCCCGCGCAGCATAGAGCAGGTGTCCTGCGAAGCGTAGCGCTGCAGTATTTCCAGCAGTGTCTGGTGTCTTGAAAGCTTTGAGAAATCCGAAAGCCCCGCTCCGTGCCTGCCGGGGGGAGGAACGGGCGGACGGCGGCGATAGTTATCCGTCATATTAAGCGTGTGGAATATACTGTGTATGGCTTCCCTGTCTTGTGCGGCAACGTACGGCTCTATGTTCTTAAGCATATCAAGAGTTGTTTTTTTATCAAGCCCGTCTTTTAAAGTCATTGAAAGAAGAAAACTCAATTCGGGCGAAAACGAGGCATGTTGCAGCAAATCGCCGTAACTTACCGATTTTTGCGGAGACGGGACGCCGCGGCGCTGCATTTGGCGGGGTGCGGGGCGCGGACCGAACGGGAATCTGAACATATTAGTACCCTTCTTTGTTGTTTGGTATATGATATGCGCGCCGTGATTTTATGTGAACAACGCGAACAACCGCGAATATACATATAAAAGAGGAGGTGTCTTTTATGGCTAAAAAAGATTTGAGGAAGATAAAAGAGCAAAAAGCCGCGCTGAATAAAGATGAACTTAAAAAAGCCGCCAAAAAGGCAAATATTAATGTAGATGAAATAAACGATAAAGATATAAAAAACTATGAAGACGCTATTAATAAGTACGGTAATAAAAGCGAAAGCGAGCTGATGGGCGATTTGGAAATGATGATAGGGGAGGGACGCCGCGACGGCACGTTTTCCGAAGACGCTCTCGATGCGTTTGTTAAAAACGTAATGCCTATGATGGATGAAAACCAGCGCGAGAAACTGGAGAATATAACCCGCATGATTAAGATGAACAAGATTTAAAAGAAGGTTTTTACATTCTTTTTTACGGCATGTTTATAAAAAGGACAAGCCGCATATTTAATTTTGAGCGGCTGTGAGAAAAAAGAAACGGTATAATGCATAAAAAAACGGAGGACGTTATGGACACGCGGGAGATTACGCTGGCAAGGTATGCCCGTCGGCTTTTTGAGGCAAAAAAAGAAACGGCGGAAGACAGGAAGGATATTGAGGAATTAAAAGAGGTTATAAAAGGCCTTATAAAGCCGCTTGACTGCTATCCTGTGGGATCAATATATATAACGGTATCGAATATCTCCCCCGCGCAGTTGTTCGGCGGCTCTTGGGAGGAGTACGCCCAGGGCAGGGTTTTAGCGGGGTATAAATCCGACGACGCGGATTTTAATCAGGCGGGTAAAACAGGCGGAACAAAAACGGTTACGCTCACCGAGGCGCAGATACCAAAGCACAAGCATACTATAAGGTGGTATCAAGGCCAATACATATCGTTGTCCGGAAACGGAACCGGCGAGAGCTCAAGCGGATACAGGACAGGCTATTCGTCGGGAACAGTCTACAACAATGCGATGACGGCGGATTTGCAGGAGCAGGGCGGCGGCGCGCACCAAAACATGCAGCCGTACATAACGGTTAAAATCTGGAGACGCACCGCGTAAAGAACGCCATAAGCGAGTGTCATCTATGTCATACTGAACGAATCAAGAAGGGCGCGAAAGCCATATTAATATTACAATACAAAATAAGTAGAAAATACAAAAATAATTGACAATACAGAATAATGAGTTTATATTAAAGTAAATAATACCACAGAACTCAAAAACATTGTAATATTATTGAGGATTAGTATTATGGATAGAGAACAAATTAAAAAGGCGAATAATCGTGTTAAACGAATTATTGCGACATCGGAAAAAAGCAATAAACAAATAAGAATAATAAGACTTGTTGCGGCAGCGTCGGCGGTTCTTGCCGTTGCCGTTATAATTATGTTTATTATCAGTCTCAATAATGATAACGCTGCCTCATATAGTGGCAATACTGAACTTAATGATACCAACAACCCGCCGACTGAAAACGGCGTTAGAAAAATATACGCGATGAATCTGCAAGAAGATACTTTAAGCGAAATAGTACCAGAAAAAGGTGATGTAC
>JALOAJ010000033.1 GCA_023228885.1 Bacillota bacterium | reverse complement strand
ATCAATAACAAAAGCATAGTTGCTGCTTAGTGAAGATTGTGCTTCGTAGTATGCAATGCGACCGAATATGTCAAGGTAGAATACGCCTTCATACTGCAAGTCTAAATCGTCCGGATAAACTATACCGTTATCGGTTTTGTAGTATGCTCCGCCGATTTTGAATTCTGCATCGTCTTCGCTGGTTTTTTCTGTGATAACGCCTTCAACAACATTACGAACAAGTGTGCAAACATAAACATTTCTGTTGTTTGTGCCGACAGTTCTTCTTATTGAAAGAACATCATTTTCTTCAAGTTCCGACCACTCAAGCTCTTTGCCGTCTACATCGTAAAGAGTAGCTGAGCTATCCGGTTGGTTGTCACCGAAATAAACTACTTTACCTTCTTTAACGCTTACTCTGCCTGCTGTAAGGTTAACCGATTCTACAACAGCATTCTCATAATGAAGAACATATACTGTATCATAGTCATATTCGGTATTTCTTGAATCGTTAAGCGCGAAGGTTGCTGTACCGTAGAAGTTATTTAAAATTGTGGTTAGTGTTCTGTCGTCTTTTTGTCCATTATAGTAAACCCTTGCACCTGCATCAACGGAAAACTTTTCAGCTGACCTTGCGTCTTTGGATGCCATGTAGCTAACATCATAATGGGTTGAGCCAACCTTAACAATGTCTTCAATATCACTTGCAGCGATTGTAATTTCATCTGCCGAAGAAATATCTTTTGTTACATACAAAGCAACAGGGTCATCATCATATGCATCGTTATATGCAACATAAGCTATTACATTGTAGCCAACAAATGATTTAAGATTTGTTTTACCAGCATCAATGCTTACTTTTGTGTCTTCTTCAAACTTTTCGCCTTTGTCGCCATAAATTGATCTGTAAGCATTTAGAACCTCTACTTGAACAAGGCTCTCTTTTTTGGAGCTTGAAAGATCATATGTTTGTTCAACCATTGCTTTAATTTTAACTATATCAAGGTTTTCGCTAAGCAATGTTTTTCTTGTTGTGTTGTTTGTTCCGTCGTTTATAACATACTCTATGTATGTTCCAAAGCCTGTTTGCGTCATAAGCGGAACATCAAGTGAATTAAATGCCATTTGAGCAACTTGGCCTCTGTTTATTGCAACGCCGCTTGTGCCCTTAACGCTTGTTGTTACGCCTCTTTGTTGTGCGATTGTAAGGTAACCAACAGGATAGTTTCCAGCTGCTGCCGGCTCATATCCAAGAGCCACAACACACATTTTAACAGCTTGTTCGTATGTAACATTGTCTTCAGGACCAAAGTTACCATCGCCATAACCGTTAACTATGCCAAGATTGGTAACGATGTTTATGTAACCTGCTGCCCAGTGGGTTGAAGGAACATCCGCAAACTTTGTTGCCCCTGCCGCACCGGATGATTGTGCTTCTTGTCCAAGCATTCTAACAATAATTGCTGCGAATTCTGCCCTTGTGATGTCGCCTTCAGGTTTGAAGGAACCATCTTCATAACCTGTGAACAGGTTAATAGAAGCGCCTAACTCGATTGCTTCAGTATAAGCAGCGTTGTCTGCAACATCTGAAAATACAGCCGCAAAAGCAGCGGTACTCAAAATCATTGACAAAGCAATAACAACTGCAAATACTTTTTTGAGATTTTTCATGAAAAATCCTCCCTTATAATTTTTTTTATTTGTTTTGAAAGAGTTAAAATCAATTTAAAATGTCACACGCCCCTTTCATTCGTATGCACCATTTGGCAAATTGTTCGCTTTTTTATGTATAGGCATGCAGTTTCGCGAAAAATATTGCCAGCGTTGTTACTGAATTGATTATATCATCTGCTTTTTGCTTAGTCAAGCGTTGTAATAGAAATGTAAAACTATGTAACGGTGCTGTATTTTAGCGCAAAAAACAGGTAATCAACGGGTTTTGCTGTTTTCCATTGTCGATTTTACAAAATCTTTAAATAATGGATGCGCTCGATTCGGTCGCGACTTAAATTCCGGGTGAAACGAAACGCCCACAAACCATGGATTGCCATTATACTCAATAACCTCTATAAACTCACCGTCAAGCGATTTTCCTGCTATAATAAGCCCTGACTTTGACAGTTTTTCTACATATTTATTGTTAAATTCATACCTATGCCTATGGCGCTCGTTTATTTCGCTTTGTTTATACGCCTGATGCGCCTTCGTCCCCTCGCAAAGAACGCACTTATACTGACCTAAGCGCATTGCGCCGCAAAAACCTTCTTCGCTTTTTTGCCCCGGCACCAAGTCAACAACAGGATGCGGCGTATCAGGGTCAAGCTCTGCGCTGTGCGCATCGTCAAGCTTTGCAACATTTCGTGCAAATTCGACAACCGCAAGCTGCATTCCAAGGCTGATACCGAAAAACGGAATTTTATTTTCTCTTGCGTATTTAATAGAAAGGATTTTACCTTTTATGCCCCTGTCGCCAAACCCGCCCGGAACAATTATTCCATCGCAGTCGCTTAAAATTTCATCAATATTCGCCGTTGTAACATAATCGGAATTAACCCAATTTATTTCAATGTTTACCCCATGCGCAATCCCTGCGTGCGTGAGCGCCTCGGCAATGCTTATGTATGCGTCATGCAATGCGACATACTTGCCCACAAGCGCAATTTTGACGCACCCTCGCAAGGTTTTATGTTTTTCGACAATGGCGCTCCACCCCGAAAGGTCAGGCGGGCGGCAATCCAAATGAAGGCGTTTGCATACAACATTCCCCAGCCCTTCAAGCTCAAGCATAAGCGGAACTTCATAAAGGCTTTGGGTGTCCATATTTTCAATTATGCATTCCGAAGGAACATTGCAAAACAACGCTATTTTATCCCGAAGCTCCTTCGGCAGGTGCATTGTTGTTCTGCACACTATTATATCGGGTTGAATTCCCAATCCCAACAAATCCTTAACGCTGTGCTGGGTGGGTTTTGATTTTTGCTCTCCCGATTTTTCAAGATACGGAACAAGCGTCACATGAATAAACAAGCAGTTTTCACGACCGACATTAATTGCAACCTGCCTGATTGCTTCAAGAAAAGGCAAACTTTCAATATCGCCCACCGTTCCGCCTATTTCGGTAATTACAATATCCGTTTGGCGCACTTTGCCAACCTGATATACGCTATCAATAATTTCGTTTGTAATATGGGGTATAACTTGAACGGTAGAGCCTAAAAATTCTCCGCGCCGTTCTTTGGTAATAACGCTCCAGTATATTTTCCCGGTCGTTTTATTACAATGAGCGCTAAGATTTTCATCTATAAAACGCTCATAGTGACCTAAATCCAAATCAGTTTCCGAACCGTCATCGGTAACGAACACTTCACCATGCTGATATGGGCTCATTGTACCCGGGTCCATATTTATATATGGGTCAAACTTTTGCATTGTTACCTTTAAACCCCTTGCCTTTAACAAACGCCCAAGCGATGCCGCCGTAATGCCCTTTCCTATGCCCGACACAACCCCGCCTGTGACAAAAACATATTTAACCGCCATGTTGCACCTCCAAAAAACTAAATGTCGTATATATTTTATTGCTTTTAATATATGGTGTCAAGTGTTTTATTTAATGTAATCAAACTCAAAATCAATCAGGCGCACCGTATCGCCCTCTTTAACGCCTGCCTTTTCAAGCCGGTCTATAACTCCAAGCTTTATCAGCGAACGCTGAAAATATCCAAGCGATTCGCTGTCGTCAAAATTCACCGAATTTATAAGATTGTATATGCTCTCGCCCTCCACCACGAAAACACCGTCTGTTTTTTTAACGGTAATCGTATCGTCGCTTTCGGTTTGCTCTGTATCGGGCTGAAGCTCAAATTTTGGTATAGGCAATGTTTTTAATACATCATATGCACGCCGTATAAGTTTTGGGATACCCTTATTCGCGGCGGCGGATATGGGAAAAGCCTCAAAACCGAGTTTTTTTACCTCCGCCAAAAATTCGTCTAACAAATCCTCCGTAATATCAACTTTATTTGCAGCAATTATTTGCGGTTTTTCAGACAGCGCTTTACTAAACGACCTTAGCTCTTGGTTAATCTTTTCAAAATCGTCAATCGGGTTTCTGCCCTCCGACCCCGAAACATCGACCACATGAATAAGCAATCTGGTTCGCTCTATATGCCGCAAAAAATCCGTCCCCAAACCAAGACCCGTGTGGGCGCCTTCTATTATGCCCGGAATATCGGCAACCACCATAGAGGCATCGTTATCTATCCTTACAACGCCTAAATTGGGAACAAGGGTTGTGAAATGATAATTTTCAATTTTAGGACGGGCATCGCTTATGACGGATAATAAGGTTGATTTGCCCACATTCGGAAAACCTATAAGCCCCACATCGGCAATGAGTTTTAGCTCAAGCGTTAATTCCCTTTCCCTGCCAAGCTTGCCGCTTTTGGCAAAATTAGGGGCTTGCCGCGTTGGGGTGGCAAAACGCACATTCCCCCACCCGCCTTTGCCGCCGTATGCAGCCACAAAAGCGCTGCCCGGCTCGGATAAATCGGCTATAATGCCGCCGCTTTCGCCGCTGCGCACAATTGTTCCGGCAGGAACTTTTATAATTAAATCTTCGCCTTTTTTGCCGAACATTTTTGAACCTTTTCCATCTTGACCATTTTGCGCCGCATATTTCTTTTTATAACGAAAGTCCATAAGGGTTGACTTATTTTCGTCAGCGGCTATAATGACATTCCCGCCGTTGCCGCCGTCCCCGCCATCCGGGCCGCCCGCCGCAATAAATTTTTCGCGGCGAAATGAAACGCAACCATTGCCGCCGTTCCCCGAACGAATTGTTATGTTTACAATATCAACAAACATCTTTAATTACCCTCCGTTTTAAAGCCGTTGCCAATCAACGAAAAAGGGGTAAGCTAAAAAGCCCACCCCCCAAATTGATGCTGTTAAACAAGCCCGTAAACACTTACCTTTTTTCTTGTTTTATCAAGCCTTTCAAACTTTACCTTCCCATCAATAACAGCGAACAATGTGTCGTCCTTCCCTTTAGAAACGCCGTTACCGGGATGAATTTTAGTTCCCCTTTGACGAACCAAAATGTTACCCGCAAGCACAAACTGGCCGTCCGCCCGCTTAACGCTAAGCCGTTTGGACTGGGAATCCCTGCCGTTTTTGGTGCTACCCATACCCTTCTTATGAGCCATATATATCACTCCCTTAAATTCATTCGTTAATTATGCCTTAATTTCAGTTATTTCAACCTTGCTGTACGGTTGTCTGTGCCCCTGCTTTCTGCGATATCCCTTTTTGGATTTCATCTTAAAAACAATAATTTTTTTTGCCTTATCGTTTTTAACAAGCTTTCCGCTTACAACCGCCCCTTCAACAACAGGCGTTCCAAAAGTTAAAATTCCCTGCTCACCTACCGCTAAAACCTTGTCGAAGCTAATGTCATCCCCGCCCTCGGCGTTTAGCTTTTCAACATAAATTACATCACCTTTGCAAACCTTATATTGCTTGCCGCCCGTTTCGATTATTGCGTACACTTTTACGCGCACCTCCGTAATTTTAAACTCGCCGCTCGGGTATGCCTTGCATTTTAACACACCGCTACAATTTAAAGCGCAAAATAGGCTTGCTAAAATCGTATGTGTAACCCTTTGCGTGCGGATACCAAAATATAATACCATAACATTATATGTTTGTCAACATGCGTTTTTCATTTATTGTCTGTTTTTAAGGCGGCATATTCATCCATTGCTGCAGCGGCGGCTTTGCCCGCCCCCATTGCAAGAATAACGGTAGCTGCCCCCGTTACAGCGTCACCGCCGGCAAACACTCCCGGCTTGCTTGTCCGCCCGGCATCATCTGTAATTATACCTCCCCAATTGTGTGTCTTTAAATCGGGCGTTGTTGATTTTATAAGGGGATTCGGGCTTTGACCTATTGCCATAATAACCTCGTCCGCATCTATAACAAATTCACTGCCCTCAACGGCGCTCGGACGGCGGCGTCCCGATTCGTCCGGCTTGCCAAGCTCCATTTTAACGCATTCGATGCCGCTCACCCAATTATCTTTACCCATTATGCGGGTTGGATTGGTTAGAATTTTAAATATTATTCCTTCTTCCTTCGCATGGTGAATTTCTTCAAGCCGTGCGGGCATTTCTTCTTCGCCCCGCCTATATATTATGTAAACTTCATCGGCTCCCAATCGTTTTGCGCAGCGCGCCGCGTCCATTGCAACATTTCCCCCGCCAACAACAGCCACCCGTTTGCCCACCTTGATGGGGGTATCATACTTGGGGAACTTATAGGCGTTCATCAAATTTATTCTTGTTAAAAATTCGTTTGCGGAATACACGCCGCAAAGATTTTCGCCCGGAATTTTCATAAAGGAAGGCAACCCCGCGCCTGTGCCGATAAACACAGCTTTAAAGCCTTCTTCGCTTATGAGGGCGTCAATGGAAATCATTTTGCCCACAACCGAATTTGTTTCGATTTTAACGCCAAGTTTTTTAAGGCGGTCTATTTCTTTGCGCACAATTTCTTTAGGCAATCTAAACTGTGGTATTCCATACATCAAAACGCCGCCGGCAACATGGAACGCCTCAAAGATGGTGACATCATAGCCAAGCTTTGCAAGGTCTCCCGCACAGGCAAGCCCGGCAGGGCCTGAGCCGATAACTGCCATTTTAATTCCGTTTAAAGCAGGCTTTTCAATTTTTTCTTCAATATTCTTCATATACCAATCGGCAACAAACCTTTCAAGCCTTCCGATACCCACGCTTTCGCCTTTTATAGCCCGAACGCAAACCTTCTCACATTGGCTTTCCTGCGGACAAACTCGCCCGCAAACAGCCGGCAACGAATTTGTGTCGGTTATAATTTCGTACGCTCGCTCAAAGTTGCCCTTTTCAACTTCTTTTATAAAATCAGGTATATTCACGCTTACCGGGCAACCTGCAACGCAGGGGCGGTGCTTACAAGCAAGGCAGCGTCTTGCCTCGGACATTGCCATTTCTTCGGTGTAACCGGTTGCAACCTCTTTAAAATTTTTATTTCTTTCGCCGGGCGCTTGCACCGGCATTTCGGTTTTCTTAGGGTCTAAATTAAACATCGAGCCTGCCCTCCATTTTGCATTTATGCTGTTTTGCCGAATGCGCCTCGTCCTTTTTATACATGGCAGAGCGCGCTATTGCCTCGTCAAAATCTACCAAGTGTCCGTCAAATTCAGGGCCATCCACGCACGCAAACTTAGTTTGACCGCCAACCGTAACACGGCAACCGCCGCACATACCGGTGCCGTCAATCATGATGGGGTTTAGGCTGACCGTCGTTTTTATACCGTATTCCCTTGTAAGCTCGCTTACCGCCTTCATCATAACAAGCGGACCTATCGCTATAACGGTGTCATACTTCGCGCCTTTTTCTATAAGGCTTTTCAGCACATCGGTCACAAAGCCTTTGACACCCGCCGAACCGTCATCGGTTGTAATGAAGGAGCGCGCGCTGACCGATTTCATTTCGTCCCGCAAAAAAATTAAATCTTTATTTCTAAAGCCGGCTATAAAATCAACCGAGGCTCCTCGCTCATGTAATGCCTTCGCTTGCGGATACGCAATAGCCAAACCTAAGCCGCCGCCTATCACCGCCGCATTTTTAATGCCTTCAAAATCGGAAGAGGTACCAAGCGGCCCGACAAAATCAAGAATAAAATCACCTTGTGAAAGATTTGACAATGCCGTTGTTGTTTTTCCAACTATTTGAAATATAATGGTGACAGTTCCCGCTTGCGCATTATAATCGGCAATGGTGAGAGGGATTCTCTCCCCTTGCTCGTCAACCCTTAGCATAATAAACTGACCCGGCTTTGCGCTTTTGGCAATGCGAGGCGCCTCAACCTCCATTAAAATTACTTGGGCGTTAAACGCGTGTTTTTTTATTATTTTATACAAACCATCTTGCCCCCTAAAACATTATAAGGGCATTATACAGTATTTTTGCTTAATTTGCAATATTGTATAACAAATAACTGCTTAAAAGCGCCTATTTTTTTAAATATGTGTTGATTATATCCCGTGCGATGGGGGCGCAAAGCTCGCCGCCGCTGCCGCCGCTGTATTCCAACATAACCGCAACAACAATTTGAGAATCGTCCGCCGGTGCAAAGCCCACAAACCAAGCGTGTTCTTTGTTATTCTCTTTCCCAAGCAGCTCGTTTTCCGCCGTGCCTGTCTTTCCCGCAACCGATATGTTGCGTATACCTGCGTTTTTCCCTGTGCCTGTTTTTACCGTTTCGACCATTAAATCCTTAATTTTTTCGGAAACTTCCGATGTTATCGGCTTATAAAGCTGTTGAGGCTTTTTTTCATACACCAAATTTCCGTTTTTATTGGTTGCTTTTTGCACGATATACGGTTTCATAATAACACCGTCATTTGCAACTGCACACGCTGTGAGCGCCATTTGGAGCGGCGTTGCAAGCG
This sequence comes from Bacillota bacterium, assembly GCA_023228885.1. GTDB lineage: Bacteria > Bacillota > Clostridia > Monoglobales > Firm-18 > JAAZFB01. The sequence goes on along the minus strand of JALOAJ010000033.1, from coordinate 16,577 downwards.
TTTCGCCCTGTCCTATGGCAAGTGCGGCGCTGCCCGCCTCGTCAGTATCCTTTGCGGCAAAGGCGCTTTTTGAAAAATCTATATCAAAGTCGAATGTTTTATCAAAACCGAATCTTTGCGCCATATCCCTAAGCGTTGGGCTTGTGAGTGCGGCGCCCATTGAGCAAAAGGCGAAATTGCTTGACAACGCGAACGCTTTTTTAAAGTCTATCTCGCCGTTTGCCTTTTTCCCGTAGTTGTAGAATGCGGTGTTTCCGATTATTACCGAACCTGTATCGGAATACATATCGTTATCCATGCCTTTTTCAATTGCCGCCGCGGATGTTATAATTTTAAAGGTTGAACCGGGGGGATACAGCCCGCTCGTTGCTCTTGCAAGCAAAGGCGAATTGCTGTTTTCGGTGAGCTCTGTCCATTTTTTAATCAACACGGCGTTTGACGGGTCAAAATCCGGCTTGCTGACAAGGGCAAGAACCTCGCCCGTTTGGGGGTTGATTGCAACAATGCTGCCGTTTGCGTTCCCCAATCTGCCATATGCGTAATGCTGCAGGCGGTGGTCAATAGTTAAAGTTAAATCATACCCCACCTTGCCGTCACCCGATAAATTAAAAACCTCCGTTAGCCCGCCTCTGCCCAAAAGCAACGAGTTGAACTTGCTTTCGATATTTGTTTTTCCGTATATTTTTGAATTATACCCGATAACATGGCAATAAAGGGAATTATAATTATAAATTCGCTCTCCCTCTTTTGAAAAGGCAAGCACAATTCCGTTTCGGTCTGCAATCTCGCCCCTTACAATATCTTCTTCGTATGCCCACAACCGCTTGTTATGCGAGTTTTGAGAAACCTCGTCTTTTTTGAATACAATAAAATATGTAAGATGCCCTATCAACAAAACAAATAAAAACACAATAAACATCAGCACTTTTATTATTTTTTTATTTACCATGTTCATTCCCCCTTGCCGACATTGCCTGAAGAACGCCCAGCGAAATAAAACTGCTTACAAGCGAGCTGCCTCCGCTGCTTATAAAGGGCAGCGTTATGCCGGTCAACGGTATAAGCTTTATAACCCCGCCGATTATAATAAAGGTTTGGAATGCAAACATAATTGTAATTCCCAACGCCGCACATTTATCAAACCCTTTGGGGAGCGTTAAAACGATTTTTATACCCCGATATATAAATATAAGATAAAGCAAAATAACCGCAACCCCGCCGAACACGCCCATTTCTTCGCATATGGCGGAAAAGATAAAGTCGGAATGCGCCTCCGGGATAAAATCAGGTCTCCCCATCCCTATTCCGGTGCCGAAAAACCCTCCTGCCGCTATTGCAAAAAGGGATTGGGTAATTTGATAGCCTGTGTTTGATATGTCGCTCCATGGGTTTTTCCATGTGTGAATTCGCACCGCAATATGGTGCATTGTCAGCGCCCCCGCAACTCCCACAACGGTGCACACAAGCACATTTAACGCTACAAACAGCTTATTTGAATCGTATATATAAATCAAGGTAATATAGCAAAAGAAAAACAAAAGCATTATGCCCCATTCACGCTGGAACAGCAAAAAGGCTATAAAAATAAATGCGAAAAATGCAGTTGCGTAATTTTCGGGCAAATTTAATATTTTTTTGTTGTTTCCCGTAAGGCGCGCTGCCAAAAAGAAAATAAAAAGCACCTTGATTACCTCGACCGGCTGAAAGGAATGTCCGCCCACAACTATCCAGTTCTTGGCGCCGTTTATTGTAACTCCGACAGTCAGCGTTAAAATATAAAGAGCAACGGACAGCGCAAAGTACAGCCATTTTAGGTTGCTCCAAAAATTTATATACCGATATGCGATGTATGTTACATAAAAAACGCCAAGCGATGCCAAATACCAGCCCACCTGTGCAATGCCAAGCGTATAATTTAGCCTGCACAGCATAACAACCCCAACAGTTATAAGCATAGAGGCTATTAAAAATAAATATTCGTCCCCCAATTTTAAAAAAACAATTACCGAATAGGTAATCACATTTAAAACCATAATTGAGCCACCCACATACAATATCTGAAGGTTATGCGGCTTTCGGTAAAAAAACAAAAGCAAAAAGGCAAGCAGGTTTATCAACACAAGCATGCCTATCGGTTTTTTAACCAATGTTGCCTTCATTTCAGCTCAATCCCCTCGCTAAATTTTCGCGCCCGAAAGCCTTTCTCCTAAATTACAACCAAAAATTCAAGCTGCCCTATTCTGATTTTGTCGCCGCTGTCTAAAATAAGCGGTTCTTTATCCATCTTAGTTCCGTTTATGTAGGTTCCGTTTGTGCTTTCCAAATCAACTATATACCATTCATTATCAGCATACCAAAGCTTTACATGGCGTGCCGACAAATATAAATCATCAACCGTTATGTCGCACGATACGCCCCTGCCGATAATAATTTTTTCGCCGTCAAGCGGATACGCCTTTGACACCTCAAAATAAAGGGTGTTTGCATCTGTTATAAGCTGAAGATACGGCATGCCTTTCGGGATGCCTTTAGGTCGAGGCAAATCTGTTTTTCTGATGTCAAGATAAATCATCTTCATTATTCCGAAGATGAACAGATAGATTATTGCAATGAACACATATTTAAAAAAAGAAGATAAAAAAACATAAATTCGCGGCACTTAATGCACCCCTTTAAAAAATACGCCTCCAAAAACAGTTTGTCAGTTTGAAAGCAACATTCTGTCGCTTATTCCCTCAAACCGACTTAAAAGGTCGGTAACCTTTAAGTTTTTCTTTTCTTCGCCGGTCACATCAAACACAATTTTGCCTTCATGCATCATAATCAGCCGATTGCCCAATCGAATTGCATCTTTCATATTATGGGTAATCATAATGGTGGTTAAATTATTATCAGTAACCAACTCGTTTGTCAAATTCAGCACCTTTGCGGCGGTTTTAGGGTCAAGCGCGGCGGTGTGCTCGTCAAGCAACAACAGTTTTGGCTTTTGAAGGGTTGCCATAAGCAAGGTAAGCGCTTGCCGCTGACCGCCCGAAAGAAGCCCCGTCTTAACATGAAGGCGTGCTTCCAAGCCTAAGTCCAACAGCTTTAAATATTCGCCAAAGCGAGCTTTTTCGGTTTTTTTCACGCCCCAGCCAAGCCCTCTGCTCATTCCGCGACGATTGGCAATTGCAAGGTTTTCGATAATCTCCATGCTTGATGCCGTACCTTTCATCGGGTCTTGAAAAACCCTGCCCAAAAGGGCAGAGCGTTTATATTCCGGCATTTTTGTTATGTCCTTCCCGTTTAACACAATTTGCCCCGCCTCCGGCATGTAAACCCCTGCAATCATATTGAGCAATGTTGTTTTACCCGAGCCGTTGCCGCCGATTACCGTTACAAATTCGTTTTCTTTAACATGCAAATTAAAATCGGAAAGCACAATATTTTCGTTAATTGTTCCAATGTTAAACACTTTGGTTAAGTTGCAAATTTTTAGCATAGCTTTACCTTGCTTTCCTTTCCGCAATTTTGGGTTTTATAAACGGCTTTTTAATAACCGGAATTGCCAGCGCAACAGCCACAATGATGGCTGTAAACAGCTTTAAATCGGTTGATTTTAGCCCCATGCGCAGCACAATCGCAATAATCACGCGATAAATAACCGAGCCTGCCACAACGGATGCCATTTTATAATAAAAATTAAATCGGTCGCCAAAAATAACCTCGCCGATAATGACCGACGCCAAGCCAATTACAATAGCGCCCGAGCCCATGCCCACATCGGCGTACCCTTGACTTTGCGCCACAAGCCCGCCCGATAACGCCACAAGCCCGTTGCTTATCATAAGCCCAAGAATTTTCATCGTGTCGGTGTTGCCGCCGAGCGCGCGAACCATATATTCATTATTCCCGGTTGCACGAATCAACTCGCCTATTTGCGTGCCGAAAAACCAATATAATATTGTAATTACCACAACAGCAAAAGCAAGACCGACCGAAAGACTTTCCGCCGCCCTGTTAAAGCTGCTCGGCAGCAAATACTGCACCTTAACAAATATTGTATCCAACCCTAACATTGCTATGTTTGCTTTTCCACCCATCACCGTTAAATTGATGGAATAAAGTGCAATCATAGACAAAATCCCCGACAAAATGGCGGGAATTTTAAGCTTGGTGTTCAAAATGCCCGTTACCGCCCCCGCCGCAAGCCCTGCCAAAAGTGCAACAAACAGGCTAAGCAGCGGTTCTTTGCCTCCGGCAATAATAATGGCGCTTACCGCACCGCCCAAAGCAAAGCTGCCGTCAACCGTTAAGTCGGCATAATTTAAAATTCTAAAGGTGATAAACACCCCTAATGTCATTATTCCCCAAAGCACCCCCTGCGAAGCAGCGCTTTGGACAGACAGCAATAAACCTCCCATAGCAGTAACCGCCAGCCTTCCCGCTCCGCATAATATAACTGTTTTTTAAAAGCATCCTTACCGCGGAGCGAAGATAAGGCACAAAAGTCAAAATTTAATAAAACGCTTATTCCTCTACAAGCTTTGCTTTGTCGAGCAAGCTTTTGGGAATTTCAATCTTCAAGTCGTCGGCAACCTTTTTGTTTATTAAAAGCTCAAAATCGGTAAGATAAAGAATAGGCATATCGGCAACCTTAGCGTCATTTCGGATAACTTCAACCGCTTGCGTACTTGTAAGCTTGCCAAGGTCATAATAATTTATTCCGTATGTTGCAAGCCCTCCATTGTTTAACATCCCTTCTTCGCCAACGATTACAGGGATTTTCGCCTCTTTTGCAATTAAAGAAACAGTTGCCATGCCGGATGCAACCATGTTATCGGTCGGCGCATAAAGCACATCAGCCTTCCCAACAACCGATTCAACAACCGATTGAATTTCGGACGATTGCGAAACGCTTGCGTCTATAACGGTAAGCCCAAAATCCGGCGCCGCTTCTTTTGCAAGTTTCATCTGAAACACGGAATTCGGCTCACCCGAGTTGTACAAAACAGCAACATTTTCGGCTTTCGGGAATATTTCCTTCAGCAGCTTCAACTGGTCTTTAACAGGCGTTAAATCTGAGGTTCCCGCCACATTGGTGCCGGATTTGCTGTTTGACAACACCAGTTTTGAGTCTGCCGGGTCGGTAACCGCCGTAACCAAAATGGGAATTTTATTTGTTTCGCTTGCCATAGCTTGCGCCGCAGGCGTTGCGATAGCCAAAACCAAGTCTACCTTGTCATTTACAAACTTAGCGGCAATCGTTTGACAATTTGATTTTTCGCCTTGCGCATTTTGATAGTCTATTGAAAAATCTACATCCATTTTAAGACCTGCCTCTTGCAGCCCGTCAACAAAGCCTTGATATGCGGCGTCTAAAGCATCATGAGTTGCCAATTGAAGAACCCCTATTTTAAAGATGTTCCCTGAGCCGTTTTTCCCGCCGCAAGCAGTAAATGCCACCGCTATACAGCAGATTAGTGCAAAAACTATTCCTCTTTTAATTGCTTTTTTCATAATAAAAACCCCTCCTTTTATTTTTGCGCCGCCCGGGCGAATATCACAATAATGGTGTGACGGATTTTATTTTTTCGGCGCCGACCGCGATGCTTGTTTCCATCTTGCCGATACCGGGAATTAACACCAAAGCGCCTATAACCTTTTCTTTGTAAACATCCATATTGGGAGCCAATGCCTTTAGTAAATAATCCTTGCTGCCCGCAAGCGTGTAACATTCCAAGATATACGGAACCTCATTCACCTTTTTAACAAAGTTATCAATGGTATTTTTATCATACGGCGATAAATTAACCGTAATAAAAGCCGTAACTTCAAGCCCCAATCTTTTTTCGTCCAATACGGCGGTAAAGCGCTTAATTACGCCGCTCTCTTGCAGGTTTTTTTTGCGGCTGAGGCACGCGGAAGGCGAAAGACCCGCAGCCTTTGATAATTCTAAATTTGAAATGGATGAATCTTGCTCAAGCAGTTGCAATATTTTTTTATCTGTTTGATCCAAATTAGTTGGCATATAACCTCACCGACAATATAATATTTGTAATTGTTGATATTTTACCACATAAAATTTTTAAGGTCAACACATTTGCAAAACTTTGTTTATATATATCATTGGCACAAAAAAATCAGGCGCAAAAATAATTGCGCCTGATTTTGAAACGGTATAAAATTTAAAACTTTTCTTTGCTTACCCACAAGCCAAGCGCAGGATTTGATATATAATATATCCGCTCGCCGTTGGGAAGGGTGTTGTGCCCGTCTTTGAGCAATGCTGGGTTATATCGCTTTATAACCTCATCATAAGGGATATAGCTAAAAGCCGCATCGGTAACTTCCCTTTCTGTTAAATGTTTTGTGCAATAGGTAATAGAAAATCGGTCATCCGATGAGCCGTGAATCAAATGTGCGGCAACAGATAAATTATTTTTCAAATCTTCGTTTTGTTCCGTCAGTTTTAAAACATTTATTCTGCCCACATAGCCGTATTTGCGTATTAACCTGTCATTTTCCGAATCTTCCCCGAATTTGTTTACCCCCGGGGCAAGAATAATAAGCTCGCCATCGTCGGCAATCGCCATGCGCGTTCTGTAAATTGCCTTGTTGCCAAGCCATGTGCTTTTAAACTCTTTCGGATCAAGAAACACCACAACCTTTTCAAACGGCTTTTCAACAAACGTTAGATTTTTTTGTTGGCTGGACGCCACCCCTTGCTCAAACAAGGACCGCTCGTTCCCGATAAACAGCCCGTGAATAAAAATTTCGTTTTGCTGCGCCGTCGTTACCGTCAACACATAAATCAACGGAAGGTCTGCCAAAAAATGCTTTTGGGCATAGTCGAACACCTTGCGAACAGGCGAATGGTCTTTCCCCATAACCCTTTCCATTCCATAAACAGCGCCCAACATATGCGATGAGTTTATCATATCACTGCCGCCGCAGCCGACAAATATGTTTTTGCTGTAATTTGCCATGCCCACAACTTCATGCGGGACAACCTGACCGATTGAAATTATAAGGTCATAGCTTTTATCCGTAATAAGGCGGTTAACCTCAACCGATATCGGTTCATTTACCAAGCCCTCCGAAACCTCCGAAACAAAATCTGCCGGAACCTCCCCCAATTTAACAATGTCGGTTCGCCATTTATGCTCTATAAACAGTTCATACGGAATGTCGCCAAACATTTCGGCGCATTCCTCCGGCGTCATCTTTACATGGGTGCCGAGCGCCGGCAAAATGTCTACTTGGCACTTGTCTTTTAACAGCTTGTAATATTCATTTGTAACTTTCCCCGCCCCCGAATGAAACCGAGTAAAATCGGGGGGAATAAGCAACACCTTTTTAAGCTGCCTGCCCTCAAGCGATTGTGCCAAAGCGGCAAACAGCTTGTTGTCCGATATTCCCTTCGGCGTATCGGCAGTTAGTGAAATAAGCATGGTTATTACCCTTTCCGACCCACAAAATACGCTTGCGCTCTATCGTGGGTCTGATAGAGCAAGCGCTCTATATTGATAACCCTCAACCCTATACGGTATATATAGTTGCGGATGTTTCGCCGCCTCTGCCCGTCCAATTGGTGTGGAAAAACTCGCCCCTTGGCTTATCAATTCGCTCATATGTGTGCGCGCCGAAATAATCGCGTTGCGCCTGCAATAAGTTGGCGGGCAGGCGTTCGTTTCTGTATCCGTCATAATATGCCAGCGCCGACGAAAATGCCGGGGTTGGAATTCCGTTTAAAATTGCGGTTGCACACACATTCCTCCACCCGCTGTCGCGTTTTGTCAATGCGTCTTTGAAAAACGGCGCTAACATAAGGTTTGCAAGTTCCGAATTTTCGTCAAACGCTTCTTTGATTTTGCCAAGAAATATTGAGCGTATAATGCACCCGCCGCGCCACATTAGTGCAATACCGCCATAATTCAGATGCCAACCGTATGTTTTTGCGGCAGCCCTCATTAAAGCGTACCCCTGCGCATACGATATAATTTTGGATGCATAAAGAGCGGCTTTAATGTCATTGATAAACTCTTTTTTATCGCCGTTAAAAGAAGGTTTTGGCCCTGTCAACACTTCAGAGGCGATAACGCGCTCGCTTTTTAACGCCGACAAGCAGCGTGCGAAAACTGCTTCACCGATAAGCGTAAGCGGTGTTCCTTCGTCCAATGCGGCAATGGCAGTCCATTTTCCGGTGCCCTTTTGCCCGGCGGCATCAAGAATTTTATCAACTATATTTGTGCCGTCCTCATCTTTAAAAGCAAGAATATCTCTTGTTATTTCAATTAAATAGCTGTCAAGCTCACTTTCGTTCCACTCTTTGAACACATCATGCATTTCGTCGGCGCTCATACCTAAAACATCTTTCATTATGTGGTATGCCTCGCAAATCAACTGCATATCGCCGTATTCAATGCCGTTATGAACCATTTTTACAAAGTGACCTGCGCCGCCTTCGCCCACCCAGTCACAGCAAGGAGAGCCGTCTTCAACCTTTGCCGCAACAGCTTGGAATATATCTTTTACATGCGCCCATGCCTTGGGCGAACCGCCCGGCATTAACGAAGGCCCTAAAAGCGCCCCTTCTTCACCGCCCGAAACGCCTGTGCCGACATAGAGCATGCCCTTGCTTTCCACATATTCCGTTCGCCGTATCGTGTCCGGAAAATGCGAGTTGCCGCCGTCTATAATTATGTCGCCTTGTTCCAAAAGCGGAATAAGCATATCAATAAAATCATCAACCGGCTTGCCCGCCTTAACCATTAAAAATACCTTGCGCGGTTTTTCAAGCTTTTCAACAAGTTCTTTTAGAGAATGTGCGCCTATAATATTTTTACCGCTGCCTCTGCCGTTTAAAAAATCGTCCACCTTAGAGGTGGTGCGGTTAAACACAGCAACGGTAAAGCCTTTGCTTTCCATATTCAAAACTAAATTTTCGCCCATTACGGCAAGACCAACCAAACCGATATTTGCTTTTTTCATAATTAAGCACCATTAGCCTTTCCGGCTCACAAAATTTTATTAAAGCTTGCACCTATACCCCTACCGTGAGCCGAGATAAGGCGTATGAATGGTGCTTTGCGCATCGCCGTTTCCAAGCGAAGCGAGGAAAATTTCGGCGGCGCATAAATTCCGCCGAAGGCAGGTTAGTTTGGAAAAACCCAAAGGTTTTTTCCAAACTAAACCGCACTCTCCTTTTAGGATTTATACATAACTATCTTTTTACCCTTGCGTTGCCTTTTGCAATGCTCCAAACCTGCTCCTCGTCCGCAACCGTTGCATAATCGGTCAAAAAGGTGGTTGCCATAGCCCCGGTTGCCCATGCAAACCGATTGCATTTTTCCGTTTCAAAGCCTTTTAAGATGGAATATAACAAACCGCCCACAAAGCCGTCTCCGCCGCCAATTCGGTCAAGAACATGGATTTCGCTCGGCTCTATAACGTTCCATTCATCGCCGTTTAAAATTATGCTGCCCCAAAGATGCTCATTTACCGATATAACCTGTCTTAGGGTTGTTCCGAAAAATTTAATGTTCGGGTATTTTGCCTTAACGTTATTTATCATGCCTTTAAAGCTGTTTATTTGCGCAGCCAAATCCTTACCGCCCGCCTCCGGTCCTTTAACGCCCAAGCACAGTTGATAATCTTCCTCGTTTCCAATCAAAACATCGGCAACCGATGCAATTTTATCAAACGCCGCCGCTAATTCTTCTTTTCTGCCTTTCCAAAAAGATTCGCGATAGTTCAAATCAAACGAAACAACAGTTCCATATTGCTTTGCCTTTTCGGCAAGCGCAAGACAAAACTTGCTTGTTTGAGGCGAAAGAGCGGCTATCAGCCCGGACATATGCAAAATTTGAGCGCCCTCATCACCGAATATTCGGTCTAAGTCAAAATCGTCTATGCTAAGTTCACGCCCCACTTCGCCCGCCCTGTCGTTTAAAACGCGTGGACCGCGCGCGCCATAGCCGCTGTCCGCAACATTAAACTGATGCCGAAACCCCCATGGGTCGCCCTGTTCCCGCTCAACACCCTCATAATCAATGTTTCGGGCTCTTAAATCACGCTTAATAAAATCGGCAATGCCGGAATCCTTTACAAATGTAGTAAGCACCTTTGCAGGCAATCCAAGGCTTGAAGCTATTGTTGCAACATTTGTTTCGGCGCTGGTTGCGTGCATCATAAACATATTGCTGTTATAAACGGGTTGACCGTTTACCGGCGTAATGCGCACGCCCATGCTGGAAGGAACAATCAAAGCATATTTTGCATCTTCTCTTAATTTGATTTTCATTAATTATCTCCCTTTCGCTTAAAATTTGTTTAAAATATATTTGTTTATTATTTTTGCAACCCCGTCATTGTCGTTTGTCGGCGCAACAATATCGGCAACCGATTTAACTCCGTCCGGCGCATTGCCCATTGCAACGCCCAAACCGGCGTATTCTATCATTGAAATGTCGTTATATCCGTCTCCTATCGCAATCATTTCTTTGCGCTCTATATCAAACCATTCACCGATTTTTTCTAAAGCTATTGCCTTTGAGGCTTTCAAATCAACAAATTCAAGAAAGTACGGTCGTGATATATGGCAATTGGCTTTTTCCCCAAACCAGTCTTGCATTTCGGTTTGATATTCCGATATTTTGTCAACCTCATCATACCACAAAACCTTTATAATCGTTTCATTTTTTAAATCGCTAACCTTTTCTATAATTAAAGGCTCAATGCCGGATATACTTTTGTAACTTTTAATTCTGTCATTTAACGAAAAAGCGCACAAATTCTTTTCTGTCCATATCGCAATGGTGGTGTTACGCTGTTTCCCTGCGGCAACAATTTCTTCGGCAACCGAAATGTCAAGCCCTTGACGATACAAAACCTTTTGGGACATACTCATCATTACAACGGCGCCGTTAAACAATATAAACGGCATATCAACGCCTGCAACCTTGCTAAAACGCTTTATACCCGCCGCAGGTCTGCCGGTTGAAACGATGAAAAAAGCGCCCGCATCAACCGCATTTTTTATTGCTTTTTCCGTATCCTCGCTAAGTTCGGATTTGCTGTTTAACAATGTGCCGTCAACATCAACCGCAATAAGCTTATATTTCAAAATATCCCTCCATTTTACCATGCAAATGGCGATAATAATACTTTTCCCTATTTTAATATAGCATTAATTTTACCAATACTCAATGCTGTTTTTGCTTGAAACATTGCAAAAGTTGTGGTATTATAATTATAAGTCATTTGGTGTTAAATTGATAAAAATTCGAAAAGAGTGTGAAAACAATGAATCTGGTTTATACAGCCGATGACGGCTCTTTCTACTTTCATCATACAATTGACGAAAACCCGATGCAAAAGGATTTTCAGCTGCATTATGAAAAGACTTATGAAATTTACCTTTTTATCAAAGGCAGGGGAGAATATAACATTGAAGGCAGCCGATATCCCTTGGCTTCCAACTCGATATTGATAATGAGCCCCAGCGAAATTCACAACCTTGTTATATCAGAGCAAGAGCCGTATGAACGCATGGTCTTAAAAATCGATAAAAAATTCACCGTTCCGTTTATTTCGCACGGTATAGATTGTTTTCGCGCCTTTAAGTTCCGCAAGCTCGGTCAAGGCAACAACATCGATGCGGGCAAAGTTAAAGAAAGCGGAATTTTTGATTTGTTCAAAAAGCTTGCCCTTCATTGTTCTGAGGGAGGGGCGGAAAACGAGTTGGTTGCCAAATGCATTATTTTTCAAATGCTTTATATTATCAACAACCTAACCGCCTTTGACCGCCTGCCCAGCAATCCGCCAAGCAACAATAAAATGGCGGAAATTTTGGAGTTTATAAATGCGCACATCAGCGAGCCGCTTTCTTTAAATATTATATCAGACAAATTTTTTATAACGAAGTATCACCTTTGCAACATCTTTAAAAAAGCTACCGGCTTTTCAATAAATAAGTATATTACTTATAAAAGGGTGATGCTGGCGGACCGTTTAATTTTGGAAGGTCAGCTGCCTACGCAAGCCTGCTTTGCAAGCGGTTTTAACGACTATTCAAACTTTTACAGGGCTTATAAATCCATCACGGGGAAAACCCCAAGCGAAACCGCTAAAAACAAAGAATAAGCCGCGCCGCTAAATTATTAGGCAGCGCCTTTTAACCTAAAATAATCTACCGACTTAGCAATTGGCGGGATTATAACAAGCTGCAATATGATGGCGGGGAGTGTGTTCAAAAAGTATGAAACAACAAAAGTTTTAAACAAATATGTTTCGCCCTTCGCGCCCAACAAAGCAGCCGTAACAGCGCCGCCTATAATTCTGCCTGCAATTTGCGCAATCAACACCGCAATAAATGTTTTTACCGTTATGTCAATTTTAAATATTTTTATGTCTATTATAGCCGCTGTAACCAAGGCGTATGCCGCCATTTCGGCAGCCATTGCAATTGCGGAGGGGTAAAGAAGCGGTTTTCCCGAAACAAAGTAAGATAAAAACGGAAGCAGAACGCCGCAAGCAAGCCCATACTTCCACCCGCATATCGCTGCGCAAATAAAGACCGGCAAATGCAATGGCGAGAATGCATACGCAGGCAGCGGCAACGGTATCAAATGCACTATTCTTGAAAGTATAACCCCCAAAGCAAGAAGCATGCCTGTAATAATTAAATTTCTATATTTCATGTTGATTTCCTCCTATTAATTGAAAAAAATATTTAACATATTGCTTTCCATAATGCCGATTTATGATAAAAACCGATTCGTCCAAATCCCTGCCCGACTTGCACTTTGCGCCTTTTTCAAAATCAACGAACCCCGCAATTTTTTCACCCTCGCCGATTATAATATTAAGCGGGCAAAAATCGCCGTGCGTTATACCGCTTTCGCTTATAATGCCGTAAGCGTCCGCATAAATTTCAACCGCCCTTTTTGGCGTTATGCAAGACAGATACTCCTTGAAGTTAACGCCCTTAATTTCAGACATTATAACATAACCATATTCGCAGCCAACATCGTATTCAATTACCTTAGGAACGGGCAGCCTGCCCTCCAAATAGAGCAGCATATCAACTTGATTTTTAATAAGGTTGCCGCTTGATACTTTTACATACATTCGTTCGTCTTTATCTGTTAGAAGATATGTAACGGCATCCTTGCCGCTGCTTTTGTTCGTCCATTTGAAGCTTTGGTATTTTAACTTTAAACCGTCTATAACTTTTTTACAATGATGTTGCATTAAACCCCCCTCTGTTAAAATGCCGTTGATATAATATTGCCTATTTATGAATAATTATAGCATTTTAAACAAAATTGTCAATTAAAAAAACGGCCTGCCGTAAAATGGGCAAGCCGTTTTGCAAAGGAGTTATCGCTGATTCCAATAATTATTAGCGGCCGCAACCGTTGTAAAGTTTGTTGCAACAACCTGGGAAGCGGCAATAAGACTATCTGCATTTGTTGAGTAAACGGGGCGCAACCTATTTCGCACTTGTTCCGATGGCTGCGTATATTCAACACCTTTTTGCGAGAGCACTATTGCAAGTTCAAAACCCTCTTGCGGTGTGTTGGTTCTTAGGCTTGTGAGCCATGTTTCCATAACTATTCTCCTATCCGCCGGTGCAGCCGGCGCCAATATTTTTTCCTTTAAAGGATGTTAAATAGTTTGGCTCTCCCTTTGCCAAACACATAAAAGCAACGCAAAAATGCGCAGCTTTTCATGTCACTATTATTATATGCGGTCAAAGTCAAAAGGGTTCGCAAGTTATCGCTTTAATCATTATGCCTAAAGCCGCCGCATATAATTTAAATAACGAATATGTTGGGGGTTGATAAACTTGAAAACAGAAAACAAAAGCAAGCTGTTATCTGCCGTAATAAATATTGTTTTTTGGGGTGCGATATGGGGGGTTTTTGAGGCAACCGTCGGCTATGCTTTGCATGCTGTTTCGTTCGGCTACGGTTGGTTGATTTGGTACCCCGCCGCTTGTTTTTTTCTTGCCAATGTGTATCGAAAAACAAAAAGCCCCTCTGCCGTGTTTTTGGCGGGGCTGCTTTGCGCATCGGTAAAAATGCTTAATTTGCTTTCTCCGATAAGAATTGATAAGGTGATTAACCCGGCAATTTCAATAGTGTTCGAGGCGCTTGCAATCGGGCTTGTTATACATTTGACAAAACGCTTTTTCAATGGAAAACGCAACCACATTGCGGCAAAAACAGTTGTCGTTTTGGCAATGAACACATTTTGGCGGTTGATGTATATTTTATACATCCTTTTGCTCGTCCCAAGCTGGATGAGGGATATTTCCGTTATAAGCAATGCAGATAAGTTTGTTAAGTTTTTCGTTGTTGAAAACTTTGCAACATCACTTATTTTGTTTGCTGCGTACCAATATGCAAGCCCTATTTTAAAGCCCGTTAAAAATGCGGAAAAAAAGCTTTCAAGCTTGCTTACAAAATTTTCGTCGCGAAAGGTTTTTGCTTTCAAAAGCGCATTAGCCGTATTGACGCTTTGCTTGTACATTGTTTTTACATTGGCGTTGCAATAAAAGCTTCATAAAGCTTAAGTTTTATTTGGGCTGCGCGCAATTTGCGTGTTGTCTGCCGTTCTGTCGGCAAAAGCATCAACAGGGTTTGTCTTTTCTTCCGCCCGATAATCAATGTTATACTTTTGCATATGCGAGGTGACAACATTATGGCTTGCAACAGTTTTTATATCATGGTTTACACGGTCTTGATAAAAAAAGTAGTCATGGTCGTCAGGCAGGGTGTCAATCGGTGCGTACCGTTCACGGTCGGCGGTAAGTAAAACCTGCTCTTTGAGCACGGTACGCACATAATTACGCGTATCGTCAAATTTTATCAGCTTTGGAAATACGGCATTCGGAATCACCTGTTCAAAGCTTTTATTTTCATATTGCATAAGCAGACCGACAGCCTTTTGCAAATGTGAAAGTTCCTGCTGAAAAAGCCTTCCCCAAACTTCTCGTATGGCTTTGTCCGGCTCGTCATTGTAAAAAGAGTGGTAAAGGTAACACTCCATGTATTCATGCAACAACAATTTTTCAAGCCATGTGCAATTTGGGTCAATCAATGAGCGGTATTGCCCGGCATGGTCTCCCTCTATCATTGCAATTTCCAAATACAACCGACGCCCCAAATCGTTATAATATGAATTACCGACATTCATATAATAATTTTCCGTCTGCTGCTGACATGAAGCTGCAATCAATATGTTTAGCTTTGTTGCAATATCCGCCTTTGTAAAATCAACCGAATGCCGCACTGAATCGAACGGAAAACGGTGCTGCGCTATGGCAGGCCGCCCGGGGGTGATGTCAACATAGCTTTGGACAAGCTGCTGCGCCGGGATTTGCGAATCTAAATCCAGTAAATTGGAAAATCGGTAAAGATGGTCTAAATCCTCTATCAAAGAAAATTCAAACACCTGTTTTACATACCCGTCCGGCTCGTTTTGGGCAAGACAAGCCGTTAGGGCTACTTCCAAATGCTCATAACCGATTGTTGTTTCAAGCGTGGTTTCGTCAATAGGTTTTAACCAGTTTATATGCTTTTGCTGTTGCTGTTCTATTCGGCGCAAAAGAGAAACTTCTCGCCGCAAGTCATTGTTTGTGCAGTTGCAAAGGAAGATGTTTTTAAACAAAATCTCCCCAACCTCAACGCAATTACTTAGTATGATACGCAATTTTGTATATGGGTCAATTCTTTGTTTGGAATACGAAACAGGGTAAATGGATGCCCAATCGTCAATCCCATCGTTGATTGGTATCGGCTTTTCTTCAAACGGATTCATTTTTTGCCTCCTTTAATTTTACCTGACACCCTCATTATATCCATTTTTGTATAATTTTAAAAATAAAATGGATAATAAATAATGCCGCAATAAAACAGCTTAAGATTGGCGGCCGATAAAGCTGTAAGCATTTTTAACGAAGGGGTTGTTCGCCGTATGAACACTGCAATAGGTAAAAGTATCAGGCGAAAAGACGCATGGGATAAGGTTACAGGTAAAGCAAAATATACCGATGACCTTTCACATGCCGGCTTTTTATGCGCTCGCCTGCTCACAAGCGCCCATGCGCATGCCCGAATTTTAAAGATGGACACTTGCGAAGCTGAGTCGTTAAACGGCGTTAAAGCGATTTTGACAGGCAAGCATTGCAATGTTTTATTCGGGCCGCTGCTTCAAGACAGACCTGCGCTTGCGCAAGATATCGTGCGGTATGCCGGCGAACCGATAGCCATTGCGGTTGCCAAAGATGAGGTAACGGCAGAGCAAGCGTTAGCGATGATAAAAATTGAATATCAGCCGTTGCCGATTGTACTTACACCCTCCGCTTCGCTTGCCGCGGGGGCTCCTTTGATACATGCGCAAGCAAACGGATACAAGAGGGTGTTGACGGACATATACCCCGAGGCGGGAACTAACATAGTGTCAGTGGCGGTGATAAAATGTACAAAAGTGGTGGTAAAAAAATGTACAAAAAGGGCTTTTAGTAAAAAGTAAAATATGATACACTTTTTTTCAACAAAAAGTTGAAGAAGGTGTAAAAATGAGAG
>JALOAJ010000032.1 GCA_023228885.1 Bacillota bacterium | reverse complement strand
ACTAAGCAGCAACTATGCTTTTGTTATTGATGCGGATGTTCATTCTTCCGGTTTTGAAAACAGGCTTTCTGTTAAAGCGTTTACCTTTGACGGCGAAGTTGTTATATTCACCGGCGCAACAAGAATCGATTTGATTGAGGAAGATTATTATTCAGGGACAAGAACAATACTTAGAACATATAGAGATAGTGGAACATGGGGATACGGCTTCGAAGATTTAAAATATAAAATCGAAACCGCCACGGTAATAACCTTTGATGTTAACTCGCAAGGCGAGCTTAGCAGAATCGCACTACCGGGCAGCAGATTAGGCGAAGAAGGGGTTAACTACTTCTCTGAATACACATCAGGTTCAGCCTTCAATTACAGAGGCAATGACGGTTCAATCAGGGCGGGTAACAGAACGGTCGATATTTCAAAAGACACAGTTATCATGATTGCCGGCAAAATTGCACCAAACAGCGACTTTGAAGATGATGACGATTACAATTTGCTTTCGCTAAGCATGCTGGGCAGCGAAGATATTTTTGAGAACTTTACAACAACAATTTACAATGTTAATAAATATGGGGTTGCGGGGTTGGTTGTTGTAAACGGTCAAATCAATATGGCGGGCATGACGGACGGTCTTGCAATGGTGACAAGCATTTCCGAAATTGAAAACATTAACAGGTTGACGGTGTTGCAAGATGGAAGTTTAAAAGAAATAGATGTTCAAAAAGACAAAAATGCGCCCACTCTTTTCTCGCTGATTGCCCCCAAGCTCAATGCAAACGGCGAAATGTTCTCCTTTGATTTAATTGCGGAGGTTGCACCCGGCAATGTTGAGTTTGGCAGCGGCTTTAGTAATTCAACTTACCTTGAACATCATTACGGCTCACTAACAGCAATCAAAAATAATAAGATTACAGTTGACAAAGGTTATTCAGTAACAGAAAACTACACCATACCGCAAAAATCAAATATTTATTTGTGTGAATACAGTATGTTGACAAACGCCTGTAAAGTCAAACCGCTTGACAGCGTTAATGCATTTGAAATCGGCTTCGATGATGACGGAAACCTAACTTACACCGATGACCGCGGAATTAAGCTTAATAAGGTTGAAGTTTTAATCAGCAAGTGTGATTACATAGTTCAAGATGTTATAATCTATGCCTTTGGGGATGATTCGGCATTTATGCAAAACAATGTAGTTGTCGTGCCTGCCGTTAATTGCAGTGCGGCATCTGCTGTTTATCAAAATGATACCGATAAAAATATCAACCCCGTTCTTGTTTTGGCGCAATATGAAAACGGGCGTTTGGTGGGCACATCGCAAGCTCGCAAATCAATACTATCCGGGGATTATGGAATATTCAACAATATTTTAAAATTAAGCCCCAAAAAAGGTGACACGATAAAAGCAATGCTGTTTGACGGCTTGGGAAATATAAAGCCGCTCCTTCCAACAGATACGGTTAATGTAGACGGCGTTGCAGACCTGCAAAGCGCAAAGCGCATTTTAAGCCGTAGTATTGATTTTATAAGTATTACTGAATACTCCATTTCAATAAGATACTTTGAAAACCCAAACGACAATACCGCAAAAACAATACATATAAACAAAAATGCCGAGTCATTTGTAAACGGCGCCGCTTACACAGGCAAGCTTGAAGATATATTAAGCAGTTTTTACGGCGAGCTGTACTTGCAAGACTTGGACTTGTCAAGCAAATATAACAAGGTATATATAACGCATTATAAAAATCTTATAGTTGATTGCATTAACCCCAATACAAAACAAATTCACTTCAAAAACAGCAGTTCCATTTCATACGGCGACAGTTTTAATAACTTTCTCACATTAAGCGACAATGACGGAAATATTTTGGATTGGTCGATGCTTGAGGAAAACGACATTTTATCAACTAAAATAACAGAGGGAGCAAATAACAAAACAATATACGATTTCATATTCACCCGCAATACTGTTGAGGGTGTTGCCGAAAGAACCTCCCAAGAAGATGCTGAATTTGAAATAAACGGTAATTATTACAAGGTAGATATGCAAAATATTTTCCCGGATGATTTGGGTTTTGAAAATGAGAGCATATTCTATCTTGACGCATTCGGACGCATTGCGCATTGCGAAGCCCCAACATCATTAAGAGATTATGCTTTTGTTATTGACTCAATGGTTTATTCATCGAATATGCAAAATAAACTTTTGCTAAAAACTTTTACCTATGACGGCGCGGTAGACATATTTACCGGCGCCGCAAAAATAAGCTTGATTGAAGAAAATTCCACAGGCACAAAAACAAAGCTTACAATATACAAGAGCGATGGCGGAGACGAAGCAACAGACACTTTTGGCGGTCTTAAAGCTAAAATCGAAGCTGCTACGGTAATAACTTTTTCTGTTAACTCACAAGGTGAAATTAACAAAATTGCATTGCCCGGCAACAGGTTAGGCGAAGAAGGCGTAAATTACTTTTCAAAATATACTGAAGGTTCCGCTTTTAGTTACAGGGGCAATGACGGTTCAATCAGGGTAGGCGGCAGAGCGGTTGGTATTTCAAATGACACCGTTATTATGATTGCCGATAAAATCGCGCCATACAGCAATTTTCAAAATGATGACGATTACGACTTGCTTTCGCTTAGCGTATTGGGCAGCGAGGACATAGAAGAAAATTATAATACAACCGTTTATGATGTTAATAAAAACGGTATTGCAGGTTTAATCGTTGTAAGTGGTCAAGTCAATGTTGCGGGCGCAGCAAGCGGCCTTGCAATGGTAACAAACATTTCAACAATCAGAAGTGAGGACGGCGGAATAATTGATAGGTTAACGGTGTTCCAAGGGAGGGAAACAAAACAAATAGAGGTTTTGGAAGGCAAAGACACACCGGACCTTTTCTCACTTGTCGCCCCTCAACTCAGCGCAAGGGGTAAGCTGACAAACTATGGCTTAATCGCAAGCGTTTACGGCAGAATGGTTGAATTAGGCAGCGGTTTCGCAAACACAAGCAAGGTAGACTATGCGTTCGGCGGGGTTACAGCGATAAGAAACAACAGAGTTACAATTGATGTTGGCTCGGGCGTAACAGAAAGCTATACCATACCGCCAAACGCAAATATTTATCTGTATGACGGCCGCATGACAACAAACGCCCGTAAAGCTAAAATAGTTGACAGCATAAATATATTTGATGTTGAGGGAAGCTATTACGGTTATGTTTACTATGATGAGCAGGGCTTCATGCTTGACAATGTTCAAGTGTTAATTCGCCGATACGATGGCAGAATTCAAGATGTTGTGGTGTTTTTTAACACAACATTAAAAGAAGGATACTGGGATTTGGACTGGTGAAAAGACTAAATACCCCATTACACCTACGGTAAAAACCAACAAAAGCAGCGCTCTAAAATTATGTGCGCTGCTTTTTAATTGTTGCGCCTAAAAATTAAAACAGTATTGGCAAAAAAATATTGTAAATTCGACAAATTTGTGATAGAATAAAATTTGTTTCAAAAACGACACGAAAAAAACAACCGATAGGCGCAAAAGTTTTAAAAACGGCTTATTTGGTGCTATGAAATGAGGATTTTAATTGGACATAATGATTGATAAGGTAATAATGTTTGCAATTATTATAGCGGTTAGCTTTACTGCGACTAAGCTTGGCTGGCTGGACGACAAAGTGCGTGACGGGCTTTCAAGGTTTATTATAAAAGTTACCGCACCGCTGATGATATTTACATCAATTGCATCGCTTGAGTATGAAAAGACCCTTGTAAAAGAAGCGGTTGCCATAGTTTTAATAGCTTTGGCGGTTATTCTTTTTCTTGTTGCAATAGCAAAAACATATGTCCGCGTTGCACAGCTTGACGAAAAAACAAAAGGCGTTCAAGTTGCGATTATGTCGTTTGGAAATGTTGCCTTTTTGGCATATCCGTTGTTTAAGGCAGTTTTTGGCGCTATCGGAATTTTCTATGGGGCATTTTACCATGTTGTAAACGATATTACATTCTGGACTATCGGCTTTGCCAGCATTGACTATAAAAGCTCTCTTTCAAAAAAAGAAAGATACCGAAATATCATCAACCAAAACTCTATTGCGATTGTGCTTGGAGTAGTTGCATTTTTCACAAGGTTTTACATATCGCCCGTTATATTTGAACCCCTTGAAGAATTGGGCAAAACAACCGTTTATTTATCCCTTGCGTTTATTGGCACAACAATGGCGTCTGTGGACATTAGCAAAACATATAAAAAACTTTCTATCTATGTTGCGATAATTATAAAAATGCTTATTGTTCCAATCGTTGTTGCATTCGTGCTTACAAACATATATTCATTCGGGCTTAGCACGATTGCGATAAGCGTTGTTGTGTTGCAAATATCAATGCCGGTTATGACAATTGTTGCAATTTCCGCCAACGAAGTTGGGGGCAATTATAAATACGCCTCGGAGGCGGTTTTCGTAACAACCGTTGCAAGCTTGGTTACTATGCCGATTATCTTGCGCATAGTGCATTATTTCTTGCCATAATAAAAATGGAGAAATGGAGGTCTATTTTGAAAGTTGCTGTTGTAATGGGGAGCGATTCGGATTTCCCCGTGATAAAAAAAGGTTTAAAAATTTTAAAGGATTTTAATATCGAATTTGAAGTTTTCGTAATTTCCGCACACCGCACGCCAAAGCGAGCGGAGCAGTTTGCGCAAAGCGCGCATACCAAAGGGTTTGGCGTTATAATTGCCGCCGCCGGGAAAGCGGCGCATTTGGCAGGGGTTATTGCGGCAAACACAATTATTCCGGTTGTCGGGCTGCCGATAAAATCGTCTACATTAGACGGTTTGGATTCGCTTTTGTCTGTTGTTCAAATGCCCAAAGGAATACCTGTCGCAACCGTTGCCATTGACGGTGCGGAAAATGCGGCGTTGCTTGCGGTGCAAATGCTTGCTCTATCGGATAAATCCCTTGCCGCCGCGTTATATAACCACAAGGCCGCTATGGAAAGCGAAGTTGCGGCTAAAGATAAACTAATAAAAGCAGAGGTTGAAAAAATATGAAAAAAACTGTTCAAATGTATGAAGGAAAGGCAAAAAAGGTTTTTAAAACGGACAACCCTGATTTTGTCATAGTGCAGTATAAAGATGATGCAACTGCATTCGACGGCAAAAAAAGGGGAACAA
Source organism: Bacillota bacterium (assembly GCA_023228885.1). Taxonomy (GTDB): domain Bacteria; phylum Bacillota; class Clostridia; order Monoglobales; family Firm-18; genus JAAZFB01. The sequence goes on along the minus strand of JALOAJ010000032.1, from coordinate 20,224 downwards.
TCGCGGGTAAGGGGGCGATAAATAACAAAGTTTCAAATCACTTTTTCCAAAGACTTGAACAAATAGGCGTTCAAACGCATTTTGTCAAAGAGTTATCCGACAGGGAAACGGTTGTAAAAAATGTTGAAATCGTTCCGCTTGAGGTAATTATACGAAATGTTGCGGCGGGCAGCTTTTCAAAACGCTATGGAGTTGACGAGGGCACACAGCTTGCAATTTCAACTCTTGAATATTCATTTAAAAATGATTCATTGGGCGACCCTTTAATTAACGATTATCATGCCATTGCGTTGCGGCTTGCAACTCGTGATGAGCTTGATAAAATCAATCGAATGGCATTTATGGTAAACGAATTTTTAACCGGCTATCTTTTGGGTATAGGCATAAAGTTAATTGATTTTAAGCTTGAATTTGGCAAGTTTAAAAACGAAATCATACTTGCTGACGAAATTTCGCCCGATACTTGTCGTTTTTGGGATAAAGACACCAACGAAAAACTTGATAAAGACAGGTTCAGGCGTGACCTCGGCAATGTTGAAGGGGCATATATAGAGTTTATGAGCAGACTTTTGGGTGAATAAAAAAGATTAGAGGCGAAAAATTAAAATGACAGGCAAATTAAGAGAAGAATGCGGAGTGTTTGGGGTTTATAACACCGGCGGCCATGACGATGCGGCACACATCACATACTACGGGCTGTATGCCTTACAGCACCGAGGGCAGGAAAGCTGCGGCATTGCGGTAAACAATGACGGGGAAATAGCTTATCACAAAGACACAGGGCTTGTGCCGGAGGTTTTTAACGACAAAATTTTAGACCGCCTAAAAGGCACAATGGGTGTTGGGCATGTTAGATACCCTGCTAAAGACAGCGGTTTGCGTGAAAACGCCCAACCGCTTGTTACAAAATATAAAAAAGGTAACCTGACGGTTGCGCACAACGGCAGCATTGTTAATGTTGCGGATTTGCGAAGTAAATTTGAAGACAGCGGCGCAATATTTCAAACGACAAGCGATTCGGAGGTTATTGCATATATCATTGCCAGGGAGCGAATTCAATGCCATAGTATCGAGGAGGCGGTTGCACGAAGCCTGCCGTATTTGAAAGGTTCGTATTCGCTTGTGGTTATGAGCCCCCGAAAGCTTATTGCGGCGCGTGACCCTTGGGGTTTGCGCCCGTTGGCATTCGGAAAGACAGACCATTCATACATCTTTGCATCCGAAACTTGCGCGCTTGATGCGGTTGATGCGGAATTGATACGCGACATAAAGCCGGGCGAGGTTTTGTGCGTTGATAAAGACGGTGTCCGAAGCGATGAGCGGCAATGCAAGGGGCAAAACAAAATTTGTATTTTTGAGTATATTTACTTTGCACGCCCCGACAGCGTTATCGACAATATAAGCGTGTACGGAACTCGCCGCCGCGCGGGAAATCTGCTTGCGGAGGAATGCCCGGTTGATGCGGATGTGGTAATGCCTGTTCCCGATTCGGGCACAGATGCGGCAATAGGCTATGCGGAAAAAAGCGGCATTCCGTATGGGGTAGGTCTTATAAAAAACAGATATATCGGACGAACCTTTATTCAGCCGACACAGCAACAGCGCGTCAGGGCGGTAAAGATTAAACTAAACGCCTTAAAAGAAACGGTAAAAGGAAAGCGTGTTATAATGGTTGACGACTCGGTTATCCGAGGCACAACATCCAAAAGAATTGTGCAAACAATCAGAGATGCCGGGGCAAAAGAAGTGCATTTGCGGATAGGTTGCCCGCCTTTTATTTACCCTTGCTATTTCGGGACGGACATTCCGTCACAAAAGTCGCTTATATCGGCGTTTTACAATACCGATGAAATTTGCAAAATGATTGGTGCGGACAGCATTGGCTTTTTGAGCATAGAGGGGCTGACAAAAATGCTTGGCAAGGGTAAAGAAAACTGCGATTTTTGCGCCGCTTGCTTTACCGGCAAATATCCCATGGAGGTTCCCTTTAATAAAAAATAAATTGCGCAAAACAAAAACGGAGGTCAGTATGAACAAAAGCTATAAATCGGCAGGCGTTGACATAGAGGCGGGTTACAAGGCAGTTTCGCTTATGCGGCAATATGTTGCAAAAACAATGACCAAAGGCGTTTTATCCGGCATAGGCGGCTTTAACGGTTTATTCGAGCTAAATGTAGAAAAGTTTAAAAAGCCGGTATTGGTTTCCGGCACCGACGGAGTTGGAACAAAGCTAAAAATTGCCATACTTATGGATAAACATGATACAATCGGAGAAGATTGTGTTGCCATGTGCGTAAATGATATTATATGCAGCGGTGCAGAGCCTCTGATATTTTTAGATTATATTGCAGTGGGAAAAAACATTCCCGAAAAGGTTGCAGATATTGTAAAGGGTGTTTCAAATGGCTGTATTAAAGCGGGTTGCGCGTTGGTTGGGGGCGAAACTGCCGAAATGCCGGGGTTTTACGGCAATGACGATTATGACATGGCCGGGTTTGCGCTGGGCGCCGTTGAAAAAAGTAAAATAATAGACGGCTCAAATCTTAAAAGCGGCGATGTACTTATAGGTATCGGTTCGTCCGGCGTTCATAGCAACGGCTATTCGCTGCTTAGAAAAATCTTTAATATAGACAACGGTTCGGGCAGGCTGAATATGCACCTTGATGATTTAGGCTGCACTTTGGGCGAGGAGCTTTTAACGCCAACAAAAATTTATGTTAAAACGGTGCTGTCGCTAATCGAAAACTTTGAAATAAAGGCAATCTCCCACATAACAGGGGGCGGCTTTTACGAAAACATTCCGCGAATGCTCCCCTTAAACTTAAAGGCGGAAATTCAGCCGGATTCTTTTTACATCCCCCCCATTTTTGACATTATAGAAAGCGAAGGGGCGGTGCCGCGCCAAGATATGTTTGCCACATTTAACATGGGGGTGGGCATGGCGCTTGCGGTTTCAAAAGACGATGCGGAGCAAATTTGCGCACATATTAAAAATTGCGGCGACAGCGCATATATAATAGGCGAACTAAAAGAAGGCAATCGAGGGGTTGAAATATGCTAAATATTGCTGTTTTGGTTTCGGGCGGTGGAACAAACCTCCAAGCCCTTATAGATGCAGTTGAAAACGGCTCAATAAACGGGAAAATAGCAACCGTTGTATCAAGCAAGGAGGGCGTTTACGCATTGGAGCGGGCAAAAAAGCATAACATACCCGCAGTTGTTATTAAAAATAACGACAATTTTGAAAAACAACTTCTTTCGCATCTTAAAAATAATAATATTAATTTAATTGTACTTGCGGGTTTTATGCGCATTTTAGGAGACGAGATAATAAATGCGTACCCCAAAAAAATAATAAATGTTCACCCATCTTTAATACCGTCTTTTTGCGGACATGGCTGTTATGGTCTAAAGGTGCATAAAGCGGCGCTCGATTATGGCGTTAAGGTTACCGGCGCGACCGTTCACTATGTGAACAATGTTGTTGACGGGGGCGAGATAATTATGCAAAAAGCGGTTGAGGTTTTGCCGAATGACACCCCCGAAATATTGCAAAAGCGCGTTATGGAGCAAGCGGAGTGGGAAATACTGCCTAAGGCAGTTGCAAGCATATCGAAAGGAATGGTTAAATTGAAAAAAAGAGCCCTTATAAGTGTGTCGGATAAAACAGGCGTGAGTGAGTTTGCCAAGGAACTTTCTTTGTTGGGTTATGAAATTATATCTACCGGCGGCACGGCAAACGCCCTCCAAAAAGAAGGAATTGATGTTATAAACATATCCGATATAACAGGTTTTCCGGAATGTCTTGATGGGCGGGTCAAAACATTGCACCCTAAAATTCATGCGGGGGTTCTTGCAATCAGAGATAATGCCGAACACATGAGCCAGCTTTCAAAGCTTGGGATAGACACAATCGACATTGTGGCGATTAACCTTTATCCCTTTAAACAAACAATCCAAAGAGAAGGGGTAACGCTAAGCGAGGCTATTGAAAATATAGATATAGGCGGGCCGACAATGATTCGGGCGGCGGCAAAAAATTATCAGGATGTGGCGGTTGTGGTTGACCCTGCGGATTATGCCGAATTGATTGACTGCCTAAAAAACAATAATTTAACGATTGAAACGAAAAAGCAACTTGCTTTCAAGGTTTTTGAGCATACCGCCGCATACGATGCCCTTATAGCCGATTATTTGCGAAAACAGCTTGGGCAAAGCATTTTAAGAGATAACCTTACCGTTACTTTTGAAAAGGTTTCCAGCATGAGGTATGGCGAGAACCCGCATCAAAGCGCCGCTTTTTATAAAGAAATAGGTGATTTTAAAGGTTCTCTTGCGGCTGCAAAGCAGCTTCACGGAAAAGAGCTTTCATATAATAATATAGCAGATACCGATGCGGCAATAGCGCTTATTAAAGAGTTTGACCAACCATGCGTTGTGGCGGTTAAACACGCCAATCCATGTGGTGTTGCAATCGGCGACAGTATTTTTGAGGCATACCAAAAAGCATATAATGCAGACCCTGTTTCGATTTTCGGCGGCATTGTTGCCGCAAACGGCGAAATTGACAAAGCCACGGCTACCGAAATAAGCAAAATATTCTTAGAAATTGTAATTGCGCCCTCATTTACAAAAGAGGCGATAGAAATTATTTCGCAAAAGAAAAATATAAGAATATTGGAGCTGCCCGGAATTTGCATTAAAAACACCGACGACATGACGGAGCTTAAAAAAATTACAGGCGGGCTGCTTGTTCAAACCTTGAATACCAAGTTGTTGGGGAATGAGTTGAAAACCGTGACCAAACGACAACCCACAAAAAAAGAAATTGCTGAAATGCTGTTTGCGTGGAAGGTTGTAAAACATACAAAATCAAACGGCATTGTGCTTGCAAAAGATTCCGCCACTACGGGGATTGGCCCGGGGCAAACCAACAGAATTACCGCGCTAAACCTTGCCATCAACTATGCGGGCGAAAAATCCAAAAACAGCGTTATGGCATCCGACGCTTTCTTCCCCTTCCCCGATTGCGTGGAGGCGGCGGCAGCGGCGGGAGTTACCGCAATAATTCAGCCGGGCGGCTCAATTCGAGATGAAGAATCGATAAAAATGTGTGATGAGATGGGCATTGCAATGCTCTTTACCGGTATGCGGCATTTTCGGCATTAAGCCTTGTAAAAAATACATCAAAGCGAGGGATAAACTTGAAAATTTTGATAGTTGGCGGCGGCGGGCGTGAACATGCTTTGGCGGAGAAAATTTCGCAAAGCCCGCTTACTGAAAAAATATACTGCGCACCGGGCAATGGAGGAATTTCGCAAATAGCAACTTGCGTTGATATTCAAGCAACCGATATTGAAAGCATGGTCAATTTTGCAGTAGAAGAAAAAATTGATTTGGTTGTTGTTGCGCAAGACGACCCTTTGGTGCTCGGCATGGTGGACCGGCTTGAAGAACGCTCTGTATCGGCATTTGGCCCGAATAAAGCGGCCGCCATTATTGAGGGCAGTAAAGTGTTTTCAAAAAACCTTATGAAAAAATATAACATTCCAACCTCAAAATATGAGGTATTTGACAACTTAGAGAACGCAACGGAATATTTGAAAAACAGCGACTATCCCATTGTTATTAAAGCTGAAGGGCTTGCATACGGCAAGGGGGTTATTATAGCGGAAAGCTTTGACGAGGCAAAAGGCGCGCTTGGGGATATAATGGAAAAAAGAATTTTTAAAAGCGCAGGCGAAAGGGTTGTAATAGAACAGTTTTTATCGGGCAAAGAGGTTTCCGTGCTTGCGTTTACAGACGGCAAAACAATCGTTCCGATGGTTTCGGCGCAAGACCACAAAAAGCTGTACGATGGTGATAAGGGGCTAAACACAGGCGGTATGGGCGCTTTTTCTCCAAGCGATGCCTACACGAAAGAAACTGCGGCATATTGCATGGAAAAGATATTCCTGCCAACAATGAATGCAATGAACAGCGAGGGAAGAAAGTTCAAAGGGGTTTTATACTTCGGGCTTATAATCACCGAAACGGGCGTTTATGTTATAGAGTATAACTGCCGGTTCGGAGACCCTGAAGCGCAAGTTGTGCTGCCTCGGTTAAAAAGCGATATTATCGAAATAATAAAGGCAATAATGAATGAGCGGCTTTGTGATATTAAAATTGAGTGGAGCGACAAAGCGGCTGCCTGCGTTATAATGGCATCGGAAGGTTATCCTAAGCAATACCGAGTAAATTATAAAATAGACGGTATGGATAAAGCGTTATCACATGATGGGGTTAGCATTTATCATTCGGGAACAAAAAAGATAAAAGACGATTTTTATACAAACGGCGGCAGGGTTTTGGGTATAACCGCAACAGGTGACACAATGGGTGAAGCGGTTGACAAGGCATATAATGCGGTGGCGGAAATTTCTTTTGAAGGCGCGTATCACAGAACCGATATTGGAAAAAATACCGCATAAAATTTGGAGGTGCGTATGATTAAAAAAGGTAAAGTTACAATTGTAGGTGCAGGGTTTGTCGGCGCAACAACGGCGTTTGCTCTTATGCAAAGCAGCGTTGTAAACGAAATTGTTTTAATAGACAAAAACAAGGTGAAAGCGCACGGCGATGCGCTTGATATGAGCCACGGCGTTCCTTTTATGAAGCCGACCAAAGTGGTTGCAGGCGATTACAGCGACAGTGCAAATTCAGAAATAGTAATTATAACGGCAGGGGCAAATCAGCAGCCGAACGAAACTCGAATTGATTTGCTAAAAAAGAATGCCGCTGTTTTTAAAAGCATTATAGACCAACTGGTGTTGCATATTACCCATGAAACAACTATCCTTGTTGTGACAAATCCGGTTGATATACTTTCTTATTTAACTTATAAGCTGTCCGGTTTTCCCGCAAACAAAATAATAGGCTCCGGCACCGTTTTGGACACTGCGCGGTTTAGGTTTTTGCTTGCGGAGCATGTTGGCATTGACGCGCGAAACATTCATGCTTACATTATAGGCGAGCATGGCGATACCGAGGTTGCCGTATGGAGCAGCACAACGGTGGGGCAAGTGCCGATGGACGATTACTGCAGAATGTGCAACTGCTGTGACGGAATAAGAAAATATGATATTTATAACAATGTGAAAAATGCCGCATATGAAATAATAGACAAAAAAGGCGCAACATATTATGCGGTGGCGCTTGCGGTAAAACGGATAGTGGAATGCGTTATGCGAGGCGAGCAATCCATCCTCACCGTTTCAAGCCTTATGACAGGTCAATATGGGCTTGACGATGTTTTTATCAGCGTTCCCGCTGTTGTGGGAAAAGCCGGCGTGTCAAAAGTGCTTGAGCTTAGCCTAAGCGATGATGAGCTTGGGGCGTTTCACCATTCTGCCAACACCCTCAAATCACATATAAAGCAGATTGAGGATTTTTTTTAGAATTTCAAATAAGTATGCCGACATACTGTTAGCATGAAAATTAAGAATTTTGGGTAAAATACCAATTGTTATTACATCATACCGCTCTTTGATTATGTTAATTAAAGAGCGGTTTTAGAAAGAGGTATATGATGATTTATCCGATTGGTATCTTTTTTTGCGCAATTTTCATAATAATAATATACATGCTAATGGTGGTTTCATCAAACAAAAGGGGAAAGTTCGATGTCCGAGCCGTTAGGCTTGACGGAGAAAGCCTAATGTGGCATGCGCAGCAGCTTGCCAGAAACCAAGAATTGATAAAAGGCAAAAACAGCATAAGCCATTTGCTCACAAGGGTCAGCGATAATTACCGAACTATTCTTTCTACCTATCGGCGCTTGTCGGAGCTTGTTTCAAACGGTGAGCATGTAACGGGAAGCGACGAATGGCTGCTGGATAACTTCTATATTATAGAAGAACAAACAAAAGACTTGCTGCTAAACATTCAAAAAAAATATTTTAAAAAGCTACCTGTAATCAAAGAAGGGCAATATACGGGTTACCCGCGGGTTTTTGCAATAGCGCTGGAGTTTGTAAGCAATACCGACAGCGCGGTTACCCAGCAGATGCTTATCGATTTTATAACGGAATACCAAAAAATTTCGTATTTATCCGATGCGGAGATTTGGTCTGTTTCCTCAATGCTAAAAATTGGGCTTATAGAAAATATACGACACCTTTGCAATAAAATAAACAAAACCCACAATCAATATAAGCAGGCGCAGGATGCAATAGACGCCGTTATTGAGAAAAAAGCAAGCTATGACGAAACTATCATGCCATTTTTTAAGTCGGGCATTTCCGGTCGCCTTTCGCTTATAGAGCACCTTATTTCCGGCTTTAAAAAGCACGGGGCAAAAGGGGCGGATGCACTTGGATATTTAAGTGTGCGCCTGTCAAAGCTTAACACAAACTCTGAAACGGTAATAGCAATGGAGCATCAAAAACAAGCGGCTCGGCAAGTTTCAATGGGCAACGCAATAACGAGCCTAAAATATATTCTTGCGCTTGACTACACCTTCATTTTTGAGTCGCTGAGCCAAGTTGAAAAAATACTTAGCGCAGATGAAATATACGCAAAGATGGATAAAAAAACAAAAAACCATTACAGAAGAAATGTTGAGCGAATAGGAAAAAGGCTGGACTTGTCCGAAGTTGAGGTTGCCCTTAGCGCAATTGAGCTTTCAACAAAAAACAATCGACATGTTGGGCATTACCTTATAGAAACAGACTTAGGCGTTAGCAATAATATAGTCAGAAAAATTAAACAATTTATTTATTGGGCAGGTATTATTCTTTTTTCCGGCGGGATATCCGCTGCCCTTTCATGGTATGCCTTCACATTAACAAATCCAACTGCGGCAATCTTTATATTTTTGCTGACAATAATTCCTTCGATGGATATTGCCATAAACATTTTTAATCACTTAGCGCTAAACTGCACTAAAGTGTGCCCCATACCGCGCTTGGATTTAACGGATGGAATAGATAAAGAGCATGCAACCTTTGTTGTAATATCCGCCTTGCTTCCAAACGAAAAGCATGCCAAGGATTTAGCGGAAAAGCTTGAAATATACTACCTTGCCAACAAGCATGAAAATGTTTATTTCGGGCTGCTAAGCGATTTTCCCGATAGCAAGAAAGAAAATAACACCGATGATAAAAAAATAATAAGCGCGGCGGAAAATGTCATTTCATCCCTTAATAAAAAATATTCCGACAGGTTTTATTTGTTTCATCGCAAACGCACATACGAGCCCAAAAGCAAGCTTTACATGGGCTGGGAGCGCAAACGCGGAGCAATAGTAGAATTTTGCAAGCTGCTAAAGGGGGATAATAACACCTCCTTTTTAAAGCCTTTTGACAAAAACTCATTGCCCGAAATTAAATATGTTATAACTTTGGACGCAGACACAAAATTGCCGCGCGATTCGGTAAAAGAGCTTGTAGGCGCAATGTCGCACCCGCTAAACAAGCCCAAAATGAAAAACGGCAGAATAGTTTCGGGATATGCCATAATGCAGCCGCGAATAAATATAAGCGTTGAAAGCGCAAACACTTCGTTTTTTTCAAGGGTTTTTGCGGGGCAAGGCGGCATAGATTTATACTCGGGCGCAGTTTCGGATATATACCAAGATTTGTTTTGCGAAGGCATATTTACAGGCAAAGGCATTTTTGATGTAGATATGTTTTATAACATACTTCCAAATGCAATACCGGAAAATAAAATATTAAGCCACGACTTGTTAGAGGGCAGCTATTTGCGCTGCGCCCTTATCAGCGATGTTGAGCTTATTGACGGGTTTCCATGGAAATACAGCTCATACGCCGCACGAATGCATCGCTGGACACGAGGCGACTGGCAACTCCTCCCATGGCTTTTAGGGTCTTTTAAAAAACACATCAGCGCATTATCAAGATGGAAGATATTCGACAACCTTCGCCGCTCCCTCCTCCCCGTTGCTTTGTCAGCAATTATGTTAACTTCATTTAGCATATTGCCGGGCAACAGCCTGATATGGTTCGGTTTTGCTGTTTTCACAATTTGTTTTTCGCTTATTATGTCATCTATCGACTGGTTTTTGGGCGCAGGCTATCGTTTTATAGGTCAACGCTGCAACTCCACCATTGTTTACGGCATTAAAGGCATAGTGTACGAGGCGGCATTGCTTTTTATATTAATTCCGCATTACGCATACATTACTCTTAATGCCGTAATACGGGCGCTGTATCGTATGTTCTTTTCCAAAAAGAAATTGCTTGAATGGGTGACGGCGGCCGAAACGGAACGAAAATATAAAGAGGACTTGCTCAGCTATTACAAAAGAATGCTGCCGTCGTGTATTTTTGCTGTTTTACTGTTTTTCGTTTCAACTAAGCATAACATCTTTGTTGCGGCGCTGGGGGCGGTGTGGCTGCTTGCCCCGTTGGTAATGTATTATTCAAGCAAAGATACGCTAAAAAAGGCAGTAACAATTAAAAAAGACGATAAAAAGTTCCTTGTGGGAATAGCAAAGCAAACATGGCAGTACTTCGAAGATTTTACAACCATAACGGATAATTACCTTGCTCCCGACAATTTTCAAGAGGACCCTCCAAACGGCGCGGCGCATAGAACATCGCCCACAAATATGGGCTTGCATCTTTGCGCAATAATTTGTGCAAACGATATGGGCTTTATAGATGCGCAAAAAACTATTGATATGCTCGAAAAGGTAACTTCGGGTATGGAAAGGTTGGAAAAATGGAACGGGCACTTTTACAATTGGTATAACACCAAAACCCTTGAGGTGCTGCACCCTCGGTATATATCAACAGTTGACAGCGGAAACCTTTGCGGCTATATCCTTGTTGTTTTAAAAGCGATTGACGAAATCGAAAAAAAGCATACCGAGCTTTCAAGCAGGGCCAATGAGGTTGGGGCGATCCTTAAAAAAATGTATGACGACACAACCTTTGTGCCGCTTTACGATAAACAGCGGGATTTATTTTCAATAGGGTATAATGCGGAAGAAGAAAAAATCACAAAATCATACTACGACCTTCTTTCTTCCGAGGCAAGAATGGCAAGCTTTGTAGCAATAGCAAAAGGCGAAATACCAAAAAAACATTGGTTCACCTTGGGAAGAACGCTTGTTTCAAGGGACGGCTACAAAGGGCTTATATCGTGGACAGGCACAATGTTTGAATATTTAATGCCGCTGCTTTTAATGAAAAATATCAAAAACACCCTGCTTGACGAAACATACCACTTTGTAATTCGTTGTCAAAAAAAATACGGCAGGGTGCGAAATGTGCCGTGGGGCACATCGGAAAGCGGTTTTAATGCGTTTGATATTAACCTTAACTATCAGTATAAAGCCTTTGGGGTTCCCGATTTAGGCTTAAAGCGGGGGCTTATGAGCGATATGGTTGTTGCGCCGTATGCCTCGATGATGGCGCTGATGGTAGATTTTGATGCGGCAATGGCAAACATTAAGCAATTTAAGGACATAGGCATTTTGGGCAAATACGGGCTTTACGAGGCGATTGATTATACCCCGGAACGCATTTTGCCGAACCAAGAATACAGCGTTATAAAAAGCTATATGGTGCATCATTTGGGTATGAGCCTGCTCTCAATAAACAATGTTTTAAATTCAAATATATTGCAAAAAAGATTTCACTCCGATGTTACGGTAAAAGCAACCGAGGAGCTTTTATGCGAGCGAGTGCCGATTAACATCATTATTTCAAAGGAAACGAAAGAAAGAATCACCCCGCTAAAACCGATAGTGTATCCGCAAGCGTCGTGCATAAGAGAAATTGAAAATATTGATGTTAATATGCCGAACTTGCATCTTTTGTCAAACGGCAACTTTTCGGTTTTGCTCAGCGACAGCGGGTGCGGATATTCATTTGCGGGCAACATGGCGCTGACCCGCTTTAGAAGTGATTTGCAAAACGGCACATACGGACACTTTATGTATATCAAAAATATAAATAACGGACAATGGTGGACAACATCTTTAGCGCCGCTGTATGACAACAACGCGGGCAACAGAGTTATTTTTTCGCCCCACAAAGCAGAGTATTTTCACAATATGAACGGGATTGACACGACAACCGAAATAATCGTTTCTCCCGAGGAAAACGCTGAAATACGCAAGGTTACCATAGCAAACCACAGCAATGAGGATGTGCTTTTGGATATAACCAATTATCAAGAAATAACACTTGCAACGCTTGATTCGGACAGGGCTCATACTGCCTTTAGCAACCTTTTCATCCGCACCGAATACGATGAAGGGCTCGATTGCATTATTGCAAGCAGAAGACCGAATATTGAAGGGGCGGCGCCGATATACGCCGTTCAAACGGTTTGCATCGAGCATGAAAAGTTAGGAAGAATAGAGTTTGAAACAGACAGAGCAAAGTTTATCGGAAGAAAAAACACTCTCCAATCGCCTGCCGCAATGAAAGAGGGCAACGAAATGACCCATTCGGTGGGGGCAGTTTTAGACCCTATAATGTCACAACGGTTTAAAATTAAAATTGAAAAAGGCTCTGTTTCACATTTTGCTATCATTACTGCCGGTTGCTCCGCCAGGGATGAGGCTTTGGAAATAGCCAAAAAGTATAAAATTTATTCCAACATCGAACGCGCCTTTGACATGGCATGGTCGCGAAGTCAGGTGGAAAATAAATACCTTGGAATGAGTGCGAAAAATGAAAAGGCGGCGTATGATATGCTTTCAAACATTATATACACCTTGCCGTATCGGCGCACGCTAAGCGATTATATCCTTTCAAATAAATTAGGTCAGCAAAGCCTGTGGTCGCAAGGAATTTCGGGTGATAACCCAATAATAGCATTGCGGATATACTGCATTTATGAAACGGACATCTTAAAAAAACTGCTAAAGGCGCACGAACTGCTGCGATTTAAAGGATTGGCGGTTGATTTAATTATAATAACAGAAGATGTTGGCAGTTATAATCAGCCGCTATTAAATGCTGTAAGGGAGCTTGTTTCGGTAAGCCATTTGCGTGAGCATGTCGGCTCGTCGGGAGGAATATTTGTAATTGACGGAAACACAGCGGCGCCCGAACTAAAAACGCTCTTGCTTTCGGCGGCAAGCGTGGTGCTTAGCTCAAAAATCCCAAGCATCAGCAATCAGCTAAAAGTTGAAAGTTATGAAAACAAAATACCGTACACAAGCTTTATAAAACATGAATATGAAAAAACAGAACTTGATATAGGCGAAGTTGAATACTACAACGGGTTCGGCGGTTTTGCGGGCAGTGAATATATAATACGGCTTGATGAGGGCGCAAAAACGCCCTTGCCGTGGAGCAATGTAATCTCTGATAAAAATTTCGGATTTTTAATAACCGAAAGCGGGGGCGGTTTTTCATGGTACCATAACAGTCGGGAAAATAAACTCACGCCATGGTCCAACGATGCAATAACAGACCCAGTAGACGAACTTGTTTATATTCGTGATAATGTGGGCGGGAATATATGGACTTTGTTCTCCGAACAATATATTGTGCGGCATGGTTTGGGGTATAGCGTATTTGAAAAAATGTGTTGTAAAATTCTTTCTCGTCTGACGGTATTTGTGGCGGAAGGAAATAATAACAAGCTGAACTTTTTGGAAATTACAAACAAGGATGACAAGCCAAGAAGCTTTACAGTAACATATTATGTCAACCCCGTTTTGGGCGTTTCGGAAAATGAAACCAAAAAGTTTATTGTTACGCAAAAGGATGATGATTTCATTTCAATCAAAAACAGCTATAATACCGACTACGAGGGGCAAACAATATATGTTTCCACATCTGAACAGCTATCAAGCTTTACATGCGATAAGCGAGAGTTTTTTGGCAAAAGCAGGCTGTCGCAAACGCCCAACGGGTTGCTTAGGGATAACTTTTCCAACAGATTCGGGGCTGGTTTTGACGGATGCGTTGCAATTTCAAACATTATAGAATTAGCGCCGAATGAGAAAAAGAGCATAGTTTTTTCGCTTGGTATGACAAAAATTAAATATTCCGCTAACAGCGCCTGTTCATTATTAGAGAGCACAAAACAAAATTGGGCTCGCAAAACCGGTCAAATAAAAATAAATACACCCGATACAGCCATGAATCTAATGGTTAATTCTTGGCTTTTATATCAAACAATATCATGCAGGCTATATGCGCGAAGCGCCTTTTATCAATGTGGCGGCGCATATGGTTTTAGAGACCAGCTGCAAGATGTTTTGGCATTGCTCTCTCATATGCCGGAGGCCGCAAAAGAACAAATAATACGCTGTGCACAGCACCAGTTTATTGAAGGCGATGTTCAGCATTGGTGGCACGAAGTTGAAGGCGGGTTTAGGGGAATCAGAACTAATTTCTCAGACGACCTGCTTTGGCTCCCCTATGTGGTTGCAGAATATATCAAAGTTACCGGCGACGATGAAATATTAAATGTTTTGGCGCCTTATATCGAAGGCGAGCTGTTATGCGAAGGGGAGGATGAAAAATACTGCCCTGCCGAAATTTCAAATAAAGTGGGCACAATTAAAGAGCATTGCATGAAAGCGATTGAAAAAGCTTCAAAGTTCGGTCAGCATGGGTTGCCCCTTATGGGCAGCGGCGATTGGAATGACGGAATGAACAAAATCGGGGCGCTTGGCAAAGGCGTCAGCGTGTGGCTGGGCTGGTTTTTATACGATATACTAAACAAATATAATCTGCCTTCCGATTCTTTGAAAGAAAATTTAAACAAAGCATGGGACGGCTCTTGGTACCATCGCGCTTACGATGATAACGGCATGCCAATAGGTTCTAATCAAAACACCGAATGTAAAATAGATGCAATTGCGCAAGCATGGTCTGTTATATCGGAGGGCGGGGATGAACAACAATCAAAACAAGCCATGGATTCGGTAATAAGGTATCTTGTAAACAAAGAGGAGGGGCTGATTAAGCTTCTGACACCGCCATTTGACGGCGGGGAGGGTAACCCCGGCTATATCAAGAGTTATGTTCCGGGCGTGCGGGAAAACGGCGGACAATATACCCACGCCGCCGCATGGGTAATATTAGCTTTTGCGAAGCTTGGAATGGGTGATACGGCAACCGAGTTGTATTCCCTTATAAATCCGATAAATCATTCCAGAACGCCGATAGAAGCCGCAAAGTACAAAACAGAGCCGTATGTTGTGGCAGCGGATGTTTATACTGCGCACGAGCATGTGGGGCGTGGAGGCTGGACATGGTACACCGGTGCGGCGGGATGGCTTTATAAAGTTGCCGTTGAGTGGATTTTGGGAATTAAAAAACAAGGGGAAACGCTTATAATAGACCCTTGCATACCGCATAGTTGGAAGAACTTTTCCTTTGAATACGGCTATAAAGACACAAAATACATTATTGATGTATCAAACCCCAACGGGCTTTGCAAGGCGGATAAGCCGGAGATAATAAAGCTTGTCAATGACAATAAAACTCACAGCATAAAGATAGTTATGCAAAAAGGTCAATAAGTTATTTTGTAAAATTTGTCTAATACTATTTACCGCTAACTTCTCATATACTTTAGTAAAACAGGTATAAACTTGAATAAAAACAGGCGATACCCACAAAATGCATAATAAAAGCGCCCTTAATGTTTGCATTTTAATGCCGTATCACCTGTGCGCCTTATCCGGCTCACAATAAGCGCGCTGTAAAAGTTTTATTAAAATTTGTGAGCCGGAAAGGTTAACGGTTATAAATATGAAAATTATTTTATTCGGTAAAAAGTTTTTGCTTATTATCGCCCTCGTTCTTGCGGGGTTGATATTGGCATCATTTTGGGCAAGCCGCACCGTATCCGGCCCTTCAAAAAGCCTTCCCATCTATTGCGTTGACAGGGATGATACGGCAATTTCGCTGACATTTGATTGTGCATGGAACGATGACGATATCGATGATATAATAACGGTGCTGGACAAGTATAACTGTGTCAGCACCTTTTTTGTTGTAGGCGATTGGGCGGAAAAATACCCCGAATCGGTTAAAAAGCTTAGTGAGGCAGGGCATGAAATATCAAATCATTCATACAACCATGCGCACTATACCAGTCTTTCAAAAGAAAAAATGAAGTATGATATGGATAAATGCGATAAAATAATTGAAGAGTTGACCGGCAAAAAAAATAACCTGTTTCGTGCACCGTACGGAGATTACAACAGCGATGTGGTAAATGCATGCATCGAAACAGGGCGCTTTTGCATGCAGTGGGATGTTGACAGCCTTGACTGGAAAGACCTCACTGCAAAAGACATTTCCAATAGGGTAATTTTAAAAACAAAGGCAGGCTCCATAATTTTGATGCACAACGGCACGCCCAACACGCACTCCGCCTTACAGCTAATTTTGCCGGAGCTTGCAAAAAAAGGTTTTAAATTTGTGCCTGTGTCACAGTTGGTGCTTAAAGAAAATTATGCAATAGACCACACTGGGAAACAATATAGCACAACGCAAAAAGCAGAGTAATAACCTAATTGTAGGTTATAACTTTGTCTTTGCCCATATCCTTTGCCGTATAAAGCGCCTTATCCGCATATTCTATAAGGTCTTGCTCATTGCTTGCATCATGTTCGGGATACGATGTCAAACCTATGCTGATTGTTGACTTTATAGTTTGATGACCGTGTTTTATAACGCTGTCCTTTACCATTCGATGTATTTTTTCCGCAACCTTGTTAGTGTCTTCAAGCGATGCGCCTGTTATTACGCAAATAAATTCTTCCCCGCCATACCTCATAACAATGTCACCCTCCCGTATGGCAGAACGAATTACCTTGGCAATATGGTAAACGACCTTGTCACCCACGCAATGACCGAAAGTGTCGTTTATTATTTTAAAATCGTCAATATCAATCATCATAACCCCTAAGCCGGATTGATGCCGAACCGCTCGTATGTACTCCTCGTGCAAGCGTATAAGCCCAAATCGCCGATTATAAATGTTGGTCAGCGGGTCAATGGCTGCAAGCTTTTGCGTTTGGTCATGCGTTAGCGCGTTATTTAGCGCCAATGCAAGGCTTTGGCTAAAAAGGTCCAAACTGCTGTGCGTTTCCGCCGGGAATTCCTCTACCGATGACAACAGTATAACCCCAAGCGGCACTTGTTTGTATTTTATCGGCTCTACAATTACCTCTTTCGGTCGAAATTCGGCAATTACTCCATCTAAATTAATATCGGCAGGAAGCTTTATATTAGCCCTCTTTTCGTTTCTTAAAACATCGTTTATAAATGGGTTATCCGTTAGCGTTTCCGGCATTACTATGCCTGTCGAGGTTAGAAGATTGAGCGCCCCGCTCATATCAATCAATATAGCGCCCGCATTCGCCTTGGAAATGCTTACAAGCTGTTGCAGCGCCCTGTTTGCCAAATCGTTAATATTTAAATGGCTTGTTAGCATTTCAGTATAACGCCGGATGGCAATTTCAGTTTTCAGCGACACGGATAATGTGTCGACCAATGAGTTAAAGGCTTTGGCATTGTCACCCAAAACATCTTCCGAGTCAACATCTATGTAGCAATTTTCGGGGGTACAATTAAAATCATCGGTTTTTAATACGGTGTTTATGTGGTTTTCAACATGACACATTCTGTCGGTTAGCTTTTTAAGCCTTTTCCCAACAACCTTTTTTGCCAAAACGATGTTCACAACACCCACAATAAGCCCTGCTGTAATGCACATGGCAAAAAACAATACATTAAGCGTGATTTCGGCGGGAACTCCCATAAGAATTATTATAAAAGGAAAAGCCACTCCCACCAGCATTCCAAAACCCATCATCCATATTGCCAGGTCGGTAAATACTTTTTTCGTTATTCTCATTTTTCAACCCCATTTTATAAAATTATAAATATAATGCAAAAACAGAACTTTTTATCGCTTTCATGTTTATTTTAGCATAAGTTTGGGGTTTATGCAATTATAAGTTTAAAATTGTCGAAAACTTTATCTTTACAAAAATCAAGCTTAGGCGGTAATCATCGTGCCGATGCCGGTGTCGGTAAATATTTCGAGCAGCAAGCAATGGGGTATTCGCCCGTCAATAATATGAACACGGTTTACCCCGGCGTCAATAGCTTCTATGCAGCTTAGAACCTTCGGTATCATTCCGCCGTTTATCTCACCCTTCTCTATCATCTCAAAAATCCTTTTTTGTGACGCCTCGTATATAATTTCATCGCTATCGACGCTTTCTTTAATGCCTGCAACATCGGTCAAAAGCATAAGCTTTTCAGCCTTCAACGCTGCTGCAATAGCGCCTGCCACCGTATCGGCGTTAACATTATAGCTTTGCCCGTCCGTGCCCACACCAATTGGCGCAACCACGGGAATGTAGCGGTCGTTTGCAAGCATTAAAAGCGAGTGCGTATTTATTTTGGTTATTTTCCCCACATAACCCATATCCGAAATTCCTTTGTCTGTTTTAAGTTCAAGCTTTTCGCACTCTATAAGCTTTCCGTCAATTCCGCTTATGCCAACGGCATTCCCGCTTATAGTATTTAGCGCCGAAACAATTTCTTTGTTGGTTTTGCCCACAAGCACCATTTGGGCAACCTCCATTGTGGCTTTATCCGTTACCCTGAGTCCATCAACAAACTTGCTCTCAATGCCATGCACCGTAAGCGCGTTTGAAATGTCAGGCCCTCCTCCATGCACAACAATAGGGTTTACCCCAACATATTTCAAAAGCGTTATATCTTGCATAACCTTTTCTTTTAAAGTGTCATTTATCATTGCATTACCGCCGTATTTTATAACAACCGTTTTACCTGCAAGCTTTTGTATGTATGGTAATGCCTCAATTAAAATACCGGCTTTTTTAATATACTTATCCATAATATACCTCCTAATCTTTTTTTGCTATAAATATATGGGAGGGCTGTCAATGCCTGTTTCCTCGGCAATTCCGAACAATATGTTCATATTTTGAACGGCTTGCCCCGCCGCGCCCTTTACAAGGTTATCAAGGCAGCAAACTACTATCAACCGACAATTTCTCCCATCAACTTTAAGCCCTATATCCGTATAATTTGAAGATGTAATATACTTTATTTCGGGCAGCCTGCCATTTGGATAAATCCTAATAAATCGCTCATTTTTATAAAAATCCTTGTAAATTTCAATTATTTCTTGCGTAGAATATCGAGTGTCTTTTAAATTTGCATAGCAAGTGGCAATTATCCCTCTTTTTAACGGCATAAGATGCGGGGAAAAAGTTAAGGTAATTTCTTCGTTTGCAATCATCGAAAGTTGCTGCTCAATTTCGCTTGTATGGCGATGCTCCGCAACCTTATACGCCTTCATATTTTCGGCGCACTCACAAAAGCTAAAATCAAGCGAGGCGC
Organism: Bacillota bacterium; assembly: GCA_023228885.1. GTDB lineage: Bacteria > Bacillota > Clostridia > Monoglobales > Firm-18 > JAAZFB01. The sequence continues at coordinate 854 of JALOAJ010000032.1, read as the reverse complement.
TCCTGCCTGCCCCCGTCACGCCCGACTTGGCATCAATAATGATGCTGCTTGTATCTATAATTTTTTCGGCAACGGCAGGCGCAAGCGCCAAAATGGAACAAGTTGTGTAACATCCGGGGTTTGCAACCAAAGCTTTACCGGCAATTTCCTTTCGGTTTAGCTCACACAAGCCATAAACTGCCTTTTTAAGCAAATGAGGCGAATTATGCTTTATTCCATACCATTTTTCATATATATCTTTATCGGTGTAGCGGTAATCACCCGAAAAATCAATAACCCTAACCCCCGCTTCAATAAACTTAGGTACAATGGCGCTGCAAGCGCCGTGCGGCAGGGCTGTAAACACAACATCGCTGTCTTTGGAAATTCTTTCAACATCAATATCTTCAAGCTTTATATCCAAAATATTTGTAAAGCTTTGATAAACATCCGAAAAAGCTTCACCTGCATAACTTTTTGAAATAAGATGAACAATTTTAACTTTTGGATGAGCAGCTAAAATGCGCACCAATTCTTCACCCGCATACCCGGTCGCCCCCAAAACAGACGCTCTAATCAAAAAATCAACTCCCGAACAATAAATTATTCCAACTGAATGCATTAATTATACCACCAGTTGCATAAAAATGCAACCCTTGCTTTTTATTTTTTTTTGTTGTAAAATGTTAAAAAGAAGTTTTTATTAACCGGGGTATGAAACCATGTCATATGGTAATTAAAAATTTTCGGTAGTGTAAAGTAAAGATGAAAAGTTGGTACAAAATTAATGCAAGAAAGCCTACCCCTTGCTTTAGTAGAGTATAAATGCTCGTTTATGAATTGTCAAGGGTAAAATGAACATGCTAATGCACGCC
>JALOAJ010000006.1 GCA_023228885.1 Bacillota bacterium | reverse complement strand
TTCGTCCGGTATATTATTAGATGGTTTCAAAATATCTTCCATACGACTTGTTGATAAATCAGCTTCAGTGCAAGAAATAAAGCAAAGCATTGTCAAGGCTGACAAAAACATACACAATATATTTTTTGCTTTCACAAGAATAACCACCTTTTATTTGAATTTTTTTGACTGACAATCCTTAAGCATAGGGGAGCTGAACTCCATGTGCCCTGTCATTGTTAAATTTCCGCCCTTTCGGATTGTCCTTCTTGCAAGGCGCCAGCCTTGCTGCGAACTTACGCACCGAAAAACCGAAAATTTTCCGGCTGACAGGGTCGTAGAGTTTAAAAAGAGCAAATTTTTAGTTAGGAAAGGCAAAAGCGCAGTGAATACTTTATGTATTCACGAGCATTTTAACGCATTATGGCGGAAAATTTGCCTTTTTAAACCACTGGGGCTCAACCCCCCTATGCTTAACAGTATGATTCCGCACTTTGTTTTAATTACTGTGTTCTTCCAATCCCTTTTTCTTCAATCGTTGCATTAATTATATCATAAATTCCCAGCCTGTCAATTGCTTCCTTGTAGTTATTTACATTCGCATTCATGGCGGTTTTTGAGCAGTTTGTTGCCCTTAAATGATTATATGAGCGCCCTTATTGTGAGCCGGGCAAGGCATATAGATAGGCGTGTTTCGCCAAAGACGAGAATATTGCATGCGCAAAGAATTCTACCATAGGTTGGTTTGATTGGGGAACAGAAAGTTTTTCAAATTAAGCATTATATGGTATAAATAGGGTAACCTTAAAAAGCAAGGTTTTTTAAGGGGATGATGGCTTGAAACGGAAGTTTGAAAATAAACGAACGGCATTTATAATTATTTTTTTGCTTTTGATTTTTTTATCAGGTCTTAGTTACAGACTGCTGTTTGTAAATGCGGTCAATTTCGATAATTTGCATAATGGCACTGCATTCGGACATGATGAGTATTATTACAACAAAATGGCGCAAAACATTGTTAATTATGGTGTTTACGGCTATATGACAGATGCCGAGCCAAACGCATATGTTACCCCGGGTTATCCGGTTTTTCTTGCGTCAATTTATCATGTGTTTGGCGATGATGCGGTTGATGTTGCTAAAACGGTGCAAGCCTATTTATCCGCTTTTAGCATAATTTTGGTTTTTATAATAGGGAAAAAGCTTTCAGGTAACGCGGTGGGTCTTATTGCCGCTTTATTCGTTTCGTTTTACCCGCCCCTTATTTTTTATAGCAGATTTTTGCTGACTGAAACGCTTTATATATTTTTGTTTTTGGTCTATTATTTTGCGCTGATTACTGCGTTTAAAAAAGAAAAAAAGAAATATCATTTTTTTGCAGGTCTTGCTTTTGCCGCAACCATTTTGGTACGGCCGCTTATCTTTTTTTTGTTGCCGCTGCCGTATATTTATGAGTTTTTTGCAAGTGAGAAAGATAAAAAAGGTCTGCTACTGAAATTTACTGTATTCGTCTTTGGCTTTTGCCTTGTTATGCTGCCGTGGTGGGTTCGAAACCTGGTTACACTAAATCAATTTGTGCTTTTATGCACACAAAGCAACCCGTTTTATTACGGCATTATTGAAAATTATTCATCCCTTCCGCAGTCGGAGAATGAAATGGCAGACGGGTTAAGGCTTATTTGGCGGCATCTGATTGAGCGGCCTGTTGAAACAATAAAATGGTACATCATTGGGAAAATAAACATAATTTTCGGTAAACAAGATTATTGGGAATACCCCGGTTATGTTTATTTAAAGTCTGTCAGTTTGCTGCATTATTTTATTTTGGTTACCGGAACAATAGGGGTGTTGCTGTCGATATATAAAAAAGAAATAAGGCTTTTATCTATTTATATAGTCTTGACAATTGGTTTTCAACTTTTGTTTATTCCGGTGGGGCGTTATGCCGTGCCAATAATGCCGCTTTTTTCAATTTGCGGCGCATATGTGCTATGCTACTTATACAGAAATGTCAAGGGCGCACCTTTGAAATCTTAAAACAATTTTCTGCACTCAAGATAATACCTTTTTTCGTCTGCCGACCCCATTGAAAAGGTTTTTCTCGGCAACACGCCGTTTTCAACTACTGCCGAAAAAAGCTCAGCCTTTTCCATGGCAGGCAGTATAAAACCAATGTTTTCTTTTTGCTGTGACAAACTTTCGACCGCATCGTCGCCATGAATATAATCTATTTTACAGTTGTTTGCCGCAATATAACCGTCTAAACAGCTTTGAAGCTCGGATATCGCAAGTGTAACGGTTGGCTTATCTATAAAAAACACTCCGCTTTCGCCTTCAAACATATACTTTATCGGTTGACCTTTTGTTTTGTCATCCCTTATTGGGCACATATTAAAAATGCTTTCCAAAACGCTTTTGGGGTTGCAGTTAAATAGCACACGATGTATCGGCTCGAATAAAAGCGAATCATCATAAATATTTACAAGCTCGGCAAGGGCATAGCGTGCGCTGTGCTGCTGTATTCCCTGTGTTTTTTTAATACGCTCCCAACATACTTTAGCCGCGGCAAGCGAATGATTTCCGTCGCCAACAGCGTACATAAAGCTTGATTTGCTTTTTTGCTCCAAAAGACCGTTGTAAATACTATCCGCGCTTTGGCGTGGAATACGATAACCGGTGATGTGCCCGCCGTTTTGCATCAGCTCGAAATCATACACAACCTCAAATTCATTTTTTCTGTATTCTAATTGTTCTATAATTGATTTTTCTTTGTCATTTATAAGCAGCATTACATGCGGTAGCTCAAGAGGAGCGTTTTCCCTTATTTTTACTCTTGGCGGTATTCTGTCAATTACCGTTTTTTCGGTTGCGCGAATATGGTTTTTTGCGCCATCGGTATAATCATACGCCTCTAAATCAACCGCGCCGACCAAGCCTTTTCTTGTTTTCCCGGTAGGGAGCTTTCTTTCAACATATATAAACGAATCGGCAAAGCATGTAAAAATGTCGTTTTCCAAGTAATTTTGCATTGTTTTGTTAATGCTGCTTATTTTTTCATGCACATTTTCGTTTTCCAAATAAATTTCGGGGAGTGTTATATGCAAAGCGGAGGGATTTTCTCCTGCTATGCTTTCAACCTTTTTCCAATAATCGGGCTGCGATGTGTATTGGTCACATGCCACGATACTCCATTTTTTCATATCAATTTTTTTTGGTATCAGTATGTCGGCAGGGGAAAAATAAACATTCTCAAAATTTTTCAATATGTATCACTCCGGTTCAGTTTTGGTATATTGAGGCTTGATAATTATGAGTTGCGCCTTCAAAACCCTATCTAAGTATAACACAAGATAAATAAAAATCAAACAATTAACATAAAAGGGTTTATTTTTTCTTTGTTTGTTGGTATAATGTATTGTATAAGTTAATTTTGAAAACAGGGGTTATACAAATGACAAGAAAGCAAGCTCGGGATACCGCCTTTAAACTGATATATCAAATGCAAATTCAAAAAGAAAATTCTGACTTTATTCTTGACTTGTACCATGGGCAGTATTTGTGCCAGCCAGGGGCAAAGGAATATATCGATAATGTTGTAAACGGTGTTTTTGAAAATAAAAATGAAATAGATGCGCAAATATCAAAGTTGCTTGAAGGGTGGAAGCTTGAACGCATATCCAAAATTTCGTACGCTGCAATCAGGCTTTCTGTTTATGAAATTGTATACCGAAGCGATATTCCCGATAGCGTGTCAATAAACGAGGCGGTGCAGCTTGCGAAAAAGTACGAGGGGGAGCAGGCTGCAAACTTTGTAAACGGCGTTTTAGCGGCGCTTATTAAGCAGCGCGAAGGGGCAAAATAATGCATATTGGGATTGATACAAGTTGCTACACCACTTCGGTTGCGGCGGTTTGCAAAGGCAAGATATTGTTTGATAAAAAAATAATGCTGTCCGTTAAAGAAGGGAAACGAGGGCTTCGTCAATCAGATGCCGTTTTTTTGCACACGCGCAATCTTTCTGAAATAATGGGCGGGTGTAACACGGGCTCCGGCGTTAGTGTAAGCGTTGCGGCAAGACCGAGAAATGTGTCGGGCTCATACATGCCGGTTTTTTTGGCGGGAATATGCGCGGCAAAAACATTACAAAGCGCGTTGGGCTGTAAATATAACGAGTTTTCACACCAGCAAGGGCATATTATGGCAGGTCTTTATAGCGCCGGGGCGCTGCATTGGGTAGGTTCGCCGTTTCTTGCGTTTCACATTTCCGGCGGCACAACAGAGATGCTTTTGGTGAAGGGTGAAAATTTAGTGGATATAGAAATCGTAGGAAAAACGCTTGATATATCCGCCGGGCAGTTGATTGACCGGGTGGGAGTGAATCTTGGGCTGGCTTTTCCTTGCGGAAAAGAATTGGAACTTTTGGCGGAAAACGCCACAGAAGAAATATCGCTGCCGGTAAGCGTAAGCGGTATGGATATTAATTTTTCGGGTGCCGAATTTAAAGCAATGCGGCTTAGCGCTCGGCAGGCAGATGTAGCAGATGCGGTTTTACAATGCGTGGCACGGTCGGTTAAAACGGTTATTGAAAATGCAAAAGAAACATATAATTTAAATAGGGTTATTATGGTGGGGGGCGTTGCGGCAAACAAGCAGCTGCGAAGGTATATCGGCGATGAAGCGGTGTTTGCAAGCCCGAAGCTGAGCTGTGATAACGCTGTGGGGATAGCTTTGCTTGGAGAAATGAATTAAAAATTTTGTCGGCTTGGAAAGGTTAAAGGTGCTTTAAATGACAGTTTCCGTTACGGCGCTAAACAGGTACATTAAAACAATGTTAGAAAATGACAACCGCTTATCGGCTATTGCTGTTTCGGGTGAGCTTTCTAACTTTAAATGCCACACCTCGGGGCATTGTTATATGACGCTAAAAGACGAAAAGTCTGCCATAAGGGCGGTTATGTTCAAAAGTTCCGCCGACAGGCTTCGATTTAGACCTGAAAATGGCATGAAGGTAATAGTTACAGGCAGGGTTTCCGTTTACGAGCGTGACGGTCAATATCAGCTCTACATAAGCGCAATGCAGCCGGACGGGGTTGGCGCTTTGTTTGCCGCTTTTGAGCAGCTGAAAGAACAGCTTACAAAAGAAGGGGTTTTCGATAGCGAAAAAAAGAAAGCCATACCTAAGTTTCCTGATACAATCGGCGTTATAACATCCCCAACAGGTGCGGCGGTACGGGATATTGTGAATGTAATCACACGGCGGTATCCGATTGCAGAGGTTGTTATATACCCTGTTTTAGTGCAAGGCGATGGCGCCGCCCAACAAATTGCCGAAGCGATTGACTTTTTTGATGTCGAAAATGCCGCGGATGTTTTAATTATAGGCAGGGGCGGCGGCTCTATTGAGGAGTTATGGGCTTTTAACGAGGAGGCGGTTGCCCGTGCAATATATCGATGCAGTATACCGATAATTTCGGCGGTAGGGCATGAAACGGACTTTACAATTTCCGATTTTGCGGCAGATTTGCGCGCGCCCACCCCGTCTGCTGCCGCTGAGCTTGCAGTTCCTTCCCGCGAGGAGTTAATTGAGCAATTACGGCAAAATTATCGTAGGGCGTATTTTTCGGTTAGCAAAACCATTAAAAATAATAAAGAGATTTTGTCCAGATTTTCGATAAAAAACCCGCTTGACACAATAAATCAGCACAGAATTTTAACGGACAACACCGTGCGCCACATGAACAACGCAGTTTTGACGAATTTTGAAACAAAATCAAAACAATTAGCGGTTGCGGCTGCAGCGCTTAGTGCGCTAAGCCCGCTAAAGGTGTTGGAAAGGGGTTACGGGGTTGCGCAAAAGCAACAAAAGGTTATCCGTTCTGTGACTCAGGTTTCGCTTGGCGATGAAATATCCCTAACGCTAAGCGACGGCAAAATATTATGCGGCGTAACAGATAAGAAGGAGGAAAGACATGGCTGAAACAACCTTTGAAAAATCTATCAAAGAGCTTGACGAAATTGTAAAAAAACTTGAACTTGGAGAGCTGTCTCTTGACGAAATGCTTGCACTTTTTGAAAGGGGCATATCATTGTCTAAAACTTGTAATAAGCTGTTAAACGAGGCTGAAAAAAAGGTGAATATACTTATTAAGAAAGATGATGGAGTGCAAAAACAACAGTTTTCCTCATCGGAAGGTGAGTTGTAACATTGAATTTCAAACAAGCGCTGTCAGAAAAAACAGATATTGTAAATTCATACCTAACCTTACTTGCACCCAAAAATGCAGACGAAAGGCTCCTTTGCGCCATCAACTATTCATTAAACGCGGGTGGTAAGCGAATCCGCCCGATTCTTGCGCTTTCCGTTTGCCAAATGCTTGGCGGCGATGAAAAATCGGTTATGCATTTCGCGTGCGCGTTGGAATATATACACACATATTCCCTTATGCACGATGATTTGCCCTGTATGGATGACGATGATTTAAGGAGGGGCGTTCCCGCCTGCCACATCAAGTTTGGCGAGGCGATGGCGCTGCTTGCAGGGGATGCGCTATTAAATCATGCTTTCGAGGTGATTTCACACGCGCCTGTGCCTGCTGCAATGATAGTTGACGCTTTAAAGGTTATTTCAACCGCAGGAGGTGTCGGCGGAATGATAGGCGGGCAAGCAAGGGATTTAAAAGGCGCAACCGCGCTTGATGACCTTATTAGTTTACACGGTCTGAAAACCGGCGCAATTATCTCGGCTGCCGCAAAAGTGGGGGTTATAGCAAGCGGCAAGAAGGATGAAACCATACAAAGTGCGATTGCAAGTTATGCGGAAAGTCTTGGCATTGCTTTTCAAATAAAGGATGATATTTTAGATGTAGTTGGCAACGAACAAGAAATTGGGAAAAGAACCGGGCACGACGCCTCGTCCGGCAAAAAAACATTTGTTCATTTTGCGGGGCTGAAAGGTGCGCATGATGCGCTTGAAAAATATACAAAGCGTGCAAAATCATCACTGCAAATGTTTGGGGAAAAGGGTAATTTTCTTTATTCTTTTGCGGATTATTTACTTGGCAGGGATAACTAAGGTTTTTGCGAACAGATTAATTCTTATCAGCCAAAAGGAGGTAAAATAAAGGTTTGGAATATGTGAATTTCATCATCTCAAATCCCATTATTAACATAACGGCGATTTCATGGTTCGTAACGCAGGTACTTAAAGTAATAATTGTGCTGCTCACAGAGAGACGGATTGATTTAGAGCGCTTTGTGGGTGCGGGCGGAATGCCAAGTTCACACGCTTCCACCGTTTGCACTTTGTCGGTGCTTATAGGCAGGACGCTGGGCTTTTCAACACCGGAATTTGCAGTGACCTTTATTTTTTCTCTCATAATTATGTATGATGCCGCAGGAGTGCGGCGCGCCGCGGGGCAACAAGCGTCCGTTTTGAATAAAATACTTGACAACTGGCATTCACCGGATAACGAATTTACCGAAATAGAGTTAAAAGAGCTTTTGGGGCACACTCCTTTACAGGTTGCAATCGGCGCAATTATAGGTGCATTTATTGGTGCTTTTGCTGTATTGTGATGGCTTTACATTAGCGGAATAATATGATATTATTAATAGTGTCTGCCACATATTCTTTATACGAATTTGGCAGCGATAAAGGCGTGGTGCAGTATCCTAGTCAGATCTGTCAATTACCAAGACGGGCCTAAAAATCCGTAAAAGGGCACATCGATGAAGTTTCTGGTGTGTGCTTTGGACGCCCAGTCCGGGGTATGTGCTGGAAGTTAAGGAGATGGGGCGATCCGCAATGGCATGCGGGCGTTGACCCCTACTCCGTGGAGACCTAAACTTGTGCTTTTGGTTGTCGGCATTTGTCGGCGACTGCAAGGTACGATTTGGGATGAAACCTGTTTTGCGGTGCGCTTTTTGCGCTGTGGACAGTGTAGCCTGCCTTGAGTGGGGGTGGTGGATAGGGCTTCACACATGCATCCATTGGCCGATGGCTGCAGGTTATTGACCTTTGAAACCATTTTTGCAAAAGAGGATAAGAATTGATAAGACTGTTGAGGAAAACTCCTAGGCTGTAATACAAATGTGCAGGGGATTGCAGTGCGGTCTGAGTGGCAATCTGCCACCATCGTTTTGGCAACACGGTGGCGCAAGGCTTAAAAGGAAACTGCCTTCCCGGCGACGGGTGGGCGCTTTGTGGGGAAATCCGGGCAGACCTATGCCGCAAAGTTTACTTTGCGCGTTACCACGCTTTTATTTTTTTATACTTAATTTAGGGGTGAGTTTATTTCTTGAAAGAAAAATCCAACCTCAAAATAAAAGAAAACGCATACATTAAAAAGAGCAACTTAAAATGGGTTATTACAATAACGACATGGACTCTTTTTACTTCGGTGATGCTTGCTTTTATATCCGATTATATAATGCCAAAAGCCCATATAGTAGCTGCAATTGCGGTTTTGTTTATGTTCATATCAATTGGAATTGTTTTTGACATGGTGGGGCTTGCCATTGCTACTGCAAACGAACAGCCTTTTCATTCAATGGGGTCTCGCAAAATAATAGGAACTAAGCAAGCTGTTTCTTTAATAAGAAATGCAGAAAAAGCGTCAAGCCTTTGTAATGATGTTGTGGGGGATATTGCCGGAATAATCAGCGGTTCCACAACAGCCGCAATAGTTTTACGCTTTGCCGCGTTATACGGCGCAGACTCAATTATGCTGTCACTTATTGTAACAGGGTTTGTGGCGGCGCTTACTGTGGGGGGAAAGGCAATGGGCAAGGCTTTTGCCATTAGCCATGCAAACAGAATAACATATGCGGTGGCGCTTCTTTGGTATTACATTGGCGGTTTTCTCAAAAAAAGGAGGGCAAAATGAGCCTACTTGAAAAGATAAACAGCCCTGATGATTTAAAAAAACTTGGAGCGGACAAGCTTGAATTGCTTGCTGATGAAATCAGGGAATTTTTAATAAACAGCGTGTCGAAAACCGGCGGTCACCTTGCTCCTAATTTAGGAGCGGTGGAGCTTACAATTGCATTGCATAGGGTGTTTAACACTCAAAAAGACAGGATAGTTTGGGATGTCGGTCATCAGTCATATACCCATAAAATTTTAACGGGCAGAAAAAAAGAATTTAATAATTTGCGCGGTTTGGGTGGAATAAGCGGATTTCCGCGGTTTGAGGAAAGTATTCACGACTGTTTTAACACAGGGCATGCAAGCACTTCAATCTCCGCCGCTTTGGGGCTTGCCAAAGCAAGAGATTTACAAGGCAAAAAACATTCCGTTATTGCAGTGATAGGCGACGGTGCACTTACAGGCGGCTTGGCGTACGAGGGAATGAACAACGCCGGGAGAAGCAAGACAAATTTTATTGTGGTTTTAAACGATAACGAAATGTCAATATCAAAAAATGTCGGCGCAATGTCAAAATATCTTAACAAAATACGCTCCGACCCTCATTATTTTAAGGCGAAAAAGGATATTGATGCCTTGCTTAGCAAAATCCCCAAAATTGGCGATATTATCACCCGAAAGCTTCAAAAAACAAAAGACAGCATTCGATATTTATTGATGGAAGGCTCGATGTTCGAGGAGCTTGGGTTTGCATATTACGGGCTTATAGACGGGCATGATATAGCGCAAATGACCAATGTTTTTAACCGTGCCAAAAGGGTTGAAGGCGCGGTGCTGCTGCATGTGTATACAAAAAAAGGAAAGGGATACTCGTATGCGGAGGACGAGCCTTGCGCCTTTCACGGAATCGGCAGCTTTGATGTGGGCACAGGCGTGCAAAACGGAAACAGTAAAAACTTTATTTCGTCGAGCAATGTTTTTGGTAAAAAACTAATGGAGATTGCAGAAAAGAACGAAAGGGTTGTTGCCATTACCGCTGCAATGCCGGATGGAACGGGGCTTGCTGATTTTGCTAAAAGGTTTAATCGGCGGTTTTTTGATGTTGGGATAGCGGAACAGCATTCCGTAACTTTTGCGGCAGGGCTTGCCAAAGAAAATTTATCGCCGGTTGTTGCGGTGTATTCCACCTTTTTACAACGGGCTTACGACCAGATTTTGCACGATGTTGCATTGCAAAATTTGCATGTTGTTTTTGCAATAGACAGAAGCGGTATTGTGGGGGAAGATGGCGCAACACATCACGGCATTTACGATATTTCGTATTTATCGCACATTCCAAACTTGTCGATTTTGGCGCCCTCAAGCCCAGCGCAGCTTGAGCAAATGCTCGATTATGCAATAAATGAGCACAAAATGCCAATTGCAATTCGCTACAACAAGATAATGTCTGATGCTTGTTGCGACAGGCAGCCATTTGAATACAACAAGGCGCAAGTTATCAGGGCAGGAAGAGATATAACGGTTGTGTCGGTTGGCTGTATGCTCGGGCGCGCATTGGAGGGTGTGAAGCTGTCCGGCGTTGATGCCGAGGTTATCGATTTAGGCACAATAAAGCCGGTTGATACTGAAACAATCCTTTGTTCGATTAATAAAACAGGAAAAATAATCGTAATAGAGGATAACGCAAAAATCGGCGGCGCGGGCTGTCAAATAGAAGATGCAATACAAAGGCGTGTAAAAAAGATGGGGTATGATGATTTCCCGATACCCCACGGCACGCAAAGTGAGCTTTATAAGCTGTGTCGGCTTGACGAAAAGGCTATTGCAGAGGTCATTTTAAAGGAGCGCGGTTTTGAAAAAACGACTTGATGTGTATCTTGCCGAGCAGGGTTTAGCCCCAAGCCGCCAACAGGCGCAAGGCATAATTATGAGCGGCTGCGTGTATGTCAACGGTGAGCAAGCGGATAAGCCCGGCATCCGTATCACAGATGACTGTATGGTTGAGGTAAGGTCAAATGCTTGTAAATATGTCAGCAGGGGCGGTCTTAAACTTGAAAAGGCGCTAAATTATTTTAATATAGATTTAAACGGATATGTTTGCGCTGATATTGGCGCATCTACCGGCGGTTTTACTGATTGTATGCTCCAAAACGGTGCAAAAAAGGTATATTGCGTAGATGTGGGGTACGGTCAGCTTGCATGGCAACTTAGAACGGACAGTCGTGTCGTTAACTTGGAAAGAAAAAACATTCGATACCTGACGGTGGAAGATATACCGGAAAAGACTGATTTTGCAACGGTAGATGTTTCGTTTATCTCTTTAAAGCTTGTTTTGCCGAAAGTGTATGAACTGCTTGGCGAAAATGGTCTTGCTGTTGCCCTTATAAAGCCCCAATTTGAGGCGGGGCGGGGTGAAGTTGGCAAAAAGGGCGTTATAAAGGATGCCAAAACACATTTAGATGTTGTATGCAAGGTGATGACCTTTACAGGGGAGTTGGGATTTAAAATTTATGGATTAACTCACTCGCCCGTCAAGGGTCCAAAGGGCAATATTGAATATTTAATGTACATTGGTAAAAAAGGCGAAGATATCCATATAGATGCCATTGATGTTGTAGAATTTTCACATTCCGATTTGCTTGACAAATGAGAGGAAGGGTGCAGTTGAACAAAATTGCCGTAATCCCAAATGAATATAAAGATAAAAAGCTTGAAGGAACTAAGCAGGCTATAAGCATGATACACAGCGCCGGGCTTGTTCCGTTGCTTGATGCGCAATATAAGGATACAAACATTAACGCCCGTTATGTTGAAAAAACCGAGTTCGGTAACGCCGATATGCTTGTTGTTTTGGGCGGGGACGGCACAATTTTATCTGCCGCAAGGGAATATGGGCATTATAACATTCCATTCCTTGGTGTGAATTATGGGCAACTGGGCTTTTTGACAGAGGTTGAAAGGGCGGACGACAACAGTTTTTTAAAGGTGTTAAACGGCGAATATGTTATTGAGCCGCATATGATGCTTGATGTGGTGGCGGGCAATGATAAATACTGCGCATTAAACGATGCGGTAATCCATCGTGACGGGTTTACAAAAATGCTCGACATTTCTTTGTATGTTGAGCATAAACACATAAGCACCGTTAGGTCGGACGGCGTTGTAATTGCCACACCCACCGGTTCGACAGCCTATTCGCTTTCGGCAGGCGGCCCTATTTGCGACCCTTTGCTTGAGGTTATAATAATAACCCCCATTTGCCCCCATAACTTGCATTCAAGAAGCATTATAGTTCCGGGGCATAAAGATGTTGAAGTGCGTGTAAAGGAGCCTGAAGAACATCGCGCAAGCCTTACGATAGACGGGCAAAAGGCGCATTGCATAAAAAACGATGAGGAAATTATAATAACCGGCGGTAGAAAAATCGAGCTTGTTCGCACAGGTGAGAATTTGTTTTACGAAAAGCTTAGAAAAAAGCTGTATTTAAGATAAAGGTGCAGGAGGAAGTGAACGAAATGTATTCAAAAAAAAGGCGGCTGGAAAAAATACTTGAGCTTATCAAAGAAAAAGAGATACAAACCCAAGACGAGCTTGTTACTTATTTAAACGATGACGGTTTTAATGTTACTCAAGCAACGGTGTCGCGTGATATAAAAAACCTTCGGCTTATTAAAGCCGCTTCGGATGAGGGCGTCTTTGTGTATTCACGCTCGGAGCAAACTGCACAAATAACCTTTGATGAAAAACTGCGTGAAATATTTTCTCATTCCGTAACTTCCATTTCTCCGGCAGGGAATATTATTGTTGTAAAAACCCTTAGCGGCGCGGCGCAAGCTGCCGCCTCCGCAATTGACTCGGCGGATATTGACGGCATTTTGGGCAGCATAGGCGGGGATGACACCATTATGATTGTTACAAAAAGTGAAAAGGCATCGGGTTATATATGCGCAAGACTTAGCGAGATGAGGGGGTAAATACATTTATGCTTGTGAGCCTTCACATAAAAAATATTGCTGTTATAGATGAGCTTACGGTTGATTTTTCCGATGGCTTTAATGTTCTGACCGGTGAAACAGGCGCAGGAAAATCAATTATTATAGACTCGCTAAATATGGTTTTGGGGCAAAGAACAAGCAGGGAACTTATTCGGGGCGGGCAGCAAAAAGCTGTTGTAGAGGCTCTGTTTAACATACAAAACCCTCAAGTTACAGCTCAACTTGCCGATATGGGGTTTGAAGTTGATGAGGGTAACCTGCTGTTATATCGGGATTTGAGCTTGGACGGAAGGGGAACAAGCCGTGTAAACGCCATGCTGGCAACCGCCGGTATGTTAAAAGAAATATCTAAATTGATAGTAAACATTCACGGTCAGCATGATAATCAGGCTTTGCTTTCAAGCGCAAACCATGTGGAATTTTTAGACGATTATGCGGATATTGCTGAAAAGAGGATAAAATATAAGCAGCTTTTTACCGATTTAAAAGGTATTGAAAAACAAATTTCGAAGCTTGTTACCGACGAGCATGAAAAGGCAAGCAAGGCTGAATTTTTGGAATTTCAAATAAACGAAATAGAGTCCGCCCGGTTAAATGCAGATGAGCATGAGCAGCTTTTAAAGCGGCGGGAATACCTTTCGGCGGCGAATAAAATTGCATCCGTTTTAGAGGAGGCAAGGAGTTTGCTTTACAGCGGTGAGTCTGAGAACCCTTCGGCGCATGATATTTTATCAACGGCTTTAAGGGGGCTTAGCGAAATATCCGATTATGATGAAACGCTCTTTAGCTTTCACGAAACGCTAAACGCCATAAGTATTGATTTAGATGACATTTCGCATCAAATAATAGAGTATGCCGAAAATGCCGATTTTAACCCCGCAGAGCTGGACAAAATCGAGGAACGGCTTGATATAATAAACAGGCTTGAGCGCAAGTACAAGGCTGATATACCCCAACTTTTGGAGTATTGCGACAGCTTAAAGCAAGAACTTGATGACATAATCCAAAGCGATGAGATTATTAAAAAGCTTAAAAAAGAATATGCGGAGGGTTTGGAAGAACTAAAAACACAAGCGGATAAAATAACGGCGCTGCGAAAGGCAGCCGCACAAGATTTAGAGCAAAAGATAATGTCTGAATTGGGCGAGCTTGATATGGAAAAGGTGAATTTCAAGGTTGATATACAGCCTTGTGAGTTTAACGAAAAAGGCGCAGACAGCATAGAGTTTTTAATTTCAACAAATGTAGGAGAATTGCCAAAGCCATTGTCAAAAATAGCGTCAGGCGGTGAAATGTCACGAATTATGCTTGCAATAAAAAGTATATTGGCAGACACCGACGATGTTGCTACCCTTATATTTGACGAAATTGACGCCGGCATAAGCGGGCGAGCCGCATTTAAGGCGGCGCAAAAACTGCACAGCTTGTCCTTAAAAAAACAGATTATATGCATTACTCACCTTGCACAAATAGCTTGTATGGCAAAAAGCCATTTTTTAATAGAAAAAGACAGCACGGACGACAGCACAAAAACAAATGTAAAGCTTTTAGACCAAGAAGAATGCGCATATGAGATTGCCAGAATAACGGGCGGAGCGCAAGTTACCGAAAAATCGCTTGCAAATGCAAAGGAAATGCTTACGCTGGCAAGCAGGGCAAAGGAGCGGTGAAGGCTTGCAAATGATCGGGGTTGTGACTAAAACATATGATAACATGGCTGTTGTGAGCATAACGCGCCACAGCGGTTGCGGGGAAAATTGCGCCATGTGCAAGGGCGGTTGCACGCCGACCAAACAATTTGTTGAAGTGAGCAATGAAATGGGTGCGGTTGAGGGGAATATGGTGCAAATCGAGCTTTCAGACCGAAAGGTGCTGCTTGCCGCTTTTTTTGTTTATGTTTTTCCGATATTTACATTAATTGCGGGATATCTTTTGTTTGGCTGGCAGGGCGGGGTTGCGGCTTTTGCTTTGCCGTTTTTGCTGATTAAATTCCTTGACAAAAGGCTTGCAAAGCGTTATACTGCAACTATTACAAAAATTATGGGGGGTAGCTTGTGATATATATAATTTGCGGTCATTACGGAAGCGGAAAAACAGAAATAGCAATCAATTTGGCGTTATCCTTGGATAATGCCACCATTATAGATTTAGACATTGTGAACCCATACTTTAGGACGGCCGATGCAAAAGAAAAGCTTGAATCGTCAAATGTAAGGGTGATAACCCCTCAATTTGCAAACACCAACATTGATATGCCGACGGTGCCCGCCGAGGTGTTTTCCGCATTGACAGGCGAGGGGAATATTATTTTTGATGTTGGCGGCGACGATGCCGGGGCAATTGCTTTGGGTCAGTATAATCGGTTTATCAAAGAAAAAAAATACGAGGTGCAATTTGTAATTAACGCCTGCCGTCCGATGACTGAAAATGCAGATGACACAATAAAGCTGATGCGTGAGATAGAGGCGGCATCGCGCTTGAAGGTAACAAAGCTTATAAACAACACAAACTTAAAATCAGAAACGACAAAAGAAATAATATCAGACGGACAAGACTTGGTCAATAAAGTTTCAGATGCCACAGGTATTCCCATTGGGGCAGTATCAGGGAAGAAGGAACTTTTAGATACAATAAAGACAGACTTTCCAAAACTGCCGTTGGAGCTGCATTTGGATTTTCCGTGGGAAAGGGGTGTTTGACATATGATGAGAGTAATTTTTGACGAAGATGGGTGTAAAGGTTGTGAGCTTTGCACCACAGTTTGCCCGAAAAAGATTGTGGTGATGGCAAAAGACAGGCTTAATGCAAAGGGGTTTCACCCGGCGCAGGTCATAGAACAAGACAAATGCATCGGATGCAGGTTTTGTGCAATGATATGTCCGGATGTGGTAATTAAAATAAAGAAAAGGAAAGGCTGATATAAATGGACAAAGTTTTAATGAAAGGGAATGAGGCGATTGCAGAGGCGGCTATTCGGGCTAATTGCCGTCACTTTTTTGGCTATCCCATAACGCCGCAAACAGAAATCTCGGCATATATGGCAAAAAGAATGTCCAAGGTGGGAGGAACCTTTTTGCAAGCGGAAAGCGAGGTTGCGGCAATAAACATGGTGTATGGCGCGGCGGGCGCCGGGGTGAGGGTAATGACATCATCATCAAGCCCGGGGATTTCGCTTAAAATGGAAGGGTTATCATACATAGCGGGCGCTGACCTGCCTTGTGTGATTGTTAATATAGTGCGGGCAGGTCCCGGGTTGGGTGGAATTCAGCCTGCGCAATCAGACTATTTTCAAGCGGTAAAAGGCGGCGGGCACGGCGATTATAGGATGATTGTAATTGCTCCGTCATCCATTCAAGAAACGGTTGACTGCACGATTGACGCATTTGATTTGGCGGATAAATACCGGATGCCTGTAATGCTGATGGGGGATGGTATGCTGGGTCAAATGATGGAGCCGGTAAGCTTCCCGGAAGTGAAAACGGACCATTTGCCCAAAAAGGACTGGGCGACAACCGGCACTAAAATGAAAAGAAAAGCAAATATAATCAACTCGCTTTATATACACCCGGAGGAGCTTGAGGAAGTTATATTAAAGCGTGAGGAAAAATATAACACAATTTACGAAACGGAAGTGAAATACCATACCGAGGGCTTGGAAAATGCCGATGTTGTTTTGGTCGCATACGGCACTACCGCGCGCATTGCCAAGGCTGCAATAGCGCTTGCCAAACAAAATGGCATTAAAGCGGGGCTTATAAGACCGATAACATTGTGGCCTTTTCCAACCGATATAATTGCAAAAACAGCGCCGAATGTTAAATGCATGATTTCGGTTGAAATGAGCACCGGACAGATGGTGGAGGATATACGCCTTGCGGTAAACGGCGTTTGCCCTGTTCATTTTTACGGCAGAACAGGCGGGGCTGTTCCAACGCCGACGGCAATATTTGAGCAAATAAGGAGGTATGCATGATGGAAACAATTTTTGAAAGACCGAAAGCGCTTGCCGATGTTCCGTTTCATTACTGCCCGGGATGTACGCATGGCATAGTGCATCGCCTTATAGCGGAGGTTATAGACGAACTTGGGATTGAGGGAGATACAATTGGGGTTGCGCCTGTCGGCTGCGCCGTTTTTGCTTATAACTATTTTAATTGCGATATGCAGGAGGCGGCTCATGGCAGGGCTCCCGCCGTTGCAACAGGGATAAAAAGGGCAAACCCTGAAAATATAATTTTTACCTATCAGGGTGACGGCGACCTTGCGGCGATAGGTACCGCCGAAACGGTACATGCCGCGACACGGAGTGAAAATATAACGATTATATTTTTAAACAATGCCATTTATGGAATGACAGGCGGGCAAATGGCGCCCACTTCGTTGGTGGGTCAGGTTACCCAAACGACCCCATACGGTCGAAAGGTGGAAATGCAAGGGTATCCCATAAGAATGTCCGAAATGCTTGCAACGCTTGAAGGCTCGTCATTTATCAAAAGGTGCAGCGTTGACAGTATTAAAAATATAAATGACACAAGGGCGTCAATTAAAAAAGCGT
Organism: Bacillota bacterium; assembly: GCA_023228885.1. GTDB lineage: Bacteria > Bacillota > Clostridia > Monoglobales > Firm-18 > JAAZFB01. The sequence continues at coordinate 85,329 of JALOAJ010000006.1, read as the reverse complement.
TTCAATGCCAGATAGATAAAAAGGGTTTTTCTATGGTTGAGGTGCTTTCCACCTGCCCGACAAACTGGGGCTTATCGCCTGCCGAATCAATGGATTGGCTGAGAGATAACATGATGCCGTATTACCCATTGGGCGTGTATAAGGATGTTACCGGAGGTGACCGATAAATTGACTCGTGAAATTTTATTTGCAGGTTTTGGCGGGCAAGGTATATTGTTTTGCGGTAAGGTTATGTCATATTTAGGGTTGGTGAGCGGTTTGGAAGTTTCATGGCTGCCCTCATACGGGCCTGAAATGAGGGGCGGCACCGCAAACTGCCATGTCATAGTTTCAAATGACGCTGTCGGCTCACCCATAATAAATAATCCGACCGACTTAATTGTTATGAACCTTCCGTCATTCGATAAATTTGAAAATACAGTATCGCCCGGCGGAAATATTATAATAGACAGCTCGCTGATAAGCAAAAAAACAAGCAGAAATGATGTTAACGCTCATTATATACCTGCAACGCAAATGGCAAACGAAATGGGTGTGCCTAAGCTTGCAAACATGATAATGCTTGGAAAGTTAATATCTGTTTTAGCGGCTGTATCGCTCGACCAAGTGAAAGAAGCGCTTGAAAAAAGCGTTCCGCCTTCTAAAAAAGAGTTAATAGAGGTTAATTTAAAAGCAATACAAGCAGGTTACAATTTTAATTCTGATATATAACAAAAAAACCCGCCGTTTTTTGCAGGCGGGTCTATTTTTTTATCGGATTTGACCGTTTCCGTAAATTATATATTTAGTTGTTGTCAACTCTTTTAGCCCCATTGGACCTCTGGCGTGCAGTTTTTGCGTGCTGATGCCTATTTCCGCGCCAAACCCAAACTCAAACCCATCGGTAAAGCGTGTTGAGGCGTTGACATAAACCGCCGCAGCGTCTACCTCGGCAAGAAATTTTTGCGAAGCGGCGTAATCGCTTGTGATAATTGCCTCGCTGTGCTTTGTGCCAAACATTGAAATATGAGAGATTGCCTCGTCTATTCCGCTTACAACTTTTACTGCAATTATATAATCGTTATATTCCGTTGCCCAATCATCTTCCGTTGCCAATGCAATATTCGGAAAAATTTCGGCAGTTTCATTGCAGCCTCGTATTTTAACATTATTGTTTGTCAGCTCCTGTAAAATATCGGGTAGGAAGGATTTGGCGATATCCCTGTCAATTAACAAAGTTTCTGCCGCATTACACACCGACGGACGGCTGACCTTGGCGTTTGTCGCAATGTCTTTTGCCATTTGCAAGTCGGCTGTTTTTTCGATATACACATGACAGTTGCCCGAACCCGTTTCAATGACAGGTATTGTAGAGTTTTCTATCACCGCTTTTATAAGCCCCGCTCCTCCGCGCGGAATAAGCACATCTATATAATCGCTAAGCTTCATAAGCTGTGCCGCAACCTCACGGCTTGTGTCTTTAACAAGCTCTATCGTACCAACGGGTAACCCCGCTTTTACCCCTTCGTCTTGCATTATTTTAGCAATTGCAATGTTAGAGTTGATAGCTTCGCTGCCACCCCTTAAAACAACGGCATTCCCCGCCTTTATGCAAAGCGCAGCGGCATCTGCAGTAACATTAGGGCGAGATTCGTAAATTATCCCGATAACGCCGAGCGGAACCCTTGTGGTGCCTATCAGCAGACCGTTGGGGCGTTTAGCCATCCCCAATACCTCACCGACAGGGTCGGGCAGTGATGCCACATGGCGAATACCGTCTGCCATTTGCGCTATTCTTTCGTTGTTTAGCAAAAGCCTGTCAACCATAGCGGTAGGGATGTTGTTTGCTTTTGCAGATTCGATGTCTTTCTTGTTTTCTAAAATAATATAATCGGCATTTGAAACAAGACCTTCCGCAATTGCGCATAGCGCGTTGCTCTTTAAATCGGATTGCATATTTGCAAGCTTTGCGGACGCCGCTTTGGCGCGCCTTCCTTTTTCAATCAAATTTTTATTCATAAAAGTTGATTTGCACCCTCCTTTAAATATCTTTTATTTGTTGGCGGCGGAAAAAAATGTTCCCCTTGGCTTTCCTTCTATTATATCGTATAAAATGTCCGGATTTTCACCGCTTGATATTACTGTATTTACCCCGGCATCCGATGCGATTTGCGCCGCCTCAAGCTTGGTGCACATTCCGCCTGTGCCTCTGGCAGTTCCGCTGCCCCCTGCCAATGCATGTATTTCGTCGGTAATTTCGTCTACCGCGCCAATCAATTTCGCGTTTGCATTTTTTTTAGGGTCGCTGTCGTATAATCCTTCGGTGTCGGTGAGTATTATAAGCAAATCCGCCTGCACTAATTTTGCAACATACGCCGAAAGCACATCGTTATCGCCGAACTCTATTTCGTATGTAGATATAGTGTCATTTTCATTTATAATGGGAACTGCGCCAAGCGTAAAAAGGGTTTCTATCGTTGCAAGCGCATTTTTTTGCCGCTCCGCGCCGTCAAGCACATCTTTTGTCAGCAAAAGCTGTGCAACAGTTGAGCCGTATTGACCGAAGATGTTGCTGTAAAGCCCCATAAGCTCTACCTGACCAACCGAGGCGGTTGCTTGCTTTTCCTTTGTGCTGTCGGGGCGTTTTAGCAGACCAAGCTTGCCCATGCCCACGCTTATTGCACCGCTGGACACAAAAATAATTTGCACCCCGCTGTTTTTTATATCACACAGCGCTCGTGCAAGACGCTCAATTCTTTTGAAATTCATCAGACCTGTATCATGCGTAAGGGTTGAGGTGCCCACCTTTACAACAATTCTTTTAATGCTCATTTATCTTTAACCATCCCTTTGTTTAAAAATTGCTTACAAAATAAACCCTTTATATATTTTATCAGTAATTTTTAAACTGTCAAGCATAAATTTAGCATTCGTCAAATACACCGAATTTTCTGAACTTATTATATTTTTGAGTATATATTTCGATTGGCGGTAAAGAAGAAAGCTCTTTTATATCGGCAAGAAGGGCGGTTTTCAAGGCGTTGTACGAAATTTCGGGGCTTATATGCGCCCCTTCCGAATGCTCCGGTATAATTTTATCGATAACGCCAAAGCCTTGCAGGTCGTCAGCCGTCATTTTCATAATTTCCGCCGCTTCCTTTTCTTTTTTTGCGTCCTTCCACAATATTGAGGCAAAACCGTTTGCGGATATTACCGAATAAACGGCATTTTCCAACATATAAACTCTGTTTGAAACGGCAAGCGCAAGTGCGCCGCCGCTGCCGCCTTCGCCCGTTATAATGCTGATTGCGGGGGTTTTAAGCGCTGCCATTTCATAAAGGTTTTTTGCTATCGCCTCGCCTTGACCTCGTTTTTCCGCATCAACACCGGGGTGCGCCCCCGGGGTGTCTATAAAGCATATGATAGGTCTGCCAAATTTTTCAGCCTGCCGCATAAGACGCAGCGCCTTTCTGTAACCTTCGGGGTTTGGCATACCAAAATTTCGGTTTATGTTTTCGTTTGTGGTGTTGCCTTTAACAGTTCCGATAACAGTAACGGCAATTCCGTCAATAGTTGCAACTCCTCCGGCAATGGCTTTATCATCCCCAAAAAGCCTGTCGCCATGCAGCTCGATAAAATCACAAAAGAGCGCTTTTACAAAGCTGTAAAAGTTTGGGCGGGATATGTTTTTTGCAATCGTCATCTTTTCATATGCGCTTTTCAATTACTACCCACCCCCGTATGAATTTTAAGAATTTTGCCCAACACATCTTTTAACTCATCTCGCTTGACAATTAAATCAATAAAACCATGCTCCAATAAAAATTCCGAGCTTTGAAAGTTTTCCGGCAACTGCTCGCTTATGGTGGATTCAATAACACGCCTGCCGGCAAAGCCAATCAATGCGTTGGGCTCTGCAATAATAATATCGCCAAGCATAGCAAAACTTGCGGTTACCCCGCCTGTGGTAGGGTCGGTCAACACGCTTATATACAGCAAGCCTTGCTCGGAATGCCGCTGCACCGCCGCGCTGACCTTTGCCATTTGCATAAGCGAATGGATGCCCTCATGCATTCGAGCGCCGCCCGAGGCGCAAAACACAACTACGCTTAGCAAATTATCGGCGGCATATTCAAAAAGCCTTGTAAGGCGTTCGCCAACAACGCTGCCCATAGAACCCATAAGAAACCTGCTGTCCATAACTGCAATGCAGGTTTTTATTTTATTTATTTCGCAAACGCCTGTTGTAACAGCCTCTGTAACCTTTGTGCTTTGCGTTAATGCAGTGATTTTTTCCTCATAGCCCTCAAAGTCAAGCGGGTTTTGGGTTTTTATATTATCAAACATTATTGAAAAACTGCCCTCGTCACAAATGTGCAAAAGACGCTGAAAAGTGTCCAGCCGCGCGTTTTCGGACAGTTGCTTTTGACTGTCGTCTTTAGCGGTATATGTGACGGGAATTGTTGCGTATCTTGTTTTTTTAAACATATTTTTAAGCATAAACAATGCTCCGTTTCATTGGCGGTGAGCCGTCATTTTTGTTTATTATCCGAATTTAGCAACATCTCGTTGCAAAAATCCGTTCCATAGCTGCCTCGGACAAAATCCTCGTTATTTAAAACGCTTATATGAAAATCAATATTTGTCGTTACCCCATAAAAAAGATATTCCGAAATTGCGCGTTTCATGCGCAAAATGCAATTTTCCCGTGTGTCGGCAGTTACAATAAGCTTTGCAATCATACTGTCATAAAAAGGAGGAATAGTATAGCCCTGATAAACTCCGCTGTCAACCCGTATCCCAATGCCGCCCGGTTGGTGCATTTCTTCTATTGTGCCAACGCACGGAGCAAAGCCGTTGTTGGGGTCTTCCGCGTTTATCCTGCATTCCATTGCACAGCCGTTTATTTTAATATCCTTTTGCATAAGGTTTAGTTTTTCCCCATGCGCAATTTTAATTTGTTCTTTTACAATGTCTATTCCGATTATTTCCTCGGTTATCGGGTGCTCAACCTGTATGCGGGTGTTCATTTCGCAAAAATAAAAGTTTTTGTTTGCGTCAACTAAAAATTCAACCGTACCTGCATTTATATAATTACAGCGTTTGGCAATTTTTACGGCGCATTTTCCCATTTCATTTCTTACAAAATCGTCAATAAAGGAGGAGGGAGCCTCCTCAATCATTTTTTGGTGACGGCGCTGAATTGTGCAATCCCTGTCGAAAAGATGAATTACATTCCCATGCCCGTCCGCTAAAATTTGAATTTCGATATGGCGGGGGTTTTTTAAATATTTTTCTATATACAGCCGCCCATCGCCAAAGCAAGCGATTGCCTCGTTTTTTGCGGCATCAAAAGCTGTTTTCAGTTCGCTTTTGTTTTCAACTTTTCTGATTCCCCTGCCGCCGCCGCCCGCTGCCGCTTTAACCATAAGCGGAAAGCCGATTTGCTCTGCTGTATTCAGCGCGTCGGCATGGTTTTTCACTTCGCTCACCGAACCCGGCGTAATCGGCACATCGGCGCTGTGCGCAATTGTTCGAGCCACTATTTTATCGCCCATTTCTTGCATTGTGCCGCTTTTTGGACCTATAAAGGCAATGCCGAAACTTTCGCATTTTGAAACAAAATTTGAGTTTTCAGCCAAAAACCCAAAACCCGGGTGAATGGCTTGAGCGCCCGACACAAGAGCTGCCGATATTATTCTGTCGATATTAAGATAGCTTTCATGCGCATGAGCCCCTCCAATGCAAATAGATTCGTCTGCAATTTGAACATGCAGCGAATCCCTATCAGCCTCTGAATACACCGCTACGCTTATTATGCCCATATCACGGCAGGTTCTTATAATTCTTACGGCAATTTCGCCGCGATTTGCAATAAGTATTTTTTTAAACATACCAACCTCCGGTTATTTGGCAACTGCAAATGTAAGGGTTGCACTTGCCGCCCTTTTTCCGTTAACATACACAACCCCTTCGCCAACTCCGACTGCGCCTTTTCTATTTATAATTTTAACCTCTGTTATCAGCGTATCGCCCGGTTTTACCTTTTCTCTAAACCGAGCATTATCTATTTTTGCAAAATAGCCTGTTTTGCCTTTGAATTCATCAAGCATAAGAATACTTACCGCACCGGTTTGAGCCATTGCTTCAATCAGCATAACGCCGGGCATAACCGGGTTGTTTGGAAAATGCCCGTTAAAAAAGAATTCGTCGCCTTTTAAGCGCAGCCTCCCTTTTGCATACTGTCCGGGCAGCACATCATCAATGCGGTCAACCAAAAGCATGGGCTTTCTGTGCGGTATTATATCTTCAATTTGCTGTCTGTTTAACATTTGCACACCTCATTCAATTACTATCAAGGGTTGGTTGTATTCCACAAGCTGCCCGTTGCTTACAAGAATTTCTTTAATTGTCCCGCTTTTATCCGCCTCAATCTCGTTCATAAGCTTCATTGCCTCTATGATGCAAACCGTTTCGCCCTTGCAAATTTCGTCCCCCACCTTAACAAAAGGCTCGTCGTCGGGAGTGGGAGCGGCATAAAAAGTGCCTACCATCGGCGAAAGAATGGTTTTTTGGTTACAGGCAATATCTTTTGTGCCAACATCAATGCTTGTAGCGACAGCGCAATTGCCGGATTTTGAAATATGAATTTTAGCCTGCTCAAATTCGATTGATGCAGACTCGATATTGCTTGACGATAATTTATCAATAAGTTCAAATGTAAACTGTTTTAGTTCGCTATAATTCATAAACCCACAGTCCTTTCATATTTTTCAAACACCAATGATGCATTATGCCCGCCAAACCCAAGCGAATTGCTAAGGGCATACGAGACTTGCTTTTTTTCGTTTTTGTTGGCGGTGTAGTTTAAGTCTATCCCTTCATCCGGCTGCAAATAGTTGATGGTGGGTGGTATTATCCCATGCTTTATTGTCATAATGCAGGCTATTGACTCAATTGCCCCTGCCGCGCCAAGTAAATGCCCCGTCATTGATTTGGTTGAAGAAATATTTGTATTATAAGCATGGCTGCCAAGCGCTTTTTTAATTGCTATCGTTTCGTATAAATCGTTCAGGGGAGTGCCTGTGCCGTGGGCGTTGATGTAATCCACCTGCTTGGGCGAAATGCCCGCCTCGTTTATTGCATCCGTCATTGCGCGCGCTGCGCTTGTTCCGTCCGGATCCGGCCCTGTAATATGGTATGCATCCGCGGTTGCCCCATAGCCGGAAATTTCAGCGAAAATTTGAGCGTTTCTTGCAATTGCGCTTTTTTCGCTTTCAAGAATTAAAATTCCCGCACCTTCTCCCATAACGAACCCTTGACGGCGCTTATCAAACGGAAGGCTTGCGGCGTTAGGGTCGTTGGATGTCGAAAGCGCTTTCATATTTGTAAACCCTGCCATAGCAAATGGGGTTATTGCCGCCTCTGAACCGCCCGTTATTGCAATGTCTAAATAGCCGTTTTTTATAAGACGAAAAGCTTCGCCGATGGCATGCGAGCCGGAGGCGCACGCCGAAACGGTGCAATAGTTTGCGCCTTTAAACCCAAACCTCATAGAAATCATGCCTGCCGCCATGTTGCTTATCATCATCGGAATAAAAAGTGCAGACACCCTGCCGGCACCTTTTTCCATGAATTTTATATGTTCCGTTTCATAGGTGTTCATGCCGCCCACGCCGCTGCCCACGATTACGCCGCAGCGATATTCGTCAAAGTCGGCAACTAAAACTCCGCTTGTATTTATCGCCTCTATTGCTGCCGAAACGGCAAATTGGCAGTATCTGTCCATTCTTTTGGCATCTTTTTTTTCAAAATAGTTATCGGTATTAAAGTCTTTAACCTCCGCGCCGACTTTAACTTTATTTTGTGAAGTGTCAAACTGGGTGATATAATCTATTGCGTTTTTGCCGTTTGTAAGGTTGTTATAAAAAGCGGCAACATTATTGCCGGATGGCGAAATAACCCCCATGCCTGTTACAACCACCTTGTTTTTGTTGCTCATAAAGAAATCCCTCCGGATACTTCTATTGTTTGACCGGTTATATATGCCGCCCCTTTGGATATGAGAAATGCGGCTGTTTTCGCAATTTCTTCCGATTTGCCGAACCGCTTTAGGGTAATTTGCGTCAGCGCCTGTGTTTTAAAGGAATCCGGCAACCCGTCCGTCATGTCCGTTTCAATAAAGCCGGGAGCAATTGCGTTTACCGTTATACCGCGCCCTCCAAGCTCTTTTGCAAGCGCTTTTGTAAAGCCGATTATGCCCGCCTTTGCGGAAGAATAATTAACCTGCCCGATATTGCCGTAAAGCCCTGCAACAGACGATATATTCACTATCCGCCCCCAACGCTTTTTCATCATGGCGGGGACGGTAAGCTTTGAAATGTTATAAATGCTTTTTAAGTTGGTTTTATACACACTATCGAACTGTTCTTCGCTCATTCTGATAAAGAGCGCATCATCGGTAGCCCCTGCATTGTTTACCGCCACATCAACAGACCCAAGCTTATCGGTAATATCGTCAATCATTTTTTTGCATTGCTCTAAGCATGAAACATCACATTGAAAAATTTCGGAACGCACGCCGTTTTTTCGGCACATTTCAGCGGTTTGCCGTGCCGCCTCTACATTTCCGCAATAGTTTATTGCGGTATCAAAACCGCAAGCGGAAAGCTCAACAGCGGTTGACCTGCCTATACCTCGAGACGAACCGGTAATTAAAGCAATCATGCTATCCCTCCAAACTGACATGCCTTGTCTTTCATTATTTTTTGTGCGGTTGATACCATATCTTTTATAATTTCATCGCAGGTGGAAATTTCATTTACGATGCCTGCTATTTGACCTGCCATGAAAGAGCCTGTTTTAAAGTCACCGTCAACTGCCGCGTTTTTTAGAGAACCTGCTGTTAATTTTTCAAATTCTTCAAAGTTAGCTACTTGGTTTTCCATAACCTTACATTGCCTAACAAGAGGCGATTTCAGACACCTGACAGGATGCCCTGTGCTTCGCCCTGTAACGGTTGTGGATATATCGGATGCTTTAACAACCATTTCTTTATATTTTTCGTGGATATTACATTCCTTAGACGCCAAAAATCGAGTGCCGCATTGAACCCCTTGAGCGCCCAGCATAAAAGCCGCGGCAACCCCCTCGCCGCTTGCGATACCGCCCGCCGCTATAACAGGGATAAACACTTCCCTCACTATTTGGGGAATGAGCGCCATTGTAGTTAGCTCACCAATGTGCCCACCCGCCTCGTTGCCCTCGCCTATGACGGCGTCAGCGCCGATTTTTTCCATCTTTTTTGCTTGCCCGACCGATGCCACGACCGGAATTACAATAATGTTATTTTGTTTCCACATATCAATAAACCTTTGCGGATTGCCGGCGCCTGTCGTTACAACATCTATTTTTTCTTCGACTGCCAAATCTGCCAAATCATTTGCAAAGGGCGATAACAGCATAATATTTAACCCAAACGGTTTGTTCGTCATCTTTTTTGCCGCCCTTATTTTCTCCCGCACAACTTCCTTAGGCGCGCTCCCGCCCGCTATAAGCCCTAAACCGCCGGCATTTGACACGGCGCTTGCCAAATGCTCGTCTGACACCCATGCCATTCCGCCTTGAATAATAGGATATTTAATTTTTAGCAGCTTGGTTATTGTTGTATCCATTTTTAAAACCTCCTAAACCCATTCCAACAATGCGCCCGCATATGTCAGTCCCCCGCCAAAGCCGACAACAATCAGCTTTTCGCCTTGCTTAATCAAACCGTTTCTGTTCATTTCATCAAGACAAATGGGGATGCTGGCGCTTGATGTGTTGCCGTATTTCTCAACATTTATATATGTTTTTCCCGCCTCAATATGCAATCGGGACGACACAGCCGATATAATTCTGCTGTTTGCCTGATGAAAAACAAAATGCGAAATATCGTTAATTGCCAGCCTGTTATTTGACAAAAGATTATTTATAATTTCAACATTTGCGCCAACTGCAAATTTATAAACTTCCTTCCCGTTCATTTCAATAAACCTGTTATCACCGAAAGCTTTAACTTGCAATACATTGCCCAACTCACCGATAGAGCGGCAAACGCTGTCAATCATACCCTTGCTATCGCCTGCACGGGTAACAACCGCCCCTGCGCCGTCGCCGAATAAAACGCAGGTTCGCCTGTCGGTATAATCGGTTATGTGGGAAAGAGCCTCGGAAGCCACGATAAGTATGGTTTTTGCTTTTTTCGTTTTTATGTAGCAGTCTGCAATGTCAAGAGCGTAGCAAAACCCGCTGCACGCCGCATTTACATCAAAACAAAAAGCCTCTTTTGCATCAAGCGCTTTTTGCACAAGGCATGACAAGGACGGCGTAAAGTATTCCGGCGTAATTGTTGCCGCTATAATTATATCTATTTCATCCGAAGAAACGCCGGCATTTTCCATTGCGCGTTTTGCCGCTTCCGTTGCCATTTCCGATACGGAAATATCTTTGGCTATTCGCCGCTGTTTTATGCCGGTTCGCTCTGTTATCCATTCGTCTGAGGTTTCAACCATTGCTTCCAAATCGCTGTTTGTTAAAACATGTTCAGGCAAGAAACGCCCCGTACCTTTTATTTGAAGATATATTATGCTCCACTCCTCTTGTAATTATTTTTTAATGTGCTATAATTAGTTAGACGATTTGACTATTTGATTAACTAATTATATTATTATTTAATATGGTTGTCAAGGGGAAAAATGGGGGAGTATGAAATGCTTGAAAAATGTTTTTTGTTTGAAGGGCAAGGGGAACAGCGCCCGGGTATGGGAAATGAAATTTTTAAATCATATTTTGCCGCAAGAGAAGTGTTTGACTTGGGGAGCAAAATAACAGGGGTGGATTTACGCCGCTTGTGCTTTGAAACGGATGCTGATGAATTAAATAAGGCAGACAACTCACAGCTTGCAATTTTTACCCTTTCAATGGCGATTTTTAATGCCGTAAAGCAGGAGGGCTTTACACCCTCTTACTATGCGGGATTTTCGCTTGGCGAGTGCAGCGCGCTTTGCGCCGCCGGTGTTTTTTCACTTGAAGATGGTTTTAACATTATAAAAAAGCGAGGAGAACTGATGCACCAATGCGCGCAGGAAAAAAAGGGCGCAATGTATGCAATAATTGGGCTGGAGGATTTTGAGGTCGAGCGAATTTGCGCCGAAACAAAAGGCTTTGTTGCGCCTGCCAATTATAACTGCCCCCTGCAATTGGTTATATCAGGCGATGCCGACAGCGCATATAATGCGGCGCACAAATGCATGGAACAAGGCGCTAAAAAGGCGGTAAGGCTTTCGGTGGAGGGGGCTTTTCACACAAGGCACATGGCAAAGGCGGCAAAGGAATTTCGGCAGTTTTTAAAAGGGTTTTCATTTTATAAGCCGAAGGGCACGGTATTTTCAAATGTTTATGCCGGTAAAATGGTTGATTACTTTAGCATTCCCGATTATCTTTCAAGCCATATTTTAAGCCCTGTTCGATGGAAACAGGAAATTAAAAAAATTATTGAGAGTGCAAATGTTGAGTTTTATGAAATCGGCTGTGGGAACACACTTTCGAAATTAAACAGAAGAATTGACAGAAAAATTATAACAAAAGGCTTGTCAAACCCTGCTGCATTATCGGAGGTTTTGTCATGAAGGGTGAATTTAGCGAAAAAATCAACAGTTTTTTAATTGATATTTTTGATAACATACTTATTTTTGAACAAAGGTCGTTGAGCAAAAGCAACAGTAATCTTTCGATAGGGGAAATTCATATAATAGAACAGATAGGCTTGTCGGGCAACAAAAAAATGTCGGATATAGCAGATGCAACCGGCGTTACTCTTGCAACAATGACTGCGGCGGCGGACCGCCTTGAGCGAAAAGGTTGTATAACAAGAGAACGCTCCGAGGTGGACCGGCGAATAGTTTTGCTTTCACTCACACGATATGGGCGGGTGATTTTTAAGCTTCACAGGCGTTTTCATGAGCAAATGGTAAATAAAATAACGGATGGCTTTGATGACATTGAGATTAAAGTGCTGTTATCAGCGCTTGCCAAACTAAATGACTTTTTTGGCAAACAAAACAAAGCTTCTTTAACATAGTGAGGCATCATACTTTGCGGTAACACTTTTACGGCGCATCGAATATACTGTAACATAGGCAAACCAAAATGCTTTATGTTAAAAGGAGGCGCGCCGCCGGTGTTTAAAAGATTTTGCGATAAAAAGGTTTGGGGTTTTGTTGCGGTAGCAGCAGGGGCGGGGATTTTATCAGCGCTTATACTGCCCTTTTGGATTTTGGTAATTTTACTGGCAGCACTTTTAATTGTTTTGGGACTGTGCTACATATAGTGTTGTTTTTGATGTTATCATGTGTAGGCGAAAAATGCAAATGTGAGGTGTAAAGGTTGAGAATTATTGTTTTTAAAATGCCAAAGCTGCTTGGTGGAATACTAAAGAAATTGCTCAAAATTCGTTAATGGCTATAAAATATAAAGCAAGCGTCGGTTATCGGCGCTTGCTTTATGATTTATAGGGTTTTCTCAGTTTTCCAAATAACAAAAAGCCCCGCCCTTTGCATATAGACCACAACGGCAATTAAAATCGGGGTTAAAACCATGCCCAAAAGCCCGAAAAGCCTAAGCCCGGCATACATACCCATCAAAGTCAAAACGGGGTATGTGCCCAATGAGCTTGCCATTATTTTTGGCTCAATCAGCTGACGGACAATAAGTATAATCAAATAAAGCACCAACAGCGATATTCCCATTTTATATCTTCCCAATATCAGCTCTATTATGCCCCATGGAATTAGCACAGCGCCCGTTCCGATTGCGGGTAGGGCATCCACAAACGCCAATGTCAGCGCAAGTAAAAAGGCATATTGAACGCCAAGTATTAAAAAACCGGTTAAAAGTTCGGCAAAAGTTATGCAAAGAATAATTGCTATGCTTTTTAAATATTTTCCCAACGCTATAAAAGTGTAACCTTTTATTTGAATAATGCGTTCAAAAATCGGTTTTGGGAATTGAATTGAAATGCTTTTTGTTAAAAAATCAAAATCTTTTGTAAAAAATATGCATGATAGTAAAAAAGCAACGGTGAATATTATAATGTTCGGCAGTGAGCTTGCAATCCCCGTGGCAGCATTCATAATTTTTTGTGTTGCAGGCATTATAAGCGATGATAAGGATTTTGAAAGGCTTATAAGCGCTTCGTTTATGTAGTTTGAAGCCTCGGGCGTAAGCGCCTCGCTGAAAGTTTTCCATCGTTGCGCCATCTGCTCAAAAGCGGCAGGGAGTGACGAGCTAAAAGCAGGCAGTTGTTTTGAAAGCGCCGTTATTTCACTGACAAGCCTGTTTATTATTGCGTATATAATGCCTGAAATCATAACAAGAACCAAAACGAGCGACAGTAAAGACGCAAGCAGATTGGGGAATTTTAGTTTTTTAAATAACCTAACAAAGGGGCGTGCTATAAAAGCAACCACCGCCGCCAAAATAAAGGGAAGGAAAATCCCCAAAAGATTCGGAAGTATTCTTATGGCAAAGAAATACCCCAAAACTATATAAACCACTATCAGTAAAAATTTTAAATGTTTATTTTCCGGCATGGCGTCCTCCATCTATAAATAAACCGAGCAGTTTATGCCCCTCGCTGATGTATTTGCCCTTTTTTGCGGTTTTTTCGCTGTATATCCCATTGCTGTTGTTATCCCCTTTTCGATATATTGCGTACGGAACAGCATCGTTTGTGTGCGTACCCAAGGAAAGGGGAGTGGGGTGGTCGGGCGTAACAAGAATCGAGAAATCAACACCTTCTTTTGTTAATTCTTCGAAAATTGGGCGGACTATTTTTTCATCTATCAGCTCAATAGCTTTAACTTTATTTTCCGTTTCAAACCGATGCCCGCATTCATCGGGCGCCTCAATGTGCACATAAACATAATCGTTGTTTTTTAGCGCCTTTAGCGCCGCATCGGCTTTTGCGCCAAAGTTTGTATTTATGTTGCCAGTTGCGCCTTCAACATCAATTTTTTCCAAGCCGGAATAAATTGCAAGCCCTTTTATAAGGTCAACAGCTGAAATAACAGCGCCTTTAATTTTATATATATCGTAAAACGAAGGAAGGGTGGGCTTTTTACCTTGACCCCAAATCCAAATTGAGTTTGCGCATTTTAAACCATTTTCCGCCCTTTTAATATTTATCGGGTGGTTTTTTAATATTTCATGGCTTTTTTGCATAAGATTTTTTATTAAGGGGCTGTCGCCCAAGTAGCTTGTTATTCGTTTTCCAGAAATATCATGGGGCGGCGTTAGATTAAAGGTTTTGTCACAGCCGTGCCATACAAGCAGATGGCGATATGATATACCGGAGTAAAATTTTAAAACATCGCTGCCCAGCGCTCGGTCTATATCAGAAATCAGCGCTTTTGCTTCAGCGGTGGTAATTTCATCGGCGCTGTAATCGAGCATATTTTTTTGTTTGTAATCATCCTCGACCGATAACGAAACTAAATTTACACGAAATGCAGTGTCGTCGGCGGAAAGGTCAACTCCTATGCTTGCGGCTTCAAGGGGTGAGCGCCCTGTATAGTATTTGTACGGGTCATACCCCATAACAGAAAGGTTTGCCACATCGCTCCCAGGGGGTAAATCATCCGGTACGGTTTTTACAAGCCCGCAAACACCTTTGTTTGCTATAATATCCATATAGGGTTTGTAAGCGGCTTCAAGAGGCGTTTTGCCGCCTAATGAAGCGATTGGGTAATCTGCCATTCCGTCGCCAAGTATAACAATATATTTCAACTATTCCACTCCGTTTCACAACAAAGATGATAACAAAATTTGTATTTATATTATCCAGCACCCACATTTTATCAAATTTTATTGATTTATACAATACATAATTGTAAAATAATTAATAATCTGTTATAATGAAAACCATAACAGCCGTTGGAATTGGCTTTGTTTCATCCTTTGCAACGGTTTATGCATTACTAAATTAGGGGGCGATGGCTTTGGTTTCTAATAAATGGCTCATACTTGTCGTGTCATTTTTTGCAGCGGCAATTGTTTTAACATTCATACTTAGCGTGCCAATCGGCGTTGCAGACGGGGGAAGTCTTTATAAAACGCTTGAGGGCTTGGGGCTTGGTTATCAAGATACGCCATCTGCTGATTATTTTGAAGTGGAATTTAATATATATGACGATGCAAAAATAACAGATACGCCTTCTGCAATTTCAGCCATTGCAATTGACAAGACGGCGAAAGTTTTTGATGTAAGGCGCCTTGCGGCAATATACTCTGTTTTATTTATTTTTGGCTTATTGCTTGCAATAAGAGGCGGTATTAAAAACGATGTTTTTGACATACCTTTTGCCGCGCTCTGCATTTTTATTTTTGCAGACACAGCATACACGGCATACTTTAACACATTTTATAGCGAAGGCGCGATACACACAACCTATATAGTAATGTGCGCTTTTATTATATTAAGCTATAATGCAAAAGCCGTTGTGCCGTTTTTGGCAATATTGTCCGCTGTTTTCACCCTTGTTTTTGCTTTCTGCGGAACGGCGCAAGCATGGATTGCGGTTTTATTCGGTTTTTTAATTTCTCGTCTTTACAGGCTTTGCGAAAACAAGCTTCATAAGGTTATATGCATCGTTGCGGGGGCAATTTCGGTTTTATTGGCTATAACCTTCGCTTTTAATTATAAAAGCGAGGTGTATGAAAAAAATATTTATAACGCTGTTTTTTTCGGCGTCGCGCAACATGAAAGCATAACAACTTTGGGGTTAAATTCTTCCTTGGACGAACTTTGCGGCGTCTTTTATTCTGATGAAATACTAAATAAATATAATCTTCAAAATGAATTTTACAATAAAATATCCTATTCGAAAATAACAAAGTTTTATTTGACCCGCCCAATGGCGTTGGGCAGTAAGATTAACACAGCAATTAAAAATGCGTATAATATGCGCCCCTCATATCTTGGAAACTACACGAAAGATAGCATAAAGGATAAGCGGCAGGCAGGGTTTTTCAGCCTTTACAGCAGCTTTAAATCAAAATTCATACCAAACACGGCAGTTTTTGCTGTAATATTTTTCGCCTTATATTTTGGGGTGCTGCTTTACACATACTTAAACGAAAAAGGCTATCGACCAATCATAGAGTTTGCATTTTGTTTGGGCTTTGCAGCGGTGCTGAGCCTGATTATTCCCATAATTATAAGCGGGAGCGCTGAAATCGGAAAAGAATTATTTTTGTTTTGCCTTTTGTTTGATAGCATTGTTGTATTCTCCGTTACAGCCGGAGGACGCTATATGTATCGGCGCAAAAAAATGCTGCAAAATAAGTATGGTCTAAATTCCGATTAATGAAATTTAAATAACATATTTACACTTGAATTGTTTTATAACTTGTAGTATAATTAAAATAGGGAATAATTACTTTAAACCAATATTAATTAGGGAGGGTGTTTAAATTGATATCTATAATTTTAGGTCAAAAAGGAAGCGGAAAAACAAAAACCCTTATCGACATGGTGAATGAGGCTGGTGAAAAGGAACACGGCACGGTTGTATGCATTGTACAGGGGAACAGGCACACCCATGATTTACGACCTTTTGTGCGCTTGGTTGACACTTCTGAATTTGATTTAGACAGTTTTAAAGTGTTTTACGGCTTTATTTGCGGAATAATTTCCGGAAATTATGACATATCACACATTTTTATAGATAGTGTTACAAAAATATCCAACAGTAATATGGACAAATTCTCCGGATTTCTTGAATATATTGAAAAATTATCAAATCAGTTTAACATAGCGTTTACCATGACGGTAAGTGCGGAAATGTCAGAAGCGCCGGAGGGCGTAAAGAAGTATTTAATAAATTATTGATTTAAAAAAACGCGCCTTTTTAGGCTGTTTTTAATATCTGCATCAAATAAGCCGATGGAGGTTATTGCATGCGAAGGCTTTTTAATCCAATTTTAATATTGGTTTTGATTTGTTTGCCAATGTCCGCTTGCGGCATATCAAAAAAGGTTCCGGATGTCGAAAGAAAGTCGGATACGGCGGTTAGAATTGAAAAGTCTGACAGTTCATTTGCCGTTGTGAAGGACAAAGGCACGGTCATAGTTGGAGTAAACCCTCAATCCTTTCCATTTTGCTTTGTCGATAGAAGCGGTGCGGTTACAGGCTTTGATGTGGATATGGCAACTGCGGCGGCGCAAACTATGGGCGTTGAGATTGAATTTAAAAAGATTAATGCCGATAATCTGATAGATGAGCTAAATTCCGAAAAAGTTGACTTGGCGTGGGGTGGGATTTTTATCAATTCGGAGTTTGAAGGCGAAGTTTTATATTCAAAATCATATGTATCCGATTGGGAAACTTTTTTTACGCTTCGACAATCACCGATAGAAAAGGCGAAAGACTTACAAGGCAAAATCATAGCTGTGGAAAACGCTTCAAACGAATACATAGACAGCATTACGGATAATAAAAATATAAAAATTTATAAAAGCAATTCCGCGGCGGTTTCCGATTTGGAAAAGGGTAAAATAGATGCGGTGTTTCAAGGTTATGCCGAAGGTAAATATCATACAAAAAACAACGAATGCATTTTTAAAATTTTAAATGATACTTTTTATGAAAAAGAGTATGCCGCAGCCGTTCGTTTTGGCGACAGGGCACTAATGTCCGAGATTGATAACGCAATTCAAAACATAATTGATAACGGCGCCGCCAAAGAATTATCAGAAAAATGGTTTGGCGACGATATTACAAAATAACAAAGAATTAAAAATGGGGCAATTTCATGAATCGAAAAGAAAAGGTCACCCATAATTTAGAACGAAACAATGTTTGCGTTTGCTTTGCAGAAAATAAAAAATGCGTTGTGCCGATAGTTGATAAATTGCTTGAAAAAGGCGATATTGTTGCAACGAGCAACTCGATAAGCTTATTTAAGTGCGGCATAATTGAGCATTTAAAATGCGGAAAATATAATTACTTGACAAGGCACAAACCTAAATTGCCATTTAATAAACTGCAAGATATTTATTTTGATGCGTTTAAAGCGGATGTCTTTTTATGCGATTGTGATGCAATTACCGAAAACGGAGAGCTTTATAATGTCGATTGCAGTTCAAACAAATCTGCCGTGCTGTCATACGGGCCTAAGCGAGTGATAGTGGTTGTAGGCTGGAACAGCATTGTTAAAGATATAGACGAAGCAATTTCAATTGTAAGGCGCAATGCCGTGTTAAATAAAGCTTGCAAAACCCGGTTTTATGACGGTGCCGACAGGAAGGGATTAGGGCTTTCATGTCAAAAAGGCAGAATTAATGTTATCGTGGTAGAAGAAAACTTATGAATGTAAAAAAATAAATATACAAAAAATGCTTGCATATACTTATAAATTATGCTAAAATATTCTATGCATTAACATGTGTAATCCGCTGCGCCGTATATTGGCTTATGATTGCATTAACAAAGGAGAGAAAAAAGTTGGATTTAGTTAGACAAATAGGTCAAGACCAAATCAGAACCGACCTGCCGCAGCTTAATATCGGTGACACCGTTAAGGTGTATGTTAAGGTCAAGGAGGGTGCAAGAGAGCGGGTTCAAATGTTTGAAGGCATTATTATCCAAAAAAAACATGGCGGCATTAACGAGACCTTTACCGTTCGCAGGGTTTCTTACGGCGTGGGTGTTGAAAGAATATTTCCCGTCAACTCGCCAAACATTGATCGAATTGAAGTTAGCCGAAAGGGTAAAGTTAGGCGTGCAAAGCTGTTTTACCTTCGTGATAGAGTCGGCAAAGCCGCAAGAGTTAAACAACGGCTTTAATATTGTGATTTTAGGCGTGACTGCCGACATTATGCGCCGCATAGCCGCGTTAGTGTGTCGGAGTAACGCCTTTTTTTCATTTATATGCAAATGAAAGGGTTGGTTACAATGCAGCAAAACGAATTTGAACAAAATGAATTTGAGCAAGATAAAAAAATTGAAATGACGGTGCAGCAGAACAAGCCGGAAGTAAATTGGAAAAACGAATTTTTTGAATGGACAGAGGCAATTATCATAGCGGTTGTTATAGCCGTAATTATAAGGAGCTTTTTGTTTACCCTCGTTTCGGTTGAGGGCGCGTCAATGGAAGACACATTGCATACAGGAGACCGTTTGTTCGTGCGCAGAATTGGTTACACGCCGAAAAACGGCGATGTGATTGTGTTTACGCCGGAAAACAAGCCCAATACCCCATACATTAAAAGGGCTATTGCGGTGTCGGGGCAAACAATAGACATAGATTTTACAAAAGGCGTTGTAATGGTTGACGGCAAGGTTTTGGACGAAGACTATATAAAGGTGCCTACAAAACGGTCGGGTGATGTAACATTTCCCATAACAGTTCCTGATGGCTATTTTTTTGCAATGGGGGACAATAGGGGCAACAGCCACGACAGCAGGAACAGCGATGTAGGTAACTCTGATAACAAAAGCGGGTTAGTGAAAAATAACACATTAATCGGAAAGGCGGTCTTTAGAATTTGGCCTTTTTCGGTGATGGGATTTATTAAATAATATGAATATTAACTGGTATCCCGGCCATATGACCAAAACAAAAGGTTTAATTAAAGGACAGCTAAAAATTGTCGATGTAATTATAGAGCTGTTGGATTCAAGAATTCCCGTATCTTCGAAAAACCCGGATATTGATGGTATGGTTGGTTTAAAACCTCGCGTTGTGGTTTTGAATAAGTGTGACATTGCAAACAGTCTTGCAACAAAGGAATGGATAAGTCATTTCAAAAAAAACGGCGTGCAGGCGGTTGCAGTTGATAGCATAAGCGGGAAAGGCTTTAATAAGATTCATTCCGCAATCACCTTTGTTTTAAGAGATAAAATAAAACGCGATTTAGAAAAGGGAATGAAAAAACGCCCGCCCAAAATTATGATAGTTGGTATTCCCAATGTTGGTAAGTCCTCATTTATAAACAGGCTTGCGGGCAGAGCCAGCGCTAAAACAGGGGATAAGCCGGGAATAACAAAGGCGAAACAGTGGATAAATATCAGCGGAGGGTATGACCTTTTAGATACGCCGGGAATTTTATGGCCGAAGTTTGACGAAGCAACCGGGTTAAGCCTTGCCTTTACCGGCGCGATTCGCGATGAGGTTTTCGACATTGTTGATGTTGCGTGCCGTCTTTCTTACTTCTTAGCCAAAGCATATCCCGAAAACATACAACAAAGGTATAAGCTTTCGGAAATTTCCACTAAAACGGGTTATGAAATTTTATCGGAAATCGGCTCAAATCGAGGATGCCTTATAAGCGGCGGTGAAATTGATTTGCAACGGGCAAGCGAGATATTGCTTGACGAATTTAGAGCGGGAATTTTGGGTTTCATTACCCTTGAGAGAGCAGGCGAGGCGGTGCTAAGCTATGAGTGATGCTGCCAGGGTAAAAGCCTTATGGCAAATTGAACACGAAAAAATTAAAGACGGTTACAACCTTATCGCGGGGGTTGATGAGGCGGGCAGAGGACCTCTTGCGGGGCCTGTTTGTGCGGCGGCTGTGATATTGCCGGCTGATTTTTATTTTGCAGGAATAGACGATTCAAAAAAGCTAAACGAAAAAAAGCGCGAAAAGCTGTATGATGAAATAATAAAAAATGCCGTTTCATATGGAGTTGCTTTAATTCAAAATGATGTTATAGATAAAATAAACATACTAAACGCCACCTTTAAAGCAATGTGCGAAGCTGTGCACTCCCTTGCGCCACAGCCGGATTTTGTGTTAATCGACGGAAACAAAATTAAGGGGTTGAGCATTAATCATGAATGCGTAATAGGGGGCGATTCAAAAAGCATTTCCATTGCTGCCGCGTCGATAATTGCAAAGGTGACGCGTGACCGAATTATGCACCGGCTTGACAGTCAATACCCCGATTATGGGTTTGGAGTACATAAAGGCTATCCGACAAAAGCGCATTATCGAGCGCTTTTTGAAAATGGAGCAAGCCCGGCACACCGAAAAAGTTTTAATTTAAAGCTTGAAGGTTGATATGAAAATGTATAAGAAAAGCGTGGGGGCATTCGGCGAGATGATTGCCGAGAAACATTTAATAAAGAAGAAGTATAAAATTATAGATAAAAACTTTTACATAAGGGGCGGCGAGATTGACATAATCGCGCAAAAGGGCGAATATCTTGTATTTGTCGAGGTGAAAACCCGCAGCAGTAATAAATTCGGAAGCGCTGCCGAGGCGGTCGATTTTTATAAAAAAACCCGCATGATAAAAGCAGCTAAGGTATTTTTACAGCGATACGGCAACGCATATGCTCGTTTTGATGTGATAGAAGTTTACATAACTTCAAACAGTACAAAACTTGTTGCGGACAAAATTTCCCACATAGAAAACGCTTTTATGGAGTGATTTAATGTTTAGCGATGCACATTGCGATACAATATCGAAAATATATGACTGTAATCAATCGCTGTTTGAAAACGACTGTCATGTTGATTTAAAAAGGCTGAAAGAACAAAACAGCCATATTCAATTTTTTGCAATATGGGTTGACCCAAAACACCGTCCGCTTAGTCTTTTGCGTTGCCTTGAGCTGATAGATACCTTTCATTTGGAGGCAAAGAAAAACGGCTTGCAGCTTATAAAATGCAAGCAGGACATTACAGGCGGCGGGGCGTTACTGTCGGTAGAAGGCGGGGATTCCTTAGCGGGCAGGCTGTATAATGTAAGAAACCTTTACAGGCTTGGCGTGAGGGCTATTACACTCACATGGAACAACAGGAATGAACTTGCAGACGGTGCGGGTGAAGGCGAAAACTCGGGCGGGCTGTCGGTTTTTGGTCGCAAGGTTATCGCAGAAATGAACCGCCTTGGAATGGTGGTGGATGTTTCGCATCTTAATGAAAAAGGTTTTTGGGATGTTGCGTCAATATGCAAAGCCCCTTTTATCGCCTCTCATTCAAATTCCGCGAAAATATGCCCTCACCGCCGAAATCTTACTGACGAGCAAATAAAAGAAATTATTAAACAAAAAGGCTTTATCGGAATAAATTTTTATCCGGATTTTTTAAGCCGAAACACGGCGAAAATTAGCGATATTCTTCGCCATATTGAACATATTATGTCGCTGGGCGGCGAAAAAGCGCTTGGGTTTGGCGCCGATTTTGACGGCATTGACACTTTGCCCGAAGGAATAAAAGGTGTGGAGGATATGCACAAAATCATTGACCGTTTGGAGAAACTAAATTATACGAAAAGCCAAATTGAAGACATTGCATATAAAAATTTAAAAGGTGTATTAGGACAAATTTTGAAAAATTAAAGATTTGTATTGCATTTTATATTAAAATGGTGTATATTATACTGTGAACATCAACTTATTATGAAATTCTTAAACGATATTTTTCGTTTTTGGAAAGGACTGTTAATATGAATTTATCTAAAAAAGCAATACAAACAAACCCGTCTCCTACCTTGTCAATTGATGCAAAATTTAAAGAAATGATCGCAAGCGGCATTGATGTTATAGGTTTTGGCGCAGGCGAGCCGGATTTTGATACTCCCGAGCATATAAAGGATGCGGCGATTGCGGCAATAAAAGCCGGTCAAACAAAATACACCCCCGCTTCAGGAACAAATGAGTTAAAAAAGGCAATATGCGAAAAACTGCAAAAAGATAATTGTCTGTCATATAACATCTCTGATATAGTTGTTTCAAACGGAGCTAAGCACTCGTTGGCAAATGCGTTTTCGGCAATATTAAATCCGGGTGACGAGGTTATAATTCCCGCACCTTTTTGGGTGAGCTACCCCGAGCTTGTGAAGCTTGCGGACGGCGTTCCCGTTGCATTGCACACCGACGAGAGCACAAATTTTAAATTTTCGCCGCAGCAGCTTGCCGCCGCTATAACGCCCAAAACAAAGGCGCTTATTGTTAACAGCCCGAGCAATCCTACCGGCATGGTTTATTCAAAGGCGGAGCTTGCCGAAATAGCAAAAATAGTTGTTGATAACGATTTGTTTGCGGTGTCGGATGAAATATATGAAAAGCTTATATACGAAGGTGAGCATTATAGCATAGCCTCGTTTGGCGAGGATATAAAAGCCAAAACCATTGTGGTAAACGGAGTTTCCAAAAGCTATGCAATGACAGGCTGGCGAATTGGTTATACCGCAAGCAACCCGCAAATTGCAAAGGTAATGGCAAACATTCAAAGCCATTTGGCATCGAACCCAAGCTCCATTTCGCAAGCGGCGGCGGTTGCCGCTTTATCCGGGTCGCAAAATAGCGTTTCCTCTATGCGTGATGAATTTGCATTGCGTAGAGATTACATTGTAAAAGCAATAAACGCTATACCGGGCGCTTCTTGCCTTACGCCGCAGGGCGCTTTTTATGTTATGATGAATATTAAAAGCTTTTTGGGCGGTCAGATAAAAGGAAAGGTTATAAATAACTCGGATGAATTTTGCGCCCATGCACTTGAAGTGGCTAAGGTTGCCTTGGTTCCCGGCAGCGGCTTTGAGGCGGAGGGATATGTGCGTTGGTCATATGCAACCGACCTTGGAAAGATTAAGGAAGGAATTAAAAGGATTACAAACTTTTTATCATAGCTGAAAGGAAAGAAAAAATGACTGATATTTACGAAAGCCCTTTAAACACGCGCTATGCGAGTGCCGAAATGAAAAACCTTTTTTCCGCTGACACCAAATTTAAAACATGGAGAAGGTTGTGGATTGCGCTTGCCGAGGCACAGAAGGAATTGGGGCTTGGCATTACCGATAAGCAGATTGACGAGCTAAAGGCAAACGCCGACAACATCAACTATCAAGATGCGGATTTGCAGGAAAAAAAGGTGCGTCATGATGTAATGGCTCATGTGTATGCTTATGGAGTTTTATGCCCTAATGCAAAGGGCATAATTCACTTAGGCGCAACATCTTGCTATGTTGGAGATAATACCGACATTATTCTTATGTATGAAGGGCTAAAGTTAATTCGCAAAAAAATAGATGCGGCAATTTACAACCTTAGTTCCTTTGCAGAAAAATACAAAAAACTTCCCACCCTTGCGTTTACTCACTTTCAACCGGCGCAGCTTACAACGGTTGGAAAGCGTGCAACCCTTTGGATACAAGACCTGCTTATGGATATAGAGGACATTGAGTATCAGCTTGGCAAGGCGGCGTTGCTTGGTTCTAAAGGGACGACAGGCACGCAGGCAAGCTTTTTGGAGCTTTTTGACGGAGACGATGAAAAGGTAAAAAAAGCGGAAGAGCTCATTTGCGAAAAGATGGGTTATAAAAAGGTTTTTGCCGTTTCAGGGCAAACATATCCCCGAAAGCTTGACAGCAGTATTTTGAACATTTTAAGCCAGATTGCTCAATCCGCCTACAAATTCAGCAACGATATGCGCCTTTTGCAGCATCTAAAGGAAGTTGAGGAACCGTTTGAAAAGGCTCAAATAGGCTCATCCGCCATGGCATATAAGCGAAACCCCATGCGCTCCGAACGAATATCCTCGCTTGCACGATATGTTATTGTAAGTGCGCTAAACCCCGCAATAACGGCGTCGACACAATGGTTTGAGCGAACGCTTGACGATTCTGCCAACAGACGGATAACGATACCGGAGGCATTTTTAGCGGTAGATTCAATATTAAACCTTTATATTAATATAACGGGCGGGCTTGTTGTGTATCCAAAGGTTATTCGCCAAAGGGTTCTCTCGGAGCTTCCCTTTATGGCGACAGAAAACATAATGATGGATGCTGTGAAACGAGGCGGTGACCGGCAGCAACTGCATGAGCGGATACGAATACATTCTGTGGCTGCGGCGAAGGCGGTAAAAGAAGAAGGTAAACCAAACGATTTGGTTCAAAGAATTGCCGCAGACCCAATGTTTGATACGGATGAAGCCACAATCATGAAAATATTACAGCCTGAAAACTTTATCGGTCGGTCGGTTGCACAGGTTGATGAGTTTTTAAGCGAAATAAATATCAGTAAACAGGATATACAAATTGAAATAAATGTTTAGGGGTGGTTTTTTGAATAAAAAAATAGGCTTTATCGGGGCGGGCAACATGGGCAGCGCAATAGCGGAACGCCTTATAAAATCAGGCGACTTTCACGCAAGCGACATATTAATAACGGATATAGACAGCAAAAAGACGGATAAACTTGCCAAATTGGGTGCAACCATATGTGAAAACGCTGAATTTGTTGCAAAGCAAGCCGATATTGTGGTGCTTGCGGTAAAGCCGTATGCTTTTAAATATTTACTAAACAGTATATCAGCATATACGAACCCTCTTTACATTTCAATAGCTGCGGGAATCACGATAGATTACATTAAAAGCTTTTTTTCACAAAATGTTCGTGTTATAAGAGCTATGCCAAACACCCCTGCCTTAATTGGCGAGGGGGTGACGGTTGTATCATATAAGCACCCGGCAACACAGCAAGATGAAAGCCTTGCATGCGGAATTTTTGAAAAAGTTGGCATGGTGCAGCGTATGAACGAAGAATATTTAGACAGCATTGTCGCTTTAAGCGGCAGCAGCCCGGCTTATGTTTATATTATGATAGAAGCTATGGCAGATGCCGCTGTTTCGGGCGGAATTGACCGAAATGTTGCATATAAATTAGCTGCGCAGGCAGTAGCCGGCAGCGCGAAAATGGTGTTGCAAACAGGGCTCCACCCGGCGGTGTTAAAAGATAATGTATGTTCACCCGGAGGCACAACGATAAAAGCAGTTGAAATGTTAGAAGAAAAAGGCTTCAGAAGTGCATTGATAAGCGCAATGAAGGAATGTTCAAAGCGCTCGGCGCAAATGTCGGGCAAATAATTTGTATTTTTTATAAATGAATCAGCCTGCCGAATAATCGGCAGGCATTTTTTTGTAATTATTCCCCGTAGACAAGCATAACATTACAATAAAGGGTTTAGTCTAACGGGGGGATATAATCAATGGAAAAGATAAAAAAACTAATTCGCCGGCATATAGCGTATAATTCTATTAAATATTTTCTGCTTATTTTGTTTTATGTAATCGGTATTACAGGGGGCGCTATATTTGTAAATTCTTTGCCCTCGGAAAAGTCTGATGAACTTATGGGCGTTATAAGCGGGTTTTGCACAGGGATAAGCGATGGCGAAATAAGGGCGGGCGAAACTTTCCGCCAATCAATGTCGAACAACCTAAAGACAGTTGCCCTGCTCTACATATGCGCAATATCGGCTTATTTGATACCTTTGATTTATTTGCATATGGCTGCAAGAGGTTTTGTGATTGGTTTTACAGTGGGGTTTATGTCGGTGTTTTTTGGCTTTAAAGGCTTTTTATTTGTTTTTGTTTCCGTTTTGCCGCAAAGCATAATTCTCATACCCACCATAATGGCTATGTCTGTTTTATCCCACAATTATTTAATTAACAAAAAGCAAATGTTAAAAAATTATTTTCCGAGCAAAGGCGGAAAAGGCTTCTTTTTAAAGTTTTCGTATGCAACATTGGTCATTTGCCTTTTTATGGTGGCGTCTGCCGTGGTGGATGCTTTTGCAATCCCTGTGTTTGTTAAGGCAATAGTAGGTGTGTTTTAGCAAAGCCCCTACATGTTGTGGGCACAAGGTATTGTAAAAAACTTTTAAAAGAAATATCTAAAAAACTATATACAAAACAGTTTTTTTCGTGTATTATATTATTTAGGGCGTTTACATAATTAGCTCATGGGACGAGCCGGATTTATAAAAAATGTTATAATAGAGAGGGGGAGGGTAATGGAGCCCAATGTAAGTTTGTTTAGAATATTTAAAAGAAGTGCGGCAGTTATCCGACAATACATTACAATCATACCGTAGGGATATAGTTAAATACATTACATACACCAAAAAGAATCAAATAAATTCATACGAAAATATTTTGCCCTCAATCATAAAGGAATATATGCTCGCTCTTCAAGATGAAGGAAGGGCCAATGCTACTGTTTCACGAAGCTTGGCTTCGATACGGGCATTTTATAAATATTTATGCGACCAAAAAATTTCACCGACCGACCCTACCGATGGAATTCAAACAGTTAGGGTGGAAAGGAAAATACCGCAAATTTTGTCAAGCCGTGAAGTGAACTTGCTGCTTGAACAGCCTTCAATGGCAGAGCTTAAAGGAATTCGCGATAAAGCCATGCTTGAAGTTATGTATGCAACCGGTATCAGGGTTTCTGAATTGATTTCTTTGGATGTAGACGACACAAACATTGATGTGGGTTATATAGTTTGCCGCAACAATAATAAAGAAAGAATTATCCCTCTTTATTCCGAAGCAATAGATGTTGTGAAAAAGTATCTGTTGCAAGTGCGCCCGGCGCTGGTGAAAAACCCCACCGATAAAGCGTTATTTGTAAATTTCAACGGCAGCAGGCTGACGCGCCAAGGTTTTTGGAAAATAATTAAAACATACACAAAAAAAGCGAAAATTTCAAAGCAAATTACGCCGCATACATTACGCCATTCATTTGCAGTTCATTTGCTTGAAAACGGGGCGGATTTAAAATCAATACAGCAAATGTTGGGGCATTCTGATATTTCGTCAACCCAGATATATACAAGCATCGTGAGCAATAAAATAAAAAATGTATACAATAGCGCTCACCCAAGAGCACGCAGTAGACAACTTAGTTGAATAAAAAACAATAAATTGGCATACCATTTTAATAGATAACCTTATATAGGAGTGTTATGTATGAAAAATGGTATGTTTTTTTTATGTCTTATAATATTTTTTACAGCGGTATGCCCAGCCGGTTTAGCGGAGGAAGCGCCAATTGGAATTACGGTAGATGTGCCTTCCGCTATTTTGATTGACGCTGCAAGCGGAGATGTTTTGTTTGCCCATAATGCACAGGAGCATCTTCAAATTGCAAGCGTTACAAAAATAATGACTATGCTTCTTATTATGGAGGCGATAAACGCAGGCAAAATAACCTTTGATGAAAAGGTAACGGCAAGCGAATACGCATGCAGTATGGGCGGCTCGCAGGTGTATCTTGAACAGGGTGAGCAGATGACTGTTCGTGATATGCTAAAGGCGATAGCAATATCATCGGCAAATGATGCAAGCGTTGCAATGGCAGAACATATTGCAGGTAGCGCGCCTGCCTTTATTAATGCAATGAATAAAAGGGCAAAAAAGCTCGGAATGAACGACACTCTTTTTGAAAACTGCACCGGTCTGGATTCCGACAACCAGCATAGCTGTGCGGCGGATGTTGCGAAAATGTCGCGTGAGTTGCTAAAGCATGAGGGCATACACGAGTTTTTGACAACATGGATGGACAGCCTAAGGGATGGGAAGTTCGGTCTTTCAAACACTAACAGGCTGATTCGGTTTTATGATGGCGCTATTGGTATTAAAACCGGTTCTACCGATGATGCCAAATATTGTCTTTCGTCCGCGGCAACTCGCAATGATTTAACGCTGATTTCGGTTGTGCTTGCGGCACAAACTTCAGACGAGCGCTTTAATGAGTCACGCAAGTTGTTGGATTTTGGGTTTGCCAATTATGCGGTTGCAAAAGGTGCGGTAAAAGGCGAAAGTTTTGGCAATATATCCGTTTCAAAAGGTGAAAAAACCAAGGTAGAAATGGTTGCCGGGGCCGATTTTAAAAAGCTGATACCCAAAGAGGATAGGGGAAATGTTGAAACCAAGGTTAGCGTGCCGGAATATGTTATAGCGCCTGTTCAGCAAGGTAGTAAGGTGGGCGAGTTGTTAGTGTTTGTAAGCGGAAACCAAGTAGGCAAAATAGATTTGGTCGCCAAAAGCGATGTGCCAAGAATTAAAGTGTGGAATATGCTTATCAACATAATAAAAATGTGGTCGCTTTCTGTATAAGCTAAATGCTGTTTATAGGTCAATAAAAGGTTATAACTTAAGTTTTAATACCTGTCAAACATGTCTTGTTTGCAGGTATTAATTTTTTTACAAATTTATAATGCAGTTTACAACGACTGTTGGCATTTTTGCACCTTGACAAATGCATCCTTTGCTGTTATAATAACTTTGTTTTGTTGAATGCATGTAAAATAAATTGAAACTCTTATAAAGGGGTATCATACAACGGTTAGTATGACGGTCTCCAAAACCGTTCATGAGGGTTCGAATCCTTCTACCCCTGCCACGGACATTGTCCGTTTATATCGCTCACAGTTTATTCTGTGGGCGAACTTTTATACCCGCATTTTAAATTTTATATGCCCCTTATGATTATTCGCACCACCGGCATAATGCCGGATTTAATTCGCTTTTAGTTTTTGCTAAGGGCGAATTTTTTGCACGAAAATAAGAACTTATGCCCCTTATGATTATTCGCACCACATCGGGGCAAAGTTCGCTTTGCTCCGTTTTTGTTTGCAAAAATCTTCGCCCGCTTCCTTGCTGCCATGAAAAAGATAATTAGGTAAATGCGTGACAAGTTATTGACATTTTACGCGAAAACCTGCGATGTTGCCCCTAACGCTGCCGATTTCAAGCAACCCTTGTCTTACCAATTTGTTGTTTCTCTCTCGACTACTTTACGAAGATTTATAATCATGTCATATTCAAGAAAAACATTTTTTTTTGAAGTGATACGGTCAATATACCTCTCATCTTCAAACGCGGCGGTTATTGCTTTCTTGATTTTAGCGCGCAGCCCCTGGTATGTGTTGCCGATACTAATTAAAGCAATAAGGCTGAAGGAGAAAAATTGAAAATATATATTGTTATATTCTTCTGAATTATGCTTCAATTCGGCATATGCGTTTGTGTGTGCCGATTTTTTTTGTCCGTCGCTATCAAGTATGATATCGATCAAATCATTGATTATTTCTTTATCACAAAGCTTTCCAGCCAAATATATTGCCATAACTCCCCTCATTTGGTTATTCTTTCTACAATCCTGCAAAATAACATCTTCGCGCGTCCGAATCATTGACCTTAAAACAGGTAATGCAACCCTGTCACCAATGAGCGCAAGGGCAAAAGCGCTATGCTTGCGGAGATTTTCATCAGTTGAACCAAGCCATTCGCAAAGGGCTTGGCGTATGTTTTCACCCAACCGCCTGCATGACCAAATAGCAGCGCCGGGGGTCAGGGTGGCAAGCTCAGCTTTGATAGCATCAGCGTCGGTTAACCAAGTGATTTTCTTCTCTTTAAGCTCCGGGTTTTTCAACCTTATCCATGTTGGAATATCGAAAACATAGCCTTTATTATTACTCTCGTCAAAACAACCAGTCTCCTTTAAACGAGGAAGTAAATCACCATACGGTACATCACGCAGCGCACAGCCAGTTTTAATAGATATGTCTGCTATTGCAGCGGCAACTTCACCTGTCTTTTGCATATCACGCATCATTCGCACACAGCTGGAAATGTCCCTGTCAAACGACATACAGCGCCCTGCAACTAAAAGCCCGTCATAACCCTTTGGAATAAAGGAGCCCATGGGAATGGGAATGCTGATATTAACCGCGCCCAGATTGCTTGCTATTGCCCAGTCCTGCAATATTTCGCTGTCCAATGCAAAATCTAAGCCATGTTTATCAAGGTCGGCATATGCATAGAAAACTGGTTGCTTCGTCATTTTGTCATCAAAAAATTCGGGTAGGGTAACAGTTTCTTCACCCTCAACTCTGCGCCCCTCTCGAACACCGATTAAGGGTGCAAAATAGAGGGGATGGCTTCCTTTGTCACCCTTTCTGTTCAGGTGGGCGGCATGGGAAATGATAATGCCGCTCGACAGCTGTTGTGGGTCACATTGCTTCATATATCCACTATCAAAATTTGTGCCACGAACTATGCCGTTTCTGGTATGAACCCTAACGCTTGTAAATGGCTGGGTGCGCCCATCAATATCCCTGCCCCAACGCGAAGAACATCCGGCAATATCGCACACATAAGCATCACCGGTGCAATCGATTAACACCTTGCAGGCTATAGCTTTTGTACCGTGAGGTGTGAGAAGGTTTATTCCCTTAACGGTTTTGCCTTCAAAATAGACTCCCGTAACGGTTGATTCATATTTGATGTCCGCCCCAAAGCCCAAGGCAGAGTCTTCAAGTACATACTTTTTTGCATCGATACTCATGTGCACTGGTTTGGTGTAGACAGACGGGGTGTGGTTTTTTGACATTCGGTCAATTTCTTCGTAAAATCCGCCCTTTGAGCCAAAGTAATATGCCATTATCCCTCCAGCTGTTCCTATACCGCCCATGCAGGTTAACCTTTCTACACCTGCAACGCGCAGTCCGGCCCTGGCAGAACAAACTGCGGCAAGGCTTCCCGCTGTGCCTAAGCCGGCGACAATAACATCGTATGAGTCAGAGAAATCAACATGCGAGACCTTCTTATGTATTGTATCTCCGTTTATTTTTTGTGATAGCACCATAGTGTTATTTCTCCATTCTACTAATTGAATTTATACCTGCTTGCAGCGCTTCAAGGGGATTGCGGTAAGCACAAGACGGAAGGAGTATTGCGCCGTCCTTTTCGGAAACGGCAGGGCGGCAATTATAGTCAAAGCAGTTTGCAACAGACGAAATCGTCCATTCCTTTAAAATGCCTTTCCGTTTTTCCCAAAAGCCGTGTAGCTTTTTTCGGGCGACAGGAAAATCATCGTTTTTATCGACACACAGCTTCAAAATAGTACTGCCGGTGAGCGGACAGCAGATGTATGACACGCTACCACTATTGGTAAAGCAGCTAAAATCCGGCTTATCACTGTTCAAAACCGCATTTATGGTTTTGGACACTACATTGCAGCTGCGCGTGTCTAAAATCATGTCTGCACGAATTTCACTAAAGCCCTGACTATTGAATATTTTTACTGAAAATTCAACTCCATTATGCGTCACTTCTGCAACATCTGTGTTGAGCATAACAGGAATGGAACTATCTTTCACAAGGCTGTACAATATGGGAGCGGTAGCGGCGATATTAGTAATACCCTCCTTCGTTAAAAGCTTTGCAGCAGTAAGCTCGTCGGCAAAATTCTTGGCAAATCCTGTAAGCAGAGTGCAACCATATCCGTATCCGGGGTTGAAACAATCTATAAACTCGTAGCCTATTAGTGAGCATCGTTCTACAACAAGCGTATTTTCTTTTTTTGCAAATGCCGCACCCATTCCGGTAAATGTCGCTCCTATTATTAGCAAATCATATTTTGAAAGCATATTGACCTCCGTTTCACTATTGCTTCAATTTATGATATCATTATATATAATATATAATGTATATTCAATGTACAGTTTTATCTTTTTTTGTGTATTTTTGCTTGCCTATTGAAGCGAATACGATTAATATTATGAAATTTAGATAAAAAGGAATTCGGCATGATTGTATGCACACCATTAGCGCCGACTTTCACCAAGACGGATAACGGAGACTACTATAACCTTGTTTAGTACTGCATAGTGAGAATCAAACATAATTGTGCTTGCTATGTTCAATTTAAAGGCAAATGCAGGCAACCTCATTGACACCATTTCAGCAATGGGGTATAATTATATTGAAGATAATCTTCCGAAAATTTTAAGCGGCAATATTGATAGGCGAGAAGTGCTTGAAGCGGCAGTTGGAGCGCATAAAAATATACATAGCTTGGGAGCGGAGTAATATGATTGGGAGAAATGTTTTTCGAAGATTATCGCTGAAAAACAAAATGCTTGCCTTAATTGTGGTACAAATAATTACAGTTATTTGCATTTACAGCTATTCCTCGTACTACATTTCAAACAAAATAATTTGGGACAAGACCAACGAAAACATTACACTTATGCTGAATGCAATAAAAAATATGTTGGATGGTTATGTATATACGATATTTGATATTTCACAGGGGCTTTTTTATGACAGTCGGATATATTTGGTCGGTGATACGAATAAAGAAAAAGACGAATTTAAAGCATCGATGGAAAATCTGTTAAAGCAGTCCATTGTGAATGTGGATTGCATTCATGGTATTTGGCTTTTAAACTGTGGAACGGAGGTGAAATATATAAAAGCCGGATATAAAACGGACATCGGAATTGCAGTCCCCCAAATAAGGGAAATGCTTAATCAAAGTGATGAGAAGGATACTTGGTATATAACAGGCAACGAAAATGATACGAGTGGAATTTATTATTGTAGAAATATATACGACCCATATACTTTCAAGAAAATTGGAAATCTTATATTTCAGGTGTCAGAGAAATATTTTGGTGAGGCATGTGCTAAATACTCCGGAGAATCCATGGGTATTATGCTGATAAGCAAATCAAATCATTTTATTTACTCCGTCGGTGCCGACGATGTAAACATATTCGCTTCTTTAGCGGGATATTTGAGGGGAAAAAGGGAAATTACCCTTAACGATAACCGAAATGGAATTATGGTATCTTCAGTTGTTTGCGGCAGCAATGGCTGGCGAATTATTGCGTACAGCAGCTTTAAAGATATTTATGGGGATTTATTCTTGTTCATGGTGTTCATTGCGTTTTCATGCGGTTTTTCAATAATTATTATGTTTATATGCAACAAATATCTGCGAAATGAGCTTGTAGTTCCAATAAATGTGCTTGTAAGTAAAATGTCAACGGCAAATCACTACGATGGGATAGCTGATGAAATAAGTCATACCAATCAAAATGAATTTAAGATAGTTTTCGATTCTTTTAACAACATGAACAAACGGATTAGAACCCTTATCGACCAAAACTACAGGGAAAAGCTTATGTCAACTACGGCGCAAATCAAAGCGCTTCAAGCGCAGATTAACCCACATTTCATTTTTAATACTCTTCAAAGTATTCAATGGTTGGCGCATATAAACAATGTTCCGGAAATTGTAAAAGCCACCGAAGCTATGGCGAAGATGATCGATGCAGCAATTGGCAGGCATGACGAAATGATACCGCTGCAAGAGGAGCTTGAGCACATAAACAGCTATGTGCTTATTACAAAACTGCGGTTCGAGGATACTGTCAGTTTTATAAAGTCCATAGAACCCGCAGCGCTTGATATTTTAGTGCCGAACCTTATTTTGCAGCCCATTGTGGAAAACTGTATTATTCATGGCAAAAGCAGTAAAAAAATTGTAGTTAAGCTAAGTGTTAAAATACAGGGCGAAACAGTTGTCATTATTGTTGAGGATGATGGCAAGGGAATGGAGCAGACGCAAACAGATGAATTAAATCGCTGTTTTACTTTAAACAATGATGAGTATTTTAGCAGCTATGGTACCGACACAGGAATAGGGCTTGAAAATGTAAACCGGAGGATAAAGCTGATTTACGGGGAGAAATATGGGATTTTTGCGGAAAGCGTACAGGGCGAATACACAAGGTTTATTATAACCGTTGCAAAGGATTTGGAGAGTGAATAATGTATAAGGTATTAATTATTGACGATGAACCACTGATGAGAAAAAGTTTAAAAACGGTTATCCGATGGGAAGAATGCGGATGCTTTATATGCGGGGAGGCAGGCAGCGGGGAAGAGGGGGTTGCTACCATAGATAGTCTTAGACCGGATATTGTAATTACTGATATAAAGATGAACGATTTGAGTGGCTTGGACATGCTTGAAAATTGCGTCGAAATGCTTAAAAACTCTAAACTTATAGTAGTAACGGGGTATAGGGATTTTGATTATGCAAAAAAGGCTTTGGATTTAAATGTATTTGGATTTTTGTTAAAACCGGTTGATGTTGACGAAATAACCTCCGTCATAAAAAAGGCGGTGTATGAGCTTGATATTCAAGCCCAAAGCATTAAAAAAATAGATAATTTAAAAAAGTCAGTTGATAATACATTGTTTGTCCAGCGGGTTAGGCTGGCGGCGGAGGTGTTTGTCAATGCCGCTAAGGATGAAGGCGGACATGGCATCGAAGGTGCGAGGGAAAAAATCAAAAAGCTGTGTAATGATTTTTTGAAGGAAAAGAGACACTCAAGAATTGTATATAAGTATATTCTTTATACTTTGCTTGAAGTTTTTGGGCATTTTGTCAATGACGAGGAATTTTTAAAGGTTTTTGAAGTATCAAATATTGATATGATTATTGATAACAGTGATGAATTAGATGGCTTTAGCGATTTGGTCGAGCAAATACTTGATAATACTCAAAGGCGCCTTTCGGTTTCGGCAAGTAATGAGGATGACCAAAAAATTCGTGCAATGTTCAAGTATATTGACGATAACTATGCCGAACATATAACACTGGAGGACTTAGCACAGCTTACCTTTGTCAGCTATAATTATGCATCAAAGCTATTTAAAAAGGTGGCTGGTAGGTCATTTTTGGATTATTTAAATTATGTGAGGATTGAAAAGGCAAAATTGCTGTGCAAAGATTTGCAATACAAGGATTATGAAATAAGTCAGCTTGTAGGGATAAGCAATGCGTATTATTTCTCGAAGCTATTCAAAAAGTATGCAGGTGTAACCGTTACCGAGTACAGAAAGAGTATAGCTAATTAGACCGGCTAAAGAATACTTGAAAAAGAAAAACCGCTGATATGCATGGGTCGAAATTAGATGGCAGACGGCAAAATGAGAAAAAGGTGATTCGGATTGGATTTTGGTAAATTTTCCGTAGGGCGGTTTTAATGACTTGCTTGAAACTCAAGTATCAAAGATGTGCGGTTTATCACACTTTTTCATTATACCTGCACTTGCGGCATATTGCAGCACCGTTTGAAATCTATTAAACATATACTATAAAAGCCTTGTTTATTACGGTAAACCAGCTTAATCGCTATAAAATTATTTTGTCATCGCTGTTGGCGCGTCAACCCCGGTATGATTTTCATACCCCGGCTTGTGTGATCGCCATCTGCTGTCTATTTTAAAATCAATGGAATTGAAATTGTCACCGGTTGTATTTATATACTCCTGAAGCGCAGACCGGTGGTGTTCTAAAATGGATTTGCACTCGGGGGAGCTGATTAAATTCGTTTGTTCGCCCCTATCCTCCGAAATATTATATAACTCTTCTGCGTTTTCTTCAAGATATTTCATATATTTATAATTCCGGGTTCTAATCATGCGTCCCGGCTCCATGGTAAATCCCCATTCCGTAAGCCATTCGCTTACGATGTACTCATGAACTTCAAACTCATTTTCGCCCTTAAGTATAGGCAAAAGGCTTTTACCCCAAAGCCCTTCCGGGGTTTCCAATTCGGCATAATCACATAGGGTTGGAAGTATATCCATCAAAGAAACAAGCTGGTGTGCTGTGTTCCTATCGGTTCTAAACCCTTGGCCTTTAAAAAATAAAGGCACATGCGTAGTTTCTTCATAAAATGAAACCTGTTTTGTAACCAAACCGTGTGCTGCCATTCCATCACCATGATCTGCTAAGAAAACAATCAGCGTATCCTTCGCATCATTGCGTTTTTCCAAAGCATCAAGAATTAACCCTATCTCTGCATCCAGTCTTTCAATATAATGGTAATATGCGGCAAGATATTGCCGATAATTATCCTCTGTCCACCCTGTTGCCTGGCATTGCCTTCGGTGGCTGCAGCATATGTATTGGACAGGCTTGGGACGGCTTTTAAAATCAGATGTGTAAAAATTATCTGGCAATGCCGGCAATTCCTTGTCGATAGGTATATTTTTATGCACACCCTTGTTGTGTCCTACCCAGTTACAAATATCATGGGGGTTTTGTAAATCTGCAATCAGCAAATAGGGTTTTTCATTTTGTTTCGACAGATAATCAACAACCTTTACGGTGGTATATCTGTCCCTTTTTGTATCATAATTAACAGGAAAAGCATCACTACCCTCAACCTCTAACGCACACTCAGGCTCAACACGAAATCCCCGCAGAGTGCCCGCGTCATGAGTTTTGCCAAAATGTGTGGTATCATATCCCGCTTCCGCAAAAATACTTCCTAAAGTGGGAAGCTCGCTGGGATATGGTGGCACAAAATGATTTCTGCCATTAGACTCTATTTTTGTCTGATGGGGCAACCGTCCCGACCACAAAGCTGCCCTTGCCGGTTGACAGAGCGGGTATGGAGTATAACATTCATTGAAAACAATCGCGCCGTTGGCAATTCTATCAATATTAGGAGTCTGGACATAATTATTCCCGTATGTCGGCAATGCCTTCTGTGACAGTTGGTCAGATACAATAATTAATATATTTTTTTTATTCATTCGTATTGCACATCCTTGCTTGTATGTTTTTTCAATATCCCTTTATATAGGCGTACACAACGATATAAAATCGTCTACACAGGCAACAGCTAAACATTCAACAGTATCTGCCGCGCCATAATAAATCTTAACCTCTCCATTATCTTCAAGAATCATTCCTCCCGGAAAAATCACATCATTTCTAAATCCATTTTCGGTTTCATAAGCTGCTTCTGGCGCCAACAAAGGTTCATGGCTAATGCCAATAACTTTTTGCGGGTTATTCAAATCCAAGAGCATAATTCCGGCGGTATACCGTTTTTGCCAACATGGCTCCCATCCGTTCTTTCCTCTTGTGTGATCAATATCAACCGCATGAAAAGTAGCAAGCCAACCTTTTTCTGTCTTTATCGGCGGAGCAGCAGGTCCTATCTTGTCATTTGCAAAAGGTACATTTTCAACACCCAACACAAGCTGAGAATTTCCCCAGTATTTTAAGTCAGAAGAATCGGACATCCATATATCAAAATGTTCTTTGCCTCCGCGTCCATAAACCGGAAAAGGCCGTTCCATTCGAATATATTTGCCGTTTACCCTATCAGGAAACAATACCATATTCCTGTTATCCGGCACGGTCATGCTTAATATTTCAAATTTATCGAAATCATCCGTTACTGCAATGCCCCCCCTTATCCCATGTACGGTATCTAAGGCAAAACACATATAACACCGCCCGTCAATTACTGTTAATCTTGGGTCGTATGCTCTTCTAATCTCATTATCCTTCAACTTAAAGCATGGCTTAGGCTGAACAGACCAACGAATACCATCGTCACTGAACGCCAACCCAATACTTGTACATTCCAGGCGCTGCTTTGAAGAACGATAATCATTCCTGAATACCATTACATATTTATTTTCGTATTTTGTAACACCCGCGTTAAATACCAGGGTTGCATTATAAGGAACATCATCAGCCGTTAATATGGGATTGCCGGAGTATCGTTTAATCAGTTTACTGGATTTTAAATCACTCATTTTGATGTCATTCATCCTCCTGTTTTTATTTATAAAAATATTTCCTTTTTACAATAGTTTTCTATCATTTTCTCCATTATATTACACCCTTATATCACCTGATGTCGGCAATATGGGGAACAACATCACAAGTTTCCAAATAAAACATTAATAAGCGATCGCGCATTTGCCTGATTATGTTTTCCATTGCAGGGTCATCTATCCTGTTATTCAATTCCGATGGGTCATTTTTCAAATCATACAATTCATCGGTTTCATAAAGCCTGTATATGTATTTGTAGTCCATTGTTCTCACCATAACAGCTTTGGTATGTTCAGGTCCTTCGCTCGACTGCAAGCTGACTCTGGGCCAATAGGGCGCTGTTGAGTCAGTACTTCCTTTACTTTCTCTTTCCATGCAATGTGTCTCCCCGTGAAGTCTTCCGCCCTCACAAAAAACAGCGTCTCGGTGGCTGCCTTTGCCGTTTTTTATAAGTGGAAGCAGTGATTTTCCAAAATGGGTATGGCTGGGTTTTATCCCTACCAAATCCTCTACCGTTGCTGCAAAGTCAATTAGTTCAACCAAGGCGTTATCCCGTATTCCCGCATCTAATGGGATGCCGGCGGGGGGTTTTATGATAAAGGGTACCCGGGTCAAACAATCTTCAAATGTATTTTGCGTCTTTTCCACAAGACCGTAATTTCCTGTAAAATCACCGTGGTCGCTGAACATAAAGACTGCTGTATCGTTATAGGAACCGGTTTCCTTTAGTGCATCAATAATCAGACCAAACTGGTAATCCACCCTGGCGCACATACCCAAATATGTAGATTGGAGTTCTGTCCAGCGTTCTTCTGTCCATCCGTAAAGCCCCTGTCGGTCATGAATGCCTTTTAGTATACTGGGTTTTTTGCTCCAATCCAAGGGTGTGGATATACGGTCACATACCTTTTTTCTGTCGATTGTACTGTACCACGGTTCTTCAACCGCATAGGGGGGATGTGGGAATGTCAGGGATAGATAGATACAAAAAGGCTGGTCTGCTGGTGGGTTTTTGATGAATTTTACTGCTTCGGTAACATTGTGCCAATCGCTATCAAAATTGACGGAATCTTTCCACGTTTTGATTTGCCCAACATAAAAGGAATAAAAATTGTCGCCGTCCGGCTCTCCCCTTCGTTGTCGGTATTCTGCTCCCGCTGCCGGCTTTAAGGGTGTTTTGGGCTCATTTTTAAAAGAACAGTATTGATTTATCCGATGTTTTTGCACAAGATCGTTCTTACCGCCCCACCAAACATAATACCCTGCATCCATAAGGGTTTTGAGTAAAACCGGCTCATCGGAACGCATCATATGATGCATGGTGCGGTGCCCCCGGACATGAGGATACCAACCGCTCATAAAACTACATCTGCTTGGTGTGCATACGGGATTTTGGCAAAACGCATATCGAAAGGATACTGCATCCTTTTCCTGTATTTTATCCAGGTTCGGCGTAACAGATGCGGGGTTTCCCAGGTGCGCAAGTGCATCTGCCCGGAATTGGTCCGGATTGAAAATTATAATATTCGGACATTTCATATGAATGTTTACATCCTTTCGTTAGTTTATTCGTTCGGATTTACCTAAATAGTTTGTGCGGGGAGGGCAGTATCTACAATATATTTACACCAGTCGCGAAGCACCGCAGCGGTTCCTCATATTCCGTTGTTCCCTCCTGTATAATATGTTTTTATAATAACAGTGTTCTTCGATAATGTCAATTTGTTTGCGCAACTTGATAAAAATGTACGAAAAAAGAATAAATTGTACATTGTTTCAAAGTCGTACGTGCCATACAATAAGAATATAGCAATATTATTTAGCTCACCATATGGAAAGGATAAATTTTATGTTGAAAAAGACGGAAAACATAAGTCAGCGCATAATGCTCCCGAATCGGTTAAAACAAGGAGGCTTAAAGAGGGATGGATTCATTTACGAAATGAAGAAGAATTATCCCCTTTATATATTTTTGATTCCGATGTTTGTGTTTTTTATTATTTTTGATTATTTGCCTATATTCGGAATGGTAATCGCTTTTAAGCGAATGGATTATTCTTTGGGGATATTAGGCAGCCCGTGGGCGGGCTTTGAAAATTTCAAGTACCTTTTCAAAACCCCGGATGTCTGGGTTATAACTCGCAATACCGTCCTTTACAATGTTGCTTTTATATTAACAAGCTTCTTTTTTGCGGTGGTCTTTGCAGTATTCCTAAACGAAGTCAAGAGTTCCCTAACCAAAAAGTTTTACCAAGGCGTTTTGTTCATACCGCATTTTCTTTCGTGGGTCATCATGGGCTATTTGGTTTATGTGTTTTTAAGCCCTCAATACGGCTTTATAAACAAAGGTATATTGACCACTTTCGGGCTTAAAGAAATTGAGTGGTATTCGTCGCCGCAGTTTTGGCCGTTCATTCTTGTTTTCGTAAATTTGTGGAAGGGTCTGGGCTATTCTACAATTGTTTATCTTGCCGCTATTGCGGGGATAGATCAGGAATTGTACGAGGCGGCGGTAATTGACGGTGCGGGAAAGTTTAAACAGACAATCCACATTACGCTTCCCTGCATTAAACCCGCCATTGTAATACAGCTCATTATGGCGATAGGCTCACTATTTTCTACGGATTTCGGATTGTTCTATTATGTTACAAGGAATGTTCCTACATTATATCCGACAACGCAAGTTATGGGTCTTTATACATACCGTGCACTAAGGGAAATGGGCGATGTGGGAATGGCGTCCGCAGCGGCTTTTTATCAGTCAATCGTTGGTTTTATACTTGTAGTCGTAGCAAATCAAATAGTGCGAAAGATTGACTCCGAGTTATCTTTATATTAGGGTGTGAATATGTGATGAAAATAATAGGAAAATCAAGGCTTAAAATAAATGAATTATCTCTTATGAGCGTGACGGCGATACATACCCTGTTTATTGTAACCTGTGTTCTTTGCTTGGTACCGTTCTTGTTTGTCGTAAGTGCATCATTTAGCATGGAAGAGGATTTAATAAAATACGGGTTCTCGTTAATTCCTAAGAATTTTACTTTGGAAGCATACAGGATATTAATAGGAAGCTCGGGCAATGAATTGATAAGGGCTTATTTAACCACCATATTCGTAACGGTAACCGGCACCGTTATGTCGCTATTTATTCTTTCGACGGCAGCATATGCGTTGTCGCGCGATTTGAAATACAAATCTCAAATATCGTTTTTTATTTATTTTGCAATGCGTTTTAGTGGGGGCATGGTTGCTTGGTATTTGGTATGTACGCAGATTTTGCATATTCAAGATACCATTTGGGCGCTGATTGTACCCTCTCTTGTAAGCACTTGGAACATAATCATACTGAGAACTTTTATCAAGTTATCCGTTCCGATGGAAATCATTGAGTCGGTTAAAATGGATGGCGGAAGTGAGTGGATCATATACTTAAAATTCATTTTGCCTCTCTCCAAGCCGGGGCTTGCCACCGTTGCGTTGTTCGTATCTCTTCGCTATTGGAACGACTGGTATCTGCCCATGATGCTCATAAACAGAGCTGACATTATTAATCTTCAATATTATATGCAACGGATTATGGCCAGCATACAAATGCTCGTTGAACTGTCACAAAGGGAGATGGCGGTATCCGAACTCGCAAATGTAAAAACGCCGACGGAATCAGTGCGTATGGCTATTTGTCTGGCGGCAATGGGACCAATGTTGCTTGCGGCACCGTTTTTCCAAAAGTATTTTATAAAAGGAATAACAGTCGGCTCGGTAAAAGGATAACACGGAAAAATTCAAATTATAAATCTTTAGGAGGAATTAAGCTATGTTGAAAAAAATTATATGTTTTGGCTTGGCGACGGCGTTGCTCATCGGGATATCCGGCTGCAGACCAACAAAGCCGACAGCGGGAACCGGAGAAGATACCGGTGAACCATACAACCTTGTTTGGTACTACATAGGTGGGAATGTTACGCAGGATGAAGGGTTGATAAATGAGGAAATTAACAAGATTACAACTAAAGAAATCAATGCTACCATCGACATGGCGCCGATTCCATGGGCTTCATACGAAAGTAAAATGAACACAATTGTTGCATCCGGCGAAGCATTTGACATTTGTTTCACAGCCGGTTTTATTTTCAATGTAAATAATAACATCAGGCGCAATGCTTTTCTTGACATCACTAAGTATGTAGATGAGCATGGAGCGAATATCAAAGAATCGTTGGGAGAAAGATTCTTCGAATTAATTCGCACTCCGGCATCATCCGGTGTCGCTGAAGGGTTGTATTATGTCCCGGCAGCAAAAGACTTTGCAACGGCCCGTGGTTTTATGTACAGGAAAGATTTGGTTGACAAATACAATATTGATATTGAAAATATTAATTCGTTCAATGAACTCATACCTGCGCTCGACATCATTAAAAAGAACGAAACCGATGTTACACCGGTATGGATTTCGGAAGGTTATAGTCCATTTACATTTATTGACTTTCAAGTATCTTCATATCCCATAGGTTTTTATACCAAAAAAGATATAGGGATTCCTTATGATTTTACCGAAACGCCTGAGTTTAAAGAGGCGGCGGAAATGAGTCGGTATTTATTCCAAAACGGTTACACCAGGAAGGACGCTATGATTGTTCAAAATGTCAAGGACTTAAAGTCGCAAGGTGAATTTTTCTGTTGGGTTGAGCCATTGAAACCCGGAAAGGATAAAGAACTTGCGGCGGGTTTCGATATTGAATTTATACAACATCAGGTAACCGAGGCAGTGGCAACAAAAACCA
This sequence comes from Bacillota bacterium, assembly GCA_023228885.1. Lineage (GTDB taxonomy): Bacteria > Bacillota > Clostridia > Monoglobales > Firm-18 > JAAZFB01. The sequence continues at coordinate 42,281 of JALOAJ010000006.1, read as the reverse complement.
GTTTCCAAGGCGCTACACTTGCGGTTTCGAGGACATCAAAAAATCCTGCTCGCGCAGTAAAGTTCATTGATTTACTGTACGGGGAAGACACAGACATTCTCACTCTTTTCAACTTTGGTGTTGAAGGAAAACATTATAACATGACGGCAAATAACAGGATTGCGCCAATTAGGGGCGCGGCTTACGCAAGAGACGGAATGCAATGGATGGTAGGCGATACAATGAAAAACTATCTTTTGGTAAACGAGGACGCAGATAAAAATGAAAAAATGCGGGAATTCAATGAAAGCGCAAAATTATCGCCTTTAAGCGGTTTGGAGGCTAACATCGAATCAATCAGAACGGAGATTGCGACCTGCACCAGCGTAAGGAAAGAATTTCAAAAAGGATATGAAACAGGAAGCAGCGACATTGAAACGGAGCTGCCTAAGCTTACTGCAAAACTGCGGCAAGCCGGTTCTGACAAAATTTATGAGGTGTTTAAAGAGGCAGCGGAGCAATGGCTGCAAGCCCGTTAATTATTTTACTGCGATAGGGGGTATATTACATTGACAAAAAAAGTTACTTCATATTTTTTGATATGTACGCTTGTGCTTTTTTACGGTGTGTGGGTAAATGCTTCGGCAACGGTTGAGATTTCGGCGCCTTGTGTTTCTTCGGTCAGTGATACTGTTTTTGTCGAAGGCGTTTCGGGTACGACAAAAGATTATATATGTATAGAAGTAATCAAATCAGGATTGAGTGACCAGGAGATGTACGATTTCATTGAAATGTTCGAGAGTGATGCTGATGGATCGTTTTCAAGGACAGTAAAGTTAACCAAAGGAAGTGGAGAGTATATTTTGAAAGTCCGGATGTATGGCAGTGATGTATGGACATATAAGTTTCTTCACGGTTCGTCAGTTGATATGGCGGAAATTTTACCGATATTGAACTCCGCCGAAACATCGGCGGAAATCAAGTCTGCATTGTTTGATGTTCAAAAGTACAGTACCGCGCTAAGACAGCAGGATGAGAAGTTCACTTCCCTTTCTGATCAGACGATATTGTATGATATGCTGCTTGCCCAAAAACCTTATAACAATGGCGACTATGACAGGATTCACGAGGTTTTAAACCAAGCGGCGGTCATAGGATTGGTGAACGAAGAAAAGGACCGGGAAAAGGTAAAGAAAATACTGGAGTATAATGAATCCATATTCACTTTGAAACAAACTTCACAGTATCCGATTTTAAGCGCTCCCTATGCAAAGCCCGAAGCGGCGGAGGATGTCTGGGGCTATATGCTTGGCAAAAATTTTAGAAGTATTGCGGATGTGCGTAAGATATTCGGCGATGGAATTATGCTTTCTGTAATGCAAAAGCTCAATGACAAGACTAAAATTGCTTTGTTGTTTGACGATGCGGGGTACGAGGTTGGTTTGTCTGCATATGAGGGGCTTGCGGCAAACAAGAAAATGGAGATTGCGAACACCGTTATCTCTGGTTCGCATGGCACTGCCGAGGCGGCGCTTGATAAATTGAACAGCTTGATTGTGGGTGCGAAAGACGAAAGCAGAAATAATAGGTCAAACACAATCGGCGGCGGCAGATTAGGTTCCACGGAATATACGGTTTCACCCGAGCAGCCCGCGGTAATCGCAAAGGAACCCAAATTTGCCGATATAGGCGAAGCCCTTTGGGCAGAGGAAGCGGTTAGCTACTTTTCAGACAGAGGTATAATAATGGGATATGGGGACGGAACATTTCGTCCGAACGAGCAAATCAGCAGGGAGGAGTTCGTAAAGCTGATTGTTATGACCCTGGGTTTAAACTGTGATTCGAGCGAGAGTCCTTTCAGCGATGTGAGTGAAAGCGATTGGTTTGCCCCGTATGTAAGCGCCGCGTATCGCAGCAATATAGTAAACGGTGTATCGGATAGCATGTTCGGTGCTGGAAGTGTTATTATGCGGCAGGATGCTGCTTGTATTATTTTTAGGGCGCTGAATGCCGGCGAAATACATCTCGTGATACATGGAAATACCTTTGCCGACGCCCCTGAGGCAGCAGATTATGCTATGGATGCAATCGGCACCCTTGGGCACTACGAAATAATAAACGGCTTGGGGGGTAATATGTTTGCCCCCATCGATGTGCTGACAAGGGCGCAAAGCGCTCAATTAATGTATAAAATGCATCTCATTATACTACAGGGAGGTGTGGAAAATGGGTCATAAAACAATATCACTTTTGTTGATTGCAGTACTAATGGTTTCGGTATTATGTCTACCGGTATTTTCAAGCAGTCCGGTCATTGAAAAATCCAACATTGCTTTTTTGGCAGAGTTGGGGCTTATTAACTTGTCTTATGAGGGCAAACCGGATGTTCTTTTAAGCCGCGCCGAAGCGGCGCAGATGTTTGCAAATTTTTGCAAAGGCGTAGCCAATGCAAATTCATTTGCGGATGTTCCTCCCGGACATTGGGCGGAAGGTGATGTAGATTCCGTTACAAGCGCAGGGATTATGACGGGTTATGATGCAAATACCTTCGGGGCGGATGATGAGATAACTTCGGAGCAGTTTTTAGCGGCACTTGTGCGTCTGTTGGGGTATGAGTTTTTGGCGCATGAAAGAGGTGGCTATCCCATAGGGTATATGCAAATTGCAAGCAGTTTGGGAATCTTGCCAATGTCATTCGGCGGCGTAACAGCGGCAGATGCGGCAAATCTTATACTAAAAGCCCTTGATATAGAGGTAATGCAAACGATTTCGGCGGGCACACAGTCTCGCTACAACACAGTTTCCGGCGATACCCTTGCGTATATGTATTTAGGTCTGGTTAAAATCATGGGAGTCGTAAACAGCAACACAAGGACTGGAATCGGCGGCGTTTTGCCAATGAAAAATAATTACTTTTACATAGACGAAAAAGTCGTATATTCGCCAGACACCTCCAAAACTGACAGTTATTTGGGGTACAGCGTTGAATGTTACGCAACCGATGACAATGATGACGATTTATATCAGCTCGTTGCAATGCGTATCAACCAAAGGAGAAACGAAGCAGTTTTTGCCTATGGAGAGGACATTTTCAATTATCAGAACTTTAAATACACTTTTAGGAGTGCGGATGGAAAGTACAATGAGGATTATATCCTGTCCTTCGGGGTAAGCGTTGTGTACAATGGACGCGAGTACATGGGATATGAGGATTCGGACTTCACCGATATAACGGGGGATGTTACATTGATTGACAACAACGGCGACGGTGTATATGACATTGTTATAATCAATAACTATCTAACCGATGTTGTACAAAGCGTAACGCACGAGATAGTATACCTTGCTTCGAACAATCATCTTGTGTTTGATGACTATGAATACTGCTATATCATGGACGGCGCGGGGGATGAACTCATAAGCTTTGAAATAAACACGGATGATATTGCTTCCATTGCAGTGTCAAAAGACAACCAAAGCTTAACATTGCTTATCAATTCCGCCAAAATTACCGGTAGAATAATCGAGGTCGTCGCCGCCATGGAAGGCGGAGAGAGTCAGCTTGTCGTTGACAATAAGACATATACCGTTTTAAGTGGTACGGCAGCTGAAAAGTCGTTGGCATACGCCAAGCCGGGTGATGTGATAACCCTTAGTACGAATCATACCGGAAAGGTCGTTACTTTTGTGTTGAACGACCGTGATGTATACTTTTACGCATATCTTGCGGATGTTGGACGAACAGGCTCGGGTCTTAACCGTACTGTTGAAGCCATGCTCTATGACAGCGATGGCGAGGTCAGAATCACGCCGTTTGCAAAACGAATCAATATTGACGGAGATGTATACACGAATCCTGATAATATAGTAGAAGCTTTGGGAAGGGCGCAGGCGCTTATAAACAGATACAGGGCTGAAAAGACTTTGGAGAATTTCAGCGCCATAGTCGGGCAAGGAGAGGTTGAAGGGGCACTTGAAAAGCTTGATCAAATCATACGCTATAAGCTAAATATAAATAATGAAATTATTGAGGTCGATACGGCGGCGCCTTTGCAGACGGATTCCGGGCGCGATAACACACTGCATTTCAGTCCGCTTTCAGTAGGCGTATCGGTGAGCGCCCCCGGTGTCTACACCGCTATACGTTACGCGCGGACAACTCGAATGTTCGGAAACAGGCTGGCGTTTGACTCCGATGCTCTGGCTTTCCGCGTTCCTAACAATGTTGAGGATAGGGCAATGTTTCAGACGGGCGGTCCCGATATTCATGCTAATGGAATAAGCTACGGAGCGGAAGGGTATTATGTTGACAACGACATTACGGCTGCCGTCATATGTAGCTACTTTGGGAAAACAACCTCTGTAATGGGTGACAGTACACCCCTTACGGTAGTGACAAAGATTACATCGATGCTCAACAACAAGGGTGAAACGGTTAAAAAAATATATGGTATGCGAAACGGTTCGGAGATTGAGGCAATCGCAAAAAATCCCGAGGTATTCGCCGATGTTGATGTGGGGGATACTATACGTTTTGCAGTGCAGGACGATGAAGGTGCGATTCATAGCATTGTTTACGACTACAATGGAAAGGAAGCTTTTGTTACCAATAGCGGCAACTATTACGCTTACCCGCATATAGTTCACGGATATGTTTATGAAAAGAAGAACGGGAGAATCATTGTATCCCCCACCCCGCCGTCCGGAACGACCAGCATAAGCACACTTATGCTGTACACAGCCGAAGCGTTCAATATTACAGTATATGACGCTGAAACTAAAATTGCGTATGGGGGATCGATAGCCGATATTGTAGATTATAAAACGGGCGGGAGTGAATGCTCCGAGGTTGTACTAATCCAGAGGGATGGCGTGCCGATTTCAATGGTAGTATATAAAAAATAAAAATTTAAAACATTTTCAGGGAGGTTAAATATGATGAAAAGGTCAAGGTTAAGCATCAGCAGAAGTTTTCGTCAAAGGTTAGCGGGGGTTTGCGCGTTAGTACTAATAATTGCGCTATTCGCGCCGACGATTTTACCCGTTTCGGCAAGTACGGTAGAATATGTAGTGGTTACCGATAAAGGCGCCTTGGGACCCGGCGTGGTCAAGGGCAATCCGGGTTATGTTGTTATCAGAAGTGATACCGCGGGAGCGACCGGCAACCCAAATGATGTAATCAATGGAAGCCCCGGCGCGCAAAATTATATTCATCTGGGTAGGCGCACAGGTCAAGCAACAGCTGAATCGCCGGTTGAAAACCCGCTTCAAATCCCACATGTGCTTGACGCTAACACATATATAGAGGGGCTTACGGAACAAACCAGGGGCGAATACGCTTTAAAGCTAAAGGTTTACGAGTCAATTATAGGCAATAATACTGATAACGCTACAGCAGATGAGAAGCAATGGAGACCGGTTATAGTGGGGAAGACAGACGCTACTCAAGCCCGCCAGGTATTCATCGCCTATAAACGTTTTGAGAACTTCAGGAAGGATACCGGCAGGGATTACCAGGAGATAGTCTTGCCGCTCAGCGATTTCGAGGAGACAGGCGTGGTTCGTCATGCGAACATTGCCGGCTACACTCCCGGAATACCGGATCCTGAGTTTTCATTTACCGGTTATGATATCGGTATGCAAAACAGCCAAAATCATAGTGATTACTCGCTGGTGGATGTAGATTGGACTAAAATACATCCCAGTATCGGGTTTAAGAAAGTCAACTGCAACCTAAATGGGTCGAGTACTCCCAGGGGGGATCTTCGCGAAATAACATACGCATTAAGTACATTACATAATAAAGGGAACAGGCACCAGGGTCGTATGGTGGTTGCAGATGTTCAAATTATTAAACTTGTGCCGATAACGGCAAGTCTTAGGGGTACGATGCTTAATGGCGACTATGTTGATAACGGCAACCAAACGAATTTGGAGATGCCGGCGAATGCGGCGATTACTGTTATAATGACTTCGGATTTTAATTCTCTGGAGGAGGTAAGCTCAAAAATTACGATGGAGAGTGCGCAGGCGGATATTCCTGTTACGGTTTCCGCGCACCCGAATATAAACCGCGCGTATGTCGTTACGCCGGATACGCCTCTGGTTTCGGGTGAAGAATATACGGTCACGATTGGGGCGGGGCTTTCCAACATAGGCTATCACGCAACTTACAGCAACGCGGTTGAGCAGACTTACGGCGGAGATTCCTTCAGCTTTACCGCAGGAAACAAAATAGAAACCCTTAACCCGCCCACCAATTTGACGGCGAGTTCGGTTGCTGCGGATAGTGTGACTTTAACATGGAATCACCCGTCAGACGAGAACGGAATCGACCTTATGTACGATGTTTACAGGGATGGGGCTAAAATTGCGGGACCTATAAGCGCGCTGATGTACATTGACGATGCTGTGGCGCCAAACACATCATACAGTTACTATGTAGTGGCGATAAAGGATATTATGATGACTCCCTGTGCCGCGATATCCGTCATAACGCCGGAGCTTTCAGGTCCGGCGGGGCTAAGCGTGACCGGTACGGGAACAAGTACGGTTGAAATTAAGTGGAATCCGGTACTTCGGCACAATATTATAGGATATAACATATACATGGGGGATACCCTTTTAAATACGATAAAGCCTATAACCGACACATCTTTTACCGCTACAAATCTGCAACCGAATACCGAATACGCATTCAATGTAACCTTCCTTGAACAGCTTCAGGGTGGTGTGTCGTTTGAATCTGCCAAATCCGAAATTATGGTTAGCACCGATGCAGGTGCGTATCCGAGCCCCCTTAAAGTGCTTTATCAAGAGGGGAATTACGGCGGCGGCATAGTACGACTGGGGCACACCAATATTTCTGATGTAACTGACGGCTGGCTTTCGGAGGTAATAGACAGCGATTATGCGTTGACCGGTCCGGCGCTTGAAGCAGGAGGAAGGGGAAACGGAAGTCAGACGCGTCTTTTCAGCAACGGCGTTACGGAGTATATAAGTTTAGACGATATAAAAAGTGATGTTGGAATATTTCTTTATGCGAAACCCATGAACAATACGAATGATGTCAATTTTGCGTTTAGGGGTCAACCCGTTGATACGGGTGCTGCGGAACGGTTTCGTTGGACACCGACATCCGCTCAGCTTACAGGGGGAGAATATATTCCCATTTATATTCCTCTTTCGGCGGATTTGACGAATTATAACAGTTATAATACCGTAGGGGGGCTTATAGTACAGACCTCCACCTCAGGCAATGCGCAATACACAAGGGTACGGCTTGACAATGTAATGATAGTAAAGAGAACGCCGGAGATTGAAAAGGTATCTTTTAGGGATGCATACGGCAATAGCACGGCTGCGGGGCTTCAGCCCGTCAATGTTAGCGCGGTCAGCGTTAAGTTTACAACGCCGATGGAGGAATCCAGCCTTGCAGGGATAAAACTGAAAAAAGACGGCGTCGGGATTCCTCATACGGGAAGCTACAATCGCGCGACTTTGACTTACTCTATGACCCCCGACAGAAAGTTGGATTACAGCACGGAATACACAGTCGAGGTTCCTGCCACAGTAAGGGCGGTTGATGCTTATGGGACTTTTGGTGAGATAATATCTGCATCGAATAGAAGGATGACTTTGGATACTCTCAATCATGGTCCATCTATTGGAGCCGCTTATTCTGCGTCCTTTACAACGCAAGATAATCCCCTGCCGATAGTTCTTACAATTGAAAACGGGGCGGAGGATACGGTTTTCGCGAAAGCGGTTATCAGCAACAATACCGGCGCATCTCAGGATGTAGCGGTTATTATTTGCACTTACGATTTAAATAACGGTGTTTACATTATGAAGGATTACAAGTTCAAATCCGACTGGCTAAGTGCCGGAGCAGCGGACATTACGCTTTTTACAGAACCTGTAAGCAAGTCGGGGATGGCATTGTTTAAAGCCTTTGTATGGAACGATTTGGATGAAATGATACCGATGTCGGATTTAATTACGTTCCCATAGGTTTTGGTACGGATGCGGGGGTGCATAACTGCATATCCTCGCATACCGTTTTTGGGGAGGGAGTGAATATATGAAAAAAGTTGTACAGTTATTAATTATTACATTGTTTTTTCAGGGAGTAGCGTTAAGCGCCGCCGCGGACACGCCTGTTGTCAATACTGTGAAGGGAAGCGAAGTGGTTACGCTGACGGGTAATGCCGGAAGTGCTTACGGCGGGGCATATATTACATTGCTCATTACAAAGACTGCACATGCTGGGTCACCAATTACTGAGAATGACATTATCCACATAGACCAGGTTGTCGCCGATTGCGATGGTAAATATACATTCCGGTTTGGCTGGAAAACCGAATACGGAAACATAGAAGAATGCAGCTTTAATGTGAGTGCAGCTGCGAAAGACGTAACGCCGACAATCGAAACGGTAACCTCGCTTACAGAACTGTTTGACAGCGATGTTAAACTTACACTTAATGCGGAAACAAACACCGTTTCAGTTTCGGTCAGCATGGATAATATTTATCTGCAGCCCGGTCATAAGTGTACGGTGATTGCGGCGGCGTATACGCAAGATGGAATGCTTGCTGACATCAGAATGGCAAAATATGATGAGATACCGTTAAGCGGATTGAATGAAACCGTTTCTTTTGCATCAATTCTTGCATCGGCAAAGCGTATAAAAGCATATCTTGTTAAAGACCTTACAAACATGGCTCCGTATCTGAATGAAGCTCCGCCTGAAGTCGGCAGACCTCTTAAAGTTTTAGCTATTGGAAACAGTTTCAGCGTAGACGCGATGGAATGGCTTTATAAAATAGCTAAGAATGCCGGCCTGGAGGAAGTGGTTCTTGGAAATCTTTACATCGGAGGTTGCTCGTTGGCTACACATTGGGAAAACGCGCAAAGCGGCTCCTCAAGTTACAGCTATTTTAAAAATAGTACCGGGTCTTGGGCGAACACCGGTAGCAGATCACTACTATACGGCCTGCTAAATGAAGACTGGGATTACATCACATTGCAGCAGGCAAGCCGACAATCAGGGCTTGCCGAAACCTATGAACCGCCGCTCAGCGACTTGTCTGCATATATCAAAACCCACTGTCCTAACGCTCGCTTGATCTGGCATATGACATGGGCGTATCAACAAGACAGTACTCACGCGGGTTTTGCAAATTACGGGCAGGATCAGATAGTCATGTATAACAGCATTGTTGATGCTGCACAAACCAAGGTTATGCTTAACGGGGACTTTGATTTTATCATTCCCGCAGGGACGGCGATACAGAACCTTCGTACAAGCTATATTGGTGACACAATAACTCGTGATGGGCACCATTTGAGCAATATTATCGGTAGGTATACCGCCGGAATGACATGGTTCAAGACACTGACGGGAATGTCTATTGACCATATCACATATGTACCATACGCGCCCAACGACACCCCTATCACGCCCGAGAAATTGCAAATTATTAAAGAAGCGGTAAACGCCGCCGTTAAAGACCCGTGTCTTATAACTCAGTCAAGTTATACTCAGCCGTGATATATTTCAATGGCTGTTCTAAAAAGTTTGGGAGGTGACGAAAATGGGGAAATCAAAGAATGATAGGGCATTCCATAGAATATTATCGTTATTTTGTGTGCTAACGATAGTGGCGGCCTTATTTGCATCAGCGATTCTGCCCGTTTCGGCAAGTACAATAGAATATGTGGTTGTTACCAATAAAGGCACCTTGGGACCGGGAGTGACCAAAGGCTTGCCAGGTCATGTTTACATAAGGAATGAAAGCGTTGGCGTGAACAGCAACCCAGCAGATTTAATTGATGAAAACCCCGACATACAGCATTATGTTCACTTGGGCAAGCGTACTGGCGGCAGCCCGATTGAAAATCCCCTGCAAATCCCGCATGTGCTTGACGCGGATACTTATATTGCGGGGCTTACGGAGCAGAACAGGAACGAATATGCCTTGAAGCTAAAGGTTTACGCGTCAAACATAGGCAACGATGTCGCAGCTCAACATCAATGGAGACCGGTTATAGTTGGAAAGACAGATGCAACTTCAGACCGCTCGGTGTTCATCGCCTATAAGGAATTTAAGAGTTTTGTGAAGGATTCGGGCAAAGACTACCAGGAGATAGTCCTGCCGCTTAGTGATTTTGAAGTAACAGGTGTGGTTCGTCACGCAGGTCTTGCTGGCTACACCCCCGGAGCCCCGGATCCTGAATTCTCGTTTCCCAGTCCTATCAATATGCCGCAATCTGCGCATGGTGACTACTCGTTGGTGGATGTGGACTGGACTAAAATACATCCCAGCATCGGATTTAAGAAAGTTAACTGCAATATCCACGGTACGAATGATTCTAACAAAAGAGGGGATCTTTCCGCTATAATTCCCTCGTTAAACACCGGTGGAAACAGACATCAGGGTCGTATGGTGGTTGCGGATGTTCAGATCGTTAAACTTGTGCCAATAGGGGTAAGTCTCCGAGGTACAATGCTTAACGGCGGTTACGCTGATAACGGTAACGAATCAAATTTAGAGATACCGGCGAACGCGGCGGTTACTCTTATAACGAATTCGGATTTTAATTCTTTAGATGAGGTAAGCTCAAGAATTACGATGGAGGTTACACAGGGAGCTGTTCCCATTACAGTTTCCGTACACCCGAATATAAACCGCGCGTATGTCATCGTACCAAATTCGCCTTTGGTTCCGGGGAAGGAATATACGGTCACGATTGCGGCAGGGCTTTCCAACATAGGCTATCACGCAACTTACAGCAACGCCGTTGAGCAGACTTACGGCGGCGGCGTTTTCAGTTTTGTCGCGGGAAGTGAAGTGGAAACGCTTAACCCTCCAGCTAATCTGATGGCGGAGTCCGTTACTGCGGATGGTGTGACCCTAACATGGAACCATCCGGATGGTGAGGATGGAACCGACATCATGTATGATATTTACAAAGACGGAGTTAAAATCATAGGGCCGGTCAGTGCATTGATATATACCGATGACGATGTATTACCGAACACATTATACAGTTATTATGTCATAGCGATAAAGGACATAATGATGACGCCCTGTCAAGCGATATCCGTTATGACACCGGAACTTGGCGGCCCGCCGGGACTTAGGATAGCCCACACGGGACCCAGTACGGTAGGGATTAAATGGTCTTCGGTGAACCGTCCCAATGTTATAGGATATAACATATACAGGGGAAACACTCTTTTAAATACGATAAATCCCGTAATTGGCACTTTCTTTGCAGCTTCAAACTTGCGACCGGGAACAGAATACACATTCAATGTAACCTCCCTTGAACAGCTTCAGGGTGGTGTGACATTCGAATCTTCCAAATCCGAAATTACAGTTCGCACCGATACGGGTGCGTACCCAAGCCCGCTTAAAACGCTTTATCAAGAGGGCGATTACGGTGGCGGCATAGTGCGCCTGGGGTATACTAACATTCCCGATGTGACTGACGGATGGCTTTCGGAGGTAATAGACAGCGACTATGCATTAACCGGTCCGGCGCTTGAGGTGGGAGGAAGAGGAAATGGGAGTCAGACGCGTCTTTTTAGCAGCGGCACCGAGGAATATATAAGTTTAGGCGGTATCAAAAGTGACGCCGGAGTATTTCTTTATGTTAAGCCTATGAATAACATGAATGATGTCAACTTTGCGTTTAGGGGGACTGGCGTTAACATGGGCGATGCGGAACGCTTCCGTTGGACACCGACGGCAGCTCAGCTTGCGGCGGGAGAATATATTCCCGTTTATCTTCCTATTTCGGCGGATCAAACGAACTATAACAAATACAATACCATAGGAGGTCTTATAGTACAAACATCCACTTCAGGCAACGCGCAATACACAAGGGTTCGGCTTGACAATGTAATGGTAGTAAAAAGAACCCCGGAGGTTGAAAAGGTGTTCTTTAAAGATGCGGACGGAAACCTTACAGACACGGGTTCGCAGCCGACCAACTTAAGCGCGGTCAGCGTTAAGTTTACAACACCGATGGAGGAATCCAGCCTTGCAGGGATAAAGCTGAAAAAGGACGGCGTTGAGGTTTCGCATACGGCAAGATACGACCATGCAGCTATGACCTACTCCATGACCCCCGACAGCTTGTTGGAGCACTACACGGTATACACCGTTGAGGTTCCGGCTACGGTTAGGGCAGCTGACGCTTATGGGACTTTCGGCGATATAATATCCTCATCGAACAGAAAGCTTACTTTAGATACTCTCCATCAAGGCCCGGCTATTGAAACCGCTTATACAACCAACTTTTTGACGAGCGTTGATTTCCTGCCAGTAACCCTTGCGATTGAAGACGGCGCAGGGGACACGGTTTTCGCGAAAGCGATTATCAGCAACAATACGGGAGTCCCACAGCGAGTGACAGTTATAGTTTCTGCTTATAGCCAATCCGGCGAGGTCATTAGTATGGAAGGCTGTAAATTTATAGCCGACGATATAGAGAACCAAGCGACCGGTGTTACGCTTTCGACAGCGCCTGTAAGTAAGTCAGGGGCGGCGTTGTTTAAAGCTTTTGTGTGGACTGACTTGAATGAAAGAATTCCGGTGGCGGATTTGGTTACGCACTTATAGGCGATTATTGGGGGCGGAGAGCTGCCGTCTCTATAATCTATAAACCGGTTTCCTTAATAACTCTCATCCGTTATTGCAGGCAAAGCCTACAATGATGACAGTGATGCAGTTTTTAAAACTTTCGAGGAAACACCAAAAAAATAATGGAGGTTAAATATGATGAAAAGGTCAAGATTAAACATCAGCAGAAGTTTTCGTCAAAGGTTAGCGGGGATTTGCGCGTTAGTACTAATAATTACGCTATTCGCGCCGACGATTTTACCCGTTTCGGCAAGTACGGTAGAATATGTAGTGGTCACCGATAAAGGCGCCTTGGGACCCGGCGTGGTTAAAGGCAATCCGGGTTATGTTGTTATCAGAAGCGATACCGCGGGAGCGGTCGGCAACCCAAATGATGTAATAAATGAAAGCCCCGGCGCGCAAAATTATATTCATCTGGGTAGGCGCACCGGTTCAGCAACAGCTGAATCGCCGGTTGAAAATCCGCTTCAAATCCCACATGTGCTTGACGCAAACACATATATAGAGGGGCTTACGGAGCAGACCAGGGGCGAATACGCTTTAAAGCTAAAAGTTTACGAGTCAATTATAGGCAATAATACTGATAACGCTACCGCAGCTGAGAAGCAGTGGAGACCGGTTATAGTGGGGAAGACAGACGCTACTCAAGCCCGCCAGGTATTCATCGCCTATAAACGTTTTGAGAACTTCAGGAAGGATACCGGCAGGGATTATCAGGAGATAGTCTTGCCGCTCAGCGATTTCGAGGAGACAGGCGTGGTTCGTCATGCGAACATTGCCGGCTACACTCCCGGAATACCGGATCCTGAATTTTCATTTACCGGTTATGATATCGGTATGCATAACAGCCAAAACCATGGCGACTACTCGTTGGTGGATGTGGATTGGACTAAAATACATCCCAGTATCGGGTTTAAGAAAGTCAACTGTAACCTCAACGGGTCGAATACTCCCAGGGGGGATCTTCGCGAAATAACATACGCATTAAGTACATTACATAATAAAGGGAACAGACACCAGGGTCGTATGGTTGTTGCAGATGTTCAAATTATTAAACTTGTGCCGATAACGGCAAGTCTTAGAGGTACGATGCTTAATGGCAACTATGTTGATAACGGCAACCAAACGAATTTGGAGATACCGGTGAATGCGGCGGTTACTGTTATAATGACCTCGGATTTTAATTCTCTGGAGGAGGTAAGCTCAAAAATTACGATGGAGAGTGCGCAGACGGATATTCCTGTTACGGTTTCCGCGCACCCGAGTATAAACCGCGCGTATGTCGTTACGCCGGATACGCCTCTGGTTTCGGGTGAAGAATATACGGTCACGATTGGGGCGGGGCTTTCCAACATAGGCTATCACGCGACTTACAGCAACGCGGTTGAGCAGACTTATGGCGGAGATTCTTTCAGCTTTACCGCAGGAGACAGAATAGAAACCCTTAACCCGCCCGCCAATTTGACGGCAAGTTCGGTTGCTGCGGATAGTGTGACTTTAACATGGAATCACCCGTCAGATGAGGACGGAATCGGTCTTATGTACGATGTTTACAGGGATGGGGCTAAAATCGCGGGACCTATAAGCGCGCTGATGTATACTGACGATGTTGTGGCGCCAAACACATCGTACAGTTACTATGTGGTGGCGATAAAAGGTGCTATCATGACCCCTTGTCAGGCCATATCCGTCATAACGTTAGGGCTTTCAGGTCCGGCGGGACTAAGTGTGACCGGTACGGGAACAAGCACGGTTGAAATTAAATGGAATCCGGTACTTCGGCACAATATTATAGGATATAACATATACATGGGGGACACCCTTTTAAATACGATAAAGCCTATAACCGACACATCCTTCACCGTTACAAATCTGCAACCGAATACCGAATACACATTCAATGTAACCTTCCTTGAACAGTTTCAGGGTGATGTGTCGTTTGAATCTGCCAAATCCGAAATTACGGTTAGCACCGACTCGGGCGCGTATCCGAGCCCACTTAAAGTGCTTTATCAAGAGGGAAATTACGGCGGCGGCATAGTACGCCTGGGCTATACCAATATTCCGGATGTAACTGACGGCTGGCTTTCAGAGGTAATAGACAGCGATTATGCGTTGACCGGTCCGGCTCTTGAAGTAGGAGGAAGGGGAAACGGAAGTCAGACGCGTCTTTTCAGCAACGGCACCGAGGAGTATATAAGTTTAGGCGATATAAAAAATGATGTTGGAATATTTTTTTATGCGAAGCCTATGAATAATACGAATGATGTCAACTTTGCGTTTAGGGGGACCGGCGTTAACATGGGTGACGCGGAGCGTTTCCGTTGGACACCGACGGCAGAGCAGCTTGCAGCAGGAGAATATATTCCCGTTTATCTTCCTCTTTCGGCGGATCAAACGAACTATAACAAATACAATACCATAGGAGGACTTATAGTACAGACCTCCACCTCAGGCAATGCGCAATACACAAGGGTGCGGCTTGATAATGTAATGATAGTAAAGAGAACGCCGGAGGTTGAAAGGGTGTTCTTTAAGGATGTGGACGGCAATAGCATGGCTACGGGGCTTCAGCCCGTCAATGTTAGCGCGGTCAGCGTTAAGTTTACAACGCCAATGGAGGAATCCAGCCTTACAGGGATAAAACTGAAAAAAGGCGGCGTTGAGGTTCCGCATACGGGAAGATACGACCACGCAGCTATGACTTACTTTATTACCCCCAATAGTTTGTTGAATTACAGCACAGAGTACACAGTCGATGTTTCTGCCACAGTAAGGGCAGTTGATGCTTATGGGACTTTTGGTGATATAATATACTCATCGAATAGAAGGATGACTTTGGATACTCTCAATTACGGTCCATCTATTGGAAGCGCTTATTCAGCGTCCTTTACAACGGAAGATAATCCCCTGCCGATAGTTCTTACAATTGAAAACGGGGCGGAGGATACGGTTTTCGCGAAAGCGGTTATCAGCAACAATACGGGTTGTTCACAGCAGGTAACAGTTATTATTTCCGCTTACAGCCAATCCGGCGAGGACATTAGCATGGAAGACTGTAAATTTATAACCGATGATATAGAGAATCAAGCAACCGGCATTACGCTTTCGACAGTGCCTGTAAGCAAGTCGGGGGCGGTGTTGTTTAAAGCCTTTGCATGGACTGATTTAAATGAGACGACGCCGCTGACGAGTTCGATTACGAGTCCGTAGGTTTTTGTACCGGTACGGGGATGAATAGCAATTTATCCCCGTGTACCGTTATTTGTGGAGGGAGAAAATTTCACATGAAAAAGATTACGCTATTATTAATTGCAGTGTTGTTTTTACAACTTTTTCAAGGGCTTACGGTAAGCGCCACCGCTCATTACGAGCTATTTGCCGATAGCACGAAGGCTGAACTATCCAGCTATAGCGGCGCAACACACAGGATAGACAGCCGCATCGCCAAAAATGGAAGCAATTCGTTGTGCTTGACAATAAATGAAAGTAATAATTTTAAAGGTACTCATATTAACTTACCTATGTCACTAACGGCGGCAGATATTGAGTCATCCGTACTGAAATTTTGGATTCGATTGCCGAAAGACGGTCTTTTCCCCGTTGTGTTTTTGAGGTCGAGAACTGATGGATTGATGGTAACATCTGAAATAGGTTTGGCGAATTACATAAAAAATTCAGAATTGGGAAGTTGGAAGTTAATCCAGATTCCACTCCTCGATTTTAGCAGTCAGGGTGTTACATGGAACTCGACTACCCAAAAGAACGAAAACAAGGCGATGACATGGAGCGATGTGGTTGGTGTCGGTTTTAAAATGAACGCCGCAAATGTAAATAAACTATTCACTTACCATATTGACGATGTATTCATAACCTCGTCCTTTAATCCGAATGACAATACCCCTCGTCTAAGCGCGGGCGGTGGCGAATCCGAAAATGCAATTCGGGCAGAGGGGAAAATTGATTCGGATGGCGAATTTACATATATAACCCTTTTTGACGATGCGGTCGGAGGAAATGCGTCGGTTTGGCACGCAAACTCAAGCTCATTTGGGCTTGACAGGCGTGACCGTCAGGACGGGTACGCTTCGTTTTATGCGAAGTACACTAACTATAATGGTTTTCAAGGTGGCTCATTCAATCTGGAAAATCCTGTTTTATTAGGGAAGGAGCTTGCCGCCGATGCAGCGATTGATATGTGGGTTAAGGTGTCGGATAAATCTCCAATGCAGATTCGGATTTTAACCAGAACAGCGAATAATGAGCAGGTAAACATTGCCTTTAATGTGCCAAATCGTCTTTTTGATGATGAAATCGGAAAATGGACGCGCCTGACAATTCCGCTTTCCGAGTTGCCGACAAGCGGCACGATTTGGGACGCAGTTCAGCAGATCAATGTGACCATTGCGGCAGACTGGCATCAGATAAACGGGTTTGGGTTGAACATGGATTCAAAAGCTTTAACCGGTGAATATAAAATCATGCTTGATAAGGTGAGAATCATCAAAAACAACCAAACCACCACTGATAAGATGAACGCAAAGGTTATCAATTTGTCTCAGGAGGACTACGAAAAGGTTGAGCAGAAATTCACCATGATTGATATAAGCGCTCAAGCGAATCGTGGCTTTAAGTATGACCCTGAAACCAAAACCGGATGGATTGACCAGCCCAACGATATGATTTATTTTGATTTAAAGGGCGTAAACGACTTTTTGGGAGTGCCGTTTAATATTATAGACCCTGCGGAAAATGGCGGTAATGCCGTTATAGTAACAAGAGGGCAGAACCGTGAGGCGTTTCCGACCAGCGTAACGGTTCCCATAGGCGGCAAAACTGCCGGGGGAATTTATTTTCTGCATAGCGCGGCGTGGGTGCAGCCTGATGTCGGGAGCTATATAGTAAATTATACTGATGGGTCAAGGGAAAGAATACCGCTTAAGGCGGGTGCGAATATTAACGATTGGACTGCAAGCTTTGATACTGAAGTGGCTAAAACGGCTTATCGAGTTTGGAATGACAGAGGCGGAGAGGGCGGTTTTGCGGTTTTTGCGTGGCCGAATCCGTATCCCGATAAGGGGATAGAGTCGATAACGGCAATGACACCGGGGAATGCGAGTTTACTTATGCTTGGAGGAATAACATTGACAAATACTGTACCTTACAAGGCCGTGGCGGAGGATGTCAAATTACTTGATTCCGATGTCTTAAACCCTGATACATCGGGATGGTTTGAGTATACCAAGGTTCCGGACATAAACAAAATCAAAGGCAGTGCCCTTGATGTGTCATCGTGGGCGCTTGATGCGCCGGCAGGCAAGCACGGGCATATAACCAGCGTTGGCGATAAGTTCTATTTTGAAGACGGCACGCCCGTGAAGTTTTGGGGTGCAAATCTTACTGCAGAGTCCTGCTTTATAGAGTCAAAGGAAGTTACTGATAATTTTGTTGACCGCATCGCGGCGGCAGGGTTCAATTTAATAAGGTTTCATCATATGGACTCATCGTGGGTAAGACCGAACCTTTTTGATAATGCCGCTAACGCTACGGAAAGCAGCGCGCTTGGCACCGTAGGTCTCGACCGATTTGAGTATCTTTGGGCAAAGTGCAAGGAAAAAGGTATATATTTATATGTTGACGGTTATGTCAGCCGGGGTAATTGGAAGTCACAGTCGAAATTCCGCCCGGACTTACAAAAGTTGATGAAAGAATTCTACTATAACCTGTTTACGCATGTCAACCCGTATACCGGCACGACGCTGGCGAATGACCCTGCGCTTGTCATGGTTGATATTGTAAATGAAGATTCTTTGTTTTGGCGCAATTCTCTTACATGGGGTTTCGGTAACGAAAGAAATAGGTCGATAATTGAGCCCAAATTCGCAGCGTGGCTGAAGGATAAATATGGAACTGATGAAAATCTTAAGAAGGCATGGTCACAGGAGGGGCGCACGGGAATTGTTGAGGGAGACAGCGTTGACGATAGGGTTCATATCAACTCCTACTACCATATTATTGCCAATGAGCCTACCGGCGATACGAAGCTTTACGACATACAGACATTTTTATATGATGTTGAACAGGAGTTTTATTCCGAAATGTACAGGTATTTGAAGGAGGATGTTGGTCTTAAATGCTTAGTAACCGGAAGCAATGCTCCTATTTACGACAATTACCATGACATGTATTCGCTTGCCGGTTTTAATCCGGATTATATTGATCAACACAAATATTTCTCGCATCCCACAGACAGTGCGTTTACACTCAAAAACAACGCAGGGATGAGTAATGGTGCGAGATCTATGCTTGAAGCGGATATTCTGCCTAACACTATTGTAGGAACTTATGGTGTTCGCCGCGTTGCGGGATTCCCGTATGTGCTATCCGAATGGAATCAGGCATCGTCAAACATATACTCCTCTGAATGTTTGCCGATAATGTCGGCGTATGCGAGCTTACATGATTGGCATCCCATTCTGTTCTCGTATTTGCAGGGAACGGTGCATGCTGAAGCAAGGGTCAATTATGTGCTAAATATGTATGAGAGCCCCACCAAAACGGCTATCGGTCCCATAAGTAGTTTGATGTTCATGCGCAATGATATAAAAGAAGCCGATGTCGCTTATTATGAAACGCTTGATTTTGATAAAATATTTTCGGAAATCGTCTATTCGATGTCTATGCCCAATGAGATGACAATGGTCGCAAAATCGGGAATATTGTTGCCGGAAGTTGCGGATTCAAATGCGTACGCATCTGAAATAACTCCGGAACTGATTGATTATGTGGAAAGTATGAGGGAAAGCGGTGTATATGTTGCCGTGAACAGGCAGATGCGCTGGGATTCCGTAAAAGGAACATTGGAGATTAATAGTGACAATACGCAGGGATACATCGGTGCGGTCGGGGGAAAAACAAGCATATTAGATAATATGGATGTTTCGGTCGATAATGCGAGCGCGAATGTTATGCTAACATCACTCACGCATGACAGTATAGGTGAAAGCGACAGGCTTTTGCTTACCACTGTGGGCAGTTGGCGCAACACCGGCATGAAATATGCGTATGACGGAAACTCGGTTGAACAAATGGGAGGCACGCCGATTTTAGTTGAACCTATAACGGGACAAATTAATATAAAAACAGCAAATAGCTATGATGTTTATTATTTGTCCGAATCGGGTGAACGCATGGGCTTGGCCGAAACGATACCTCAAAGTGACGGGTCGACCATGATTGTGTTATCCGCTGATTATAAGACGATGAATTATGAATTGGTTAAAACAGGTGAAAAAACGGTTGGCGCATTTGAAAAGCCTGTATGGGGGCAAAATGCGCAAGTTCCGACTGCAATGATGAGCGGTTTTGAAGATATGGATGACCATTGGGCTGTGCCGGTTGTAAAATATTTATTGACGGAAAAACTTATTGTTTTAGGGGATAGAAAGTTCCGTCCCGATGAGGCAATCCTAAAAGATGATTTGAAACTGCTGCTATCTAAAGTGTTGGGCGAGAACGATATAGACTTAGGAGAAGGGCAATTCGTATCACGGGAAACCCTGTTTGCCGCAACGGCTGAATTTTTGCGCCATGAAAAGTTAGTTGACTATAATCTACTCAATGCCGGTCTTATTGATTTTGACGAGATTTCCGAAAGTCTGAAATACAATATAAGTATTCTTTTAGGCAACGGAATGCTAAAAGGAAATAATGAAAATAGAATTTCTCCGTCTAAAATTGTAACAAGGGCGGAAGCTGCGGCATTTTTGGGTTCTGTATATCAAAAAATAAAAAAGTAGAAAAGTAGAAGGTGAGTTTAGTGAAAGCGTTTAGGGCCTTTGTGCTGCTTGTTGTATTGGCGGTCACGATGTCGAATATTTCATATGCGTACACGAATCCCGATACGGCAGGTTGGTTTGAATATGAGGTTCCCGATTTTAACAAAATGAAAGGGACGGCGCTGGACGCTTCGCGTCTTTTGGACGCGCCGGCGGGCAAGCACGGGCATGTTCGAACGGAAGGCGACAAACTTTTTTTTGAGGACGGCACAAGGGTGAAGTTTTGGGGGACAAATATTCTCTCGCCCGTTATGTTTTTTGACAAAAAGAACATAGACAAAGTGGTTGATGCGATTTCCGCGATGGGATATAATATGGTTAGGTTTCACCATATGGATTCGGCTAACCGCGACCCGATTATCTTTGGCGAAGGGGATGACAGACAATCCACAATGGCGCTTGACCCCATTACGCTTGACAGATTTGAATATTTCTGGAGCCAGCTTAAAGAAAGAGGAATTTATCTTTATATCGACTTAATGTGTTCCAGAAAAGCATATGCCGGAGAGGTAATCCCGGACAACATACTTCCGGGTAATGCTCCAGGTGAGGGAAAAGAAATTACAACAAATGATCTCGCCCGCTCTCCCGGAGGATTCAAAGGAGTCAGCTACTATACCCCTGAGGTTATGACTATTGCAAAAATATACGCAACACAGCTTTTAACGCATATTAACCCGTATACAGGCACTACACTTGCTGAAGATCCTGCCTGTGCCGTTGTAAGCATAAAAAATGAGGACTCGCTGTTTATAGAAAGCTGGGCAAATTGGACGATGTATACGACACCATATTACACGGCGCTTTTGGATGCCGCCTTTAACAAATGGCTTACGGCTAAATACGGGACTCCGTATTTCAACCGACTGATCAATAAGTGGACGGAGCCCGGAAAAGCGGCTGTAACTGATGAGGAAAGGAAAAACGGAAGTACATTTAAGGTATACGGAAAAAATTACTTTACGGATAATCGAAATTTTTCCCTTGCGCGAATTAACGAAACCCGGGAGTTTTTTCGAGATTTAATGAAAGCGTATCATTCCGAAATGCAACGATGGTTAAAAGAGGATTTAGGGGTAAAAGCGATAGTTACAGGCAGCAATTACGGCGTGCACTCTAATAATACGGCTGAGCTTACGGCATATGCCGAAAGCGCAATGGACGCACACGACCAACACATGTACTACGGCTCTTTAGGCGGCGAATTTTGGCTTAATAACGGAATAACTTTTCCGCGAACCTCAATGGACCCGATGATCAAAGAGCCTGCACGAAGTCTTGTGACTCAAGCCGGTGTCAGGAAAATATACGGAATGCCGTATTTTATAACCGAATGGGGTGTGTATCTCCCAAACGAATACATTGCAGATGCGAATTACAGCATGGCGGCTTACGGTGCGCTCAACGGCTGGAATCCGCTTCAATTTAACCTTTTGAACAGAGCCGTTTTTCCGACAGAGAATGTGCTTATAGGCGCTTTGGTATCGCTTAATAACCCCGGATATTTGGTGACCGCTGCTGCAAGCGCGTATATGTTTAATCATGTTGCCGAAACCGATAACGAGTATACAATTGCGGCAAAATCTTGCGATGCGATTTCAAGAGAGTATGTGCGGAATTATCCCGAAAAAGCTGCTTTTGCGGGAAAAACATCCATAGCCTTTGACACAGCCGTTCCGAGCGGGGAATTCGGCAATGTTACCGCAGGTAACTCCTCGTTTAGTGAAGCTTTGAAAGGAACTGTCGTAAATTCTTTTACGGAAGAACTATTGATGGATACGAAAAACGGATTACTTACTGTTAACACCGCAAAAACAAAAGCTGCCGCCGGCTTCATTGACGGGGACACGATTTTATTAGACGGCGTAAATATTCATTCGTCCAACAACTACGCAACAATTGCCGTTACATCAATTGACGGGCAGGATTTGAAGGACTCCGGCAACATATTGATTTCCGCTATGGCGCGCTACCGAAACACGGGGATGAAAATCGATGATTCCGATACCGTGCTCACCCTTGCGAGCAGAGGCTCTGCGCCAATTTTGATGGAACCCGTTGAAGGGAAAGTAGAACTTGATGTCAAGGGGTACTATAATGCATACGCCCTTACTTCTTCGGGAGAAAGAATCAGCCGGATTCCCGTTTTCCCTAATGAAGTCGGTATGTTGGTTTTGGATTTAAGCGGTGACTATAAAACAACTTATTACGAGCTTGTAAGGGTCATGCCGGAGACTCAATCTCCATGGATTAAAGCAACAGTCGACTATGAAAGCGAATCAGTTACGGTGGAAGGTATGATTGACCAGGACTTTGGGGATATCACTTGCAAAGTGTTGAACCCGGCGGGCATCCCGGCGTTTTTGGATCAGGCATTCTCACAAGATGGAAGTTATAAATTTCAATTTGGGTTTAATAGTGTCGAAGGCGGCGTTTATACCATGCGCATAAGTTCCGAAGCCGGATTCGGCTCAATGGAAACGGAATTGAGCATATGTGCGGATATAAGTAAGGCTCCGTCTTCATGGATTAATGCGGTGGTCGATTATGAAAGTGAATCCGTTACGGTGGAAGGCATAGTTGAGCAGAAATTCGGATATATTGCTTTCAAAGCAGTGAATCCGACGGGTATCCCGGTGTTCTTGGATCAATTATATTCGCAAGACGGAGGGTATAAGTTTCAATTTGGGTTCAACAGTGTCGAAGGGGGCGTTTATACCATGCGCATCAGTTCCGAAACCGGGGCCGGCTCAAAGGAAACGGCTGTACATATATGGATGGACGCAAGTGTGGGGGTTGCGGCATTTTCAGTTAAAGGGGACATTTTACACGCCAGATTCACAACCAAGAATAATTTTGCCGGAATTCTTGCCCAATATAATAGCGAAGGCAATTTAATGCTTGATTGCCGAATGATTAAATCAGACGGCATAAAAGAAGATTTCGATATTAACATTCCGTATATGGAGAAACATGGTTATAAGCTTATAATTTGGGACGGTTTCAAAACGCTGCGCCCACTGTTAGCGGTGCAGGAGTATATTGAAGATTAGTCCGAAATCGGCAGCATTTTTAGAGTTTGTGTATCAAAAAATAAAAAAGCAGAAGGTGAGTTTAGTGAAAGCGTTCAGAGTACTTGTACTGCTTGTTGTATTGACGGTTGCAATGTCGAATATTTCATATGCGTACACGAATCCCGATACGGCAGGTTGGTTTGAATATGAGGTTCCCGATTTCAACAAAATGAAAGGGACGGCGCTGGACGCTTCGCGTCTTTTGGACGCGCCGGCAGGCAAGCATGGGCATGTTCGCACGGAAGGCGACAAACTTTTTTTTGAGGACGGCACAAGGGTGAAGTTTTGGGGGACGAATATTCTCTCGCCTGTTATGTTTTTTGACAAAAAGAACATAGACAAAGTGGTTGATGCTATTTCCGCGCTGGGATATAATATGGTTAGGTTTCACCACATGGATTCGGCCAATCGGGACCCGATTATCTTTGGCGAAGGGGATGACAGACAATCCACAATGGCGCTTGACCCCGTTATGCTTGACAGATTTGAATATTTTTGGAGCCAGCTTAAAGAAAGAGGTATTTATCTTTATATCGACTTAATGTGTTCCAGAAAGGTAAATGCCGGAGAGGTAATCCCGGACAATGTGCTTTCGGGCAATGCTACAGGCGAGGGGGAAATAATTTCAGAAGATGTCAGAACTGCTCCTGGGGGGTTCAAAGGAGTCAGCTATTATACTCCTGAGGTTATGACTATTGCAAAAATATACGCGACGCAGCTTTTAACGCATATTAACCCATATACAGGCACTACACTTGCTGAAGACCCTGCCTGTGCCGTCGTAAGCATAAAAAATGAAGATTCATTGTTTATAGAAAGCTGGGCAAATTGGTCGATGTATCCGACATGGTATTACGAATGGCGTTTGGATGTGGCTTTTGACCAATGGCTGGCAGCTAAATATGGAACCCCATATTTTGCCCGGCTGATTAATAAGTGGGCGGAGCCCGGAAAAGCGGCTGCAACTGCTGAAGAAATGAATAACGGATACACCTTTAAGGTATATGGATGTGATTACTTTTCGAATGATCGAAACTTTTCCCTTGCGCGAATTAACGAAACTCGGGAGTTTTTTCGAGATTTGATGAAAGCGTATCATTCCGAGATGAAGCGTTGGTTAAAAGATGATTTAGGAGTAAAAGCGTTGGTTACAGGCAGCAACTACGGCGTAAACGATAACAACACGGCGGAACTTACGGTATACGCCGAAAGTGGAATGGACGCACACGACCAGCATATGTACTATGGTTCCTTAAGCGGTGAGTTTTGGCTTAATAGCGGGGTGACTTTCCCGCGTTCCTCGCTGGATCCGATGATTAAAGACCCCGTCCGAAGTCTTGTGACTCAGGCAGGGATTAGGAAAATATACGGAATGCCGTATTTCATAACCGAATGGGGCTCGTATCTTCCGAACGAATACATTTCAGATGTGAACTACAATATGGCGGCATACAGTGCGCTCAACGGCTGGAACCCGCTTCAGTTTAACCTTTTGAATAGGGCTGTTTTCCCGAATGAGAATGTACTGGTAGGCGCTTTGATAGCGCTTAATAACCCCGGGTTTTTGGCGACCGCTACTGCAAGCGCGTATATGTTTAACCATGTTGCTGAAACGGAGGATGAGTATACAATAGCGGCGTTGGCGTCCGATGCGGTTTCAAGGGGGTATGTACGGAATTATCCCGAAAAAGCTGCTTTTGCGGGGAAAACATCCATCGCCTTTGATACTGTTGTTCCAAGCGAGGAATTTAGCAGGGTTACCGCGGACAACTCCTCGTTTGATGGGGTGACGGACGGATCCGTCATAAATTCCTTGACAGGAGAACTGTCGATGGACACGGAAAACGGATTGCTTACTGTTGACACCGCAAAAACAAAGGCCGCTGCCGGTTTTATTGATGGGAATACGATTTCTTTATGCGGCGCAAATATTCATTCGTCCAATAATTACGCCACAATTGCCGTTACATCGATTGACGGGGAGAATTTGGGGGACTCCGGCAATATATTGATTTCCGCGATGGCGCGTTACAGAAACACGGGGATGGAAATAAACGAGACTGGCACTGTTCTTACGCAGAAAGGTTCTGAGCCAATTTTGATGGAACCGGTTGAAGGAAAAGTGGAGCTTGATGTAAGGGGAAACTACAAAGCATATGCCCTTACATCTTCAGGAGAAAGAAGCAGTCAAGTTCCTGTTTCACGCAATGCTGCCGATATGTTGGTTTTGAATTTAAGCGGCAACTATAAAACAACTTATTATGAACTTGTAAGGGTTGCACCCGAAACTCCATCTTCGTGGATTAAAGCGATGGTCGATTATGAAAACGAATCCGCTGTGGTGGAAGGAATGGTTGAACAGAAATTCGGGTATATTGCTTTCAAAGCGTTGAACCCGGCGGGTGTCCCGGTATTTTTGGATCAGGTATATTCACAAGACGGAGGGTATAAATTTCAGTTCGGGCTAAATAGTGTCGAGGACGGCGTTTATACCATGCGTATCAGTCCCGAAACCGCATCCGGTGCGAGGGAAACGAAGGTAAGCGTATGGTCGGATTCAAATGTGGGAATTGCGGCATTTTCAGTTAAAGAGGGTAATTTAAATGCCAGATTCACAACGAAGAATAATTTTGCCGGGATTCTTGCCCGGTATGATATTGATGGCAATCTAATGCTTGATTGCCGAATGATTAAATCGGACGGCATAAAAGAAGATTTCGACATTCACATTCCGTATGTGGAGGGGTATAGATATAAGCTTATAATATGGGACGATTTCCAAGCGCTGCGCCCACTGTTGGAGGTACAGGAGTATGCTGAAGTTCAGCCTAAAGTCAGCGAAAAGCTTAAAGTTTTAGCTATCGGAAACAGTTTCAGCGTGGATGCGATGGAATGGCTTTATGACATAGCTAAGGATGCCGGCGTTAGGGAAGTGGTTCTCGGAAATCTTTTCAGTTCCGGAGCCGCGCTGGTTACACATTGGAACAGACGAAACGAAGCAATTTATACTTATTATAAAAATTCGTCCGGAACATGGGAGAACGCTGAAAGCAAAACTCTGCAATATGGTTTGCGGGACGAAGATTGGGATTTTATCATTTTACAGCAAAAGAGCGGAAATTCGGGGCGTGGTTCAACCTACGGGGCAGGGTCATACCTTGAAAACTTAATTGCATATATCAAAGCCAACCGTACAAATCCGGATGCTTGCTTAGGTTGGCACATGACATGGGCGTATCCACAAAAATCAACTGTTGCGGATTTTAATAATTATTATGAAGGCAATCAGATGACGATGTACAATGCGATTGCCGATGCTGTACAAACCGTAATTGTACCGCACGAGGAATTTGATTTTATCATTCCTTCGGGGACGGCAATACAGAACCTTCGAACAAGTTATATCGGCGATACGCTTAATCGTGACGGTTCACATTTAAGTTTAAATATCGGTCGATACACCGCAGCAATGACATGGTTTAAAACGCTGACGGGTATGTCCATTGATGGCATAACCTGTACGCCCAACAACTCCGGTGACCCTGTCCCTATCGCACTCGAAAAGCTGCCGATTATTAGGGAGGCGGTAAACGCAGCAGTTGAAAATCCGTTTGTAGTAACACAATCAAGCTATACCCATCCGTGAAAAATTTTAAGGAGAGATAATATGAGAATTTTAATAAGGCTACCCAGACTGCTAAGTTCTTTAAGCGCACTCATAACTATAATATGCTTTCTGGCCCCGTCGGTTGGCATGGCTTCCGAACCAACCGATTCCCTTGAACTATTAAGGGAGAGGTTTTTTGTATACTTGACTGGAGGCGATTCAATCGACCCGTCCGACCCGGATATTGCGGCCGAAATAAAAGTTTTGGAAAACGATACCGATGAATATTTAAGTGAGCTTGTCGAAGGCGAAGATAGGATCAACCCATGGCCGTCGCTTGCGCCATTGGGATATTCCGCGATGATGCAAAGAGAATTTCAGCGGCTGAGTACCATGGCAACCGCATACAAAACAAAAGGTTCTAAGTATGAGAACGATTCCGGTTTAGGGGACAAGATAATTGAACTTTTAGATTGGATGCAAAAAAACCGATATTACGCAGGGGCAGACATGGACGATGCGGCTTGGTGGCAATGGGAGATAGGAGGACCATTGGCAATGGGTGAGGTCTTGACCCTTATGTTTGATGATCTGCCGCAGGGCTTGCTTGACGGTTACATAGATGCTTTTAAATATTTTATACCCGTAAAAGCCATACCCGTCGGGGGCGATGCCAATGATATTTGGCATATATTCTGCAATCTGATGACCGGCGTGCTGGACGGTGACTTACCGATGGTGGAAAACACATTAATGCGGACTGAAACTTACTTTTTCATGTATGGGACAACTCGAAACGGCTTTTATCCTGACGGCTCGTACCTTATGCATGAAAAGATGCCGTATACCGGGGGATACGGTGTTTCCGCCCTGGATCAGCTGACAAAGATTGTCTTTCTTACTGAGGGGACAGATTATCAACTGAAGCCAGCCTCTAAAAAAATGCTTGCCGCATGGGTAAAGGATTCATATCCGCCGCTTATCTACAATGGTCTTATGATGGACATGGTAAGAGGACGAAGCATAGCAAGAGAACTTCAAAACGACCGTTTGTCCGGACATACTACAATTCGGCTGCTGTCCTTAATTGCAGACGCGCTTGATTCGGAAACCGAGTTGCAGATTAAAGGGCTTGTTAAATATTGGACCAACAGCGATACTTACAGAAGTATTTATGCCCCCAGTGAAACAATGAACAATAGAAACTCAGTATTTTATATAGACAGAATAAAGAAGCTGGTTGCCAACCAGGAAATACAGGAGGCGGCAGAGCCAATCGGACATTACCGTTTTCCTGTTATGTCCAGAGTGGTGCACCAAAGACCGGGGTACGCTGTTGCTCTCAGCGCATATTCTAACAATGTTTACAGCTTTGAAAATATGAGTACAGAGAACAAAAAAGGTTGGTATACATCTGCGGGTACACTGTATCTGTATAATCAGGATCAAGGACAGTTCAGCGACCGTTTCTGGCCGACGGTAAACCCCTACTGGATGCCGGGTACCACCGTGAACAGGGCTGTGGCAAACGCCAAGAGCTCTTATAATCAAAATAATTGGTCGGGCGGTAGCGACCTGGGAGATTACGGCGTGACCGGCTTTTATTTTCAGCCAGCGAACCAGACATTACACGCCCGAAAATCCTGGTTTATGTTTGACGATGAAGTAGTTGCTTTGGGAAGCGGCATATCCTCTGAAGCTCCTGCCGCCAGGGTTGATACGGTGGTTGAAAACAGAAAAATCAAGGACAGCGGAAACAATGTTTTAAAAGTTAATGGGGTTGATAGCGTGCCGAATCTTGTGACCGATACATCAATGGTAACGCTAAACGCTGTGGAGTGGATGCATCTGGAAGGTAATTCAGCTGCGGAACAAGGGATAGGATACTATTTCCCCGATTCTACGACTATTTCGGCCAGAAGAAACAAACGCAATGGTAAATGGGCGGACATTAACGACAGAGAGACTAATACCGTGGATTTAAACGCGGTTCATGTGGCTAATTATATGTCTATGGTGATAGATCATGGGCTACAACCGAAAAATGCTTCATATAAATATGTGCTTCTTCCCAATATGAGCGCTGAAGAAGTTGAAAATTATTCAAAAGCACCCGATATAACGGTGATTGAAAACTCCACAGAAGCACATAGCGTCAGGGAAAATATACTAAATATCACAGGTGCGAATTTCTGGAACGATGCTGTAAAGAAGTCCGGATTTATCACAAGCGACAAAAAGGCATCGGTCATGGTGAGGGAATCTGAAGGAGAGTTGGAAGTAGCGGTGGGGGATCCGACCAGGGCAAACAACGATGTTATCAACATTGAGCTTGACCGACAAGCAAATTATATTATTTCAAAAGACCCTAATGTGGATGTGCTGTTTCTCCGTAATTCCGTAATGCTTACCGTCCACACGGCAGGCACACTTGGAATGTCATCCACGGTAAAACTCGGCACAGGAGAACCACCGGACGAGTCTTTGAAAGTGATGGTCGATTATGAAAATGAATTCGTTACAGTTGAAGGAATGGTTGAACAGAAATTTGGGAACATCGCTTTCAAAGCGTTGAATCCGGCAGGTATCCCAATATTTTTGGATCAGGTATATTCACAAGACGGAAAATATAAGTTTCAATTCGGGTTCAACAGTATCGAAAGCGGTATTTATACCGTGCGTGTCAGCCCGGAAACCGTGTCCGGAGCAAAGGAAGCTGAGGTAAGCATATGGGTGGCGGACCCAAGCGTGGGGGCTGCAACATTTTCAGTTGAAGATGGCAATTTACACGCCAGATTCACTACGAAGAATAATTTTGCCGGAATTCTTGTGCGGTATGATGCCGGGGGCAGTTTAATGCTTGATTGCCGAATGATTAAATCGGACGGCATAAAAGAAGATTACGATATTCACATTCCGTATATCGAGGGGCAAAGATATAAGTTTATAATTTGGGATGATTTTCAAACATTATGTCCACTGTTAGAGGTGCAGGAGTATTAATGGGAAGCCCATAAAAACCTTATTATTATGTTCAATTGAACGGAGGAGCATATGAAAAAAATCAGGTTTTTGGTATTTGTTATTATAACGGCAATTGCCGCCGCCTGTGTTCTTGTTTTGAGCGGAAATAATGTTACCATAATCGAATCTGAAGCCGGAGGCGAAAATAAGATTAACCTAAGGTTTGCTTGGAACTGGGATGATATGAATGTAAAATCTTTCACTTTGTCGGATGTTTTAAATCAATTTTCAAAAATGAATCCCGGAGTAAGCATTACCGGAGAGTTTTTGTCCGGCGACAGCTTTTACAACAAACTTCAGGTCGATTTTGCTTCTAAAAATGCGCCCGATATTGTGAGCGTGAAACCCGGGAACAGAATTTCTCATCTTGCGAAAATGGGAGCGTTGGCGGAGCTTCAACGTGTGTTTAGAAATAAAGCGGGTTATGAGCTCCCCTTTGGCAAACGAATAATTTACGATGGAAGAACGGTGGGAATATCATTAGAACGATACTACATCGCCATGTTTGTCAATTCCGATTTATTTCGGGCGCACGGAATTGAACTTCCTTCAACCTTTGAGCAGTTAATTTACGCGGCGGAGCGGTTTAATGAGGCTGGGATAATACCCATTGTGGGCGACTTCTACGATGGCGGTTGGCAGATTTATCAGAGTATCGTGGGAAGGCTTGCCGGACGCTTGGAGATTGGGCAGTGTATTGCCGATGGAACGATAAGTGAAAGTTATTTAGACGGGCTTGACATTTTGCGGATTATGTATGACTGTGATATGTTTCCGCCAAATTGTTTTGATATGGACATGGCAGAATCAATCAACTTGTTTGTAACGAAAAAAGCGGCGATGACTGTTAGGGAATCAGGGTTTATTGCTGAGGTGGATCATTGGTACAAACAAAACGGAATAATGGAATCGGATACCGATAACATAGTCATAATGCCTTTCCCTATTGTGGAAGGCTCGGTGGCAAACACCAAGTCCTACATATCTGGCGGCGGAGATGTATCATTTTTCTTTAGCGCGAATTCAATGAGCAACTCGGATAAAAAACATGTATTAGAGGATTTGATACTTTATTTGGAAAGCGATATCGTTGGTTCGCTGTTTCGTGAGAATGCAAAAATAAATCCTTCGGTATATATTCCCCTTACCAAAGAATATATTGATGCACTTCAAGTCGAAGAAACTTTGATGCTGCTTGAAGCGCAGGAGTTTATTCCGCCTCCAAAGAATGTGTTTGACGAATGCGTTTGGTATAATTATGTTGAAAATAACTTTCCGAAAGTACTGAGAGGTCAGATTGATAAGCGCGGGATGTTTGAGACGGCGATTGGTGCGTATAAAAGCATGCGTGATATGGAGTAGGTGGCTATGAAGGGAAAGGATCTATTTCAAAAGTTGTCGCTGAAAAATAAAATGATGGTATTGATTGTCGTTCAGATAATTACAATTATTTGTATTTATGGATATTCTTCATACCATATTTCAAACAAAATCATTTCGGATAAAACGAAAGAAAATATCACCATCACACTGAATGCGGTTAAACATACGGTGGATGATTATGTGCGTACAATGTTTGATATTTCACAGGATTTGCTTTATGACGAACGCATATATTTCGTCGGTGATTCGGAGGGGGAACAGGATGAATTTAAAATGTCAGTGGAAAATCTGCTGAAGCAGTCTGCCATAAATGCTGATGATATATACGGTATTTGGCTTTTGAATTCCGAAACTGAGGCAAAGTATGTAAAGGCCAAATATAAATTGGGTATTGGAAGCGCCGTTCCCCAAATAAGGGAAATGTTTAACCAAAGCGATGAAAAGGATGTTTGGTATATAACGGGTAGTGACTATAACCCAAGCGGAATTTATTACTGCCGCAATATATACGACCCTTATACCTTCAAGAAAATCGGCAATCTTATATTTCAGGTGGAAAAAGAATATTTCGGTGAGGTCTGCCGCAAGTATTCCGAAAACCTAATGAATATTATGCTGGTTAGCAAATCAAACCATTTTATTTATTCTGGCGGTGACGATGATGAACGGGTATATTCCGCCATATCAGGCTATATGACGCGGAAAAAACAAATTACACTCAACGATAAAAGAAATCAAGTTATGGTATCTTCCGTCGTTTGTGACAGCAATGGCTGGCGGATTATTTCATACAGTCGGTTCAAGGATATTTACGGCGATTTATATATCTTTCTGATTTCAATTGTGTTTTTATGTGTTTTTTCAATATTAATCATATTTGTTTGCAACAAATATCTGCGGGACGAGCTTATAAATCCTATCAATATGCTTGTGGGCAAAATGATGGATGCGGATTGTTGCGACGGTATAGCAGACGAAATAAGTAACATCAATCAGAAGGAATTTAAGATTGTTTTTGATTCGTTCAACAGCATGAATAAGCGTATCAGAACCCTTATTGACCAGAACTACAGGGCAAGGATTACTTCAACTACGGCACAAATCAAGGCCCTTCAGGCTCAGATTAACCCGCATTTTATTTTTAATACCCTTCAATGTATTCAATGGATGGCATACATTAACAATGTTCCGGAAATCGGAAATGTTACGGATGCTATGGCGAAGATAATGGACGCTTCAATTGCCAGAGATGATAAACTGATACCGTTGCATGAAGAAATTGAATATGTGGACAGTTACATGCATATTACAAAGGTTCGGTTTGAGGATGCCGTTGATTTTGTAAAGTTTATAGAGGATGATGCACTTGAAGTTTTGATTCCCAGGCTTATTATACAGCCTGTTGTGGAAAACAGTATTATTCACGGCAAAAACAATAAAAAAATCGTTGTTCGGCTTAGCGCCTCAATTAAGGATGAATCGGTTGTTATTGTTGTTGAAGACGATGGGAGAGGGATGGATAGCATACAAACAGATGAATTGAACCGCCGTTTTGCGCTACCCAATGATGAATATTTCAGTAGCTACGGAACGGATAGAATAGGGCTTGAAAATGTGAACAGGCGTATAAAGCTGATTTACGGGAAACAATATGGTGTTTTTGCCGAAAGTGTGCAGGGATTATATACAAAGATCACCATGACTATCTCAAAAGGCAAATAAAGTTTGGGGGGTGTGTAATGTGTATAAGGTTTTGATTGTAGACGACGAGCCGCTTATGAGAAAAGGTTTAAAAACGGTTATTAAATGGGAAGAATGCGGATGTTTCATATGTGGCGAGGCGGGAAATGTGGAAGAAGGCTCCGATGCCATATGCCGCCTTAAACCTGATATTGTTATTACCGATATAAAAATGTATGATTTAAGCGGTTTGGACATGCTTGAACAATGCGGTGAAATGCTCAAAGAATCGAAGCTTATAGTAGTGACGGGATACAGGGAGTTTGATCACGCGAAAAAAGCCCTAAATTTAAATGTTTTCGGTTTTTTATTAAAGCCGATTGATTTGAACGAAATGACCTCCGTTGTTAAAAAAGCGGTGTATGAACTTGACCTCCAAAAGGAAAACAGATTAAAGGCAGATAGTCTAAAGAAATCTGTTGATGGCACATTATTTGTACAGCAGGTTAAGCTGTCGGCGGAGAAATTTGTTTATGCAGCAGAAGAAAGTCGGATTGATGACATTGAAGATGCAAGAGAAAAAATCAAGACATTGTGCAATAACTTTTTAAAAGAGAAAAAGTATTCAAAAATCATATATAAATATATTTTTTATACTTTGATAGAAACCTTCGGCAATTTTATTGATAAAGAAGAATATTTCAGAACTTTTGAAATGTCGAATATCGATAGAATTATCGATAACAGTGATGACCTGAGTGAGTTTAATGATTTGGTCGAACTGATACTCGGTAGTATGGAAAAACGCGCCTCTCTTCCGGTGGATGGCGAATGCGACCAAAAAATCAGTATAATGCTCAAATATATTGACGAAAACTATGCAGGGCAAATAACCCTGGATGACTTGGCGCAGCTTACATTTGTCAGTTATAACTATGCTTCAAAGATTTTTAAAAATGCTGTGGGAAAGTCATTTTTGGATTATTTGAATTATGTGAGGATTGAAAAGGCGAAATTGTTGTGCAAAGATTTGCAATACAAGGATTATGAAATAGGTCAGCTTGTAGGGATAAGCAATGCTTACTATTTCTCGAAACTGTTCAAAAAATATGTCGGCGCAACCGTCACCGAGTACAGAAAAAACATAGTTTGTTAGTTTGAAAAAATGGAGGTTAGTATGCACAGGTTGGATTTAAACGGTGTTTGGGAAATGAGAAAAAAGGGCGAATCGAATTGGACTTTGGCAAATGTTCCCGGTTCGGTTTTTAATGATTTGCTTGTGTCTGAAAGGATACAGGATTTTTATTACCGTGAAAACGAGGAGCAGGCGATAGAGTTGGCTAATTGCGATTATCAGTATCGCAGAGAGTTTAATATTGAAAGTGGTCTTTTTGAATTTGGAAATATAGTTCTTTGTTGCGAGGGGCTTGACACGATATGCGAGTTAAGTATTAACGGAGATGTTATCGGGAAAGCCAATAACATGCATAGGCGTTATGAATTTGATATAAAGGATGCCGTAAGGGTTGGAAGTAATTTGATTGAAATCACCTTTTTCTCGCCTGTTCGTTATATTGAGGAAAAGCAAGCAGAAGACCCTTTGTGGGGTATCAAAAATTGTACAGAGGGGTTTTCTCATATTCGAAAGGCACATTACATGTTTGGCTGGGATTGGGGACCTAAAATTCCGGATCTTGGGATTTGGAGGGATATCTACATATGCGCATATGACAAAGCAAGAATTAGGGATGTTCGCTTCATACAGCAGCATTTTGACGACGGCGTAGTTTTGGGCGTGGATGTTAAGCATGATTTGCTTAATAATCCTTGTGCCTGTTGCAACCCAAAATATTATAACATTACAGTAAGCATTAAATCGCCTGACGGTGGAGTACAAGAAGGTGTACTGAGTACCGGCAGTCTGCAAAATCATATTGAATTTAATATTGTCAACCCCCACACATGGTGGCCGAACGGGCTGGGAAATCAGCCATTATACGAGGTGGAAGTTACCTTAAAGGATGAACAGCGTACCTTGGATTTTAGGCGATACAATATTGGACTCAGAACGATTACGGTAAAGCGTGAAAAGGATGTCTGGGGCGAGTCATTTGAGCTTAATATCAATGATGTTTCTATTTTCGCCTTTGGTGCGAATTACATTCCGGAGGATAGCCTGCTTGCAAGATGCAGCTACGATAGAACCAAAAAACTTATAGAGGCTTGTGCGAATGCGAATTTTAATTGCATTCGTGTATGGGGCGGCGGCATATATCCACCAGATTATTTTTATGATTTATGCGATGAGCATGGGCTTATTGTGTGGCAGGACTTTATGTTTGCCTGTGCCGCTTATGATATGAACGGGGATTTCGAAAAAAATGTAGAGCGGGAGCTTAGGGACAATGTCAGCAGAATCCGTCATCATGCTTGTCTGGGTTTGTGGTGCGGCAACAATGAGGTAGAACTTGCGTTTGCCAATTGGGAGCCATCGAACAACTTGAAATACAAGGCGGAATATATCAAGCAGTTTGAAATGTTATTCCCCAAACTTATGAAGGAGCTTGACCCTAATACATTTTACTGGCCCTCTTCGCCGTCGACAAGGGGAAGCTTCGATGAGCCGCAAAATCCAAATACCGGAGATGTCCATTACTGGGATGTTTGGCATAGGCAAAAGCCTTTTACTGAGTACAGGAATCATTATTTTCGTTTTTTGTCGGAGTTTGGCTTTCAGTCTTTCCCATCGATAAAAACTATAGAAGCGTTTACGCAGCCCTCTGACAGGAACATTTTTTCCGCTGTTATGGAAAGTCATCAAAAAAATGAAGCTGCCAACGGCAAGATTCTTTACTACTTGTCCGAAAATTTTAAATACCCTAAGGATTTTGAGTCGTTGGTATATGCATCACAAATTCTTCAAGCGGAAGCGATAAAATACGGTGTCGAGCATTTCCGCAGGAATCGCGGACGCTGTATGGGTACTCTTTATTGGCAGATTAATGACAGCTGGCCGGTTGCGTCGTGGTCGGGAATTGACTATTACGGACGGTGGAAGGCATTGCACTATTTTGCTCGCAAATTTTATTCGCCGATTTTACTTTCGGTGTGCGAAGAGGAAAACGGAGCATCACTGCATATCACCAATGATACTATGGAGGCTGTCGATGGTAGGGTAGAATGGAGTTTAAGGGATAACCGCTCTCAAATAATTACTGGCGGTGAGCAGCAGGTTTATGTAAAAGCTATGAACGCCACCGAGGTGCTATCGCTTGATTTTGCTGTTTACTTGTCATCGAAGGAGCAGCGGCGCAGCCGCTATTTGGAATATGCTTTTATATGTGACGGCGATACAATCAGTATGGGAACAGTTTTGTTTACAAAAGCCAAGCATTTTGAATTTATTGACCCTGATGTCAATGTAACAGTTGAAGAACGGGTAAATGATTTTTTGATAACACTAAATTCAAAGGCATATTCGCGGTATGTGCAACTTGATTTGAAGGTCGGTGATTGTGTTTTCAGCGATAATTTTTTTGACCTCCACGCAAATATAAAAAAAATAGTTACGGTAAATAAGCGGGATATTGTGGGCGAGCCTTGCTTAGAGGATTTTAAAAACACGCTTTTGGTAACAAGCATATATGATATGGCATAGAATAAGGAGCTTGGTTATGAAGGCTTTAAAAAGACCATTTGACCTTGTTTCGGAAAAATGTAGAAGCTTTTTTGTAAAAAGTATGGTATAATATCTGCAAAGCAGATATTATACTTGAAATTATATGGAGGGTTATGAAAATGAGGGTAATTGATGAAGGAATTAAACTTAGCGAAAAGTATGAAGGAATTAGGGAATTTTCCGGCAAAGAGGTTAAAGGGGCGCTTGATTATATTATCAAAAAAATAGATCAAAGCTTAGACACCTTTACTTATAAATTCCCGGCCCCTGCAAGTAATAATAATGTTTACCAACCAACTGATAACATAGGGTGGACAAACGGATTTTGGACAGGCATGCTTTGGCTCGCCTATGAATATACGGGTGACGCAAAATATAGAAATGTAGCCGAAATACAATGTAAAAGCTATAAAGAACGCATAGAAAAGCAAATTTCGGTAGATCATCATGATTTAGGGTTTTTATATTCGCTATCCTGTGTTGCGGGCTATAAACTAACAGGTAACGAGGAAATGAAACAAACTGCTTTGAAAGCCGCTGACAAGCTTATTACCCGTTACAAAGAAAAAGGTGAGTTTATTCAAGCTTGGGGCGCTATTGATGACCCTAATGCATATAGGCTAATTATTGACTGCATGCTAAACTTGCCTTTGTTATACTGGGCGTCAGAGGTAACAGGGGATGTAAAATACGCCGAAATTGCAAAGAAACACGCACATACAACTTTGGGTACAGTTGTTCGCGACGATGCTTCTACCCATCATACTTATTATTTTGATGTGGAAACGGGGGCGCCCAAGAAGGGAGTAACCCACCAAGGCTATTCAAATGATTCGTCATGGGCAAGGGGACAGGCGTGGGGCATTTATGGATTTCCCTTAAGCTATATTTACACAAAGAATATGGATTATATCACAGAAGCCGAAAAGCTAACAAATTATTTCCTCAATCGGCTGCCTGAAGATTATATTTGCTATTGGGATTTGATTTTTACTAACGGGGATAAAGAAGAAAGGGATTCCTCGGCAGCTGCGATTGCAGCTTGCGGTATGCTTGAAATCATAAAACATTCAAACAGCCAATATGTTCCGTTTTATAAAAATGCGGTAAATGCAATAATGCGTTCTTTAAGCGGAAAATATACAACAGCCGATATACCCGAATCAAATGGCGTCTTGTTACATGCTGTATATTCAAAGCCGGGGAACAATGGGGTTGATGAGTGTAATATATGGGGCGATTATTACTATATGGAAGCTCTAATGAGATTGCATACCGACTGGAAGCTGTACTGGTAAAGGCTGCACATCCCTAATAGCGGCAAACGCATTTGCAAAAAAATATTTGTGTCAATTTGGGGTTTTGTGCCTGTTATTTTAAATTTGAATAATTAACTCTAAGGGGTTGGTAAGCATATGAACATAATAAGCAAGAAAATCAATGAAGGCGGCTTTGAAGAAATGCCTATATCCCAAAACGAGCGTTTCTTGTTCCAAAATGTTACAGAGCGCATATTTTGGGAAGGGCTTGATAGCGGTCTTAAAAAATTTTTGATTGCGGAAGCGGAAAAATACCTCGGATTTGTTTGGGCAGGCGTTCCCGCTACTTCATATTTGGAGTTTTACAGAAGCGGCAACAGAGATGTAAACGAATCGATTATGTTTAAAAAGCGTACAGCATTAAATTCACTTGTTATTGCGGAATGTGTGGAGGATAAGGGGCGTTTTTTAGATGATATCATTAACGGAATATGGTCGATATGCGAAGAATCAACATGGTCTGTAAGTGCGCACATTAAAGGTTTGGGAAGATCAAAAGAGTTATTGCCCGATTGCATCAATGATGTTGTTTTGGACTTGTTTGCACTTGAAACGGGTCATGCAATAGCCTTTGCAAATTTTATGCTAAAAGAAAGGCTTGATAAAATAACCCCGATAATTTCGCAAAGAATGTTTTTCGAACTTGAACGAAGGGTCTTTTCTCCATATTTGTCAAGGAATGATTACTGGTGGATGGGGTTTTCGGGCGGTCGTGTAAACAATTGGGCGCCATGGTGCACAAGCAGTGTGCTGATAAGTGCAATTCTCACTTGCAGTGATGTTAAAAGACGGGGCTTGATAATAAACAAAGCCGCTAAGACTTTAGACCTCTTTTTAAACAGCTATTCAAACGACGGAGGTTGCGACGAGGGCACTTCATATTGGTATAGGGCGGGAGGTTCCTTAATAGACGCATTGCATATTATAAGTGAGGCAACTCGTAAAAACCTTGGCTTTTTTGATGATTTAAAGATTAAAAATATTGCGTCTTTTATAATTAGGACACGAATAAGCAAAAGTTATTATATTAACTTTGCGGACGGGTCGGCGGTCATAGAAAATGCACAGCCGGGGCTAATTTATAATATGGGAGAACTGTTTAAAGACGAGGCGTTTAAAAAGGAAGGCGCTTATTTGGCAAGGCTTCACGACAATGTAATAAGATACTACCCAAACAGTTCCCCGTACAGGTTGATGCTTGGTATAAAGCATTATAGCAGTATTAAAAACTATGAAGGATTGCCCAAGAGCGAAAAAGATGTGTGGTGGCAGGGAATTGAAGTTTTACTGACCCGGGAGTGTGAAAAATACAATAAAGGTTTTACTTTGGCGGCAAAAGGAGGGCATAATGACGAAAGTCATAACCATAACGATGTTGGCAGCATTATAGTTTTTCGTGATGACAAGCCTATATTTATTGATGTGGGTGTTGAAAAATATACAGCAAAAACATTTAGCGATAAAAGATATGAAATATGGACAATGAGGAGCAGTTATCACAACCTGCCTATAATAAACGGGTTTGAGCAGCAGGTAGGAGAAAAATTTTCGTCTTGTGAAACGGAATGCATAATAGAAAAAGACTATTCTTTGCTTAAGCTAAACTTAAAAAACGCATATCCCAAGGAAGCGGGGATAGAAAAATGGATTAGAAGCGCAAAGCTAAACAGAAAAAGCAAACGGATTGAAATAACCGAGGAGTTCGAATTAAATTATATTAAAGAGCTTTCCTTTGTGTTTATGTGTGCAACCGAGCCCGTTATTTTAAGCAATGATACACTCAAAATAGGCGAGTGCAGCATGACAATAAGCGCCGACGGTCAATATAAAATCGATTATGAGCCGATAAAAATAAAGGATGAAAACCTCAAAAAAGTTTGGGGAGATGTTGTTTACCGTGTTTTAATTAACTTTTTAAAAACATCAAAAAGTGCAAGTATAAGCTTTATGATTGAATAGATGGGTTAGTTGGAAGGGGGGGCTTAGCTTAATGCTCCCCCATTATAAACAATTGTTTTGTTTTTTCCTGATTTTTTAGCTTCATACATTGCTTTATCAGCATTTGAAACTATTGCTGTGCTGTCAACTGTTGCATCAGATTGCGCAATGCCAAAACTTGCCGTTACTTTGCCTACCTGCGTAAAATTGTGTTTTTCAATTTCTAAGCGAAGCTGCTCCGCCAAAACGAATCCTTTTTCGCTGTTTGTGTTTTGTAATATTATAATAAATTCTTCACCGCCCCAACGGCCTGCAATATCGCTGCTTCTGATATTGTCTTTGACTATTTGGGAAATAGATTTTAATATTTCATCTCCAACGATGTGACCATGGTTGTCGTTAATGCTTTTAAAATCGTCAATATCAAAAATAATTATTGAAAAAACAGCATCATCGCCTTTAGTGCGCTGCGCCTCAGATATTAACGCATCGTCAATTTTAAACCTGTTATAAAGCTGTGTAAGAGGGTCTATTTGCATTAACCTTTTTATTTCCATTTCCATCCTTTTCATTTCGGTGATATCTTTTATTACGGTTAATACATATTTTTTATCCATTATATGAATTATCGCGGATGAAAAAAGAGCGTAAAAAGAAAAACCATTAATAAGGCTTAATTTTAGCGATAGGTTTTGCGAAGATTGCGGGCATTCAAATGATTTTTTAAATTGTTCTTCTGCAAGCTTGTCATCGGGGAAAAGCATGTCGTTAACATATTTTCCATATAAATAGCTTTTTGAGCACTTAAAAATAGAAGTAAAAGCATGGTTGCAATCAAACAACTCCAAGTTGTCGTATGCCATAATTACAGTTGCATCGGGGATTGTTTTGAAAATCAATTCAAATAGAGCTTGTGCGTCTTTTACCTCATTAATTGTTGTTTCAAGTTTTTTTGCCATAACATTAAATGCTTCAGAAAACTCCCCCAAAAATTCAACCTTGTAATTAAAATTACCCATCGAAATTGCCTTTGTTTGCCACATAAAATTTCTTAATGTTGCCTGAAGATTTTTAATAATGCCAAAAAAATACCCTGTGCCGCTTATTTTTTCAGATAAATTACCTGTCCCGATAGAGTTAATGTTTTGCCTTAAACTGCGAATGTCTTGGTCAATGTCGGAAAAACCTTCAATTTCCTTCAGTTCATCCGGCAAATCAGGCAGGCTGCCTTCGTTCAGCAATGTATTTATATGCCTTATCATTTTTTTTTCTATGTTTTTCACATTCAATGCACCCTCCCCAAAAGTTTTGGTGTTTTAGCCTCTGGCAAAAAACCTGCATGTGCGGTCTCCCGTGCACCAACAATCAATTTCCTTTACCTTAAACGATTGCCCCGTAAACGATTCTAACAGGGCGCTGATAAAGCCCTCGTCATAAATGCAAATTTCATAGCCGTTTTCAGGCAACCCGGAACAATCCAAGTCCTCGGATACAGTTAGGGTTATTTCTTTTTGTTCCATATTAATATTTTCTACCCTAAGCACCCCTATGCCAAAATCTATTAGCAATTTTTGCACTTGGTTAATAAAATCATCAAAATCTTTAACATTACCCAAATATTGTAGGTAAAATTCTTTTCCCGCCAGTTTACCCGCATCATAAAAAATTTCATCAGCAGCATCCGTTCCGTATTTCGACTCAACTATATCCCTGAAGGTAAACTGCATTAGCCTGTAAACTTCCACCCGTGTGAAAGCCCCTATATTCGGTCTGCCCTTGGATAAGTCTCCAATCAATTCCCAACGAAATTTATATCTGCCTAAATCCTCCAATTATAACACCCCTTTGTTACTATTCATTATGATGATAATGCATTTTAATTAACCAACTTGATTTATAGTTCATATAATAATATCATATAAAAACAATTATTTCAATAACAGACTGTTTTTTACAGTTTAAAATATTTTTTAATATTAATAAATTTTGAGTTTCCCCATTTTTAAGATTGAAAACCTCTATAAAGCCCATAACTGCTTAGAAATGTGGACATTTAAAAATGAAATAATGTACTTTTGTGAAAAGAATTTTTATTATGCACAAC
>JALOAJ010000090.1 GCA_023228885.1 Bacillota bacterium | reverse complement strand
GTAAATTTTATCATTATTTTGTGGGTAGAAAGGCTATGGAGATTATTATGTCAAATGCAAAATTTTCGGTAAAATCAAAAAGCGAAAACCCAACAAAAACC
Organism: Bacillota bacterium; assembly: GCA_023228885.1. Lineage (GTDB taxonomy): Bacteria > Bacillota > Clostridia > Monoglobales > Firm-18 > JAAZFB01. The sequence continues at coordinate 2,941 of JALOAJ010000090.1, read as the reverse complement.
GTTGTAGAGGCAAGAAGCTTTAAAATGATTATTGACGAGCCTGCGCCCCTCGGCGGTACGGACCATGGGCCAAACCCTGTGGAATATGTGCTGGCCGCTCTTTCAGGCTGCTTAAACGTTGTCGGGCACATGATAGCAAATGAAATGGGCTTTGCCCTTCGGGGGTTGGAGTTTAATGTTGAAGGTGACCTAAACACCGAAAAGTTTCAGGGGCTGCCCACATCGGGCAGAGCGGGCTTTATGGAAATACGTGTTACCGTAATCCCCGATACGGATGCGGACTCAGGGCTTTTGCAAAAGTGGCTTGAAAAAGTAATAGAACGATGCCCCGTAAGTGACAACCTTGCAAACGCAACCCCTGTGAAAATTATGTTGGGGGCATAATAAGGAGGTAATTTTATATGACCAAGAAATATAGGGACAATGCCAGGCAGAAACCCAGTAATAACACTTCTAAGACAGACTTGCCCGACATAAAAACAAATGCACAAACAAAAAACAAGGGGGCTTCAATGAAACGCCCGTTAGGTTCTAAATAGAATGCCGCTTCATGTTATGTTTCGAAGCATTGACGAACATTTGGTTTGTGACGAGAAACCCTCTGTGTTTTTAAATAAAATACTCGGGAAATCGCAGTTTTCAGAGTATCCGTTTGAAATGATGAGAAAACAAGCCGAAACCGAGCAGTCACCAAAGCATCATCCGGAGGGAAATGTGTGGAACCACACAATGCTTGTTGTGGACGAAGCGGCATCCCGAAAAGAGGAAAGTACAAACGAACGTGTGTTTATGTGGGCGGCATTTTTGCACGACATCGGTAAACCGCCCGCCACCAAAACAAGAAAGGGTAAAATAACGGCATACGACCATGACCGTATAGGCGAGGAACTTGCACGGGATTTTCTTTCCTTTTTCAATCAGGAAAAAGAATTTATATCATCGGTGGCTGCCATGGTACGATGGCATATGCAGATTTTGTATGTTTTAAACGATTTGCCCTTTGGGGACGCCTCAAAGATGAAACGACAGGTTAATATACAGGATATCGCCCTGCTTAATTTATGTGACGCTTTAGGGCGGGGGGATGCGGATAAGGTTTTGGCAATGTCAAGGGTTGAAAGGTTTTTAGAAGAGGTAAAGGGCTGAAGCAAAATGCGCCGAACACGCAAAACAAGCTTTCGCTGACCCCCATGCGCTTTTGATAAGCGAAAGTATCTAACTAAGATGTAGTAAAATTCGTCGTTCGACGAATTTTACATGCATTTATGTTTTGCGTGTTCGGCATCATTTTCCTTACGCCCCAAAAGGGTCTGTATCACAATACCCATTGTGATACAGACCCTTTAAAATGCCCTCGGAGGGTGTCCCCTATGTTTTTTAAATGCCTTATAAAAACCCGATGATGAGCCGAAACCGCTTTGCAGTGCGGCGGTTAAAACATTAAAGTCTTTGGAATGAATGAGGTGCAGGGCATTTTCTATTCGTACATTTGCTATATAATCGGTGAGGGAAGCGGCGGTATATTTTTTAAAGGTTCTTGAAAAATGGGCGTTGCTGTACCCAAATATCTTTGCAAGGGACGAAAGACTTAAATCGGACGAGGGATTGTTTTGTATATATTGTGCCGCCTCGGCAACCACTGTCTTTACGTTTTTATGACCCTTTTCCGACACACCCGCCAAACGTGCAATATTTATTAAAATTACATAGAGCAAGTTTTTGATTAATTCATATTTATATACATTCTCCGAAGCAATTTCTGCACTCAGCTCATTTAACATAAGGCGTATCCATTCTGTATTTTTTCCGATAATAACTTTAGTACTCTCTCCATAAAAAAGTAACGGTATAAGCGGCACATTCAAAAGGTTCGGCATAAATCCGAACAGGTCATAACTAAGAGGAGAGTATATTTTTAAAATCTTCCTCGGTGAAATATTGTTGAATAATGCAATGTCGCCCTCTCTAAGCATGTAAATTTCATTGCCTATTTGCCAGTCAACCACACCTTTTTTTATATAAATCAATCGAAGGGTTTTAAATAAAAACGTGATGTCGGTGGACGCATTATTAGTTTGGTTTGAATAACCCATTATAAAACCACGGTCAGTTTCATATGTTTTGTCAAAAACCTCCATGCCAAATCCCCCCTGCACATCTATTTTATGATAAAAACCTAAATCTGTCAATAGCATAAAAGTGGAGAAACAGAGCGGCTTTGTGGATGATATTTTTTGCTGCTTGAAATAAAATATAAATATCAAAAAATATGATTGGATGTGTTGATATGAAATATATAGTTGAACCTGCCAAAAAAATCAGGGTGTGTGCCGATGTGGATTTATGTGTGGTTGGGGGAAGTTGTACCGGCGTGTTTGCGGCAGTGCGTGCGGCACGTTTGGGACTGAGCGTTGCGATTGTTGAAAAGCACAATGCCTTTGGGGGAGTTGCTACAAGCGGACTGGTCAATATTTGGCATTCCCTATCTGATGTGGACAACAAAGAGCAGATTATAGGAGGGCTTACATACGAAACAATTTCCAGGCTGAAAGCAAGCAACAACATTACATTTTGCCCCTCAATTTCCAAGGCGCCCCCCTACTTTATTTTAAACACTGCAGAGCTTAAGATTGAACTGGATGAACTTGTCAAGGAAAATAAAATTAAGCCTTTTTTGCATACCTATTACAGCGGTGTAATTGAGGAGGACAAAAACGTAACCTCGGTTATAATTGAGAACAAGGACGGGCGCAGCGCAATAAATGCGAAGTTTTTTATTGATGCGACGGGTGACGGAGATGTGGCGAGGGATTTGAATATTAAAAGCTACCGCCACGGCAATGTACAGCCCCCCTCCGCCTGTTTCTATCTTCAGGGGAATATAAATCAATCCGACCTGGCGGATATAATATCCCGCCACGGCGGGGAAGTTGATTTGCAG
>JALOAJ010000031.1 GCA_023228885.1 Bacillota bacterium | reverse complement strand
GAATTTAATTTAAAAACAGAGATCTGCTTATTGCCGGCATACGCGGTAAGGGTAAGTGAAACATTGGCAATACTTTGTCGCTCCTCTGCGGACAAGCCGCTGATGTCAAATTGCATATAGGACAAGGCTGTGCTAAAACTGTCGCTGGTCGAAGAAGGGTTTACGCGAGAAAGAGAAAGGACAGTTTCGTCCGTCCCGGCGTTGGATACATTAGTTCTGCCGGTTGCGCTGCTTGCATAGTAATTGTCATTATTGCCTACTTGCGCGGCAGTTGCCGCAAGATGCACATTCGCCACGGCGAAAAAATCTAAAGTATCCTCCGCATGAACGACAGGCATTGTCACCGTGACTGTTGCAAATAACATATAGGCTGTCAACATAGCTGCTGTAATCTTTCTTTTCATTTTTACTTCCCCCTTAAAACTTTTTATATTAAATAGCTCTTTCATTACATCCTACCGCCTAATGTTGCGATGAACATAGGAAAGGATTTGAAAACAATTTTTGGCTGTGCTCGCAACTGTGCGCGCAATATATTGGTACAAAAAGGCTTTGGCATAAGCTGTTCCATATCAAAGGTTCTTTATAATTAAGATGCTAATAAACAACGATGAAAACTACTTCGTTTCTGCGCGCGGCTACAAACATCCTTGTTCCGCTACCCGAATCGTTTTTTTCAGGAACGGTGTCGCTTGATGATGACATGAAAAAGACATCGCGCTCAGAATCATACCGATATACCCTTTCTTTTCCGAGTGTGAAATGATATAGTGTTTCGTATCCCGGCTGACCGCCCGTTCTGATTCCTATTCTATTTCCGAACCGCTCAAATAATGTGCCGTAAACGACCTCAATGTCAGGCGCCGTGGCTGAGGCGGAACCGCCCGCCCTGCCGATATATCTTTCACTCTTATCCGAAGCCCGGTTCAGCAATCTGAATGACTGCATAATGCCGTTTCTTTCCGTAAATTGAATGACATCGCCTTTTCTTAACTCTTCAAACTTTACGTTATTGTACAAGCCTATCAGATACATATTTGTAAGCGCGGTATATTCATTGGCCGCGATGACTTTCCTGTTCCCGTCACTGCCTAACAGATGTACGCTCCATCCTTCCCTTCCTACGCGATCCACGCTTCTCCCAATGCCGTCTATAAGCGCTATCTCGGCGGTTGTGGTCAAATGGTTCATCACTTGGGTTTTAGCCTGGTTAATAACAAAAACTCTTGCCTCAAATAGTGCATCAAAATCGTATACCATAACATTTTTATAGTCCTGGTTTGTCATAAAAAACGTTGAAGCTTCATACACACCGAACAACTCCTCGTCATCCGTATCGGATACCACGAACACAATTGCACTTGGTGAAACCTTTGTATCACGGGTGAGGTAACCTGATGAGTATTTTCCTGATATATTGCTCCTGTCAACAGTAAAGATTTCGGTTCCGTAATCCATAACCTTTGGGCTGTTGTTCGCCGCGACATATATCTCTGTTATTAGGCCCTTATCGTTTGTGCTGTACTTGATCAATTGCGGTTTTACTTTGACCGCTTGTTGGTTATACAATTCGCCAATTCTAAGCAAATCCCTCGCCGATATGCTTGTTTCCCCGTTTAGCCTGACCTTATGGGCGCTTTTTAGTATCTCCCACTTTCCCGAATCGGTGAGCAGCTTAAAATTGACCGTTGCATCCAGCCCCGTTCCCAGCATCATGTTAAAAAGCCACGCATATCGGCCTTTGATTATTCTCTGGGCGCCAAGGCTGACTATTTCCCCGCGGCTATCCAGATAAAAGGTTCCGCCATCGCCTACGCTGATGTGTTCTTTGAAAAATGGTGACGCCTTAAGAACCTTGCCGTTTATAACAAGTGAGTCAATCTTGCCATCCCCGTCGGTGATTATCTCCGTTATATCTCCCTCAATGACATAATTGCTTATATCAATGTGAATTATATTGCCGTTGCGGCTTTTTGCTACCATCAATACATCCTGTGGTCTTATATCACCTGCCGCCATTTCCTTTCCCTGTTTTTTGACTTTAATTTTCAAATTTCGATCTGTTGGGTCAAGGCACAGGGGCGGATTTCCAAGCCTATCGTACACAGTAAAGTTTGCTGTGTCTATCACATCGGCTAAATAGACCTCATACGAGGTAATAAAAACCATTTCATAAATCCCATCCCCGTCTGAATCAAGCAACCGTATATTGCCGCAAGGTATATAAAAGCTGCTCTTTTCAAACTTATTAGCCGCGCCTCCGTTAAATATAACATAGGGCGCCGTATGAATAGCCGCCGTTGCAGTATGTGAGTTTACCGTATAAACAAGCCGGTCGCGGTCGCTTTGCGCCTGGTCTATATCTTTAGTATCTACGATAATCTCATGGTTTTGGGCGTTGAGGCGGATATCGAGCAAAACTTTGTTTATCTTATCATCTTTCTCGCGCCAATAATATGTAACATTATAACCCAAAAGCGCCTGCGCATCGATTTCCCCCACTTTATAAATACCGCCGCTAATTCTTACCTCATCATCCCTTAAATTGCTTTTCCCGGTAAGCGTTGAGTTGCCGTTAGCGGTGATTTGCCCTTTTTCCTTATATATCTTCAGTTTTTCGCAAAGTAATGTTGCACCCTTTGACACCGTATATTTAGGATTATCTCCGAAATTTGATTGCTTCATCATGTCAACTTCAAGGGCATTGCATATCAATATGGCAATACCCCCCCTTTCGGCATCATCGGATATGCTGACTCGCCCATCGGTGATTTTCAGTTCCGCCGCAACTAACCAATATCCGGTTGGATATCCGCCCCTAACCTCGGCTTGGGGAGTATACCCCAATATACTTACCAGCACCGTTATCACCTGTTCATATGTTACAGGTCGGTTTGGTTCAAAGTTCCCCCCGGCGTATGTGCCGATAATATTTGCATCTGCAACAGTCCTTATATATCCGAATGCCGGGTGAGTTATCGGCACATCCGAAAATGCCGCGCCGCTGTTCAATTCAGCCACTTCGGATAAATTGAGCAGGTTACAGATTACAACAGCAAATTCCGCGCGGGTCATAATGTTTTCCGGCTTAAAAGTCCCGTCTTCATAACCAGACATAATGCCAAAGCGGGTCAGTCGCTCCGACACCTGTTCAAACTTTGTGCCGACGGTATCTGCGAAAATACCCCGTGTCGGCGTTTCGGATATAAAATCCATGGATACATCGTCCTTGCGCCGCCCTCCGCCTTTGTCTGCGCGAGCAAGCAACTCCTCGTCCCCAACCCTGTAAACGCCAAACTCCCTCAGCGCCGGGACAACTGTCTGCGCACCATCTTCCTGATCTATAAGCTGAATCCACAGTCTCACATGGGACACATTCCACATACGCAGCGAGGCGAATTCCAGCGTTGTGTTCATGGGATACGCAGTGCCGACAGCAGGTGAGGAGTTTGGGATTATCGTTTCAAATATTTCACCATCATCCGAGCCCTCTATCCGTATTGTTTTAATGAAGCTATCAGCAGAAGCGTTATACACTTTGTGGGTTGCTATTTTGAAATAGTTTACCTCGTATTCTCCGTCCAAATCAACCTGAACCCATGTCCAACGCTCGCTGTTCAACGCGGTCGAATTTAAGCGCATGAATGAATCTTCCAGCCCATCGACAAGTCCATCCGCCGGTCCACTGCTGTGTACAGCGCCCCTCATAAAAGCTACGCTTTTTCCGTACGCAAGCGATGCTCCCCAAGATATATCATCCGCTGAATTTACAACCGCCGCGGGAAAAACTCCGAGCAGGAATACGATTGCTATGCTTCCCGATAATATTCTCATAACCTGCCGCATTTATTTATTCCCCCTTAACCGCAAAATGCCGTACACAATATTGGATGCCTGAGCGCGAGTTGATGTTTCGTTCGGCGCAAACCTTCCGCCACCGATGCCGCTTATTATCCCCGCCTTTTGCATTTCCGCCACGCTTTGTTTTGCATAACCGCTTATTTCATTATTATCCTCAAACTCAATCGGCGGATTGACCTGAATAAGCCGCAAGCCGACTGCTTGGCAGGCGCGATAAGCCAACGCAACCATTTCCTGTCTTATAATTTGCCTGCCAACCCCAAAACTGCCATCACCCATTCCATTTGAAATTCCGGCATTTTGCGCACTGGCTATATATATATAATGCCAATCGTCTCGAAAAGTGTCGGAAAAAGTGGATTGTGCACCTTCATCTGCAAGTTCCAAAGCAAGCACTAACATCTTAATAAACTGTTCACGAGTCACCATTTCGTCCGGACCGAATTTGCCATTGCCAAACCCCTCAACGATGTTGAGCGCAACCAGTTCCTCTATGCTTTCTATTGCCCATTCAACGCCGTGCAAATCAGAAAAAGCAATTCCTGCGCCCTTTGTCCCGGTGCCCGGCACCGCCTGAGGTATCAAAGGCAGGGCATTTGGTATTCCCGATGATACCGTGGAAGTGCCGCCGCCTCCTGAATTGCCGTTACCCCGGCTTGATCTTGCGGCTAAAGCGATGCTAACCTTATTCTCAAAAAAAGTTTTAAGCTCGTCATATTCATTAAAAACAACATTCGCAAAACCCCTACATACCTCAGCCCGCCCTTCCGCATCCAATTTCTGTGCATAGTCTCCGCTAAGCGGCAAATTCAGCAGATTGTTATATTGGATGAACAAGCTGTCAAGTTGTCCCCAATATGACTTTGAAATTGCGCATAGCACAGTAAACTTTTCAAATACACCCTCTATATCCGAAAAATCAGTAAACACCCCACCCGTAAGCGATGTGCGATAACGGTATAACTTTTCAAAAACCGCTTGTTTTATTGCATATTCGAGCTTGTCAAAATCACTGTCTGTGCTTATGTCTATGCTGTCTAATAAATCACCGCATTTTTCAATTGCTTGTCTTAAAGCCTCTGCGTTGTTTGCCGTATTGACGGAGGATAATAATACCATCTTATTAAAATCGTTCGTAAGAGCGCTAAGTCCATTGGCATCATGGGAATAGTTTTCCTTACCCAGCAGTGCATCGCATACGCCTTCCCGCTCCATATCTGGCAGGAGGATATATTGCCCGGTATGAAATCCCGCACCGGTCAACAAATCGCCATACTTGCGTAGGGCGCTGTATATTGCGTCGATATTCCCCGCTGCGTTAATTTTGGTCATGAAATCGAATGGGAAATTATTAATTGTTAGGCTTTTTGCCGCAAATGTACCCGAGCTGCTCAAAACCCTTACATCAAACCTTATCAGACCATATTGCACATTCGTTAAATTAAATTTGTAAAGATTAAAAGCGCCCGCACCCGGTAGTGTCTGCGCAAGCGCGCCGTTGACATAAACCTCAACTTTGGCTATAGTTGAGTCCTCCACTCCAATCTCGACCTCTATTCCAACATCGCCCTTTAAGTCCAATGTTTCTCCGTCTGCCATACTTAGAATATTGATATTCGGTTTGCTTTTCGGGGCGCCAAACACCTCAATTTCTCTTATACGATATTCGGTGCTTGCATCGTTGCCGGCATCAATCAAGGAATATCTTATCCTGTGCGTAGATACGGGTTGTGCGAATACTACTGTTATATTCTTATCGGTATTGTCTGTCACAGCCGCACCCGGAATGTCCGTCCATTGTCCATTGTTGTCATACTCTATTTTAAAATTTCGTAAAATTCCTGCATCATTGCCTGTCCGACCGCTGTGTATTTTCGTTCCGGCAAGGGTGAAAACCTCTTCAAAATCAATTTCCAAAGTGGCCAAAGCCGTATTCCGAATATACCACTTGTTGGCGGCAAGCGTATCGAGGTGCATAATTCCATCAACAACCGATTCGGGGTTACTGTCCGCATCATATCCTTTATCGCTTGCCGTCACGGGTTTGTTTAACGCTATGTTGGTGTAGAAGGCAACAGGCTCGGATACCGCCTCAAGACCGGTATCGTCAACCGCCTTCGCCGTAATATAATTCACCGGCAAATCCGGATTGTCCATAGTTATGCTGTAATGGTTCATTGTCTGTGTGACTGTTCCCAACATTGGTTCACCGCAGTTATAAAAATCCACTCTGGCAATGCCGCTTGCTCCCGTAACCTCGGCCGTTACTATAACGGAAACATTGGTGTTATGACCGTCAAAAGGCACATACCTTGAGTAAAATGCGCCATTGGTCGGAGAGACGAGCCGAACCGCCAGTTCATTGTTTGCCTCACCCGAGTTCCAATTATACACGCCGAACTCCTTTAGCGCAGGAACTACCGACTGCCCGTTTACATCCAAATCCGAATCTATTAGCCGAATCCACAGCCGTATATACCGCGCTGATGTCTCTGTTCCGCTGAATTCAAGCGTATAGTTATAAGGATACGCCTCAGCGCCATCCGGTGTAGAATCCGGAATGATAGTATCAAATTCAATACCGCTGACAGACCCTTCTATCCGAATAGCCTGTATATAACTGTGGGGTGAGGCGGTATATACCCTATGCGTGTGTATTTTAAAGCAATTCACATTTTGAACACTACCTAAATCGACCGATACCCATGTCCATCGGTCTAATCCGATGGCGTTGGTATTTAACCTCAAAAATGTATTTTCGTCTCCGTCCGTAAGATTTTTCACGGGTCCGCTACTGTGAACGCCCCCCTGCATAATTGAAACGGGTTTCCCGTAAGCCAAAGATTCCTCCCACGACCGTTCTTGCCCATATACCGAAAGCTGAGCAAGTCCCAACGCAAGCGCCGCCGCAAGTATTATTGAAAATAGCTTCGTATACCTTCTCATCATCTTCGCTCCCTCTATTGCTTGACAATTTCTATCGCCGATAAAATCGCGTTATTTTCAGAAGCCTCCAGTTCGATATTCAATTCCCCGTCGGTCACAGTAGTGGTAAATTCCATATCAAAAGCGGTATGTCTGCCGGCTTCATTAAAAATGTCTATCTTAGAAGCAACGATAACGCCTTCCAAGCTTATATCGAACAACCGTCTGCCCGTATCAGTGAAAGTGGGTTCCATCATCCGCAGAATAACCTTATATGCTCCGTTTTCCGCCGGAATGGCATATGATATCTTTTCGCCAAACCGATATGCCTGGTATAGCAGCTGCTCATTTGTCCCTATGATTGTGTTGTCCCTAAGATTAGTCGATGTGTCACCGGAGTGAAACCTATCCGAAAGATATTCATTTTTACTCGCATCCGTATAGGGATACTCATTTCCAACATTGATTTTTATTGCCGTTACAGGAGACATATCTATAATTTGGTGCCTGTCCTCCCTTTTATAGCGGAATAATATATAGCTTTTCCCTATTATATGCGCCGCCTGAGCCCTGGTCACGTATTCCTTCGGAGCAAATTTGTTCTCGCCAAAATCACTTATAAAAGCGGCCCTTTGCATTGAATAAATAATATCTTTTGCATATTCAGCAACGGAGTTTTCCATGTCGAGCGGGATGGCGGCAACCGTTTCCGGCAACCTTATGTCTGCCATATCCAACGCCCTTCCAATCATAACACACATATCCTGCTGGGTTATTCTACCCCCGATTCCAAACTTGTTATCGCCGATACCATGCACTATACCAGCCTTTTGAGCCGCCGCCACATAAGGATAATACCATGCGCCCTGTTCGACATCCGACAAATCAGTAACAACACCGGTTTTTTCAAGTCCAAAAGCATCAACAATCATTTTCGCAAACTCCTCGCGTTTAACCGTAAGATTCGGTTCGAATTTCCCATTGCCAACACCGCTGACAAGTTCGTAAGCCGCTAACATTTCAATGTATTGCTTTGCCCATAAAACAGTTTTTAAATCCTCAAAGGGTGTTGCAATTACCGGAATGTTTGTAGCAGCAAAGGTTATATTCGATGTAAAATCATTAACATTAAAACGACCTGCATCGGCGTCAAGTATAGGTTTGCCTGCAATACTCAAATTGGTAAATGCGACATTCTCAATCATCGCCGCGGGGCTTTGACCGAGGATATCCGAACCCTTTTCGTTATACCCGTCTGCGGAAGTTCCATTACCGAAGGTTTGAAAGGTAGCATTATTAATCTCTACATCCCTAATTTTGCCTCCTGCGGTAATTTTCATTTGCACCGGATAGGGATTGTATATTCTATATGCTAATTCCTCTACATTTATATTTATGAAATGTATGCCCTCCATTGTTTCCATTCCCTGCTCGTGTTCAAAAGCAATTCCGCGGCTGGCTTTTAACACATCAATGTTTTTAAACCATATGTTGTGGGTATGCGTATATCCCTGCATACCCATTTTCGTGCCTGCGCAACGACCGTATGTTACTATATCGTCAAAGGTTATATTGTATGCCTTTTCTTCAGGACCTTTCAACATGTTTTTAAAACTATTGGCGTTACACGCTTTAACACAAAGGGAATCGTCATTGGTATATGTTAAGCAGTGATATACCAAAACATCTTGACAACTGTTTATATCTATACCGTCATTCTCATTTCTGTTTTCACTATTGAGCACCTTTAGGTTTGTAATCAAAATGTTGTCTGATTGCTGCGGGGCTACCGTCCATGTTCTACCGTGGCTTATAATAACTCCATCAAGGGTAACAAAGCTGTTTTTATTCGGTCGCACCCCGCATATCCTTAGCGCTGCGGGGTCAGTATCCCCCCCGTCAACATAGAGTTCCTCGCCATTGCAATCCAATGTTCCCCGTCCATATATCTTCATGTTGGCGTCGTGCTCACGAAAGTTTATAAGCGTAGTTATTGATTGTGAATTTGAGGTAGGGTTCTCCCTGACATAGTCAGCCTGCTTACCTGTCCCGCGAATAACAGCTCCCCCCTCTAAATAAAGGCTCACATTACCCTTCATAGTGAATGAGCTTATCTTGTATAACCCTGCCGGCACATAAACAACTCCGCCGCCCGGTGCGGCGTTGGCGTCATCTATCGCCTTTTGAAAAAGACCTGTAACATCCTGCGTGCCTGTTCTATCCGCGTTGTATTGATTCGAGGTAATATTGAATATACCGTTTCCAATTGCCGGCGGTACATCAGTTTCAAGATTATCTGTAATAATTATCAAATTTTGCATATCGTTTATGTTTATCAGAAGGTATCTTGACTGGGAAATGGTAAATGTCAGGTTGCGTTCGTCAACTTCACCCTCAATACCATAGCTCAAAGGTCTTATTTTATATGTCGATATTTCTTGGGAAGCGGTCACACGAATCTGCGCCGTTCCGCTAAACGAAAAATGAGCATAATGATATTCGGTTCGACCCGCGTCCTCATACTCTATTACAGGTATCCGCCGACCCTCCGCCACAACGGCAAAAGACCTGCTTTCCAAATAACAAGGCGGAGTAGGATAGGTTACGACTTCGCCTTTCCCGGTGGATACCATGACCGGTTCTCCCGATATGTCAAGCGTCTGTTCGTTTCCCCGATGCGGAATATTTTCCGGGGTTTCCGAACTAATCTCGTTAATCCCATGATCCAACCCCATGGTTTCATCTATATTATATATTCCTATTTCCGATAATGCCGGCACAATCATCTGATCGCCCTCCTGTGCTATGAGTTGAACCCACACCCTGACATACCTCACCGCAACTTTTTTATCGACCTTGAATTCAAGAAAGACGCTGTGTGGAAAAGCAACTCCCATGTCGGGTGATGTGTGAGGTATTATCGTTTCATAATCGTTATCATCCTTCGACCCGTCTATTCTTATTGTTTTAATATAGCTGTCATGCGAGTTCTCGTATATCCTAAAAGTTTGAAGCTTAAAGTAATTGACCTCCTTAACGGTTTCCAAGTCAACTTTAAACCATGTCCATCTCTCATCGCTTAATGAATTTGAATTCAATCTAATGTATGTCCCGTCGTCACCGGTAACGATACCATCTACAAGACCTGTCAGCGCTCCTTTGCTATTGACCGTGCCCTTCATTATTGAGACAGGTTTTTCATAAGCTAATGACGCCTCCCACGACACATCATTGGCAGCGCCTACACCGGACGGTATTATCATAAGCAATGCGGCATATATTAAAATCAAAGCAAAAACGCGATAAGTTTTTATCATTTCAAATCCTCCTTACCCTTTGACCGCACCAATCATTACCCCTTTAACAAAATACTTTTGCACAAATGGATATGCGCATAATATGGGCAATGTTGCCGCCATTATGGTGGCGTATTTTATTGTTTCGCTGACGCTTTCACGGTCGGTATGCCCCACTCCGACCATCATAGAATTCGTATCGTTGGCCAAAAGAATTTCCCTGAGTATCAGTTGAAGCGGATATAGGCTTCTTGATCTTAAATAAATCATTGCACCGAACCATGCGTTCCAGTGATGCACTCCATAATAGAGTGTCATCACCGCTATGACCGGCAAAGACAAGGGCAGCATAATACGAAATAGCGTTACAAATTCGTTTGCTCCGTCAATTGTAGAGGACTCGATAACACTATCCGGAACCGAAGCAAAGTTAGTGCGCATTATAATTAAATTCCATGTGCTGATAAGCCCCGGGAGAATAAGCGCCCATATCGAGTCAACCAGCCCTAGGCTTTGAACCAATAAATATGTAGGAATAAGCCCACCGCTAAAGAACATTGTTATTAAAATAAGTGTAAAAATAAACCTTCTCCAAAAAAATCCCTTTCTGACAAGCACATAAGCCCCCATTGAAGTCATAATGAGGTTAAGCGCAGTACCGATTACGACATAGAATAAAGTATTCCGGTAACCGCTGTAAATCATACGGTTGTCCAAAACCGCCTTATACGCATCCAATGAAAACCCGGCGGGTCTAAGTAATAAACCCGTATGAGCCGTCAATTCAACATGATTGCTAAACGATGCCATTATTACATGCCAGAACGGATAAAGAGTAATAACCATAAGAAGGGTCAGAAATAAATAATTCGATATATCAAATATAATGTTACTTATCGATCGTTTTACTACCATTTCAGCACCTCCTTACCACAAGCTGGTTTCATTTACCATTCGACTAATCCTGTTGGCCGACACTATCAAAATCACATTTACCATGGAATTAAACAATCCGACCGCTGAGCTAAAGCTATAATTTGCCTCGACCAATCCCCGTCGATAAACGAAAGAAGAAATAGTATCCGCCGTTTCATATATTGTAGCATTATAAAGCAATATAATTTTTTCAAATCCCTCGTTCATCATTCGTCCTATGTTTAAAATTAGCAGGACAATGACAGTAGGCGCAATCCCGGGCAGAGTTACATTCAGAAATTGTTTCCACCTTCCGGCTCCGTCAATTGATGCGGCACTATACAGCTCTTGGTCTATCCCTGATAAGGCGGCCAAATAAATGATTGAGCCCCACCCGACACTTTGCCAGATGCCGCTGCCGGTATAAATGGTTCTAAAATATTCCGGATAAAGCAGTAAACTCCTTCTCTCCATGCCCAAAAGCTCGATAGCGTCATTTATTATTCCATTTTTCGATGTAAAATCCACAATCATTCCGCATATAACTACCAACGATACGAAATGCGGTAGATATGTTATTGTCTGAATGGTTTTTTTAAAAGCCTTATTTTGCAACTCGTTCAGAAGCAGGGCAAGTATTATCGGCATGGGAAACCCGAAAACCAATTGATACACGCTTATCATCAGCGTATTTTTAATGACCCTCCATGCATAAAAGCCGTTAAAAAAAGATTTAAAATGAGCAAAGCCTATCCATTCGCTGCCTAATATTCCGCGCATGGGATTAAAATCCTTGAATGCGATAATAACCCCATACATAGGCAAATAGTGGAATATGAAATACCATGTCAATACCGGCAAAGCCATCAGGATAAGATACTTGTTCCTTTTATAGTCTTTAGCAATTTCACGCCAAAGATTTCTCTTTTTTGATTTTCGTGCAGGGATTTGAATTGTTACCGATGGCATCTTGCTATGCCTCCTTTGTTGTTATCTCCTGTAAAACTCAATAGCATTGATTGATTTTAATTCCTTCGCTTGCGGAAACTTTGAGATGAACCTGTCATATGCGGTTTGCTTAATCTTAATAATCTCATCAATGCCCAACTGTCTGATACGGGAGGTGTATTCATCAAATTTATCAAGAGGCTCCCTTCCGAGGACAAATTTCAAAAACATCTCGTCAACATAGGTGGTTATCTCCACCTGCATAGGCGTTATCTTGGACGATTCCTGGGGATTCAGCTCGCCGTATACCTTCGTGTTAACCTTATTCACTTCATCCGCGTATTTGGTCCACACCTCAATTGCTTTTATCTGCTGCGGAAGATTTAGGTATTGTTCCAAATACCGCTCATCCTGCACAAAAGGACCCTGCGCGAATGCACGGCAATATTTATGCCCTATTGTCGCCATAGGAACACCATCGGGATTATTTGTTATAATCTCCGTATATTCGGGATAATCATTCACCATTTCATAGCTTATCCCTTCAATCCCAAAATTGTGAATCATGTTACCTTCCTTACTGTATCCATAATCCAACCACGCAAGTGCAATTTCAGGAGTTTTACAACTTGAAGTTACCGATGCCGAGCCTGCGTGATACACCGTTGGATCCTGGTGAATAAACTTGGGTATCTCGCCTTTTTGCAATGTCGGATAAGGAGTTGCCAACAAATCAAATTCGGGGTCAATATCCTTCATCAATTCGATATATTTGCCTACACCGCCACCCAATATCGTCATCATACTGCCTACCTGACCGTTGACAACAAGTGCATCGTTGACCTTTGTATTGCTGCTTAGCGCAAGTTCCGAGTATATAAGCCCTTCTTTATACCATCTGTTCAAAGTAGCTAAGAAATCTTTATATCTCGGGTCTGCGGGTCCGTAAACTATTTTCCCGTTCTCGGCAAAATAGCTGTTGTTTATGCCGAAAGCGCCGACAAAACCATAATCGCGTTTTAACTCATTGGTACTTGTGAGAAATGGAACAGTGGCCCCTTTTATTTCCTTGAACGCCGACAGCATACTGTACCACTCATCAATGGTTTCCGGTGCCGACAACCCTAAATCCCCAAGCCAGTCATTCCTAACAACAAGGCCTCTGAAAGTTCTTAAATTATCGTGTCCGCGGATAAACGGCACCCGCAGAATAGCCCCCTCATCGGTCTCAATATCAAGTAAAAGTTCAGGATACATCTCGTATAGTTTCATCAAATTCGGTGCATATTTTTTATGAAGGTCTTTAAGGTCAATAACAAGCCCATCAGAGCCCGCTTTAATAATGCCTCCCGAATAATTTTCAAATGTGTTTTCAATAATATCCGGCAAATCACGGGATGCTAACATAACATTAAGCTGTTCTCTCTCCTGCCCCGATACAGGGTGGATAAAATCAACCTTTACCCCGGTTAGCTTCTCCAATTCTTTGTACCACTCCGTCTCGCTAAAGCTGTTGATAATAGGCAAAGCGTTCGCGTGAAGCGGCACCCAATATGTAAGCGAAGCCCCCTCCTGCATCGGAAATACAATTTCATCGGTAACCATACCGTTAATTCCCGTTTGCGTCTGTCTGACAGCACATGCCGAAAGCGCAAACGCAATGATAATCAGCACGCATGCCCATCTGATAAAAAAACCACTCTTTTCAGTCATTTTTAAGCACCATTAGCCTTTCCGGCTCACAAAATTATATTAAAACTTGCACCTACGCACTTGCCGCGAGCCGGGCAAGCCGTATAAATGGTGCCTTGCGCATGTGCGCTTCGCCAAAGACTAAGATGCCACACGCCCTGCTTACCCGATGTTGGAGTAAACATCATATGTTTTATGATAACGCGATATACCTGCAAAGTAAATAAGCACAATTCAGATATCAGGGTCAAAACATCGAAAACGGATGGTCAGTTTTTAATATAAATGCCCGAAAAACAGAAAAAGAAAAGACAGAATTGTAATACATAACAATTCTGCCTTTAAATCATTATCAAATTTTTTAAGCCAATCCGCTGTATTCCCCCGGTGTTATCCCTTCAAATTTTTTAAAGCTGCGCGTAAAGGTCTTTATATCTGAAAACCCCACCAATACACTTATCTCCCGAACAGTATAGTTGTGTTGCTTTAAAAATGTCTTTGCCTCATCACACCTTTTCTTTCTGATATAATCAAGAAGCCCCACTCCCGCCTGCTCCGCGAACAGCTTTGACAAATACGGAGGAGTTATATTAAAATATTCTCCTATTTTGGTTATATTTAGGGTCGGGTCTTTGTAATTGCCTTCAACATATTTTTGAACGCTTTCGCAAATCTGCTGACCCCTGCTTTTTCTTTCCTTCTCGACAAAAGCGCAGGTTTCTTCCAAAATTCTGATTATTTCATGTTTCATTTTTTCAACCGTTTCATTTTTCGCGATGAACGCCACAGGGTCTAACGCTTCAAAAAAATCGCCGATTTCATTAATGGCTTTTGTTATAGTGCCAATTATATTTATCAATAGATTTTTCGCCGTTTGCACCGCCAATGCCCTGTCTGAAAAATTCTTTTCAAAAATGTCATAAACGATTCTTTTGGAGGATTCAATATCAGCAGCCTTAATAAAGTTTATCAGTTGATACTCCAATTGAAGCGGATAGTGGTACTTTTTCCCATCATCCGCGCCATACTTCATTATGTCGTTATAATGCAATATTTGCCCCATGCCAACGACCATCTTATATTCCATTGCCTCTAATGCCTCCCGATAGGCAAAAACAACGCCTCGTAGGGTTTGGTGGATATTGCTTATTGAAGCGGATAGCTGTATTTCAAAATTTTTGTCAATAACCCGCTGGGTCTCACGCGCTACCCTTAAAAGTTCACCATCTCCATCGGAGATATTGGTTTCTTTGAAATTCACAAGGCACACTATCATTTTATCCGTTTCAAATACATATGCGTTATTGTCCACCCCAGCCAATTCCCCAACAATATTGGTTATTATTAATTGTACAAGCATAAATTCCTTGAAGCTGTCAGTTTGCCGGCTGAACGCACTATAATCCTCTGCACAGAATAATATGACACCAAAATGATCAGATTCAAGCCTAATATTGTAATCGCGATGAATTTCGTCTGCGGACAAATCTGTTTCAATCCCGCTGCTTATAAGCTTTATAAGAAAATTATCACGTATGTTTTTGCTCTGTCTCTCCGTCCAGTCCGTCAATTGCTCTTTTTCACCTATGGTTTCAGTTATTGCCTCATAAAGGAATTGCATTTCATTGTATTTCGTGTCAAGCTTTTTCCCCGCTCGGTTTACCATTATATTGACAAGCCCGCGAATAGAACTGTAATTCTTTTTCATAAGAACCCATGATGCCGCCACCCCAATCAGCAGACACGCAATAATAGACAGCACCATTAGCATGGATATGTATTTTTCTTTCTCCCAAAAAACCTTTGAGCTTACTATCATTGCGTATTTCCAGTCGTTTGCATTGGATCTTGTATGCATAATAATAAACTCATCGCCGTTGTGCTTTGCCTTAATGAGCTTGCTATCATCAGAAAGATATTCATAATCAATAAATGAGTAATCCTTGCTGCAATTCGTTGAAACGACTCGGTTATGCCTGTCAATAATATACAGGTCAGATTCAAAGGTCTGCGTAACATTATAAGCCGCACTAAGAAATTTTCTTTCATTTACAACAAAAATATACTTAACATCGTTACCGTAAGCAAACGGAAATTGGAACAAGAGAATCTGTTCCTTCGAGTCGATTTCATCGTTATGAGGAAACGCCATTGCATTGTTTGTTACATCGCTTTGTAAAAACTCCAAAAAGGCTTCATAGGACCCACCAAAGGGGTTGATATAAGCATCATAAAATATCTTCTCGTTAAAACGGGCTGACTTACTTATAAGCACATCGCTGTCCTTGTGAAAAATGCAAAACGCCTCGATGAAATCACTTCCCAATGTTGCTAAATTCAATTCCTTTGCAAATTCGGCAAAGTCATAAGCCGTATTGGTGTCGAGGCTGAAATATTTTTTACTGTTCATTAGATCAATCCGGTTATTAATAGATATTTCGGCGCTTATTCTTTCCATATCCCTCTGCTTCGAGTCTGCGTCCTGCCGCACCTCCGCAAGCATTGATTGATTGGCTCGCGTTATTTCTGACTGCAAAATGTTAGTCGATTGAAAATATATGAAACAACTTATAAAAACTGGAATCAATAAAACAAAAATATAGGACAGAAGCCAAGAAACAGCTACACTTCGCTTTCCTTTGTAGTTACTTATTACTCTCATATGGTATCCATGCCTTTCGTTTTCTAAAACTATTTTATCAAACATTATTAAAATAGTCAAGAATTCCGCGTGCAAGGATTAGTGCCAAGGAAAAATTTGCAAAGGCAAACTTATTGATTTCACGGCTTCTTGTAATTCCGATATACCGTCACAATCAAAATACATCCCTAAAATATTATCATCTTCTGCCCATTACAAGGTAATCGCCGACCTTGATGCTTGCCGCACCGGCATGCGCAGCAGGAAACAGCGGCAAAACTACCGATAACATAATAGATAAGCTAATTATTTTTTAAAAAACGACCCCTCTTTAAATTTAATTTCCCCCTCAAACCGGCTTATGCAAATACCCGCTAAAATAACTAAGCGGCTGTATCTGCCCTAAGCTGTTCCAAACAAACATTTTAAACAAGATGTTTTCGTCCGGTTTAACAGGCAGGGTTATGTCAGCAATGAGGGTATCTGTTATATTGATAATTGAAACAGGCTCCTTTGAAATTGATAACAACAATCCGCTTTCCGTATATGCCGCCAAGAGAAAGTGACCTGTTAAACTTTCTTCCGTATTTTTTTCCGTATCAATCGTCAGCCTCAGCTCTATGCAAGCTTCGTCTTGCGAAATAATTTCGACATTCGACACTGTCATATCAAGTTTTTTTATGCCTTTTAGCACCACAAAGTCCGAATTGTTTCCCACAAAGCTTTCGTCCGCCAATTCTTCAATCAAGATATATAGTGTTTTTGTTTTAAATATATCCGGGTTTGAATATTCAAAGCTTTCAACTGTCGCGCTAAGGGGTGCAAGGGAAGATACCTGTTTTGTTTCAACTACCGTTCCATTTGGCGTGCCCTCCGCCAATTTAAGTGTAAAAGTTCCCGTATCTTTTGTACCTCGGTTTACAATATGAGCATAAATTATATCTTTCCCTTCCTCTGTTTTGCTCAAATACACATCTTCAAGAGATGCGTCAATACAGTCAAGCATAACCTGTTTGGTGTTGTCGGACAAGTCAAAGTCATCACAGCCGACGGGCAAGACATTCACCTTTACGCTGATACCGATAAACCCCTCCGATATTGTATAAATAGCGGTATATTCCTTTGTTTCACCCGGAACAATAGCTTCTGATATTTCGGTAGTTTGCAGCACATTGTCACCTTCATCCAATATTTCAAGCAATAGGCTGTTTACGGTAAGCTCGCCGTTATTTTTAACCGTTATATTTATTTCAAGGTCGTTTCCTGCTATCAGCATATCGGGGTCGTAGAATAAATCCCCCTCTATTGATAAGTTGTATGAGGGTGAAATTGTCAAGTCACATAAATCCGCTGTGCCGTATGGGTTTTCTTCTCCAATTTGTGCAATAACTTTTTGCTTGTTAAAAGCTAACTTTATCTGTCCGTCATTTGCAATAAAGCCTGAAAAGCCGTTTATAAAGCTGTCAAGCTCTGTTAACGCAACATTTTCGCTCCATTTATCCTGGGTTTTGTCGTAAATGAACGAGTGTAAATCCGCATTTAATCCGCTTGCCTGTTCGAATAAAACGGCGGCATCGTTATTTGCGTTGACAGCAACAACAAACCTGTCGGTGGGGATAACCGTTTCATCGCTTAGTATAGTATTAACCTCGTTTGTATTAAAATTATCAATATAATTGATTTTCCCGCCGCTGTACCAATACAGCTTACCGTCACCTGCGAAATATGGTTTTGAGTCAATTATTTCATTATCGGTAAGCCTTGATGATGCTCCGTTTTTGATTATATATATTTCTTTATCCTCAACCGTTTGTATATCGCCGTCCATTTCAACGCAGTATGCAATGATATCATTGTCGGCGGTTACGCTGTCTATTGCTTTTAGCCCGCTTGCAACGGCGGTCACGCTGCCGCCAAAGGTATATTTCATAATTTGATTATTGGTATTTTGCCCGAAAATATCGTTTTCGGTGTTGGACACCCACACAACATTCACTTCACTGCCATTGCCATAGACGGTTGGCAGCATATCCACATAATCGTTATTTGACACATTTTCAACCTCAACAAATGTGTTGTTGGTATCATTATATTTCGCAACATAAATCTCTAAGTTTTGCGCCATTTGCTCTAAAGTTACATCATCCAAAAAGGTTGTTTTGGCGTTTTGCCAAACTAAATATGTATTGCCGTTTATATTTTTTAATTGCGGCGAAAAATCCGCAGTGCCATCGTTATGAACCGCTTGAGGCTGTGACCATGCGCCGTTAAACAGCGAATAATAAAGGCTTGTTCTGTTGGCCGATGTGCGGGATGTATCATCATCAACCCACACCAATAGTTGCTTATCGTTGCCTAAATCAACAAGCTGAGGCGCAGAGTTCGGATACACATTTGTCTTAATTGTGCTTTCAATTTTATTTGGCGGCGACGCTCCGAATAAAGATATCTTTTGCCTGTCATTTGCCGTGAATTCAGACGGATTGGCTATATACGAGCGGTCTTGTATGGAATAGTTATTGGTATCGGTTAAAACCGACATTAACGAAACGCCCTGGCTTGCAGGCTGCTTATCGGGATATAACTGCCATTCCCGCTTAGCCCAAAAATGTTTTACTTCCCAAATGGCAAAGCAAACTTTTACATAAGCGCCTGCCTCCGCGTTAAGGGTGAAGTTTGTGTCGGTTATAAATTGAAATTTAGCGGATAGTGAGCCTTCAACGCCCAAGCCGCCTGACATTATGCCCGATACGCCCACGCCCGAGCCCGCTCCCAACGTGCCTTTTGCCTCAAACGAGCCTTGCGGTTTGAAGTTCTCTATCCGCACCTCCCGCTGAATGCCAAGCTGTGCGGCAATTTCCCCCTCCACATATGCCTCCCAATAAAGGGGCACCGGCATGGGGGCGATTGCATAATGCCCCGTTGCGTTTAATTTTGCGGTTGCACGCCCAATCATACCGCTGTCGTTGACATAAATACCATATTGGTCAAGCGTCATTTCTATGTAGCCTAAAAAAGCAATATTTGCATCAAACCCAATTTTGGCAGGCTTGGTTTTGAATACATCTTTGCCTTTCCCGTGCGATAAAATATTTTTATACATTTTATCGCACAATTCCTTTCCCTCCTTGCCGCTTATTAAATCCTTCCCCAGCTCGCTTATCGTGTCCTTTAGCACATCTGCGACATCTTTATTTATATTATATTTATTATCCCACTCGCCCGATTGGTCGTTTCCAAAATCCTTTTCATATTTCCACTGCGCCAAGTCTATTCCAAATGTTGCAATCGCTTTATTGCCTTTTACGGTAACCTCTATGGGGAAATTAGGTATATTAACACCAAGCTTTAATTCGTTTCCGATAATGGGTATAGGGCTTGCGGAGATATTGCTAATTGCATTGCCGAAATTAATATTCTTGGGAATTACAATATCCGTCAGTACGGAGGAAATATTTAATATTTTTTTCGTTTCAAGCCCGTCTGCCGTTTTCGCTATTATATATGTCTTTTGCTTGCTGTTTAACAGGCTTGCCAGCTCCACCATGCCTGTTTCCCCGTTGTTTACCGGAATATTCACAGCCCCATGCTCTATATAAACCGCTTGAGCCGTATTGCCGTTCCAGTCAATATCAGCCTTAATATTGCCGTCGCCCTTGACCCTCACGCTTTCATTGCATAGGTTTTGTCCGTTTAGGGTAACGGCTTTTATTATGGGCAAGCCGCCGCCCTCCTTTTCCAGATACACCTTATTGGAATTTGCAAGTTCATTTGCCGTTATGGTTTGCGTAATATAATTTGCTCTGCTGATTACAACGTCCGCATTTGCCGGAATTGTTACATTTCCGTATGTGTCGGTAATATAATCGTCTCCGCCTGCATTTACAACCGCTCCGCTTGATGCAATATAGTGATCCGCGGCGCTTGACATATCGTTTTTGTTTTCATATACCGTAATTGTTTTGGTGGTAGTTGCCGCCGCACTGTTGCTACTGCTTGCCCCGATAACGGTATACGGATTTCCGATACTGCCGCTGCCGGATGTAAATGTTACGACCGGCAGGTTTAAGTAAAAAGCGGGGCGAACGCCGACAGAGCCGGAGCCAGCAACGTTGGCGGGAACATAGCTGCGCCAGTCAACAACGCGGACCATGTCGCCCTGGGAGGAGCTGGTAGACGGGGAACGAAGCCAATACAAAAAGTACCCTGAAGGAGACAGGAGGGCGGTTCTATAATCGGAATTATCCACAGCTTTTTGAGTCGGTTTGGCCATATAATAAGAGGAACCCAATATACCGCGGTTTTCGTACACCCCATATATCTGTTTTTCATCAAGTGGAAACACCTTGTCCGTTGCCTTCTCCGAATACGCCGTGGCATAATTTTGCAGAACCTCTGAAATGTTTTCATTTTTTATAAGAGAATTGGGGTTTTTGGATGATGAATATTCATAGCCGTCAAGCACGGATTTTTGCGTAACGGTTTTTATGGCGTTTCGCTCGCTTGCCGTAAAGTTACCGCTTGCCAAAAAACCCTTTTCATGTGCATATGGGTTATAATCGTTATAACCGTTTTCCGCAGTCGGCGGATTGCCGCAAAGCCAGACTACATTGCCGGCGTCGGCGGTGGAATTTAACCATGAGCGCAAATTGCTATCTTTCCAATAATTGGAACCGTTGGTCTTGCGATAATATTTATCTTTAAACATAATTCGACCATGAGAGCTGCTTGCGTTATCACCGCCGGCATCAAACATTTTAAGGCACAATATTTTATCGCTTAGCATTAGGGGACCCTTTTCATCTATATCCACACAACGCCAAAGTATGAGCTCGTCATAGTACTTGCCCATTACAAGGTAATCGCCGACTTGGATACTTGCCGCACCGACATTCGCAATAGGAAACAGCGATAAAACTACCGCCAACATAATAGATAAGCTTGTTATTCTTTTTTTCAAATCAACCCCTCCTAAGATAATATTTTTTCACATCTCTATCTTAACGGATAACCCCGGAAATGTATATCGCCAAAAAGGGTGATTTTTCAAAAAAACTCCTCTTTTTTTCAAAAGAGGAGTTAAAACATACTATCGGTGCCTTTGGCGGTTCGATCATAAGGAGTGCTGCTTCATTACGAGATTGGTCAGCTCCGCCCGGCTTTGTATCTTAATCTTTGAATAAATATTCCTGACATGGGTCTTTATTGTGTTTTCGCTGACGCACAGCTCCTGAGCAATCTTTTTGTAGCTTTTGCCTCTGATAAGCAAATCGGCAATCTCACTCTCGCGCCTGGTAAGCTGCCCCAGGGAAATAACGCTGTAAAGCGCTTTCGTCTGCTCCTCCGGCGGCATTTCGGAAAGTGCCGTCAGATACGCATGGTCTTTGAGCACTAAAGACAGCTGCCTGTGCAAAAGGGGAAGGATGGACAAGGTTACGCAAAGTACCCCCAGCGCCAGCAAAGTCGGATTCCAACCGTTTTGACCATCCGGAGCGATGGCGTTTCCGATCAGTCCGCCCAACAGTACGCCCAGCACATTTGCGGAAAGCCCGATGCCGAAAACCTTTGCCGGATTCCGGTCGAAATCCAGCATTTCACCTAAAATACTCCACCAAAACAAATCGTACACGCCACAGGCCCCCAGCATGAGCGTGTCAACCGCCAGATAGCTTGCCGCCGAACGGTCAAGCATTATAAACGCAATAAAGGAAAAGCCGATCATAGAAATGGCTACATAAAGTATGTAAGTCCTATTCGTTTTTTGGGGCAGGTTTCTCATAATATACAGGGCGGCAATATAGGGAACAGCCCAATACCAGCTTGTCAGCCACTGAAGGTGGGCGAAGGCGGGGTTTATGACATGATACATCAGTCCGGAGTTGATGGTGATAATCACAACGAAAAGGTATAAAAGAGCAAGGGGTTTTCCGATGCAGACCGTGGTCCCTGATTGGGTGTTGGAGGATACAACCATATGATGTCCGCAACCTGCGGGAGAAAGCCGGAGCGTAAAGAAAATTGCTGTCACAAGCACCAATATTGACAATGAAAGCCCGATTTGCGGCGTCAGATGGATGGCGGCCATGTTGAGGGCAATCATTAAAATGTTTGAATATATAAGCCCATCGGCAACGGTTTTGATGCGCTCGTTTTTGGGAGTGGATTCTTTCAGATAAAACCCCCAGGCCGCCACAAAGCCGCCTGCCAGAAAAGAGCTCGAAATAATCGCGACCATCCATAAAAATGACGGGGGAAAGAAAAATACGCCGCTGGCTAAAATGCAAAAAGCAATGGACACAAGCATCAGCCGCTTTGCAAACCGTATTTCCTTTATGAAAAAGCCGCACAAAAGCAACCCCGCAAAATGCATGGCAATGGCTCCAAAGAGCATGTCGTGAGGCTCCGTATTAAAGCTGTCGGCAATGGCATACAAAATCTGCCCTTCGAACGGGAAGGCAAGCAGCCAGGCAAAAAACAGCGAGAACACCGCCGCCGATACGGCACGGTCATTCATTTTAAATATTCTGTTGCGCCTTTCTTCCATCCTGCCATCACTTCCCCCTGTTAAAATTGTTGGGGATGTGCTTTTTTCATAATATTGTCATGTATTGCGATGCTTCCCCTAAATACAGAAATCTTTGATTTCGTTTTATTCTGTGAAGATATTATATCATACCAAGGTATAATTAGCAATTGTTTTAAAGTTTTAGGAATAATCGGGTTCATGGATATAATCTCTGCGGGCGTATATATCCATATCATCCCAATTATCCGGCAGGGGTGTTTCGAGGTATTTTTCTGCTGTTCCTTGGCGCTCATCTGTTTCCATAGCTTCACGCTGCGCAACTTCTGCATATTCAATTAAATATCCTTTAAGGTACAGCTTTTCTCCGCTTTTCTATATAGCTTTAGCTTCAGCCCATATCTGTTTTCGCTCATCATAGGTAAAATGCCACTTTTTAGTCTGTTCCTCCTAATGTACTTTAACAATCCAAAAATGTCGGTTGCCGATAATATCACGCAAATATCCCCGTTCACCGTTAACAGGCCCTATAACCTGCACACGGCTTGCCATTTCGTTGTATGCAAAGTTTGCAAAGTCGGGGTATATGAAGCATTCATTTTCCCCCAACGCCGACTTAACCAATTCCGGAAAATTAGTGCCGGGAGGAATATTGTCCGCATAGCCAAAATTTGTTTTTACATAGAACATGTCTGATACTTCCTTTATTTTTATAGGCGAAAACCGCCCTCGCTTATGAAAGGACAGTAAGGAGCGATTTTCCTTAGTGGTTTTATTCTTTTTTATAACGCAACGGTAGAAAAAATTTCGATTGTAAAAATTTTTTCTTGTATTAGTGCGTTCCAACGGAGTGGGGGATATCACCCGCCACTTTATTGACAAATCGGAACCCGCCGCCTATAGAGGCGGGGGACATCTACCACGAAGTTATAAAAGTTCGTTTCAAAACCATCGGCACGGAGTAAAAGCCCGGGTGCCCACGGTGGTGTCTGGCTCATTTGCCGGCATATATCCTCGGTGGATAAGCGGTGGTCGGCTTCAATGACGACTTCATCGTGGACATGCATTACAATGGCGCAGTTTCGCAGAGCTTGCATAGCATAGCTGAGAATATCACGGCTTGTTGCCTGCACAATGTTTTCCACGAGTTTAGGTTCGTAAGTATCGAGCCGCCCCCATTTCTTCGCACTGCTGACACCCTCGTAGGTCACGCGAGGGGAGCCGAACATCTGACTTGCCGAGGCTTCGTAAATCTTGCCGTGTCCGGCAAACACCTCGTTACGCCAGCTTTCCCCGGCAAACCATGCAATGGCTCGGGCTTCAATCGCCGAGAAGTCGGCGATAATGAACTTATGACCGTCCTTCGGTACAAACGCTGTACGAATAAGCTCCGACAATACCTCCGGCACAGAATCATAGAGCAGTTCCAAAGCAGTGTATTTCTTGACGGAAGATTTCGCCAGGGATTGCCGCAACGACAGCACATTGCCAAGGAGTGGTGACGCATTTTCGAGCAATTTTGTGACCGCTTTTTTGCCGAGGGTATCAGTTTCCATCCCGTTGTCTGCCAACCAATGTTTCATCTGCGCTACGCTGTTGGGATTGTCAAGCTCGGTGAGCCCTCGCATTTTTTGCAACGCTGCAGAGCGACTAACCGTATCGATGGTGATGGCACTTTTTACAAACTGCATATCAATCTGAACGCCACGGTCATTGATTTCTTGGTCGAGGGCGTATTCATCCCAAACCTCATCCGGCATCGGGAACTTTGCGAATTTTGCTTGAATGGCCATTTTTGTACTTTGTTATCGGTCAATGCATCAATGATGTCGGTTGGAAGCGTTTCACCCGCCGCAACATCAATGACCTGCACCTTTCCGCCGTCAACGGAATAGCCAAATAATAAAATCTCAAAATCAGGTGATTCGCCGTATTTATATACACCCGCCTTTTTGAGGTCAACGCTGCTGAATGTTTCAATATCACATGCCAGTTGCTTTATTTTACCCATCTTTGTTTCCACCAATTCGCCCCAGGCAGTCCCAAAGCAAGGGTTGGCAGACCCTACAGCGGAAAATATCCGCCATGCCCTCATTGTAACAGAGCCACATTTCTGCATCACGATTACGAGTTTTATTCTAACTACCGCTGCTGCGATAAGAAATGTAACCATTCAATGTTTGTGCCTAAGCCGACTGCGATATCGGCTCCTTCAATGTCTAAATTGTTCGGTAAAACTGATTTTAAGCGTATGCGTTACCCCGTCCATATTATTTTAATGGCATTATCTATGTTTTATTTAGGCAAAAATTCTTTCAGGAACATTGCCTTGATACTTAGAATTGCCAACAATATTAAAGTTTCACATACTACAATCAGCAATTGGTGCTAACAATTTAATATCAATGTTTATCTTTTTCTTTAACTTTGTAAGACCGCACTCTGCGCTTTCAAACCTAACACCTGCACAGGTTGCAGGGCTGTCATTATTGAAAAAGGAAAAACAGCGGTTTTTACTTATAGCCTAACCTTTACATAGATATATATTTAATGGTCGGCTTATGAATGGTCGTAGGGCATGCATTAGCATGTTCGTTTTACCCTTGACAATTCATAAACGAGTATTTATACTCTACTAAAGCAAAGGGTAGGCTATTTTGCATTAATTTTGTACCAGGTTTTCATATTTATTTTACGCTACCGTTATTTCTATCCGAACATTCCGATGTTTGGGGCAAACATTACAGCGAAATAGCAAACCGAATTAAAAAAAGCCTCATTAAGGTTAAAACAACCGACTTGAAAGGCGGGTGAAAGAATGGATACTCCGAAAGTATCAAAGACGCAACAAAGTGCAACCGCAAAGTATGTCAGAAATAATTATGACCGGATGGAAATCAAAGTTCCCAAAGGCAAAAAACAAGTTATACAAGACATTGCACAGGCACAAGGGGAAAGTCTTAACGGATATGTTAAAAAGGCTGTAAAAGGGCAAATTAAGGCTGATACCGGGCAAGATATAGACTTATAGCGGAGCGGGGGTTGTATAGCGTTAAACCTTGCTTAAATACGGCGGATAAAGGCATATTGCAATGTACGCAAATATATTGTGCCAAAACCAAATTCTAAAATAGTGCCAAAACCAAATTCTAAAATGATATGAGATAATACATTTGTGACAAAAAAGATGAAAAAAGGAAAGACCTCTGATATAATGAAGTTTACGACAACAATCAAGTATCGGAGAGATCTTTCCTATGAAAACAATTATAACAGAAGAA
>JALOAJ010000080.1 GCA_023228885.1 Bacillota bacterium | reverse complement strand
TTAGAGAGAAAAAAATTCTTGATCAATGAACATTGTTTTTTAAACAGTATTAATTATTCGCCTAGATGGTCATCGTTTACTTTGATAAAAACTGCCTGGTCAAACTATGTTAAAAGACTTTTATCAACAGAGAAAAGCGGTTATTCATACATTAAAGTAAAAAAAATCGGTTCAAGACAGCCCATTCTGCATCACTACGGTGATTTAATTAAATCTAAAAAAGACAAAATCTGTGAAAGTTTAATTGCGATGCAAAAGACTTCAAAGCTTATTGTACAAGCATGCAAAACAAAAGATTTGTTGGAACAGAAACTTGATGTATTGCTGAAATTTATCGGCATGATTCGGCCAAAAAAAGAACAGGAAAAAACAAGGTTATTTAGTTTAAATCCGGCGCTTTTAGAGAGTGTCGACAGGGTTTTGGAAAACTATATTTTTATATACGGTGTGTTTGCTAAATTTAAGTTTGCTAAAATAATCACTTCATTCTCATTAGAAAAATGCATAAACAGGATGAATGAAATTTTGGAACTCGAAACGCAAATTCATTACTTTTATATGGGAAAAGACTATGAAGCACTATGTTAATTTGGACCAAGTTGCCAACCGGAGAATGTTTTTTCCTGCTGAAACAGAAATTGATGAAAAAAAAATAATAGGTGTACATGGCTGTTTCTTTAAAGAGGAAGAGATAAACTTTGAAAAGCCTTTTGACCTTGGGAATGTAAGCTTTCTTTTTCGTAAAAGTTCCGCGTTGGGTGACTCCGTGGAATGCAATAATCAACTGATGAACATTCCGGAATTTCCGTGCAGAAAAATACATTTTGCCGGACTTTGCGAGTGGGGGTATTTTAAAGAGAAAGCGGAACTGCTGTTTTCTGACGGTTCGGTGGATTATGCGAAAATAAATTTTTCGGATATTTGCTGGCCTTTGCAGGATGCTGCCGTGCGTTGGAAATTCGGCAAAGAAAAAGATGAGTTTTTTGATGCCAGCCGCATATTGCTGAGTCAAAAGGGCGCGGATCGAGATCGTTTTATTTATCATTATTCCACCACATTCAGCAACACGAGAACGCTTGTGCGTATCCGTTTTCCTGATAATATCCTGATGGTAGTGATGGCGGTAACCGTGGAGGATGAGTATGGATGAAAACAGTGCATTGGAAAACGAACGGCCGGAAATAGAAAAACTGAAACCGGATTATAATCAGATGATGTCTCCTTCACAGAACGCGCGTGAGGCGGTAAAGTTCAAGGCCGCGGTTGAAACTCTCAGGGACGAGAAGTTTATGGAATCCGTTCAGGATGAAATAAAAGGCGGCATACTCGAGAGTACCAAAGCCGAAAGAAAAATCGAGCAAATAGATAAAAGCGCGCAGGTGTTGACCAAGGAGAGCGAAAAAAATGCCGGTTATTATCTGAAGCATAAGCCTGTACTTAACTTCGGAGGCATCGACGACCCTTGCGATATGGCGCTTATGAAGCTCTCCTTTTCGCTAATGGTGTTACCCTATTTCATTTCAGCTTTATTTATTAAAACTCCGCTCCGCATACTGAGTGTTGTGTTTGAGGAGTTCAATAAGCTTTTGGTATCGATAACAAAATTCACGTTGCCGGCAAAACTGCTTTTCCAAAGCGTCATCTGGGCGGGCATAGCGGGAGGCTTGGTAATTACCATTATTAAAATAATTGAAGTATTGTTCGGTATAGCCTTATGGAGGTAGAAATGAGGGAAATATACGAAAGAAGAAGCATAAGAAAATATACTGAAGAACCGGTAGAAAAGCAGTTGATCAAGCAGATAATCCAAGCCGGAATACAGGCTCCCAGCGGCAAAAACGGACAGCCGTGGAAATTTATAGTTGTTCAGGAGGATAAGGAGCTTTTAAAGCAAATCGCCGGTTTAACCTTGTATAAAAATTTTGTGGAAACCGCTGACGCGCTGATATTGGTCTTTTTAGACAAGACTGGAAGCTATCATTACATAAAGGACGCGCAGGCGATAGGCGCCTGCATCCAGAATATGCTGCTTGAAATCACAAGGCTTAAACTTGGCAGCTGCTGGATAGGGGAAATACTAAACCGCGACATTTTTGTTAAAAAGCTTTTGAAAATTGACAACAAGCTGGATTTAATGGCAGTGCTCACAGTGGGTTATTCTGCCGAAAGTCCTAAAGCACTCAAAAAAAAGCCTTTGACGGACTGCTTGTTAAATTTCCTATAATTTGGTATTATAAACTGAGTTCGGGGTAGGTCTCAGAAGACGATTTGTTATATGTAAAGCAGCTTAAAGTAAAAAATGAACAGGTTTCATTTCATTAAGTGCAATAGTAAAATTTGCACGTTTTTTGTAGTCAGTTTTTCAAACATCAGTCAAAGTTGGGAGTTTTGGAGATAAGAAAAATGAAGAGATTTTCCACAGTACAAAACTTACTTTTTGCGCAATAAACGGCCATAAAGAGGTCAAAGAGTCGCTTATTAAGTTGCTTTAAAGTTTGGAATGCTCAAAATTTTCGCAGATGTCTATATTTTTCAATATCTTCTCAAGAAAACAGAGTTGCGTATTGCTCATCCTACTTCGACAAGGCGCTCTTTCCAGCATTGCGCGGATCGAATCATTATTGATGAAATCGAGGTCTTATCCCAAAGTGAAAAGTCGCGTAAAAATGTTGCGGTGCAGAAACTCGGAGTTATTGTCGTTACATATATATTTGTATATTGAGAGAGCGAAAACAGCACGTCGCAGTTGATATATGCTATAATGGATCAAGGAACGTATCTATTCTATAAGAAAAACTATCCGAATCGATATCTTTTATGATAATGGCTCGGATAGTTTTTTGGTGCCGGCGAAGGGACTCGAACCCCCACATCCTTTCAGATAGCAGATTTTGAGTCTGCCGCGTCTGCCATTCCGCCACACCGGCACATAGTTCTAACCGTGTTTGATAAGTCGGTTAGAATAACCTGAAGATTAAGTTGTAAACCCCACAAAACCGCCCTAAAAAGTACTAAACAGCACTTATTCGGTTGAATTTTGAGTCCGACACATTGGATTTTGAATCCGCCGCGCTGCCATTCCGCCACACCGGCACATAGTTCTAACCGTGTAGAAAGTCGGTTAGAATAACCTGAAAATTAAGTTGTAAACCCCACAAAAACGTCCTAAAAAGTACTAAACAGCACTCATTCGGTTGGATTTTGAGTCTGCCGCGTCTGCCATTCCGCCACGCCGGCATATGTTTTGACACAAAACTTTAATTTGTCCGTGAATTTTGCGTTCACGGGCAAATTTTTTTAAGAACTTTGTGTTTTTTTAGCATAGATATATTATCATAATTGGCGTAAATAATCAATCTTTTTTGTGTTAACTTGGCAAAACTATAGGATTTATTTTGCATATAAGGTATAATAAGTATGTAGAGCGCAAAGCAAGGCAATTTTTGGTCATAATCGGCGCATACCGGTCAATAAACCGTGGCGGGTGCAGACAATTTTGTTTTTCACGGTCATTTTGTAAGCGTAGATTTTTTCTTGGAGACTGTTCGCAACAATAATTACATTTGGCAATTTGATATATAATAAGCTTGTAATTGTTTAGCGGCATCTTTTGGGCTAAAAGCCGCCCCAAAAACTCTCTCCATAGCTTTATGGTCTACAACTTTTGGTCATCTTTGAACTCAAAAAATCACTCGTACTTCTGCTCAAACATTTATAAGATACTTACTATAAAATTGCAGAAAACATGATTACCATAATCACTGCACACAACTTATCGATTAACAGTGTGCGCCACTCCCCGCAAAAAACATACACTGCCTAAGCGAACATATGCAAAGCATACAAACGTCATAGCCGAAAAAATACAATAAACACACGCAACAGTCAAATCATTGTTAAACAATTGGGAAAAAACCCTTTTGTTACAGCACAAACACCGCCGCATTTCGCGCCCCGGCGCAGCGTTAAATACAGCCGCAAGGAGCAATTATTCATGACCAAGCTTGCAGCCATTGACGGCAACAGCCTTATAAACCGCGCGTTTTACGCAATGCCTCCGCTTACAAACAGCAAGGGGCAGTTTACCAATGCCGTTTACGGCTTTACTACAATGCTTATACGCCTCATTGCAGATCTGCAGCCGCAGCACATAGCTGTGGCGTTTGACCTGCCCGGAAAGACGTTCAGGCACACGCTTTACGAGGGCTATAAGGCCACGCGAAAGGGAATGCCCGACGAGCTTGCCGAGCAGGTTCCGCTGCTTAAAGAGCTCTTACGGGTAATGGGAATTTGCATTGTAGAGCGCGAGGGGCTGGAGGCGGACGACATGCTGGGCGCGTTGGCGGCGCAATATTCCGGCAAGACATATATAATCACCGGAGACCGCGACGCGCTTCAGCTAATAGATGAGCGCACCGTCGTGCTGCTCACGCGCCGCGGCATAACCGACACCGATGAGGTCACCGCGCAGAACATACAAGAAAAGT
>JALOAJ010000079.1 GCA_023228885.1 Bacillota bacterium | reverse complement strand
AATTGCGTTGTTATAGAGGAAGATGGAAAATTCACCTTTTGGGTTGATACGCTTTTAATATCATTTGGCGTATCTAAAATCGGCAAAACCGTATTCCTCACCCGCGCCGAAGCCGAGGACGCGCTTAGAAAGGAAGGTGATCAGATATGACATTCAAAGAATTTTCCGCGTGGTGCAATCAGCGAGCTTGTGATGGTATGTGGGGAATAAATACTGCAATTGTGTGTATGGAGGCCGGCACGGCAATCGCGAAAAAACCGTTCTGGAAGCGTGAAAAGGAATGGCAAAAGTGGAATGCTGACCAGCACATAGAAGAGATATTTGTTAATTGGACAAACGAGAAAATAGCCGAAATTATGGCAAAGGAGTCCGAAGCCGCGCAAAAGGCGCAGGAAGGAGCAGAGTAATGGATACGGAACAGGCGATTGAAATAATTGAAGCATTAAGGTGTTATATCGGCACAAAAAATATGGAAACACGCGAGGCATTGCGTCAAGCGTGGTCTGCTCTCCGCGAAAAGCAGGAACGAGAAAATCCGCAACCGCTGACGCTGGATGAATTGAAAGAGCGGATAGACAAGCTTGAAAGGGAGCGTGATGCTGCGGTGAAGGATATAAAAATGATTGGCACATGTATACTCTGTAAGCACAATCAATACCCGTGCGACAGGGAAGATAACGGACATGAAAAGCGTTTTAAAGAACTTATGAAATCAGACGTTTATGACGTAATATAGTGCGGAATAAAGGAGGGCGAATGAAGAAAGCAATAACAACAATTACAGCAACAATACTAATAATCAGTTTATATCTTATAGCGTCAATAGACATATCAACACCAGCGACAGCACCGCCGATACAAGCAATACATGAGCCGACACCTACGCCAGCACCAGCACAACAGCATGCACCGAGAGACCGCGCACAAGTTGAAATCAGCGTAGAAGAAACAACAAAGGAAACAACCGAAGAATATACAGAAGCTGAAAAGATACTAATTGCAAGGGTAGTCTATGCAGAAGCAAGAGGGGAATGTTTTGACGGTCAAGTAGCGGTTGCGCAAGTCGTAATTAATCGTGTCGAAAGTGGTAAATACGGCAAGTCAGTTAAAAGAGTGGTCTATGCAAAACACCAGTTTGCAGTCGGAAAGAAATACAATGACCAGAATATGCAAGCGGTAGAATACGCAATAGCCAACAGAGACTATCCCGACAATATGTATTTTTTCCGGCGTAGTAAATCTAAAACTTGGTATGACTTTGATTATTACATACGGATAGGCAATCACAGTTTTTATACGAGAGGTTAAAAATATGTTAGATGAAACGAAAAAGAAAAAAGGTCA
The DNA here is from genome assembly GCA_023228885.1 of Bacillota bacterium. GTDB lineage: Bacteria > Bacillota > Clostridia > Monoglobales > Firm-18 > JAAZFB01. The sequence continues at coordinate 3,225 of JALOAJ010000079.1, read as the reverse complement.
CATAATCAAAATATGCGAAAACTGTAAACAAGAGTTTTGGGGCTTTAACAACACAAAATATTGCTCTAAAGAGTGCAGAGTATACGAATTAAAATGTCAACATTGCCGCAAAACATTTATTGCAGACCATAAACCGACAAAATACTGCTTAGAGTGCTCACCATATGTACACAAACACAGGAGCAGTAACAGGACCCCAAAGCAAGAGCCGTTAGGGTACACATCAGCATTGATAATTGTAGATTGGCACTATCGCAAAAAGTTGACTATTGAAATGATAGCGGCAGAACTCCATAGAACGCCGAAAGAAATAACCGAGTTTATACGCCGACTTGTTGCAACAGGCAAGTATATACAAATCTTATGTGTGCTTAAACAAGGCGGTCAAGCGGCAAAGCGCGATTATCGGGGATATGCGCGGAAGATTAGCAAGGGGGTGATATAATGACTGAAACGGAAAGATATCTATACTCATACAATTACGCAATTAAGGAAAAAACACGTCTTATAAAGGCACTGGAAGCCCTTAGAGTGCAATATACAAACTACGAAGCCCAATATCCTTGTGGGCTAACAGCGTTGCGTAACAGGGCAACAAGAGAGGTTAAAAGACCTACGGAGCAAGCGGCAATATACCTTGTAGACCATTTAAGCGCGGATATACAAAAACTAAATGACAGTATACGCAACGAGACATTAAAACTATCAGCAATAGAAAACCTTGTTGATTCGGCAGGACTAAACGGCAGGGAACGCGAATATGTAAGACTAAAATACTACGAAGGTAAAAGCCGCGAATACATTGCTATGCAATGGTGTAAAAGCGTTGAAACTGTCAGCTTGACAAGACGCAGCGCACTTGAGAAAATAGAGAGAAAGAGGTTAATAATTGTTAAATAGGGCAAGCAATATGCAATGGTAATACTAGAAAAAAAACAAGAAAAAAGGGGCTTAAACACGCCCCTTAACTATCTTTAAACCTATTAGATGTCCTAAAAATAATGCGGTTGTTACAGTAAGAGAAAATACCCAAATACACATAATATCACCTATTTATATCTTTTATCTTTAGGTTTAGGCGTATCAATCGGTATCAACCAATCACGCCCAAACTTCTGCGCTTCCGGCAACTTACCTCTTAATATCCACATTCTCACCGTAACATGGCTTACGCTCCACTTTTCGGCGGCTTGTCGTGTTGTTATAGCGTAGTTTTCGGGATGTACAACCTGCTTAAATTGCTTGTCTTTTTCCCGCAGTTCTTTTTTGTCTTTTTCAAATTGCTTTTGTTGCTCCGGAGATAGAGTTTCCAGAATCATATGCGCCGGATATTCTTGGCCCATTTTATCACGAAACATTCTTTTACCGTTGCGGTTAATCCACTTGCCGGATATCTCATATATCCCATGTTTTTTATTGACGTACATTTTTAATCACTCCTTATTGTCCAATTATTTACTCTTTTGCTACCTCCGGCTTACTTCCCCACAACAGTCTTGCGATTTCAACCTTTTTCTTTAACTCATTTACATCTTTTTTGGCGTAAGTCAATGTGTAAGCGTGCGTCCGCTCTATCTCCCCGCTTTTTACTTTCTTGTGATACGCCTCTGCCAATTCAAGACGGTGTGTAAAGTATTCAAGGCTTTCCGGCATAGCAAGCGTTATTTCGTTGGCTTTATTCTCCCAGTATTCAGCCTTTTGCTCTGCCTCTTTAGCTTTTTCCGCAAACTCCACGCTTTTCCCCATGCGATTCCAGTTTCTTTCAATCAAGGCTCTGTGTCTTTGTTCACTGTGATGCCCGATTTTTATCGGTTCGCCAAGGCTTAAAAACTCTCTGCCCTCATTTGAAGCTTCAAGGTATTGATTACTTTTAGCCATACGGTTAGCTGCGCTGTTGTTATACCTCTCTGCTTTTCTCTGTGCGTATGTTTGCTCTTCGATTCGCACGATTGAGTAATAATATTTGCCGTCTATTTCAGCGACCAGGTTGTAAACTTCACACTCCACCGTCTTTCCATATTTTGTTTCAAGTTCAATGATTTCTCCTTTCTCGTATTCCTCATCACACTCCGCCACCCACACATTAGGACAATATTTTTTAAATTTATTCATCGTTCTCTCCTTAGCCATTTTTTAATCCTCCCGCTTGTCGCCGCGCCGCGTTATATTTTGCCTTTCGGCATGGTGGCCGACACACGGCCATGCTGGGGTCTATCCTTCTATCTAGCAAATATTTTTAATTAATTTCCGCTATTGCTTTTTTATATGCGGTCTTTTCGTCAAGATATTTTTCTATGTCGGCGGCTTCTTCGTCTGTTATAGGAGTTTTTATTCCATCGGGATATATAGTCTTGTTACCGCTTTTGCCATATATTGTCTGGTTCCATTTTTTACCTGCAATTTGAGAAGGGACAACAGGTTTTTTGATTGCGGCAATTTTTGCCTGTTTTTCGTCTGCTTTTGCTTTAACTGTCTGAAAAGTTATAATGTCAACATCTGTTATATGATTAACTAACTTTGGCTGCAATTCTTCCGCTTGCTTCATTGCTGATTCTAAATCATCCAATGCCACAGTTTTATACCAGACAAGCGGAGGTCTTTTAGTCGCCAGTAACCCAAACATGCCATGCATAGGCATTTCGCCCCAATAATAACCCAATGCTTTGATCTGATCCTTAACGGACATCGTATTTCCAGAAAAATGTAATATAATTGTCTGTTGATACGGATCACAATCAATTGTTAATGTTAGTGGTTTTTCTGCTTCTTCTGCCCGTTTTGTTGCTTTGTAGCATTCAGGACATAAGCCGTCACGTTCATACCATGCTATTTTGTTTTCACGTTCAGATGTCTTACCAAATAATTCTACTGTACCTTTATGACCGCACGAATATGTGATATCATATTTTGCCATTATTTTATACCTTCCTTTTTTTTTTACGCTTTATCACTGCTAAAACAGTGATAAAAAGCAAGAAAAAAATGTTAAAATAAATTACTAAAAATTTGGTTAGTCATAAAATCAAGATCGCCTTTTGGAGTTATGATTATTCCCTGCAAAGCAAGACTATCAATTATTTTTGCCTGTTCTGCTGTATTTTTTTCGGTCGCAAGTTTGCGCACTAACGATGGAACAATATCATAGCTCCAGTTGCTTTGATTGTCTTCCAAAAATTTCTTCCATTGTTTTTTCATTTCTTCAATCCTCCTATTTATTTTTACCCT
>JALOAJ010000078.1 GCA_023228885.1 Bacillota bacterium | reverse complement strand
CAGTTCGGGGTCAACACTAACACCACACACACCTGTTTCACAGCATAAAGCAGGTTCATAGATAAACATTTTTTTCATTATATTCTCTCTCCCTATAAAATAATTTTCGAGGTTTTCAGGCAACTCATAAGTCCTTTCATTTTTCGGTACAGCCCCATATATCATACGCAGAATTCCGTCTGCAATTACAGCGGCAGGCGGTTGTGTATATTCCTTGTCCTCTTACACAAATACCCGACAATCCACATTGTCACCACACAAATCGCCACAATCCTTACAATCACTTTCCCTTAATTCGTCGCAAATATCCACGCCATTTACACGAATGGTGGGTGAACTGATAAAGCGGTGTTGCTCAGCTAATTCTTTTGTAGTAATATTGATTTTATTGACCGTTACAGCATAATTTAACACTTCAAACACAGGAGATAAAATGTGTAAGGCTTCTTCTAATGTGCCACCTGTTGCCACACATCGCTCACAAGTGTTTAAGTCAAGATACAGAAAGTCTATCGTTACCGGTTTCATTTGGGAACCATCCTTTTGTTTTATTCACAAACTTAACAAGCAGAAGCATGACAGGTACTTCGGTAAGAACACCAACGATACACACCAGTACCACAGGAGAATCCACACCGAAAAGTGCTATTGCGACTGCCACAGATAATTCAAAGAAATCAGAGGCGGCAATCAAAGAGGTCGGCGCCGCAATATCACGTGGTAATTTCGCCCCTTTGCTGACGGCATATGTCAAGGCAAACGAAATTATATTCTGAAGAACAAGCGGTATCGCAATCAACAGCACATACAGAGGGTTTTTAATAATAATATCCCCTTGGAAAATAAAGATGATGATAAGTGTCAAAAGCAGACCAACAGTTGTTACGCCATCAAACTTGGTAACAAACTTTTTATTGAAATATTCCTCACCCTTATTCTTCGTTACGAAAATTCGTGAAAGAACACCTGTTCCCAAAGGTATTACCACAAATAATACAATGGACATAACAAGTATTCCTATCGGAAGTACCACATTGTTAATGCCAAGCAGCAACTGAACGATTGGAATAAACAATATCAAAATAAGCAAGTCGTTGATAGAAACCTGAACCAATGTTTGTGCGGGGTTGCCCTTTGTCAATGTACTCCAAACAAATACCATAGCGGTGCAGGGTGCTGTTCCTAACAATACGGCTCCCGTTACAAAATCTGTAGCTATATTTGCCGGGATAATAGAACTAAATATATACTGGAAAAACACCGTAGCCAACCCAAACATCAAAAAGGGTTTAATTCCCCAGCTTGCAAGGGTAGATATAACGACACCTTGCGGGTTTTTATCCACATTTTTTATAGACTTAAAATCAACCCTTAGCATCATTGGGTAAATCATAATCCACATAAGAATGGCAAGTGGAATATTCTGACCTGCTACTTGCATACTTTCTAAACCTAAGCGAATCCCCGGTAAAAATCTACCGATTAAAATCCCAACCGCCATACATAGAAGTACCCAAAAGGTTATGTATTTCTCAAAAAAACTAATGTCTTGTGTTTTATTTTCGCTCATAAACTCTACTCCTTAATATGATTGATGATAGATATTATTTTTTATTGTAATTTTTACTGTAGTGTTTCTGACCACCGGAAAGGTTAAATACCCGTTTAAACCCCCTGCCGAGGAGGATATTCTGTGCGGCATTACCGGTAACACCTTTATTGCAATAGGTAATGGCAACTGTATCCTTCTCTAATGTTTCAGAAGCGTTTCTAAGATTTGCATGGGGGATGCTCTTTGCAGTATCAATATGGTCTTTTTCATATTGGGCGGCTACCCTTGCATCAATCAAATTGTATTTTTCGCCGGACTCCATCAGCTTGTCAAGCTCCTGCGCCGTCATCAGCCGCCTGCCTTTGTTAATGGCATTATCAAGAATCATGCCTGTATACATAACAGGGTCTTTTGTTGTAGAAAAAGGCGGAGCATATGCAAGGTCAAGATGAAATAAATCCTCAACCTTTGCTTTAAAGGTAATTGCCGTTACAAATACATCAATTCTTTTATCCACACCTTCAAACCCAACTATTTGAACACCCAAAAGCCTGCCGTTTGATTTATCTGCAATCGCCTTGATAACCATTTCCTTACCACCCATATATTCGGGTTTGCTTGGCTTAATGTTATGGCATACTGCCACATCATACCCTTGCCGGGTTGCTTCCCGTTCCGACAATCCTGTTTGAGCAACTGTCATATCAAATATTTTAAAGATACCTGTACCGAGAATGCCTCTGAATTTAAGGCTGCCTCCGGTCATGCTATCTCCTGTTATCCTTCCTGTTTTATTTGCGGTTGAGCCTAAAGGATTATAAACAGGCTTTCCGCTCACCACATGATATTGCTGTGTACAATCACCACAAGCATAAATATCTGCTATATTCGTTCTCATTTGATTATCTACCCATATGGCTCCTGTTTCGCCAAGCTTGACTCCTGCCGTTTGGGCAAGCTGTGTATTTGGACGCACTCCGATTGAAACAAGCACCATATCAGCATCGATAACACTTCCGTCCGATAAAATTACGCTGTTTTCGGTAACTTCGTTGGCAGAAGTATTTGTAAAAACAGTAACATCATTCTTTTCAATATGCTCTTTCACATACACCGCCATATCACTGTCAAGTCCGGGGGTTACCTGTGGCAATTTTTCAATTAACGCGACTTTAATTCCAAGTTTTTTTAAATTGTCACAAACTTCCATACCTATAAAACCTGTACCGATAATTACAGCGGACTTTGGTTTGCTTGTATCTATAAAAGTCTTGATTTTATTCATATCCACTATGTTTCTCAAAGTAAAGACATGGGCTTTATCCGCACCTTTTATGGGCAGAGTCACAGCGCTTGCCCCTGTTGCAATCACAAGTTTGTCATAAGAATCAACAAAAACATCGCCTGTTGAAAGGTTCTTAACCTCGACGATTTTTTTCTCAGGATTGATAGAAATGACCTCGTGTAAAATAAAAACATCCACATTGTATTTACTTTTAAAAAAATCAGGATTTCGCGGGGTAAGTTCGTCTGCGCTTTCAACCTCTCCGCCGATGTAGTAGGGCATACCACAACCGGAATAAGATATAAAGCTATCTTTTTCATAAATAACAATTTGAGCATCCTCATTATTTCTTCTTGCTTTTGCGGCAGCGGATGTTCCAGCTGCCACCGCACCGATTATAACTATTCTCATTTTGTGCCTCCTAACATATTGATACTTTTGGATATGTTGTCCTTATTATAAGCCATCCTTCGATGGCTTACTCACAGCACTTTCTATTCATATTTTTTTTGCTTGATATTGTTAAGGCATCAAGAAGTTGTTTCGCATAATCAACACCTGTTTCACTGAATGAGTAATAAGTCCACTTTCCATCCCTACGGCTTTTCACAATACCCGATTCACATAGGATTTTCATATGATGCGATAATGTAGATTGCCCAATATTAATATTCTCTAAAAGGTCACAGGCACATTTTTCTCCTGTTTGAAGCATTTCAAGTAGTATAAGCCTGTTTTCATCACAAAAAGCTTTAAATACTTTTGCGCTATTTTGATATTTGTTTTCCATTTTTATCACCACACATCTATTTTATTCGATATGTTGCATTATATTCCTTAAATCTAAATTTGTCAATATGTTTTTATAATTTCATCTAAAACAAAACATATCTACCCAAACAAACTACAGCTTAAATGAATTGCAGAATAAGGCTTTGAAAATGGCCCGACTTTGACAGGGCTGTTCCCAAATTCGTGTCTGGTATTCCAATTAACCTGAAAGCCTTATAAATTGTTTTTGATGTGTTTGATTTTATTTGTATCATTCGTATTATATACTATTGTTTTTTTAAATCAGAGTATAACGTAAGGATTCCTGATACAATCCAAATAATTAAAAACATGCGCTATAGTATTTATTTTCATATTATGATATTGTCGTTCATCTTTGGGCAAGTATGTGTTGTGCCGACTATTTACATGGCTCGACAAAACTCCACAATTACTGTCTATGCCTGCACTTGCACCAATAATTATTCTGTCGTTAAAAATGTTGATATGGCTTTGTAACCAAAATTTTATTTTGCATCGTTTTGTTCCACCTGCCAATTGAATTTTTTGCTGTTTTAAATAAGTTTTTCATAAATATTTTTACCTCCAAAATTATTTTTGTATATATAACATCAAAAACACAAGCCCGAAAACATAAAGAAACACCGCCTTTCCAAATAGATTAGGCAGTGCTTTTGATGATATTTACCTATGAAAAAAGCTGCCCTTGTAAGAGGCAGCTTTGATAAAAATTACTATTCTTTTACGATAACTTGCACACGTCCAATTTCTCCACTTTCCAGTTCAACCTTTATACCGTGGGGATGAAAAGTGCTTTTTGTCAATAGACGCTTTACTGTTCCACGAGTAAATTTGCCCGTGGCTTGGTCTTTTTTTAACACAATATCAACCAACGAGCCGACTTTAATATTTATTCTATGTTCTCCTGTCATACCGTACTCCAATATCTAATGCTAAATT
>JALOAJ010000087.1 GCA_023228885.1 Bacillota bacterium | reverse complement strand
TGCCACTCATGATAATTTACTCAGTCAAATGCTCAAGTCCCGTTGCAAAAATAGTTTTCACATGGCTGTCCGATAAGGAGTAATACACAACCTTACCTTCCCTTCGAAAACGCACCAAATTGGCATCCCTCAACTTTTTCAGTTGGTGAGAGATTGCAGACTTGGTCATGTTTAAAAGGTATGCCAGATCGCATACACACATTTCGCTGACACTAAGAGCGTGCAAAATTTTAATTCTGGTCATATCACCAAAGGATTTGTACAAATTTGCAAGCCCGTAAACCAAATCATCACTCAAAAGTTCTTTTTGTACTTTTGCAACGGTTTCCGAATGTATAACCTCACAATCACAAGCTATTCGTTTGGACATAACAACCTCCTCACAGTTGAGCAACCGTTCATACGTTAAGTATACCACGGTGAATTTCAAATTGCAATATTAAAAAATATTTTTTTTCGACATAAAGGCAAGATTAGGATTGAATTGTTTGGCAAAATGTAATATAATGCATTCTATAATATATTAAAAAAGTTTTTTGGCGGTGTTTGAATGTTCTTAAAATTAAAAGGGTTTTTACTGTCCCAGTTTGAGGATAGGGAAAAGAGGGGACAATTTATACGTTATTTGATGGTGGGCGGGTCCGGGTTTTTATTTGAATACCTGCTTTTTACCATTCTTTATAATCTTTTTGGGGACAGCGGTGTAAATATTGTGGGCATTTTCATTACAGGAGAAATTTTTGCAAATTCCGTGTCCATTTTGGTGGCCTTTTGGTTTTCTTTTATCCTAAACCGTATATGGTCGTTTAAATCAAAAAGCAATTTCCTAAAACAACTTTTATACTATCTTATACTATTCGCATTTAATATGCTGGTGACAAATTATTTAATTCATGCAATGCTTGTATACCTTGCAATCAGCCCCAGAATTTCAAAGGTTTTGGTGATGGGGGCGGTAGTAATGTGGAATTTTGTGATATACAGAACGGTTATATATAAATAAGGAGGAACTATGCTTTTTATCAGTAGTAATTCAAACGACCCATATATAAATTTGGCGCTGGAGGAATACCTCATTTACAATAAGGAAGATGAAGTTTGTGTGTTATGGCAAAACTCGCCCGCCATTATTGTCGGCAAAAACCAAAACACAATGGCGGAGATTGACTATGAATATGTCACAGAAAATAAAATACCCGTGGTTCGCCGCCTGTCAGGCGGGGGAACGGTGTTTCATGATTTGGGGAACCTCAATTTCACGTATATAGTGAACAAGGGCGAATTTGGCGATTATGTGGGTTTTACAAAAACACTGAGGGACTATATAAACTCCCTGGGGGCGCACGCCGAAATGTCGGGCAGGAACGACGTTTTGGTGGAGGGGCGAAAAATTTCGGGCAACGCACAATATTTGTGGAAAAACAGGCTTCTTCATCATGGCACGGTGCTTATAAATGCAGACTTGTCATCCCTTGCCGCAGCGCTTCGCCCGGATGAGAGCAAAATACAATCAAAGGGCATAAAATCCATTAAAAGCCGTGTGGCAAACCTTTCGGAATTTATTCAAATTAGCACGGGGGATTTTCGCTCGGGTTTTGAGCGGGCAATCAAAGCGGAGGGCGGAGTGCAGGACTATACTCTTTCCCATGACGAGTGGAACAAGGTTTTGCAGCTTGCGGACGAAAAATACCGCACATATGAATGGTGCTTTGGATACTCACCCCGATACAGTTTTCACAAGAAAGAAAGATTTGCGGCGGGCGGGGTTGAAATTTTCATGGATATAAAAGACGGAATTATTGAAGATATAAAGATTTTTGGTGACTTTTTTACCCAAAAGGGTGTTGATGGTTTGGCCGACATACTAAAGGGCACACCGCACGAGTACGAAAGCCTTTCCAAAATTATTTCAAATGTTGAAATTGACGCATATATAAGCGGTCTTAAAAAAGAGGAGTTTTTAAGTTGTATGATTTAGGGGTGCTATAAAATCCCCTTTGCCTTTACCGACTGTGAATATTCGGTTGGGGTCATATTAGTATGCTTTTTAAAGGTTTTCGAGAAATAGTGAATTGACGAAAAACCGCATTTTGACGCAATTTCACTAAAGGTCATACCGCCCTCGCTTATAAGCCTTCGTGCAAGGTCAATTTTAAGGGATATATAATATTGTATAACCCCCATGCCCATTTTCTCGCGAAAAAGGGATTTGACATATGTTTTACTAAAGCACAGCTGGGCGCACACATCGTCTAAAGTGAGTTGGTCGGACAGATGCTTGTTGAGAAAATCAATAATTGCATCCACAATTTTTTGCCGCCCCATCTCCGCCTCCTTAGGTGAGCTGCGCTCGGTTTTGGACAATACACTGCCTTTTCTGGCAATGTTTATAAGCAGTTCTTCCAAATGCAACCTTATTAGCTGCTCGCTTCCGAAAGGAGCATTTTTTTTCTTTGTCATTTTTTCAAGGTCAACAATATTTAAAGGTTCACAGAAAAGAGAACCCGCCTCCTTTATTATCTTTGACAAAAGTTCTCTGTCGTTTGCGTCAAAGGTAATCATTTTGTCATGAAAAAGTTTCATGGCACGGCTTGAGGAAACAAAGCTTATTATTATCACATTTGCAAATTTTCCCCTCGCCCAAATATTGTGGTATTCAAGCGGTTTGTGGAAAATGGCTTCGCCCTGGCGCAGTGTAAGACCCTTCCCGTCTGCCATAACACCAACTTCTCCCGTGTCTATATACACCAGCTCCCAAAAATCATGTTTCTCGCCTGAAAAAATAAAATCCCGTGCGTATTCAAAGTAGTGAATGGTCACTACCTTATCAACCTTGATTACACTGTTTAAAGTTGTTGGTACAAACTGCATTTTTTGCCTCCGTGTCCTTTTGTGCAACATAAATGTCTGAATATATAAAGAAAAAACCTTTGTTTTCTGATATATTTATAATACAATAAAAAATACAATAATTCAAGGGGGCTTTTTGTGAAAAACAGTATTTTAGTTTCAACACCCAGCAGGCTTTGCCTTTTCGGAGAGCATTTGGACTATTTGGAGCTTGAGGTAATAGCGGTTGCCATTAATCTTCGCTTTTCAGCTGAAATTGCAAA
>JALOAJ010000091.1 GCA_023228885.1 Bacillota bacterium | reverse complement strand
TTCATCCCCCAAAACCGATGCCGAGGGCAATGCAAGAGCCGCCGTAAGTATTAGCAAAAATATTTTTTTCATAAGTTCTTCTCCCGTCCTTACAAATATAATGATATGATACACCAAAATCACATTTTTTTCAACCATTTGACAAGATAATTGTTTTTATTGTATACTGTAACTATATTTTGGTTATCGGGAGGAATTTATGGATAAAAAGCGGCAATTCGGCGACAGGAAAGACGGACGGAAACTGCGCACACTCCAGCCCCTCAGCAAGGTGTCGCCATATATAATGAAAACCCGTGCCGGCTCGCAAAACTTTATAAGAGATTTTGTGGAGATAAGCGAGACGGAAAATTTTATAAGAGAAATGCGTGCAAAAGGATACAAGGGCTTTGGAATTGTGCATATTTTCATGGCGGCTTATGTGCGCACTGTTTCGCAGTTGCCGGGGATAAACCGCTTTGTGGCAGGCCAGAAAATTTATGCCCGAAACAATATTGAAATTATGATGACGGTTAAAAAGGAAATGCTTATTGATGCGCCCGAAACCGTGATGAAACTTGAGTTTGACCCCCGTGACACGGTGATTGACGTTTACGAAAAGTTCTCCGGTGAGGTTGATAAAATACGAAAAGAGGGTGACGAGAGTAATTTTGACAAAACGGCGAATTTTCTGCATTATATACCCGGTCTTGTACTGAAGTTTTCGGTTTTTACTTTAAATTTTTTAGATTATTTTGGTTGGCTGCCTTCGTTTTTACTAAAGGTAAGTCCTTTCCACGGCTCGTTTTTCATGACCTCCATGGGGTCTTTAGGGATACCGCCGATATACCATCATTTGTATGATTTTGGGAATGTGCCCGTCTTTTGCTCATACGGTTCAAAACGAAACGAATATGTTTTAAACGGAGATGGCGAAGTGGAAAAAAAGCGCTACATTGACTACACCTTTGTGACGGACGAAAGAATTTGCGACGGGCATTATTTTGCCGCCGCCCTTAAAATGATAAGGGAGCTTGTTTTAAGCCCCCGCACCCTTTCTTATCCGCCCGAAAATGTGCGTGAAGATATCGTATAGTAAAAACCCCGCAAAAAGCATCCAGCAAAACATCACAGGGTACATGTACCGTGAAAAGCAGTAAAACGGCAGGTACACCGTGTTAAAATACAAAATTGTGAGCAGTGCCATATAGAAAAACGGGTTTTGCCTTTTTCTGAGGAAGGTATACAAAATGCCTATAAACCCTAAAATAAGGTATGCGGTGTGTTGGTTGTTCGTAAGCTTAAATTCCGTACCGAACAGGTTTATCCATAAAAACGGTCTGCTCCAGTTTTCTGCAGTTTTGCCTATGGTATACCATTTTATATAACGAAGCGGTTCCTCTGTCATAACCTGCTCCACCCGTATAATTCCACGTTGCTTTTCAACAAAATCCAACACTATTTCATCGTTTGCGGCATCGTTTATGTCCATCCCCTTCTCCGCCGCACGTTTTGTAATTATTCCCACATAATCAATACTTCTGTCGTTTTCAACTTCCGCCTCCTGGTCATAATCAATATACGTCCCCTGGGCGAAGGGGTTGCCGGAGGATATTGTAAGCGGAATAAACCTGTCAAAAACAACATAATTTCGCACCATCCACGGTGAGAGGATGAGAATTACAACCCCCACCACCGCCGAGCCGTATTTAAGCATTTCAGCGGCTTTATATTTTTTTATAAACCATATCACAAATATTGCCACGGGGTACAGCAAAACCGTTGGGCGAAAAAGGGTTGCAAGCCCCAACACCACGCCGCCCCAAAGGTATAATTTCATGCTTTTTCTGTCAACCGCCTCAAACGAAACATAGAAAAGCAGTACAAACAAAAAGGCGAACACCGCCTCGGTTAAAATAAGGTTTGTGACATATACCGCAGCGGAATAAATTGCCGCCAAAAACGCCGCCGCAAGCCCCGCACCCGACGAGTACATTTTTCGCCCCGCCAAAAAGATTATATAAATGCTGCACGCCCCGAGGATTGCCTGAAAAATTTTAAACTGTATTATAGGCAGCCGCCCGAACACCGCACAAAAGCCCGACAGCAAAATTGTAAGCCCCGGCATTATAAAAACGGTTTTGTTTTCGGGGGACTGGTATGTAAGCTTGCCCGTGTCAAGAAATGTCCATGCACTGCGAAGGTATTTCACATCGTCATTATCCATTTTTTCAAGCGAGCCTAAGAGGGTGTCACTATGATATGTAAAGCTTGCAAAACAAAGACCCAAAAACAGTGCCAAAATTATACCAAGCGTTATCTTTGTAAAGCGAGATTCATGCTTTATAGAAAACATACACCTACCTCTTTTCCTCTTTCTCCACCCTGTTTTTCAAAATCGCAATCTCTTGAGTAAGCCGTACAATGCGCTGTTTTAAATCAGAAACATACAGGGTTATATGAAAAATGAAAAACATTACAAGCACAAGCCCACCCGCAAAAAGCATTGCAGGCGCATATTCCACGCCGATAAGCCCTGCGGCGGCATCCAAAACACGAGTGTTCAACGCAAACACGATAATTATTAAATTTGTTATTATCCATATTATTGCATACTTAAAATCCAGTCTTCTTTTTTTAAGGTACACAAAAGTTAAAACCAAAAATAAAACGGAAATAGCCAGAGTGACTATGTAAATCATTTACATCCCTCCTTCTCGTGCAAAAAGATAATGCTAAATGTCACCTTAATCATATAGTAAAGCGATTTCAGCGGCGTGATTGACGAGCTGCCCCCCTGCCTGCCCTGCATATCGACAGACACCTCCGCCACCGACAAATTGTTTGAAAGTGCATATAAAATCGCCTCAACCTCGGGGTAGTCACTGGGGTAGTAGTTCGCAAAAAGCTCAATACACCTTCGGTTTAGCGCACGGTAACCGGAGGTTGTGTCCGTCAATCTCTGTTTTGCCGCAAACGACACTATTTTGGCAAAATATTTAATCCCCATCAGCCTGCAA
>JALOAJ010000081.1 GCA_023228885.1 Bacillota bacterium | reverse complement strand
CTGTTGAGTAAAACCTCTCCCGCCCCCAAAGCTTTCGCCTCAACAATCCATTTTATTGCGTCTGCGCTTGTATTAGTTTTACCGCCGTTTATATATACATTCCAACAATCGCCGTTTCGCTTTACATCAACGGCAAGCGTTATTGATTTACTGCCGAACATATTTGCCGCATCCGATATAAGACGCGGGTTTTTTATCGCAGCCGAGCTTATCGAAACTTTATCCGCGCCGGCGGCTAATATTGCTCGTACATCCTCAACCGTCCGCACCCCTCCGCCCACGGTGAAGGGTATTGTCACCTTTTTTGCAACTCTTTTTACCGTATCCAGCATAATGCCCCTGTTTTCGCTTGATGCCGCAATATCAAGAAAAACCAACTCATCGGCGCCCTCCTTTACATATTGCGCCGCCAACTCGGAGGGCTCGCCCGCATCACGAAAGTTTACAAAATTTATACCTTTTACCACACGCCCGTCTTTGATATCAAGGCATGGAATTATCCGTTTATACGGCATATACATTCCTCCAACTCAATATTCCCGCTGTAAAGCGCCTTTCCGATTATCACGCCGCTTACACCCGTCTTTTTTAACCTTTCAACATCATCAATGCAAGCCACCCCGCCCGATGCAATAATATCAATCGGCACGCTGTCTGCCATCTCTTTCATTGCAGCAATGTTAGGTCCGCGAAGCATTCCGTCTGTTGCAATGTCGGTGTAAATTATTGTCTTGACCCCCGCTTCATACATTGTGCCGGCAAGCTCAAACGCGCTTAAAGAGCTAACCTTTTCCCAACCGTTCGTTGCGGCAAATCCGTCTTTTGCATCTATCCCCACGGCAATTTTTTCTTGATGCTTTAAAACCGCGTTGCGGATAAAGCCTTCGCTTTGCACCGCAGATGTGCCCAAAATCACCCGAGAAACCCCCATTTTGATATACATGTCAATGTCATCAATTGTGCGTATCCCGCCGCCAAGCTGTATCGGTATCTTCACGCTTTTTAAAATGCCCTCCACCGTTTTAGTGTTAGTCGGCATACCTCGGCGCGCCCCGTCCAAATCAACTATATGCAAATACTTTGCACCGCATTTTTCCCATTGCGCCGCAATTTGCTCAGGCTTTTCCGAATAAGTGACGCTTTTGCTGTAATCGCCTTGCGAAAGGCGCACGCATTTGCCGACTAAAATATCAATTGCCGGATAAATAACCATCTTTCAACACCCCTATATTTCCTTTGCGATTTTCTCTACCAAATCGGTAATCCTTGCTTTCTCCATCTTAAGGCTCACCCTGTTTACGATAAGGCGCGCCGAAATGTCGCTTATTTTCTCCATTATTTCAAGGTCGTTTTCTTTTAGCGTTTTACCGCTTTCAACGATATCAACAATAACGTCGCTAAGCCCGCACAGCGGCGCAAGCTCAACGCTCCCGCTAAGCTTTATTATTTCAATCGTTTGGTTCTTCTTGCCGGCAAAATAGCTTTGCGCTATCTTCGGATATTTCGTTGCAACCCGCATAAACCCGCTTGGAACTACACTACCCTTTTTGCCGCAAACACACATTTTACACCTGCCGAAATTAAGGTCAAGCATTTCGTACAAATCCCTGCCCTCCTCCAAAAGGGTGTCTTTGCCCGCAATTCCGATATCCGCCACGCCATATTCAACATAAGTCGGAACATCCGCCGCCTTAACAAAAATATACCGCAGTTTGTTTTTATCATCGGTAAAAATCAGCTTACGCGATTTTTCTTTTAACTCGCTGCAATCAAGCCCCGCTTTTTCAAATATTTCTATTGCAAGCTGTGCAAGCCTGCCCTTTGCAAGCGCAATTGTTAAATATTTCACTTTCCTTCACCGCCCAGCAATTCTTCTATTGAAGTTATTTTCATATCACCGTCCGAAAGATTTATAATTTCAATATTCTCGGCGGCAATAACATTTATAATCCCGCCTATTTTCCTGCTTTTAGCATTATCGAACAGCGTGTCGTTTATTTGGCTCATTTCAACGCACAGCCCATCGGCGCGCAGGCTCTCCGCAACCGAATATGCAACACCCCGCTCCTTTGCGTAACAAACAATCGTGTCAACAACAGGCACGGATATTTTGCTTTTTTTATCGCCCAACGCCGAAATAACCCGCTCAATGCCTATTGCAACCCCTGTTGCGGGAAGGCTTTTCCCAAACTCCCCGGCTAAATTGTCATACCTGCCCCCTCCGCAAACGGAAAAGCCAACGCCTCGTGCAAAACCTTTAACTATAACCCCGGTGTAGTAGCTAAGCCCTTGAACCATTGCCAAATCTATCGCAATATATTTTTCTAAGCCGTAATCTTTTAAAATATTATATATTTCTATAACATTATCAAGCGCCGCCGCGGCGCGCCGCCCTAAGTTTTTTCTTTTTATATCAAGCGCAATGTCTATCCCTCCGTAAAGGTCGGGCAACTGCAAAATCAAGTCTTTAATATTGCCGTCAATGCTGCAATCCTTTATTGCCTCCGCAAGCGCCGCAGAGCTTTTTTGGTCGGTCAGCCTTCTTATCTGCTCAATTTTTTCATCATTTAAACCCGCCTGCTCAATAACGCCTTTAAAAAATTCCGCCTGCCCCAAGTCTATTTGAAAATCCTCCAAACCGCACGCCAAAAGAGCGCGTATTGTAAGGGCAATAACCTCGGCATCCGCCTCGGGTGCGCCGTCGCCCACCAACTCCGCCCCCCCTTGCGTAAACTGCTTTTGCAACGCTCCCGCAACAGCGTCGCCGTCTCGGAATGCGCTTCCAACATAGCTTATCCTTTTGGGAAACTGCTCCTTTTCATACTTCGTTGCGCACACACGCGCAACCGGCGTTGTCAAATCGGGGCGCAACGCCAAAATTCTACCTTGTCGGTCAAAAAACTTAAACATTGCCGTTTGACCAACCTCCTCACCGCCGTCGGCGAACACATCGTAAAATTCAAAAACAGGCGTTTGAATTTCAAAATAACCGCTCTTTTCATAAACCGTTCTTATGCAGTTTTCAATTTCCCTCTTTATTGCGCATTCCCTTTCCAAAATATCCAGCGCACCCTCCGGTGTATGCGTTTTCCATCTTCTCATAATTAAAAACTCCGTTTCACTTTAGCACATTAAATCGTTAAAGTGATTTTATCATATGTCCAATCCTTTGTCAATATTTTTTTAATTAATATAAATGTAATTTGACTTAAGGCGCGGCGCTGTGTATAATATTGGTAGGAGGTGCAGGCAAATGATGCTTACAAAACGAATGGTTACAATTTTTGCGGCGATGTGCCTTATTATAAGCATAAACGGCATTGCCGCACCAAGCGAAGATTACGACACTTCAACAACCGAGACGGTTACACCAACCGAAAACGCCAATCCGCAAGAAGGTAGCAAATCTTCCGGCGGGGGTGCGGGCGGCACAGTAATGTTGCCGGCTGTGTTCGAGGGCGAAATAACCCTTACGGCGGACGGTGAATCCGGCGCGTTGGGTAGTGAAATAACCCTTACCGCAAGCGTGGAAGCGGGTGACTTTGACGGAGATGCCGAGATAATCTTTTTTGTCAACCAAAACGAAGAAATCGGCAGAAAAGTTTTTGACGGTAACGATTGCAGTATGGAATATACCCCCGCGCAGGTGGGCGAACAGCTTTTCCATGCAGAGTTTTTAATTGACGGCGAGGTAAAAGCGCAATCGGAAAATGTTACATATACAGTCGAAAAGGCAAACAATTCGGTCACTTTAACAATAAGCAAAACAACAATTAACGAGGGCGAATCGGTAACCCTTTACGCACAGCTGCAACACCCTATTGAAGGCGGCGCTGTGTTTCAAAACGGCAAAGAAAAAATAAAAACCGCTTTTTTTGATGCAGTCGGCAAAGCGCAAACCACTTTGTCGGAGCTTCCGCCCGGCTCTCATTCGATTTCTGCCGTGTATGAAGGCGATGAAAACTACAAAAAAAGCGCATCCAAACCCGTTACGCTAACCGTGCTTTCAATTGATAACGATTTGTCTAACATAAAGCTGTCGGACGGACGAATTTCATTTGATAAAGACAAAACGCTCTATTCGGTCGACTTTAAAGACACCGTAAATTATATAAAGGTAACGCCGATTGCATCGCATGACGAAGCAACAATATATGTTACGGCGTACCGTTTCTCTCAACAGCTAAAAAGCGGTGAGCAAAGCGGAAGAATATATTTAGACGAGGGCAGAAATGCCGACATCAACATCATAGTAACGGCGCAAAGCGGCGACGAAAAGGTTTACACCATTTCAGCGTACAGAGAAAAAAGCAAAACAAATTCCGTGCGCGGACCAACTATACGGTATAGGTTTGACCGCACCGATGCCGCAAGCGAAATAACATTTGTCGACACCGCTTTTCATTGGGCGGAAAGCGTTGTATACACC
>JALOAJ010000077.1 GCA_023228885.1 Bacillota bacterium | reverse complement strand
GGCGTAAAAAGGAGTGCTGAAAATATACGCGCCCGACTTAACGCTCTCTTTGGCGGGCGCAACTCCGTCGATAGCCACATATTTAATAGATTCGCCCGTAACCATAAACGAGGAATAGTACATAAAAGTATAGCCTATGGCAGCCGGAGTGTTGAGATAGCCGTCTACAACATTGATTATTCTTCCCATGGTTTTGACCACTTTGGCCTCAAACTTTGTGCTGATAGCGACGTCTTTCAACACCAAGCTTTCCATAATCGTCTGCGAGCCGGAATTTTTCGGGCGTGTAAACGCAAAAATACGCTTGTTGTCGCCGCCTACCTTTCTCCAGTTGGTAATTTTTCCGCTGTATATATCTTGCAATTGCTGCAGCGTGAGATTGTCCACGGGGTTCTTTTTGTTTACAAAAAAACAAAAGGCGTCATAACCGATGTGCGTAAGCTCAAACTCAACTCCCATTTGAGCGGCGTAAGCTATCTGTGCATCCGAAGGCTCAAACGCAAAGACCACATCCGAGTTACCGTCTGCCAATGCGTTGTATGCATTGGTCGTTTGAGTGCACCTTATAAGCTCGGCGCATCTGTCAAACAATTCTCCGTCCTTTACCTCTAAATAATTTGAGTCATACAGGAAAATATTGTCGTCCCAATCAGAATAATACGTCCATTCATTTTCTTTTACAGCGGTTTCTAAGCCGCTGTAACTGTTTTCGGCTATTGCTGCATAAACCGGATAAAAAGCGGTTGCTCCGTCTAATCGGGGAGCTGTATATACATCGTCAAAATCAATGGAAATATCTGCTTTTACCAAGCTGTTGCCCTCATTAAAGGGGAGGTTGGAGTAAAAACTATAGTCAAGCTCCTGAGTAAAGGGCAGATGCTCATATTTGTTTTTCAAAATCTCATACTCAATTTCAGGATATGCGGCAAATGTGCAGCAAAAAAGAGCGAGCGCGGTTACGCCTGCGGTGACCGATTTAAAAATTTGTGCTTGCCTTTTGTTTTCTCGATTAAACTTTTTGCGGGTAAATATCAAAAATGATATTGAATACGAAAGTGTGGCTAAAAGCATAATCGTCACAACGGAGTTGTCTAAAATAAAATTAAACATTGCGTTGGTCAGTATAAACAGCGGATTGATAATAAACACTGCGACTTTTGCAGCAGAAATGCCGCCTGCAATGTATGCAATAAAAATCGCCGCCGTGTTGATTGCCGGCGCAGCCAAGGTAACAAGCCTGTTGCACTTAGCCTTTTCCTCGTCAACTATGCGCACCCGCTTTGCCAAAATCAGCCCTGTTAAAAAAGATAATGCGGCAGCGGCGCAATTAAACATTATTGTGTTGGCCAGGTTGTTGCGCAAATAAGCGGGAATAAATATGTTTGTAAAAGCATAAAAACCAAGAGGCGCTATTGCTATAAGCGCAAACAACAGCGGAAAATAAACATATTGGTATAGCAGGTTCCGCTTTACGGTAAACTTCCGGATTTTCTTTTCTCTTTTAAACAATTTTTCCTGCATATAATCTCCCTTCTTGTTTGCCGCTTTATCCCAAACAATCGGTTTTATTTGTCTATATTATAACATTAAAAAACGTAAAATCAATTGTAAGCACAAACTTTTTATTTAATGTGAAAAGGCAGGTCGGCGGCGGAGGCCAAGCGTATATGCAGGCTTGTTTCGAGGGCTTGATCTTTTTATCATTTATTTTAAGCTATTTTAGATTATTAAATGATTGATACTTATTAATATTTATGTTAATATAAAAAGGTGCAAAATTTGTTTAAAAAAATTGATGATGTTGGTGAGAGGTCAATGAAAAAGATTGTTTTATTGGGTAGCTTGAACATGGATTTGGTAATAACTTCGCCTTATATGCCCAAAGAAGGTGAGACCATAAAGGGCGATAGCTTTATGTCAACTCCCGGCGGCAAGGGTGCTAATCAAGCTGTTGCTGCGGCAAGAGCAGGCGGCAAGGTTTCCATGTGCGGGTGTTTAGGCGAGGATGTGTTTGGCTCAGAGCTTAAAAACAGTCTTTTAAGTTCCGGAGTTGATTGCTCATTTTTGAGGACAGACTCACAGCAATCTACAGGTATAGCAATTATCATTGTCGTGGACGGCGATAATCGCATAATACTTGATTCGGGAGCAAATGCCCGGCTGACCCGTGCGGATGTTGATGATGCGTTGTCGGAGGCGGGCCCCGGCGATATATTTTTGAGCCAGCTTGAAGTACCCCATGATATAGTTGATTATGGGCTTAAAAAAGCTAAGGGAAAGGGACTTACCACACTTTTAAATCCTGCTCCCGCTCATTTACAGTGCGTGCAATCTTTTGAATATGTGGATATACTGATACCCAATGAAAGCGAGCTTGAGATTTTAGGCAAAAGCAGCGATTTTGACACTGCAGTAAAGAATGTACAGGCCGCGGGTGTAAAAAAGTTAATTGTGACATTGGGGAGCAAGGGCTCTGTGCTTATAGAGGGGGCTGAAAGGCACTATATAGACAGCTATAAGGTAAAAGCGGTTGACACAACCGCAGCCGGCGACACTTTTTGCGGATATTTAGCCGCAGGGATTTCAAAGGGAGTTGCGATAACTGATGCAATGCAAATTGCATCGGCTGCTGCCGCTCTGTCCGTAACGGCCGCAGGCGCACAAAAATCTATACCTTGCTATAACTCGGTAATGGAGTTTGTCGGCAAAGAGTGATAGCCGCGCAACTTAATTAATACTTATCACAAAAATAAGACTCTTTGCGAAGATGCAGGAGCGCGGGAGAGCGCATACAGGCATAGCAAAGAGTTTTTTGTTTATTTTGATAGCTTAAATTACATGAGGCTTGACAATTGCAATCTTTAGGTCTACAATAAAACATATACTTCACATCAAATTTTGCAATGGTAAAACGTTTGACTAATCACGGAGGAAAGGTATGTCTGTAAGAATTTCTGACATTTCCGAGCGCAAAAACTTAGCTATTCTCTTTTGCTGTTAATCGTACACACAAAAGTCACCGCGCCAAAAGAAATTAGAATTATCCAGCAATAACAACAGCACCCGGATGTGTTTTTTAATCCGGGCGCTTTTATTTTATATTGAGTAGCTTTTTGAATAGGAAATTAGGTGGATTTCAACATTAAGAAAAAGCCGAATATTTTAATGTAAAAACCCCTTAAAACGCTGTGTTTAAGCGTGTTTAAGGGGGGGGATGGCGGAGCGGTGGTAACAGTACTCAAACTCTTTAGATTCATTTTTATAAACGGACTGACAGGAGTAATTCTTAGATCTCTTGGTATTGGATCTCCTTGTAGATTATTGACGAAAATATAAAATTATTTGAATAATAATTGAAACTTGATTTTTGATATGATACAATCGTGCCAAAGGAGATTGAACATACAACGCCCGAAACCGAGCCGCAAACCCTGCATATTCAAACCAAGCGCGAAACGGCATTCGACTTCGGGAAACCGTCGTGGAGCGCAAAGGCGATGGGGTAATTTCATATTTTATACGAAGCAACTCGTCTGATATAAAACCAAATTGCAAGGAGGTTTTCAAAACAATGATGAAAAAAATCATAACATTGGGAATAGCGATATTTATGTTGTTCTCATTAGCGGCGTGTAACAAGGTTACACTTGCGCAGTACAAAACTGACGCAAAAGCATCGCTTGACACGCACGTTGCGACAAAGGTTGAAGCGGACTACAGCGGAGATAATTGGGCGAAGATACTGGGCTTCACCGCGACAGGAAAGACGGCAATCGACGACGCGGCGGACAAGGCGGGCGTGGACGGCGCAGTAGCGACGGCAAAAACGGCAATTAACGGAGTAGAAAAGGAGGCAGACATGGGCGTATTTTACAGTTTGCAAAGAGCGCATGATAACAATTGGCTTACAGTCGAGGATTTACGGAGTATTGCCTATTACTATAGTTTTACTGTTACTGACAGTGGAAGCAATAACCCCGAAAACTTCGTGCCAGAGCCAAAAACCCCAGAAATATTAGGTGAGGAAATAGAAACCGAAATAAAGCAGACATATCTTAACGAACTTCAAAGAAAGGTTCCTGAGGCTACCCTTGAGGATGTCCGAATTGCATATTATTTCGGCACATACGGCAATTGTGGCGTTATTGCGGAGCCGCAAAGCGAACTTCTTATTGATGGAACTAATCGAGCGCATAGTCATAACGGGCAAGGATGTGACGACCATTAAGGAGGATATGGATTTAAACTTATCTCAAGTAAAAATATTGACTTCAAAAACCCTACAAAATGGGTCGGTGTAAATCTAATCCATTTTTTATGCGCAAGCAAGGCACTCACTCAGCGAGTGATGAGCATTGAAGTTCACAAGGAATTAACCTTAATTAACGACATATCGTTGAGTACAGGACGTGTGCTAGTCTTGAAACAAGCGGCGGCGCCGGCGACAAGCACGCGCGCGCTGCGCGTGCGGACACAATTCGACCGAACTGAACCAAACACATGCAACATTTTTGGCATCAAAAACCCTCTTTCAGACTGATAAAAGAGGGTTTTAGGATAAAAGAAAACACGGAATAACGTTTTCCGTCGTTCCGTGTGTCTATGACAATGGCGAACAAAAAGTGTCCGATTTTGAGAAAATGATGGCGAACAAAAAGGGGACAAAAGTAGGTTAAAGAGGTTTTGATTTCGCGACAAGTCAAAGTTTGAGAAATACAAAAACAACAACACACGACGAAATACAGGCGCGGCAGGCACCGTTTAAGCCCTGTCGTGTCTTTTTTATTTTTACAGGCAAAGACACGGACGCAACGGAACGTGCGACCGTGGGCAAACCTCGCGGTAGGGTAAAATAGTAACCGAATTTCACT
>JALOAJ010000030.1 GCA_023228885.1 Bacillota bacterium | reverse complement strand
TTGATGTAAAGCGAAACGGCGATTGTTGGAATGTATATATAAACGGCGGTAAAACTAATACAAGCGCAGACGCAATAAAATGGATTGTTGAGGCGAAAGCTTTGGGGGCGGGAGAGGTTTTACTCACCAGCATGGATACCGACGGGGTTAGGGATGGGTATGACAACGAGCTATACGCCGCCGCAACATCCGCTGTTGATATTCCGGTAATTGCATCGGGCGGTGCAGGGTGTATGCAGCATTTTTACGATGTAATTAAAGAGGGCAAGGTCAGCGGGGCGCTTGCCGCCTCGGTTTTTCATTACGGGCAGGTAAAGATTGCTGACTTAAAAGAATTTTTGCACAAGAAAGGCGTTGCCGTCAGGGAGGTAGAAAACAGATGTTAAAATTTGACGAAAATGGTTTAATTCCGGTAATTGTTCAGGATTTTAGAACAAATGCCGTATTGATGCAGGCATATATGAACGAACAAAGCCTTCAACGCACAATTGAAACAAAAAAGGCGGTATATTACAGCAGAAGCAGGCAAAAACTATGGGTAAAAGGCGAAGAAAGCGGGCATTTTCAATATGTAAAAGAAATTTTTGCCGATTGCGACGGCGACTGTGTTTTGTTAAAGGTTGAGCAGGTTGGCGCCGCATGTCACACAAATAATTTTTCTTGTTTTTATCGTGGAATTGACGGGAAAGAAAAAAAGACCGAGCTGCCCGATTCAAGCGTTTTATATGAAGTGTATGATGTTATAAGCGACAGGCTTGTAAACCCGAAAGAAGGCAGCTATACAAATTATCTTTTTGACAAAGGGATTGACAAGATTTGCAAAAAGGTGGGCGAAGAGGCGGCAGAGGTAATAATTGCCGCAAAAAATCGCTCTAATGAGGAGCTTTGTTATGAGGCGGCGGATTTGATTTTTCATTTATTGGTGCTGTTAAAAGAAGGCGAAATTAAACCCGAGGAGATATTTTCGGAACTACAAAAAAGAAGATAAGCCCGATTTTTGTTGCCGAAATAAAAAACTTGAATTTTACGAAATTATTTCTTGCTATAAACTTTTGTTTTTTGCAGATATTATTAATGCATCAAGCAGGAGGTGAATGAAGATGGCAAGAAGCAATAATCGTGCATTGGTGGTTGAGGCAAGAGAAGCGCTTGACAAATTCAAATTCGAGGTTGCCAACGAGGTGGGTGTAACATTAAAGCCCGGCTACAACGGCGATATATCCACCCGTGATGCAGGCCGTATCGGCGGAAACATGGTAAGAAAAATGGTTCATGCTTATGAACAAGGTCTTACAGGAAAATAACGCCGATTCTTTTATAACGACCGCTGATTGCAGCCGTCGCAGATAAATTTGTTTGTTGCGTTTTTAAAAAAATAAAATCCCCGAGCAGTTTTAAAAATTGTTTGGGGATTTTCATTTTAAAAGTAAAAAAACTTTTGCGCTTTACTATGAACGCTTTATTTGATATAATGCTGGGGATATATAAAGGGAGGGGTTACTTGGCAATGCAAAGCGGTATTTCAAAAAAACAAAAAACTTTTATTTTTGTTGCGTGCTTTTACGCTTTTTTTATGAACGGCATTGTTGGCGTTAGTTTGGGTTCTCTTTTGCCCATGATTAAAACAACATATAATTTGGACTATAAGGTTAGCGGTATGCTGCTTTCCGCACATTCAATCGGGAACTTGGTTGCAGGGTACATAGCGGGGCTTATTCCTTTTTATTTAGGAAGAAAAACATCTATATTATTTTTAAGCGGCTCCACCGTGCTGGGCTTTTTAGGCATGGTGCTGACGGGAAATCCAATATTTTTATTTATTGCGTTTTTGTTGACCGGCATTGGGAGGGGCAGTGTGAGCAACTTTGACAATGCAATAGTGAACGAAACATCCGGCGGCGACCCAAAGGCGCTAAACTTACTGCATTCCTTCTTTGCAATAGGGGCGTTTTTGGTTCCGTTTATAATATTGGGCTTTACCAAAAGCCATTTACCTCGGTGGAAATATTCTGTTGTTCTTTTTTCTCTAATGTCGTTGCTTGTTGTGGTTTTGTTTTCATTTATGAGCATTGAAAACAAAAAAAAGGATAAAGGAAAGGCTGTTGAAGTTTCATACGCCTTTTTACGGGATTTGCATTTTTGGACAAGCACCGGGATATTGTTTTTTTATTTATGCGCCGAGGCGGCAATAAACGGTTGGCTGGTCACCTATTTTAAGGACACCGGCATAATAAGCACAAACATTGCGCAGATGTTGTCATCGCTTTTGTGGCTTGTAATTTTGATTGGGCGGCTTACATGTGCGTATTTGTCAAAAATCATATCAAAACGAAAGATTTTGCTATTGACAAGCATTGGAACGGTGCTGTTTTTTATATCGCTGCTGAGCACAAGGAATATTGTCATGATAATTATCAGCATAATCGGTTTGGGGTTTTGTATGTCGGGCATTTATCCGACAACGGTTGCAAACCTTGGCGACATGATAAAAACAACCCCAATGGCGATGGGGATGTTGCTTTCAATTGCAGGGCTTGGTGCGATTGCAATGCCCGCAATTACAGGCAGGATTGCGCAAATGGCGGGTATATTCGGCGGTATGGCGGCAATAACAGTTGCGGTTATACTGAATTTTGCGTTTTCGGTTATTAATTATATACGGCAAAAATAAAGTGAAAAATGTGTCAAGGAACACCATGGTTACAGTTTTTACCTGCACATTTTCCTTGACACAGCCGATAAATCCTGCTAAAATAATTAAATGCTCAAGAAAAAAATTGGATTGGTGGATAAATGAAAAACGATTTGACAACGGGTAGCGTTGCAAGAACACTTATTAAGTTTACTATACCTTTGCTTTTGGCAAACCTTTTACAGGCATTTTATGCGGTTGCGGATATGATTATTGTCGGCATATTTTCTGGACATAATTCTATAAGCGCAGTATCAACAAGCGGGCAGTTCACGCAGGTTGTAGCTATGCTGCTTATGGGGCTTGCAATGGGCGCAACTGTGCTGGTGGCTCAGTATGAGGGAGCAAAACAAAGCGAGGAACAAGGGAAAACGGTAGGGTCGGCTATTATTTTGTTTGTGATTGTGTCTGTTGTTATTACGATAGCGGCTCTTTTATCAGGGCACTTTATTTTGAAAACATTGAACACGCCTGCCGAGGCTTATGACGAATCGTATCGGTATTTTATGATATGTATGTCGGGAACGATTTTTATAATGGGGTATAACGCCATCAGCAGTATTTTGCGCGGGAAGGGCGATTCTAAAACACCCCTCGTTATGGTGACAATTGCCGCATTTGCCAATGTTGTTTTGGATTTAATTTTGGTTGGATATTTTAAAATGGGAGCCGCCGGGGCTGCTTATGCAACGGTTGCGGCGCAGGCGCTTAGCATGGTAATGTCGCTTTTTATAATGATAAAAAACAATACATTTCCGCATTTTAAGCCTTCATACATGCGGTGGGATAAGAAGATTATAGGCAAGCTTTTGTCAATCGGCGTGCCAATGTCGATACAACAGACGATTGTGTCGCTTTCCTTTTTGTTTTTAACCTCAATTACAAATTCGTTTGGCGTTATAGCATCCGCCGCCGCGGGGATTGCAGGTAAAATAAATGGGTTTGCCATATTGCCTGCCGGCGCTATGATGATGGCAATATCTGCAATGAGCGGTCAAAACATCGGGGCAAATGAGGTTAAAAGGGCAAAACAAACCATGCTTACGGGCATTAAGCTTATCATGCCGTTTATTGCAATAATGTTTGTGTTTATTTTTGTTTTTGCAGGCGGGCTTATTCGAATTTTTACGCCTGAAGCTGAAGTTATAAACATCGGAATAACATTTCTTCGCATTTGCAGCGGGGAATATTTGCTTTTATCTATTGTATTTTCACAAAACGGTTTATTGGTTGGAGCGGGGCGCACAAGGCTCACGCTTGTTAGCTCGGTTGCAAGCTCAATTATACTAAGAATTCCGCTTGCTATGTTTTTATCTCGGCTTATGGGATTTAACGGCATCGCGGTTGCTATTGCGGTTTCGCCCTTTGCATCATTGCTTTTGGGAGGGATATTTATCCACTCGGGGCATTGGGAAAAGCCGTTAAAGGTGATTGCCGAAAATTAATTAATTTCTTCTCCCTAAAAGTTCAAGCAGTTTAAATTTAATTTTAACGGGGTAATCCCCCGTTTCTGCGTTGACGATTATTTTATATTCGTCCTCCGACAGCACATTTTTTAATTTTTGTTTATCTTGTTCCGCTAATTTACCTTTGCCGGAAGAAACAAAACAGAGCTGCGGGTACAGCACGCACCACCAGTTTTCTCCCGCCCCGCTGCCCAATGTTATGCGAAGAGCATTATAGTTGCCGGCAGGGAAAGCAAACCCTTCATATTGCTTTGTGGGAAAATAAAAATTGCCTAACCGCGCCGTTACCGAATACCCATAGCCTTCCGCTTGCACCGTTTTGCAGGCGGCATCGGCAATATTTTGCAACTCGCATTTTACAACCTCGTTTACCGTATCCAAGCTATTGCAGCCGTTTAGCTTATCGTTTAGATATTGCGCTATGTCATCTCTCACCTTCATTTTAAGCTGCTGGTCTTTTTTACTGTTGCTGTTTGCCACAACATGAAAACGAAGCACACTTTTTTCGATATCCGCTTTAACTGTTGTGAGATAATACATGGCGGCGCCGGTTACGGTAAACCCAATTAAAACAGAAAGCAGAATCTTTTGTTTCAAACACAAAATAAAACCCCTCCTTTTGTTATAACTTCGTTTGCCTTATAATAAAGCTTTGACAAAAAGAGGGGATATTATTCAATATTCAAATGCTTGCCGCAGTTATTAGTTTTCTTCCATTGACAAAAGGCGTTCCCATTTTTCATCTACATCTTTTTGGAACTGCTCAATGGTCCATTCATTGCCTTTTTTGAACATGTGCCTGAACCTGCCCTGCGCCTTTAGAAAATCCTCAACCGGCAGCTTTTTCCTCGGTTTGTAATTTACCGTCAGTTTGCCGTCTTCAACTTCATATAACGGCCAAATGCAAGTGTCAACCGCCAGCTTGATAATATCCATCAACAGCGGTGTTTCATATCGCCAACCGCGCGGACATGGCGCAAACGCATTTATAAATGCGGCGCCCGGAGTGTATAGCGCTTTTTCCGCCTTGGCGTATATATCCTTAAAGTTACCCATTGGCGCTGTCTGCGCAACATACGGTATATTATGGTTAGCCATGATGAGCGTTAAGTCTTTTCGCGGCTGCATTTTGCCGGGAATAACATTGCCAGCGGGTGATGTTGTGGTGTCGGCAAAAGAAGGCGTTGCGGATGAACGCTGTATGCCTGTGTTCATATATGCGCCGTTGTCATAGCATATATACACCATATCGTGACCGCGCTCCATTGCGCCGGAAAGGGATTGCAATCCTATGTCGTATGTTCCGCCGTCACCTCCGAAGGTGATAAACTTAGTGTCGCCTGTTATTTTACCTTTTCGCTTTAGCGCATTATAAGCAGCCTCTGCCCCCGAAACGGTGGCGGCGGCATTTTCAAAAGCCGAGTGAATAAAGCTGTCTTTCCATGAAGTGTATGGGTAAAGACAAGTTGAAACTTCCAAACAACCTGTTGCGCTGCCGATAACGGCATGGTCATCTTCTTTTAGCGCCCTTAAAATTGCCCTAACTACAACAGGGGCGCCGCAGCCAGCGCACATTCTGTGCCCGCCTGCCAATCTTTCAGGCTTTTTTACCGATTCTTTTAAGTTATAAGCCATTTTATATCCCCCTATTCCCTAACGCCGAGGTAGTTATAAACCTCGCCGATATTGCCTGTATTGACTATATCCAAAAGGCGGTCATACACCGTTGCGATATCTTGAACGCTTACATCTCTGCCGCCAAGACCGTAAATATAGTTTATTGCTTTAATGCCATCCGCCCTGCCGTAAAGCGCACTTGTTACCTCGTTAAAAAGCGGACCGCCTGCGGCGTTAAATCCGTCGCATTTATCCATTATGGCAACTGCTTTCACCTTTGAAAGCGCCTTTGCAATTTCCTCAACCGGGAAAGGACGGAAAACGCGGATTTTTATAAGCCCCGCCTTTATACCTTTTGCACGCAGCCCTTTTATTGTTTCCTTTGCGGTGCCGGCGGTTGAATTTATTATTACTATTGCAACTTCCGCATCGTCCATCATATATTCTTCAAACAGACCATATTTTCTGCCGGTTAATTTTTCAAATTCCTCAGCTACATCCAAAATAACCTGCTTGGCGTTTTTCATCGCTTCTGCCTGTATTCTTTTATGTTCAAAATAATGCGTTACGGTATCAAGCGGACCAACCGAAATTGGATTTTTGCGGTTTAAAAGGCTTTCGCCAGGGTTATATTCCCCAACGAATTTTTTGACAGCATCATCATCTAAAAGTTCAATATTTTCAACCGCATGAGAGGTAATAAAACCATCATAGCAATCCATCACCGGCAGCATAACATCAGGATGTTCGCCTATGCGCACCGCTTGAATAAAGTTGTCGTATGCCTCTTGGTTGTTTTCCCCGTAAATTTGTATCCAGCCGGAGTCGCGCGCGCCCATTGTGTCGGAATGGTCATTATTGATGTTTATCGGACCGGAAAGCGCCCTGTTTACCGCTGCCAATGTTATTGGCAGCTTTGATGACGCCGCAATGTAAAGCATCTCCCACATCAATGCAAGCCCGTTTGCGGAAGTAGCCGTCATTGTTCGCGCTCCTGCAGCTTGAGCGCCTATACATGCGCTCATTGCGGAATGCTCCGATTCGACCGGAACAAACTCTGTATCTACCATACCGTTGGCAACAAAAGAGGCAAAATATTGCGGCACCTCTGTTGACGGTGTTATGGGAAACGCAGCAACAACATCTGGGTTTATCTGGCGCATTGCAACCGAAACCGCCTCGTTGCCGCTGAGTCTATCTCGTTTGGACATTGTTTTTCCTCCTTAAAAATAAAACCTTGTTAGTTATCCTTCATTTCTATTGCGGAAAATGGGCAAACTTCAGCGCAAATCCCGCAGCCCTTGCAATGGTCAAAATCAAAATCAAGCCTTTTGCCGTTTTCGTCAATCGGGATTGATGAATCGGGGCAAACCGGGAAGCATAGCATGCACTGCTTGCAGTTTTCTTTAATCCACACCGGTTTGACAGAACGCCAATCGCCCGTTTTGAATTTATCGGAATTGCCCGGCTCGTTAATAACGCCGCCCGGTGAAATTTCCTTCCAATTAACATCGTTGCCTAAATTAAGCTTGTCCTTTTTATTCATATTTCGTGCACCTCCGTTACACTTCTTTTAAGTGCTCTTATGTTTCCTTCAACAACATGAGGTTTTGAGGCAAATTTGTGTTTGTATGATTCCGCCATATCGCTTATAAAATCATCAATAGGCATCAGCTTACTAACCACAACCACCGCTGCGAGCATGGGGGTGTTTGGGAAATATCTGCCCAAGCATTCGGTTGATATTTTACGCGCATCAATGGTGTAGACCTTGCCGGCATAGCCCTTTAGCAGCGGCTTTATTTCTTCTGCCTTTTTTGTTGTGTTTATTATTATTGCGCCGTCTTCGGAAAGCCCGTTCGTAACATCAACAGCCGTTAAAAGAGAGTCGTCAACCACAACCACAAATTGAGGGTTGTATATGTTGCTGTGGACTGTTATTTTCTCGTCTGAAATTCTGTTATATGCGGTAATGGGCGCGCCCATTCGCTCCGGGCCATATTCGGGAAACCCCTGAACATATTTACCGGTGTTGAAAGCGGCATCCGCAAGCAGAAGAGATGCAGTTTTAGCACCTTGACCGCCCCGTCCATGCCACCTGATTTCCATAACATTAGACATTGTTTTGAATACCTCCTCGTATTAAGGGGTGCTGTATAGATTGAATGGCGCAAGCCTGTGTTATGTAGTTATTTAACACGACCGCCAATGTACATAATAAAATAAAGTGCTTATAAAAAGTTGCTTTATTTTTACACACCCAAACTATTATAACAATTTGACATAAATATGTCAAGAACAACTATGCACAAATTATCTCACTTAAATTGTAATATAAAATACTGTATTGTAAAAAGTTTTGTTAATATGTTATTTTCCAATTGATTTTTTAAGGGCTTTACAAGCTAAAATCGTGTCGGAATATTGCATTTACTTGTCACTTATAGTATAATATTGTCAATTGGTTGTAATCCCGTTAATAACAATGTGTTAATAAAGGTGGGATGAAAGTGAAAATCGCAAGGTTTTGCAAGGATACCAATACCACCCAAACTGTAAAGGAGCACTTAACAAATGTGGGAAACCTTTGCAAGCAAACCGGCTTGAAAATTCAACTACCCAACACAGCTTACATCATAGGTGTTTTACACGACATGGGGAAGCTTAGCGATGACTTTCAAAATTATATTCAAAACCGAATAAAAGAGATACAGCCAAAGCCGGGTGTGGTCAAGGTTGACCATGGGGCGTATGGTGCAAAGCACATATATGATATGTACAAAGACGGAACTCCTATGCAAAAGCTCACATCACAAATAATAGCATTTGTTATTTGCTACCACCATGGCGGCTTATCCGATTGTATAGAAAAAAATGAAATACCTTTGCTGAAGCGTATGGACAAGTTAAGCAAATCAAATTTGGAAAAAGCAGTTGATGAGTTCGACGAAATCTTCCCCGAACCTGGTTTCATAGATACTTTATTTTCAAAAGCCTGCGATGAAATAAAAGCGTTTTCCCGCATTATTAGGCAAAACGATGCCGAGCCTGATAACATCTTTTTTGAAACGCATCTTCTTGTTAAAATACTTTATAGTGTTTTAATAGACTCTGACTGGCTTGACAGTTTTATATTTGAAGCTAAGAAACCATATGACAAGCTCAAACCTTTAAGCGAGGATTTAGACGGATATATATTCAACCTTAAAAAAAGAACGAATGAATTTAAACTTTCTAAACCTATCGGCGCAATGCAAAAGATTGTGTTTGAAAAAAGAAGCGAAATAGCAGATGATTGTTTAAAATTTTCAAAAAATGAACCGGGTATATACACTCTTACCGTCCCCACGGGAGGGGGAAAGACGCTTTCAAGTTTTATTTTTGCGCTAAACCACGCAAAAGCATGGAACAAAGAGCGCATATTTTATGTGGCGCCTTATACAAGCATTATTGAACAAAATGCGAACGAAATAAGGCAAACTCTTAAATGCGGCGAAAATCTTCTTGAATTTCACTCTAATGTTATAACCGAAGAAAGCGAATGTGCAAAAATCTTTGGTGAAAGATGGGACTGCCACTTTGTTTTTACAACCATCGTGCAGTTTCTAAACACAATTTATGCCCCGCCATCACATAATATCCGCAGGTTTCAAAGCCTTGCAAATTCCATTGTTATTTTTGATGAAGTTCAATCTGTGCCCCTTCATTGCATCTCTTTGTTTAATAGCGCTGTCAATTTTTTAAACAAGGCTTTAAACTGCACAATTGTTTTGTGCACCGCAACGCAACCCATTTTAAACGAGGTGCCAAAACCGGTCAACCTTTCTCCAAACAGCGAAATTGTCAATAATGTTAAGGACGCTTTTGATAAACTTAAAAGGGTTAATGTGGTGGACAAAACTATTGATGAAGGCTATACATATGGCGCTGCAATTGACTTTTTGCATGAAACGAATAAAGCTTACCAAAGCATTTTGCTTGTTGTAAACACAGTTGCCGCAGCAGAAAACATTTTTAATTTGGCAAAAACGAGCAATTTTGAAGGCGAGCTTTTTTATTTAAGCTCAAACCTCTGCCCGAGCCATAGAACACAAGTGATTCGCAGAATAAAAAAAGCGCTCAAAAATAACGAAGCTGTGATTTGTATAAGCACCCAAGTTATAGAATGCGGTGTTGATATCAGCTTTGGCACGGTAATCAGAAGTGTTGCCGGAATAGACTCTATTGCACAAGCAGTGGGAAGATGTAATCGGCATGGCGAAAGGAAGGTATCTGATGCTTATATAATTAACCTTGCCGAGGGCTTTGAAAACACACAAAAGCTTCTTTCAATTGACATTGGAAAAAAGAAAACCGCCGGTGTTCTTTATTTATATAAGCAAGACCCTCGGCAATACGATAACAGCCTTGTTTCGACCAAAACCGTTTATGATTATTTTATGCGATTTATAAGCGAAGAAAAAGTTACCGAACAATTTGACTATCCTTTGACAAGAAAAGGAGCCTCTATGTATGAACTCTTATCTATACAATATTCTTTGATTAATGCCTACAACGCAAATGCAAGGCAAAAATATGCCTTGTGTTTTTGTTTTCAATTTAAAACCGCAAGAGAGAATTTTGCTGTTATTGAAAACAGCGCTAAAACTATTATAGTGCCTTTTAAGAAAGGAAAGGATATTATTGCAGACCTGATATCAAATTTAAAGCTTGAACAGAAAGTTCCGTTGCTCAAAAAAGCTCAGCATTACTCGGTTAATGTTTTTGAAAACAAATTTAAAGCGTTGCAAAAAGCGGGCGCTGTAATCACTTGTGATATTGAGGGGGTGTATTTGTTGAAAGAAGGATTTTATGACAACGATATAGGGCTTGTTACGGAAAGTAAACTGGATGCTATGCTTTTATAAAAACACGCTGTTTATGCGCCTTATCCGGCTCACGATAAGTGCGCAAGCGCAAATTTTAATATACTTTTGTGGGCCGGAAAGGCGCTTCATATGAGAAATGGTATAACATTTAAAGTGTCAGGAAAGTATGCCTTGTTCACAGACCCAATTACAAAAATCGGCGGCGAAAAGTCAACCCTAACCTTGCCCACCTATCAAGCCTTAAAGGGCATTTGCGAATCAATATATTGGAAGCCCTCTATTATATGGTTTGTAGACAAGGTTAAGGTTATCAGCAAAATTCAAACAGAATCAAAAGGAATAAGACCCATAAAGTACGGCGGAGGAAATGACCTGTCAAGATATTTGTATCTTAAAGATGTGGAGTATGTTGTTTGTTGTCATTTTGAATTTAACTGCGGCAGACCCGAATTGAAAAAGGACCATAACGAAAATAAGCACTATTTTATTACAAAGCGCTCCCTTGAAAAGGGTGGGAGGCGTGATATATTTCTTGGCGCAAGGGAATGTCAGGCGTATGTTGAACCTGTAAATTTTGATGCGGAGAAAAGCTATTATCACGATATGGGTGAAATGGAGTTCGGTATGCAATATCACTCGTTAAGCTATCCTGACGAAAATGGGAAAAATCAGCTTATAACAAAATTTTGGTACCCCAAAATGATAAATGGGGTAGTGGAATTTTGCAAGCCGGAAGATTGTCCTAAGGAAGTGGTTGTGCGGAGGATGTTGCCTAAAATCTTTGACGAAAGTAATTATGCAGGCTTTGACGAATTTCAACTGTTGGACGAATATAATGAGGAGGTGACGGAAATTGAGTTGGATAACAACCCTTTATGAAACTTATGAAAACATAATAAAGCAAGACAGCGAAGGTTTGTTACCTATTGCACACTCAACTCAAAATGCTCATATTGAAGTTATTTTAAATTCAAACAGCGAAATGATTGCCGCTTCATTTGTGGATAAAGAAAATGCCTCGACACTAATTCCCGTGACCGAAGCCTCTGCAAGCAGGTCAAGCGGAATAGCCCCCCACCCGCTATGCGATAAGCTTCAATACCTTTCAGGAGATTATGAAAAATATACGGGGCAAAAAAAGAGGGATTATTATGACAGTTATATCGAACAACTGAAAGGATGGAGTAAATCCAAATTTTCAAGCGGCAAGGTAAACATTATCTATAACTATTTGGCAAAGGGACAGCTGATTTTTGATTTAATTCGCTTTGGTGTAATGTCGATTGGCGAAAACAGCAAGTTGACAGATAAATTTCAAGCCGAAGATATCAAGCTTGCAGCAGGCGGGCAGGCAGATGCCTTTGTACGGTTTAGGGTTGTAACCAAAGAAAGTGAACAAGACGCGGTGTGGCAGGATGACAAAACAATTAACAATTACATAGATTACTACCTTTCCAAGCAGGAGAACAAAAGCTTTTGTTATGCAAAAGGAGAAGTAACCGCCTGCTCGAACAATCATCCTTCAAAAATACGCCATACGGGAGATAAGGCAAAACTAATTTCCGCTAATGATATTTCAAACTTTACATTTAAAGGACGGTTCCATACTGCGGAAGAAGCTGCAACTTTGGGCTATGAGGTTTCGCAAAAGGCGCACAACGCTTTAAAATGGTTAATTAGCAATCAAGGGCAAAGAGCGGGAGATAAAGTTTTTGTATTATGGGGAACAAAGGTTCAAAAAACACCTGCGCTTTTAAGCGATACCGCGGATTTTGCAGAAATGCTTTCATCGCACATTGCTTTTGGCGATGATAAAGATATTACAAGGAAAGGTCTGTCAAAAGAGTTTAACAACGCTATAAAAGGTTACAAAGCCGAAATAACCCCCGATGCAAAGCTTGCATTAATAGGGCTCGATGCGGCTACCACAGGCAGAATGTCAATTATATTTTATCGTGAATACAGCGGGCTTGAGGGGCATGAACTTATCGACAACATCAAAAACTGGCATAAAACAACATCGTGGCATCATCATTATAAATTTAAGGATAAAAAGATTGCACCTTTTGACGGCGCACCATCCCCCCACACTATTGCAACAGCAGCATACGGGACGGAGCAGAATAAAATTATAAAGTCGGATGATAAAATTGCTTCAAATGCAGTAGAGCGGATTTTGCCTTGCGTAATAGATGGGCGAAAGATTCCAAAGGATATTGCGATAAAGCTTGTTGGAAAAGCCAAGCAGCCGCAAAACTATCAAGAAACACATAACTGGTACAAAGTTTTAACGGTATGCTGTGCGGTTTACAGAAAATATCTTTATGATTATAAAAAGGAGGAATACACAATGGAGGTTAAGCAAACGGACAATTTAGCATACAATTGCGGCAGACTCTTAGCGGTTGCCGATGCAATCGAAAGCCGGGCTCTTAAAAGCAAGGGCGGCGGGGGTGATGTAAGATCAACTAACGCCATTCGATATTTTACACGGTTTTCCACCTCGCCCGCAACAACATGGGCGGTCATAAACAACAAGCTTATTCCCTATAAACAAACCCTTGGGGTAAAAGGCTCATGGCTGTATCGGCTTTTGGGTGAAATATCCGGTCGGATTGAGCCTGAGGAATTTGCAGCTGCTTCGAATTTAGACGGCTGCATGGTTTTGGGTTTTGATACCCAACGGCAGGCTTTGTTTAACAAATCAAAAGAAAATGAAATTACGGAGGAGGAATAAAAATGGGCGCATTGCAAAATAAAATTGATTTTAAGGCAATTATTACAGTTACTAACGCAAATCCAAACGGCGACCCGCTAAACAATAATATGCCCCGAACTACAATTGACGGGTTTGGTGAAATTTCTGATGTTTGTTTAAAGCGTAAAATCAGAAACCGCCTAATGGATATGGGGGAAAATGTGTTTGTTCAATCTGATGACAAAAACAACGACGGACACAGCAGCCTTAGGGAAAGAGCAGACAGCAATCAGGTGTTAAAAGATGAGTTGAAAAAAGGGAAAAATGCAAGCAGGGATGTTTATTCAGAAATAGCTTGTGAAGAATGGATGGATGTTAGAAGTTTCGGGCAAGTTTTCGCTTTTAAAGGTTCCGACCTTTCTGTTGGTGTAAGGGGGCCTGTTTCAATACATCCCGCATTTAGCGTGGATACGGTTGAGGTGTCAAGCATACAAATAACAAAAAGCGTAAACAGCGAATCGGGAGCGAGCGGAAAAGCCTCCGATACAATGGGCATGAAACATAGGGTTGATTTTGGCGTTTACATACTAAAGGGCAGCATAAATGTTCAACTGGCGGAAAAAACAAACTTCAGCCAACAAGATGCCGAAAAAATAAAAGAATCAATAAAAACACTTTTTATAAACGATACTTCCGCTGCAAGACCTGATGGCAGCATGAATATTCATAAGCTTTATTGGTGGAGCCACAACAATAAGATAGGTCAATATTCCACGAAGAAAGTCCATGACAGCGTATCTATAACAAAAAGGTTTGGGGTATCGGCTCCAAAAAGTATAGATGATTATGAAATTACCGAAGGTCCGCTTGAGGGCTTAAAGCTTGATATTTATGAAGGAGTATAAGCAAGAAGAATATTTAATGCTATCGGGCATACAGCATTTTGCCTTTTGTAAACGACAATGGGCGCTAATTCATATAGAAAACCTATGGCAAGAGAACTATCACACCGCTATCGGCAATGTGTTCCATGAAAAGGTTCATGATGGTGCCATAACCGAAAAACGAGGCAACATTATTACTTCGCGGGCAATGCCTGTTCATTCTTCCGCCCTTGGAATAAGTGGGGAATGCGATGTAGTTGAATTTCATTTAGACAAAAGCGGTGTAAAAATTAAAGGGCGCCAAGGACGGTATACCCCTTATCCAGTTGAGTATAAAAAGGGCGTTCCTAAAAAGACAGAGGTTGATACCCTTCAACTTGCTGCTCAGGCAATGTGTTTGGAAGAAATGCTGTGTTGCGATGTAAACAGCGGTTATTTATTTTACGGTCAGACAAGGCATAGGGAAAAGATTGAAATAACCCACGAACTAAAGGAAAAGGTGACGGATATATTCCAACAGATGCATATGCTTTTTGAAAGGGGGCACACACCAAGGGTTAAGCCTTCAAAAAGTTGCAACTCATGCTCTCTTAATGACCTTTGCTTGCCTGTGCTTTGCAAAAGCAAGTCAGCGAAAGGGTATATTCAAAAAATGTTGAACGAGGTATAACACTATGAAAAAGCTACTTAACACCCTTTATGTAACCACCCCGGATAGGTATCTTTCCCTTGATGGTAAAAATGTAGTTGTTACACAGGATAATAATGTTGTAGCAAGAGTTCCGTTGCATAATATTGGAGAAATAGTAACTTTCGGTTACTCGGGGGCAAGCCCTGCGCTAATGGGTGCGTGTGCCGAAAGGAATATTTCCATTTGTTTTTTAAGCAAAAACGGTCGATTTCTTGCCCGGGTGTCGGGGGAAACAAGAGGTAATGTTTTGCTTAGAAAACAACAATATAGAATTTCAGACTGCACATTTCAAAGTAACAGCATTGCCAAAAACTTTTTAATCGGGAAAATATACAACTCAAAATGGGTGATTGAGAGGGCAATAAGGGATTATCCTTTGATAACTGATACCAATAAGCATAAGGAAAAGTCAACATTTTTATCCAACTCATTAAAACAGCTTAAAAACATTGAAACCCTTGAAGAACTAAGGGGAACGGAGGGAGAGGCGGCATCGGTATATTTTTCTGCTTTTGATGATCTAATTCTTCAACAAAAAGATGAATTTTACTTTAAAGGAAGAAATAGGCGCCCTCCAACGGATAATGTGAATGCCATGCTGTCATTTGCATATGCGCTTCTTGCCAATATGTGTTGTTCTGCATTGGAAACGGTAGGATTAGACCCCTATGTTGGTTTTTTGCACAGGGATAGACCGGGCAGGGCATCCCTTGCTTTGGATTTAATGGAGGAGTTTAGGAGTGTATTTGCGGATAGGTTTGTTCTCACTCTCATAAACAAAAAAATGATAAAAGGCAAAGATTTCTTTGCAAAAGAAAACGGAGCCGCTATTATGGAAGATGAGGGAAGAAAAACCTTTTTATCGGCTTGGCAGACAAAAAAGCAAGAGAAAATAACACATCCATTTTTAGAAGAAAAAATTGAGTGGGGCATGTTGCCTTTTGCGCAAGCTTTGTTATTAGCTCGATTTATCCGCGGAGATTCTGACGAATACCCGCCTTTTATGTGGAAGTAGGTGAGAGCATTTTAGTTATAATTACATATGATGTAAACACGGAAACCTTGGCCGGCAGAAAACGGCTTAGAAAGGTTGCAAAGCAATGCGTTAATTATGGACAAAGGGTTCAAAATTCAGTTTTTGAATGTATTCTTGATAACGCAAAGGCCGTTGAGGTTAAAAACATACTTTGTAAAATTATAGACAAAAATACTGACAGCCTTAGGTTTTACTATTTGGGAAACAATTATAAAAACAAAGTGGAACATGTTGGGGCGAAACCATCCATAGATTTGGAATCTCCCCTTGTTATCTGAGTGCGAATACTATGCAAACATAAAACGCTAAGGGCATCCGCACCAATTTAGTTTAGTGAGATTATTGTTTTACAGTTAGTTTTGTAATAGGCATTGTAACTTTCAGTAAGATTTGTGCAGTTTGTATGTAGTTTATTGGTAGGGCAATATATTTATGTACAAATTTGCGGTCGCACCCCTCGTGGGTGCGTGGATTGAAATAAATCAGTTAGCATAAAATCACCTGCCTAAAATGTCGCACCCCTCGTGGGTGCGTGGATTGAAATAAACTTGTTGCCTAATTTATAAACATACATTTCGGTCGCACCCCTCGTGGGTGCGTGGATTGAAATTAACGAGGATATAACCATATTGCAGGTAACGCCGTCGCACCCCTCGTGGGTGCGTGGATTGAAATGCTACACCTGTGCCCTTTGCCGTTATTGCACTTTTGTCGCACCCCTCGTGGGTGCGTGGATTGAAATACCATATAAACCTACCCATTCCTCAACCGCCATTAGTCGCACCCCTCGTGGGTGCGTGGATTGAAATCGTCTGCCTGTTGCAGCGTGCCTTTAGTGGTTTTGTCGCACCCCTCGTGGGTGCGTGGATTGAAATCTACAAGGCAATGCTTTTATTGAAAGTTTAAGCATGTCGCACCCCTCGTGGGTGCGTGGATTGAAATAAGCTGTGCGGCGGTGCTTACGCCTTGCAGTATGGTCGCACCCCTCGTGGGTGCGTGGATTGAAATATATCGGCACCGCAATAGGGGCAGAAATATAATTGTCGCACCCCTCGTGGGTGCGTGGATTGAAATTGCAAAAGTGATAATTCATATCAGCGTGATTTATGTCGCACCCCTCGTGGGTGCGTGGATTGAAATACTATTAGGATAACGGGGAAACATTAACGCTTGGGTCGCACCCCTCGTGGGTGCGTGGATTGAAATAATGTAAGCATCGCCGCTTAAATAGGTTGCTGCGTCGCACCCCTCGTGGGTGCGTGGATTGAAATTCCCAACACCCAACTGCCAACGGGTTTTAGAAAGTCGCACCCCTCGTGGGTGCGTGGATTGAAATACCTGTTACCCCACTATATAAAGCCATTATTTAACCCGTCGCACCCCTCGTGGGTGCGTGGATTGAAATAACCGCCGTTGCAGCTGTTGCAGCCGCCGCGAAGTCGCACCCCTCGTGGGTGCGTGGATTGAAATCTGCTACTGGGTCAATGACAACATCACCAACATCTGTCGCACCCCTCGTGGGTGCGTGGATTGAAATCACTTGGGAGCGGTGTTTTCCCACCATCGTTAGGCGTCGCACCCCTCGTGGGTGCGTGGATTGAAATAAATCCGAAAGGCGATAAAATCCACCCAACCCAAAAGTCGCACCCCTCGTGGGTGCGTGGATTGAAATTCTGGTGGTTGACCGGGCTACCATATCAGCATAGTCGCACCCCTCGTGGGTGCGTGGATTGAAATAATCCACGGTACTATGATGTGGCGGCAGTTAGGGTGGTCGCACCCCTCGTGGGTGCGTGGATTGAAATCGCTTGGATTGGCAGTATATACCGACTGCGGCGGTCGCACCCCTCGTGGGTGCGTGGATTGAAATAAATGCTCCAGCGATACGGGCAGGCACAAACGGACGGTCGCACCCCTCGTGGGTGCGTGGATTGAAATAAATCCCTTGAAACCCTTACTTGCTTGCTTGCCCCGTCGCACCCCTCGTGGGTGCGTGGATTGAAATAGAAAGGCTTATAAGCACGAAGCCGAGGTTAAGACGTCGCACCCCTCGTGGGTGCGTGGATTGAAATATATCGGCACCGCAATAGGGGCAGAAATATAATTGTCGCACCCCTCGTGGGTGCGTGGATTGAAATTTTTGATACGGTTAAACGTGGCTTAGACTTTGGCGTCGCACCCCTCGTGGGTGCGTGGATTGAAATAAACTATGCCTGATGATTATTGCAGGGCAGTATCGGTCGCACCCCTCGTGGGTGCGTGGATTGAAATAATCCGGATATATTGTTGTGGGTAGAAACCGAATTGTCGCACCCCTCGTGGGTGCGTGGATTGAAATTTGTAAAGCCGGTGGCGTTGATTATCATGCCGTCGTCGCACCCCTCGTGGGTGCGTGGATTGAAATGTAAGTACGAGAAAGTCAACACATTATGTCGTATTGTCGCACCCCTCGTGGGTGCGTGGATTGAAATCGCTGTTTGGTTTAAGTATTTACTTAGCATACCGGTCGCACCCCTCGTGGGTGCGTGGATTGAAATTTTGATTAAGCGTGTTTCAAGGGCATAATCAAGCTGTCGCACCCCTCGTGGGTGCGTGGATTGAAATAAATGTTAAAACATACCTCATTGTTTGCTCTTTGGTCGCACCCCTCGTGGGTGCGTGGATTGAAATATACACATTATACTGCGCCTTCGCCGCTTCGGTTGTCGCACCCCTCGTGGGTGCGTGGATTGAAATAAACTATGATATTCCTCAGCTTGACAAATATGTGTCGCACCCCTCGTGGGTGCGTGGATTGAAATTGAAGAGTGGCTTAAGCTAAACAAAGAAAAAAAGGTCGCACCCCTCGTGGGTGCGTGGATTGAAATTTGTTACGCCTGCAAACGCCTGTTCGTAATCGAGTCGCACCCCTCGTGGGTGCGTGGATTGAAATTATAAAGATGAAAAGTATATACATACCTTATTTAAGTCGCACCCCTCGTGGGTGCGTGGATTGAAATTTTTTTGCTCATATCTTTTAGCAAGGAACTTTATGTCGCACCCCTCGTGGGTGCGTGGATTGAAATATTGCAAGCTGTTTTAAACCTTTATAACCTAAAATGTCGCACCCCTCGTGGGTGCGTGGATTGAAATGCCTTTTGTTTCTGCTGTTAAATTCGGCTCGGAGTCGCACCCCTCGTGGGTGCGTGGATTGAAATCAAATACCTGTAACATCACGCTGTATTGCGCCTTCGTCGCACCCCTCGTGGGTGCGTGGATTGAAATCAAATACCTGTAACATCACGCTGTATTGCGCCTTCGGTCGCACCCCTCGTGGGTGCGTGGATTGAAATAAATGCTCCAGCGATACGGGCAGGCACAAACGGACGGTCGCACCCCTCGTGGGTGCGTGGATTGAAATCGAGAAAACTCGCAAAGAATAGCGTGGAAAGCCGTCGCACCCCTCGTGGGTGCGTGGATTGAAATAACCTCGCTATTTCCTCGGGTGTGTCCGTTTCTATTGTCGCACCCCTCATGGGTGCGTGGATTGAAATTCCGTATTCCAAAGCGTTAACATCAATGTTGAGGGGTCGCACCCCTCGTGGGTGCGTGGATTGAAATATTATGCGCACCTCCCTTCGCGGGAATTGTACTGTCGCACCCCTCGTGGGTGCGTGGATTGAAATTTTGAATGATTCTTCTTTAAGTAAGTTTTCAATTAAGTCGCACCCCTCGCGGGTGCGTGGATTGAAATTATTGTTACCTGTTACTTTACTAATGATGGCGAAAGTCGCACCCCTCGTGGGTGCGTGGATTGAAATAGGGCATATTTCAAAGCCATCTGCGTGTCGCATTTGTCGCGTCATTTGTGGATACTTGAATTACAACTACTGAAAACTGGCAACTGAAAACTGACAACTCTGTTGTCGCACCCCTCGTGGGTGCGTGGATTGAAATAGGGCATATTTCAAAGCCATCTGCGTGTCGCATTT
Source organism: Bacillota bacterium (assembly GCA_023228885.1). Taxonomy (GTDB): domain Bacteria; phylum Bacillota; class Clostridia; order Monoglobales; family Firm-18; genus JAAZFB01. The sequence continues at coordinate 8,437 of JALOAJ010000030.1, read as the reverse complement.
GTCGCGTCATTTGTGGATACTTGAATTACAACTACTGAAAACTGGCAACTGAAAACTGGCAACTCTGTTGTCGCACCCCTCGTGGGTGCGTGGATTGAAATAGGGCATATTTTAAAGTCATCTGCGTGTCACATTTGCCGCACCCTTTGTTGATACTTAAATACAGCTACTGAAAACTGGCAACTGAAAACTGGCAACTCTATTGTCGCACCCCTCGTGGGTGCATGGATTATTGTAGCACTTTTTGAAAATATAGTATTCCACGAGAATATTGTTTAAGTTTATTCCAAATGCGCAGTCGAACAACAAAAACCGCCTAACACTCACAGTTAAGCGGTTTTATTGTGGTACGCCATCGGGGACTCGAACCCCGGACTTACTGATTAAGAGTCAGTTGCTCTACCATCTGAGCTAATGGCGCATTTAATTAACAAAAAATATTATACATTACCAGTTTTGCTTTGTCAATGCTTTTTTACTACTGTTTTTAATATTATTATGAAGAAACTTATGGTAGAATTAAGACGAAACTGAATTTAAATTAGTTATGCAGGATTAGTTGTAATCAAAAGATTGGTAATTTTCTTTGAAATCGTTGATTTTCTTGGAAACTGTTGATTGCAGTAGCGCTTTTTCGGTGCTATAATGACAAGTAAAGGGGGCGAAAAAATGTCAAAAAGATTCAAAGCTACAACTTCTATTATGCTTGCTTGCGCTATGATGTGCATTGCGATGTCAAGCGTGCCGGTATTTGCCGCAGGCGGCGCAACGGATGGGGGAACAGACATGAACGCTATTGAAACTGCTTTTTCGGCATACAAAATAGGAGAAACAAAACAAATTTCGGACGATGGTTATATAGGTGTTCCTGTGGAGCTATCAGTATTTTATGATACTGCAAAGGGCGCTGTGGCTACCGGATATAATAGCACAAAGGTGGCCCTTTATGTAGTAGACACCGCTATGGAACGCATAGGCACAGCAACGGATGAAGAAATTATAACAGATTTTCTTGAACGCGGCTTTATAGTGGCGGCGCTTGGTTATAAGGGCAACGCAAAGGCTGTGTCTCCGGGGCTTGATTATTCGTTGCAGAATTTCTATTCGCCAATGCAGACGAAGAACAGCTGTATTGTTGGCATCGATAACACGATTATTCCGGCGGGCGAATACTGGAACAGCTATGTTATTCCGGCGGGCTATAATGTTAAAGAAGAACAGATTTTTTGGGAAATCGATAAGCACGGCACTGATGGAACGATGGAGAAAATCGTTGAGATATGGAACAATGATTTTAGAGGAACCAAAGGCACAAGGCTTGTAAAATGGGTGTATGCTGACGGAACACGCAAAGCTACGCAAAACGGCATTGACGGAAGCGCGCCGCAGTGGCTCAATCAAAACGGGGCAGCCGACGCAAATGGTGAGTACATACTGGTAAAGCACACGCTTGCGAAAAAAATCACAGACTGCGTAAATCCCGATGGGAGCCCGTTGAATCTTGATTTAACAATGTCTATAATATATCCGGTAAATCCGGAAACGCCTGTTCCGGTTATTGCGCTGTCAAATTCAGCCGGCACACTTACATCCAACCTTAAAGACGCCAAATATGGTCAATATAATGGATTTATTTTCAACGGGTTTGTGTTGGCTTGCTTTGACTATGGCTTTGTGCCGATGGCGCGCGATGATTCTTACGGATATTTTGATGGCGGCGCCGCAAGCGGTCATGTGACGGGCGACCATATGAATTATGCTATACATACATATAACAACAACAAAATAAATACTGCGGTAGTGCGATATCTCCGTTCCTTCGGTGAGAGGGCGGAAACCTCACTAAACGGAAAAATCGGTATTATTGGTAACTCTAAAGGTGGATGGACACAGTTTTTAGGTCGCAAGGAGCTTAGGGAAGCAACGCCGCAGGGCGGGTTTTCCACATTGAGCGAGGCTATTGACGCAAGACTAAGGGGCATTTCAGACTCTCGCCAGTTTGCAATGTATAATGGAAACACAAGATACGGAAACGGCAAAACAGAGGGTTATTCCTATGATGTTTATACCGGTATGAATGCCATAGAAGGCGGAGAAATGCAGCCATGGCTTACATATAGCGACGGCAGCGAAATTCTGTCGTATGCGGATGCTATAATTCCGTCTTGCGCAAGCCTTCAACAGGATATAGCAGAAGGGCATTCGCCGCTGTTTTTCACAAGTAACTTTCAAGACGAATGGAAGGCGCAATGGGGTACTTCAAACGAGATGTACAATCTCACACGCACGCTTGACATTCCGTCTGTATTTTTTGAGGTAGATACGGGGCACAGAATTACTGTGGGAAATGATGTAAACTATGATGTTGACACATATAACGCAATATTTGACTTTTATGGCTATTACTTAAAGGGTAATGCTGTGAATGTGATATATACCAAGCCGTCCTCGGGAGAGCCGGGGCTTTTGACCACGGAGCCTGTGGTTATAAAGTTTATCGGACCTGTTTTATCGGAACAAATAGAAACTATTAAAATAACCGACACAAACGGGAACGAGGCAGAGGGAGTATGGGCTGCCGCTTTCGGAAATACGGAATGGACATTTACTCCAACTCCCGTATGGAAAGGAAACACGGAATATACCCTAACCATCCCTGCGGACTTCTGTGGAGATAATGGTGTGCAAATGGGTGCTGCTTACACAATGAGCTTTAGCACCGAGCAATCATCGTCGGTAGCTTATCCTGCGGATGAAAGCGGTTATTTTGAGGTTGACTGCCCCGCCCTTTCAAGTGAAAGTAACCACGGCGGCATACGGTTTTATGTGTCAAATGATGCGGCGAATGCGGCAAACCTGTATGCTGTAAGCGGTGCTGACGATACATCGGGCACACTTTTAGGAAGTATTTACTTAAAGGGTGCGGGTTACTATGAATTTGATATTACGGAATATATACAGAACAAGACTGTGGGGGAGAAACTAAAATTCCGTATATCCCCTAAAAAGGATATAGCCACAAACAGCGTCAATGCTTTGAACAACTATTCAAAAGGCAGCCTTGCCAATGTGAAAAAGATTGAGAGCGGCGATTTTAATAACAGCTATGAAGTAAGCATAAACACAAACGGAAACGCTCACCCGAACGCTTGCACACAGGGCGGGGACGACATTGTCAGAAATTCCAGTGAGTACTATTATTTGTCCCAAGCCATGTCGAACAATACGGTGATAGGTAATAACGGGACGATTACAGCGGAGGACTATGGAAGAAAATACACCGTAACCCTTGAAATCTATGATACGGTTTCCCGAACAATAAGGCTTAATATGAATGGAGTTACAGGCCAGGCAACAGGTCTTATGGATTATGACAGAAGTATATATAACTTTGTTACAAAAGCAGGGGAATGGAATGAATATAAGTTAGAATACGCAGTATATGAGCCCGACTATGGAACAAGCGGGCTTGGCGCAAGAAAGGTAGTTTCGTTTCACGCAGCTCCTGTTTGTGCGGAAACAGACGGGAACGGAAACCGTATAGAAGCGCCGCTTTATGTAAAAACTTTTTCGGTGGTTGAGGAGATAACTGGCATAGAGATATCCGAGGTTTCATTGGCTGTAAGCAGCGACGGAAGCGGAAGATATACTGCGCCGCAATCTCAAATGGCTTGGGCAGTTTATAATTCGGAAAATACCCTTGTGGGCGAGTATCCCTCTCTTGCCGGGGCAATACAAAACTATACAAGCGGTCAAACCATTATGATGCGGAAAAATGTAACCTTGGATGGGGGAATCCCGTCGCTTGCAGGGTTTAACAAGGTTGTCATAGACCTTGGCAATCATAAACTGAATGCGGCAAATGTATCGGGAGGCGTGATTACGGCAGACGGTTTTTCAAATTTGACCATGAAAAACGGCACTGTTGCGCTTGGCGCGGCTCCGCTTGTGGATTACGGAAACTCGGAAGGAAAATTTAATATTTCGTTTGAGGATTTATATATTACGCTAAGCAATAATTCCACGCTAAGAAATGTGATAAGCAATAACACTTCAACAAAGGCGATTACTTCAAACATCAGCCTTAATGGGTGCACGCTTGATATTTCGGATAAGAACCTGCCTGCAAATTCAATTGTTATATTTCCGGCAGGGGGAGGGAACCTTGACCTTTCGTACACCGTGACAGGGGGAAGCATAAAGCTTAACTCATACAGATGGATAAGCATATACGAAAACTTTAAAAACACTTTATACAAACCGGACGGAAACGGTGATTATACCTTGCTTGTCCTTCCGGCAACGGTGGCGGTATCGTCTACGGATTCTTTCAGGCTTGCAAGCGGAAACATGGCGGTGTTCGGCAACGCGGAGGCAAACGGGAACGGATATAATACTTACACGCTGGAAAACAGCGATTCGACAACTATATACGGAAAAATTCCGGAGGAATATCTGAATGCGGAGGAATATCCTTTTGTAGCATTTGACGAGAATGGATACTTTTTAGGCGCAAGCGCGGAGTTTTACGGTAAACAGGTTGCTACCGCCGCAATCAATGTAGCAAAAGGTTATTTGCTTGCTAATACCTGGGACGGAAGCAGTTACGGAGACAACCCGAAGGAAGCATTCGTTTTGATGCGAAGGGATTATACATACCCGGCAACCGAATATAATGATAATCTTGCACAAGTTCAAGGGACGCTGGTTTTGGATTTGGGAGGACACACGCTTTCAAACGGTACAGTCAGCGAACATATTTTCAGGGCGGGTTCTAAGGCTATGGTTACCACGGGGGATCAGCCAATATTCCCTACCCACATTGAGGTTAAAAACGGCACCATGCTTGTAGGGAAAAAACCTGTTATGCGGCTGAATGTTGCAAACACAGCAGTTGCTTACCCAAATGCAGATAAGGATTTTACTATGGAATTCAGCGATGTTAATTTTGGGTTTGCGCAAGGTGCAACTACTGCTAATCTGCTTACAGAGTGTATTGCAAGCGGAAATACTGTGGACAGAAGCGCGCCTTTCTATACTATATATAATAATTGCACATTTGACCTAAAGACATCGGCTCCGCAAACGGTAAATCCGATATTTAACACCAATACGGCAGGATATTATGTTCATCTTGAAATAACGGTAAACGGCGGGCATATTACTGCCGAAAATATAGATGCTTTGGCTGTTTCAGCGCCAAGCCCCGCTTGTTATGACTCGTTTGTAACATTTGAAAAGGGAGCAAATGCGAAGTTTTTATCGCTTGCGGTTCCTGCCGATTTAGAGGTTCAAACCGGCGGTTACCCGTCGTCTGAAGGAACACTTCGCTTTGAAGAAGAAGAAAAGGATGACACAACAGCAATTTACAGGCTTGAGATTGATGATACAGCCATTGACAAGACGGAACTTGCGGCTGTAATATCAGAAGCGAATAAATACAATGCCGAGGCGTACACCACCACCTCCTTTGAAATATTCACAACAGCGCTTACAAGGGCTGAAGGGGTGTACAATTCTGAAGATTCGTCACAAGTGCAGATTAATGATGCAAAGAATGCGCTTGAGGATGCAATAGCCGGGCTTGTGACTTACGAGTCGCTCAACACGCCTTACGGAACAATCCCGGAAGCATATGCAGACAAGGAAACCTATCCGTTTGTAGTGTTTGGCGAAAATGAAAATTTTGTAACGGCAGGTATACAGTTTTACGGTGAAAATGTAGGTACAGAGACTATCGGCATAACAAAAAATTATTTGGCGGAGAATATATGGGACGGAACATCATACGGTAACAATCCGAAGGAAGCGCATATCCTGCTGAGAAGGGATTATAGTTTTAACAGCGGTGAATATTATAATAATTTAGCACAGGTTCAAGGTGTGCTTAATATAGATTTGGGAGGCTTTACACTATCGCAAAACGGCGGGCGGGGTGCGATTTTCGATTCAACTTCCAAATCGTGGTCAAATGACGGGAGCACCGCCGAACTTTCAGTATTTCCTACAACGATTACCGTTAAAAACGGAACAATTCTCACAAAGACCAAAGCAATTGTAATCATGAATAATGCCGACAGCTCAGGCGACGGAAGAATAAACAATAAGAAGTTCAGTTATGAATTTACAAATGTTACTTTCGGGCTTTCTGAAGGAGCGACAACAGCTAACCTTTTGACGGTGTACAACAACGCAAATGGAACAAGCAGCATAGCGCCATACTTTATCACTTACAACGATTGTGTCTTTGATATAAGTACGGTTAAACCGGCCTCTCCTGTAAGAGAACTGTTTAACGCCGATACATCAGGGAAATACATGCGCATGGAGATGAAAATAAACGGCGGAGAAATAATTGCTGACGAATTGGGTTATTTAAAGGTTTCGTATTTAGGCGAGGCAGCTTATAATTCATCTATTGAATTTGGAAAGGGCGCAGACGATGAATATATGTCATTGACTATGCCAATAAGCGTCAATGCTCCAACTTATGAATATTTGTCTCATGATGAAGTGTTACGCTTTGTGCGTGAATCAGAAGATGAATTTAAGGCAACTTACAAACTTACAGTTGTTCCGGAAAACGGACCATGCACAACAACTACGGTGGTTAAAGGAACGGGCAGGGAAACAACATTCAACATTGTTTCAAGGCTTACAACATTAACAGGATATAAGGTTATTTTAGCTTTGTACAAGGATGATATGTTGACAGAAATTAAAGAAACAGAATATGACGGCACCGATATAACATTCATAACAAATGCTGAGTACGACGCCTACAAGGTTATGGTGTGGAGCGACTTTGACGAAATTACGCCGTTGCGAGCTGCGGAAACGCCAAATTAACATGCGGCACATAAAAAATGCGCAATTAAACAATAAAACCTTTGATTGTGTCACGCCCTGTTTATATCGATAACCAAAGGACCATACCACCCATTTCCAAGCCGTGGAAAAAGTGCGGAAGATTTTTGACTTATTTTATGGTATAATGATAGTGGGTAAAAAATTAAATATTGCACAAACAAAAGCACTCCTTTTCAAGAGGGGTGCTTTTGTTATGCAAAAAAAAGGAGGTTTTATAGTGGCAAAAATAAATTTTAAAGGGGTTGACTACAACAAGCTGAATTTTTGGGGTGGGACAGATAAACAAAAGCTTCAAGGGATACTGCCAATTATACCTGCATTGACCAATAATTTTATGTTTAATCAACCAACAGACATAGAGCGGCTGACAGGTGCAAGCAGCCGCCCTAAATTACCGCCGCCCGTAGATGCGGTGTTAGAACCAAGGAGGGATGTAAATTTAAAGCATCCTGTGATGACTAAATATGGCATACACCCGACAGAATTCGATAACAAGGCTTATATGCGATGGCTAAGGGATAACAAATGGCGAGGTATTCGCCCAAGCACAGCTTTTGAGTATGGGAAAGAAGCTGAAAAACTTGAATTTTTGGCATGGCAAAATGAGGCTCGGAAAAAGACCGGCGCAGCATCGACTGCAGTATCAACATTTTTTGATAACGCAACTTTGGGGCTTGCTAAAAAAGCTGCCGATTGGTCTACTAAAATGCAGCTTAAACATTCCGACATCGGCGATTATGTGGGCAAGCTTGACACAATTTTGCCATCAAAGCAACTGGCTAAAGCGAAAGCCGAACACCCAATAGCAGCACTTGGCGGCAGCGTTGTGGGCGGTGCGGCAAGCCTTGTGTTGGCGCAGGGTCTTGTTAACAGCGCTCTTTTGAAAATGCCTAAATTTGTAACATTGCCTTTCCAAACGCAAAGGGCGATTTCAACTGCCGTTACATTTGGGGGAATAAGTGGAGCAAAAACTGCATTATCGGAAGATTGGAGCAAAAATATTGGCAAAAAAACAACCGATACAATAGTGAATACGGTTGTTGGCGGCATGGCAGGGTATTTAGGCGGCAATGCAAGTGTGGCGATAGGCAATGCGGTTTTGAACAGGCTTGCAGCAACAGGGCTTTCGGCAAGCGCCGTAAAGGGGATTGCAGAAGCTCCCGGGACTTTAGCTTTCGGCGTGACCTCGACAGCTTTGCACGAAAGCAAAAACATTGCGTTAGCTTTGGCAAGGGGTGAACAATACAAGCCCAATACTAATGCAATAGCGATAAATGTGTCTGCAACCTCTGTTTGGGCAAGGCTTAACCAATATTTGGGCAACTTTAACCAAACAGCGTCATACAAGTTTTATCAAAACATAGAAAACTATAAGCACTTTAACAAGGACGACTTTAAAAACATTAACACATTAAGGGTCAAGCGCAATGAGCTGGTTTTCAAGTACCACACAGACCAAGCAGAGGGCAGCCATAGGACGATGGCGGAAATAAACCAAGAGTATATGGCGGCGAAGGCTATTGTTGCAAATAATGTAATGGCTAAATTGCAGATTGAGATTGCAGGG
>JALOAJ010000076.1 GCA_023228885.1 Bacillota bacterium | reverse complement strand
TGACGGTGGAAACCAAAAGAATAGTAAACTTCGTATTTGTACGCAGTATCAAAAACAAAAATCACTTTCCGAAAATGCAGTATTTTTAAAAGATGAATATGCTGTTGGCGGCAAAGGTTTTATGTTTGGTGACACTCCTGTATCCGTTTGGTTTGATGAGGGCGGCATCAAAATCATATATGGAAAGGAAGTTGCGACGGATGAATACACACTTTCGTGGGAGCAAGCTGCAAAGCGAGTGGGCGAACTGCTTGATTTGGGGCGATATATGCCGCAAGAGGAAATTAACAAGGCAGGTTTTAATGAAAGAAAAGAGCTTGCGGATAAAATTTGGTATCTACATCAAGATAGAAACGGTGATTTTCCTTTAGATGAAATGTTGTTTGAGGGCGGCTTCCCCGAAAGTACAGCGAGAATAGCCGAAAGCCTTGATAACCCTGAAAAACGCAATCAAATTATTGAGGGTATCACAGGTTTTGCTAAGGCTTATGGAGAAAACCGTAACCTACTCCGTTTTCACTTTCATAAACCGCAAGAGCTTGCTAATAATCTTTCCGAACTGCTGATAGAACGGAAACAGTTTACCGCATCGGGGTCTATTTCCTTTGGTGGTAAACGCTTTATCACTCAAAATGAAATAGATTCCGCATTAAAACGTGGCAGCGGCATTCAAAGTGGTAAAATGCGTATCTACGCCTTTTTTATAAAGGAAAAGGATGCCAAAAAACGCATAGACTTTCTGAAAGACGAATATGGAATAGGCGGAACCAGCCATGCCATGAACGGTGTTGGGCACGAGGACCATAATGGAAAAGGTATTACACTCAGCCGTGGCGATATTTCTATGCCCTATGACAAGGTAACTCTTTCATGGTCACAGGTTTCCAAAAGGATTGATACCCTCATAAATACTGACAGGTACTTATCTGATAGGGATATAAGCTATATTCCGGAGTACGAGAAAAAGCAAATTGCGGAAGGCATTTATTACTTCTATTACGGCTTGCCAATGGAAACAGCCCGTCCCTTCCCTTATGGTTTTGAATATCGTGATGCGATAAAAATCATTACGGATTTACTTGACGATAAGGACGAAACAGAAAAAGCTCTGTTACAGATGAAGGAAAATATTTTAGAAATACCTCTTGATAATAAGCACTATGAGGAACGAAAACAGGCAATAGAAAACCTTGAAAAATATATCAATGGCGAGTTTGCCCTGTTTGGGAAATTTAGTGTGCAGACTAAGGAAAGCCCCTCACATTCACCTTTATGGCTTGAATATCAAGGAATAAAAGAAGAATATCCCGATAGTATTGCAGTGTTGCAAGTGGGTGACTTCTTTGAATTCTGGGGCGAGGATGCAAAAACCGCCGCCGAGGTTTTGGATATTAATATAACGGAGCGTATCATTGAAGGCTCAGAAAGTCGCTTGCCTATGTGTGGCATTCCGTCACATAGTTTGGAAGATAGCATAAACACACTAACGGATCATGGTTACACCGTGGCACTTCGTGGCAAAAATGACATCACAGGTGAAGTTTCAACGCTAAAAATCGTATCCGGCGAGGAAAAACTCTATAATTTAGGGTTTGGTTACCTTGGTAATGGTCTTACCGTATGGAACAGCCTTGAGGAAGTAAATGGCGATTATAAAACCGTTGCCCATATTGACAATGACGGAAATATTACCTATTACGATAAGGAAATGCCGGAGAATGTTAAAGCACAAATACAGGCACAAGCCGAAACTTTAAAGCAAGAGGAACTATCAACAGCCGTAGATGAAAAAATAGTTGATTCTGATGATATTGATACAGTTTCAGACGAGGATACTACTACTCATAATGACCTTACTGAAAAAGACGAGGAAACACCTGATTACAGCGATATTATCGGAAAAGAAGTTGTCATTGACAACCATAGATTTTTAATTGAAAGTGTTTCAGCCTTCTCCGGTGATGTTTCCATGCGTGATTTAACCTTTCAGGAGCAAAGCGGATTCCCCATAAGTCGTTCTGAAAAGATTGAAGTTGTAAGGCAATATTTAGAGCCGGAGAAAGAGGAAAAACTCACTCCTTCTTTTGTAAAACCAAAGACCGACAAAGTCCCTAACACCGTGGTTTACCCCGAAATTGAAATGTCACAGCGTCATAATTTTGTAATTACAGACGATGAGTTGGGCTATGGCGGTCAGAAGGAAAAGTATAAAAACAATATAGAGGCGATTCGTGTTTTGCAAAATTGCGAGAGTGAAAACCGCCTTGCAACGCACGAAGAACAAGAAGTTTTATCCTGTTATGTTGGTTGGGGTGGCTTACCGGATGTATTTGACGAAACCAAACCAAATTGGGCAACTGAATATTTACAGCTTAAAACTATTCTTGCCCCGGATGAATATGAGCAGGCACGAGCAAGCACTCTAAACGCACATTATACCTCCCCCACGGTGATCAAAGCAATGTATAAAGCACTTGAAAACATGGGATTTCGGCAGGGAAACATTTTAGAGCCTTCTTGCGGAACAGGCAATTTTATGGGACTTGTGCCGGACAGCATGGCAGACAGTAAAATTTACGGTATTGAGCTTGACAGTATCACAGGCAGAATCGCACAGCAGTTATATCAAAAAAACAGCGTAGCCATTCAAGGTTTTGAGGATACCATGCTCCCCGACAGCTTTTTTGATGTGGCAGTTGGAAATGTCCCCTTTGGAAATTACAAGGTTTTGGATAAGAAGTATGACAAATTAAACTTCTTAATCCATGACTATTTTTTCGCCAAAACTTTAGATAAAGTACGCCCCGGCGGTGTTGTTGCTTTTATCACTTCAAGCGGAACAATGGACAAGAAAAATACCGCTGTGAGAAAGTATATTGCTCAAAGGGCAGACCTTTTGGGAGCCATTAGACTTCCCAACAATGCTTTCCTAAAAAATGCAGGAACACAGGTAACAGCAGATATTTTATTCCTTCAAAAGCGAGATAGAATGATTGACATAGAGCCGGATTGGGTACATCTTAATAAACTTGAAAATGGCATCACTGTCAATCAATATTTTGTAGATAACCCTGATATGATACTTGGTGAAATGACCGAGGAAAGCACACAATACGGAAAAGACAATACCTGTAAGCCCTTTGAAAACTCTGACCTTTCGGAGCTTTTAGAAAGTGCTATCCAAAACATTCATGCACAAATCACCGAGTATGAGTTTGATGAGCTGATAGAGGACGAGGATTTATCTATCCCTGCCGACCCAAATGTGAGGAATTTTTCTTATACCCTTGTGGACGGCGATATATACTTTCGTGAAAATAGCCGCATGAACAAGGTTGAAACCAACCTAACCGCCGCAAATCGTATCAAGGGCATGATAGCAATACGGGACTGTGTTCGTGACCTGATTGAGTATCAAAGCGAAGATTATCCCGATTATGATATTCAGAAACAGCAGGAAAAATTAAATACGCTGTATGATGATTTTACAGCTAAATATGGACTCATTAACTCCCGTGGCAACAACATGGCATTTTCTGATGACAGCTCCTACTTCCTACTTTGCTCATTGGAAAACTTAGACGAAAACGGTGAGCTGGAGCGTAAAGCGGATATGTTCACCAAACGCACCATCGGAGCAAGGGCTGTCATTACAAAGGTTGACACAGCAAGCGAAGCATTGGCAGTATCCCTTAGCGAGAAAGCAAAAATTGATATGGAATATATGTCCTCCCTTGCAGGCAAGGACGAGCAGGAATTGTTTGAGGAATTAAAGGGTGTTATATTCCTAAACCCCATGCACACCTCTGAAAACGATGGACGGGAAAAATATCTCACAGCCGATGAATACCTTTCCGGCAATATCCGTGAGAAATTGGAATGGGCAAAACGCTCCGCACAGCTTTATCCTGAAGATTATATGGTCAATGTGGAAGCCTTAACCGCAGTACAGCCCAAAGACCTGACCGCCGCAGAAATTACGGTGAAGCTGGGTACAACATGGATCCCACCGGAATATATTAAGGAATTTACCTATGAACTTCTTGAAACTTCATACTGGGCAAAACGGGAAATTGATGTGCATTATTCCAAGCTAACGGGGGATTGGAACATTTCCGGTAAAAGCCGTGACCGTGCCAATGTAAAAGCAAACAGTACCTATGGTACACAGAGAATAAACGCATATAAAATTATTGAGGACACCTTAAATTTAAAAGATGTCCGTATTTTTGATTATGTTGAAAATGAAAAAGGTAATAAAGTTCCGATATTAAACCGCAAGGAAACCACAATCGCACAGCAAAAGCAAGACTCAATCAAAGCAGCTTTTGATAATTGGATTTGGAAAGACCCGAACAGGCGAGAAAAGCTGACTACCATTTACAATACAAAGTTTAATTCTACCCGTCCCCGTGAATATGACGGAAGTCACCTAACCTTTAATGGTATGAATCCTGAAATATCCCTGCGGCAACACCAGAAAAATGCAGTTGCAAGGATTATGTATGGTGGCAATTCCTTACTCGGACATGTTGTAGGGGCGGGCAAAACTTGGACGATGGTTGCGGCGGCAATGGAAAGTAGGCGGCTTGGTTTATGCAACAAGCCTCTTTTTGTTGTGCCAAATCATCTAACCGAGCAATGGGCAAGCGAGTTTTTACAGCTATACCCTTCTGCTAACATTATGGTAGCGACGAAAAAGGACTTTGAAACGAAAAACCGTAAAAAGTTTTGCGGTCGCATTGCCACAGGGGACTATGATGCGGTGATTATCGGGCATTCGCAGTTTGAAAGAATCCCCATGTCGGTGGAAAGACAGCGAACAATCTTAGAAAATCAGCGTGATGAAATTTTGATGGGGTTATCTGAACTGAAAAGCTCTAATGCCGAGCGTTTTAGGATAAAACAGCTTGAA
>JALOAJ010000075.1 GCA_023228885.1 Bacillota bacterium | reverse complement strand
GCACAATATCTACCCGCAAAGGGGTTGGAACAGCTTTTAAAAACCGTTGCAAAGGTGCGGCGGCAGATAAACCCCGGCTTAAAGGTCGGTGGCATTCTTATGACGATGGTAGACAGTCGAACTAATTTTGCAAAGGGTATTTCTAAGTTAATCAGAAATACATATGGGAACAATCTGAAAGTTTACAAAACGGAAATTCCCCTATCTATCAGAGCTGCCGAAACCTCGGCAGTAGGAAAAAGTATATACAGCTATGACAAAAGCGGCAAGGTGGCAGAAGCCTATCGTGCTTTAACAAAGGAGGTGCTAAACAGTGAAAAATCCCGCATTAAACATAAGTCTGACCCCGTACGATGATATTTTCAAAACAGACGAGGGGCGAAACACAGAAGAAATTAAGCCTATTGCCATTTCAGAATTAAAACCCTTTGAATCACAGCCTTTCAAGGTTTTATTGGACGAAAGTATGGATGAACTTGTTGAGAGCATCAAGCAAAGCGGGGTTTTATCCCCTGTTATTGCAAGACCTCATAAAGATGGTGGCTATGAAATTCTTTCAGGGCATCGGCGAGTGAAAGCCTGTGAGCTTGCAGGCATAAGCGAAATTCCTGTTGTGGTTAAAAAACTTGATGATGATACTGCTACCATACTTCTTGTGGATAGCAATTTACAGCGTGAGAATATCCTACCAAGCGAAAAGGCTTTTGCCTATCAGTTGAAGTTGGAAGCTATGAAACGAAGGGCAGGCAGACCGCCAAAAGAAAATGTGTCCCAAATTGGGACGAATTTACGCTCTGATGAAATACTTGCAAGTCAAGCAGGCGAAAGTCGAAATCAGATTCAACGCTATATCCGCCTTACCAACCTCATCGACCCCTTGCTTGAAATGGTGGATGAAAAGAAAATCGCTTTAAATGCCGCTGTTGAAATATCCTATTTAGGCTCAAAGGAACAGGCGGAACTGATAAAGGTTATAGAAAAGGAGGAAACCTCCCCCTCTATTGCACAGGCTTCCAAAATACGCAAATTTGCAGAGGAAGGACGGATAAATGTTGATGTGATGGACTCCATTATGCAAGAGCAAAAACCGGAAAAGGTGAAAATCACTTTTAAAGAGGATAAGTTGAGAAAATATTTTCCGAAACACTATTCTGCAAAGCAGATGGAGGACACCTTGCTGAAACTGCTTGAGGATTGGCACAGAAAAAAACAACGTGAACACGAACGATAAACCGCCTTTTTATCAGAAAGGGTGGTTTTTACATTTGGAGGTGTTGGTTTATGGATGAGCGAATTAACAGAGGTTATAAAATTATTGAAAGCATCTTTGTGGGGAAAACGGAATTTGTATTAGGGGAAAACCTAAATGGTGCATCACAGTATGTTACTTGGAAATGCAAAAACGGCGATGATTACTACTGGGGCAATTATATAAGTGATTATAATTCAGCAAGGTTAGACTTATATAGACGAGTAAGTGAGGAAATCAGTTATTTACAGTCCATTGGTGCTTTGCCTTCTACTCCTGTTCAAAATGATACAGAGAAACAGTTGAATAGACCTCCATCAAAAAAGAAACATAGGCATGAGCCGGAAAGGTAAGGTTTTATGGACAAAGAAAAAAGAATGGTAGGAGATTATACCATTATACAGGCAATTCATATTGGCAATAAGGAAATTGTAATCGGTGAAAATATGCAGGACAAGAATGGACACTGCTATATCGTTGCAGATTATACCTATAACGAACTTTTTGGACGCTATGATAATTGTATGATTAGCAATAGTTATATTGAGATTGCAGAATTATTTGTGCAAAGGTTGGCACAACAGGTGGAACAAGTAAAGTCAGAACAGGATAAAATGAAAATCCCCTTTGAAGTGATTGGCTCTGATATGTGTTATTCCAATGATTACAGCGAAAGCATTGAAGGCAAGGTTGTTGCGATAAAAGCGGATGCACTTCGCCCCGAACATCGCCATGCCGCCAGCCAAATTGTTTATGTCACAGGCGGGAATGGTGCCCGTGCCAATGCATTGGGAAATGCTGTGTTTTGTAATTACCTTTATTCCGGTGAGCATAGCCGCTTTGAAAGGTATGAGGTGCAAGGTGTATTAAAACCTGAACATTATCCTAAGTGGGTGGCAGAAAAATTGAAACTTCTTGAAGCTAAACAGGCACAGCAGAACAAAAAGCCAAAAAGCAAGGAAATGGAGCGATAATTATGGAAGAAAAAACAATACGATTTATAGACAGTCAATATAATACCCTTTTTACAATCCCCGATGGTGGTAATATCGAATTAACATTCTCCGGTGGTGAAAGGATTACACGAAAATGCACCTATATTGACGATTACCATACAAAGGTAGGACATATAATTTTTCATATTTGTGAATTTGCAGAGAAAATGGAGCAAAACGGAACAAAGTATGTACCTGCACGTTCAGAAAAAGAGTTGAATGAAATATTTGTACTTAATCATTCTGGTGAGTTTCAAAGAGAGAAATTTTATGTTTCTCCGCAAAACAAAACAATTACAATGGTATATTACAATCCCGATAGCAATGCAGGCGGACAGCTTGTGTATAACAGTTTTCGCTTTGAAGATATAAAACAGGCTTCTAATTTTAAAAACAAAGATGAGTTTTTCGACTATTTAGGTAGCTTATCTAAGCAAACACTTGTGGATATTGATACACCGGATTTTAAAAGCTGTGCTGATAGCTTTGTAAAAAACAAATTCGATTATATAGACTCAAATATAAATACGATGAAAGCATTGTTATGGCTTTGCAACACCGAAAAGGCGAAACCAAATAAACATAAGGAAATGGAGAGATAGTCATGATAACAGCAAGTATAAAATTTTTAGATAATGGAGTAAATATTGATTTGCCATGTAGAAATGGCGCTCTTTCGGATAATCTCGGCAGTGCGGGCATCCTCATAAATCCAAATGCACTGTTATTAAATAATGCTCGTACCGTTAAGATAAATCTTATCCCAGAGGATGATATGGACAAAAATATCATTTCGCTTATCAATCCAACGGATACCCTCGGCAAGCTAAATACAGTATGTAATGTTTTAAATGGTTTGGACTATCGTGATTATGACATGATTCAAAAAGGGTTAGAAGATAACAAATACAGGTCGCTAAGCAATCTCTTGGAGGTTGCAGACCGCCTAAAAGGAAAACGCAAGGGCAAAGAAATTTTACGCTAAGGAGGTGCTTCTAATTGGCAAGCAAAACACAACTCATATTTGAACTTTCACAAAATACTGTCAAAAAGCTGTCCGATTATAAAAAATGGGCAGCTTTTTTACGCTCTGCTTCATGGCAATATAAATATTCCTTTGAGGATCAGGTTCTCATTTATGCCCAACGACCGGACGCTACCGCCTGTGCAAGTTTTGAGATATGGACAGACAAACTGCACCGTTGGATAAATAAAGGCTCAAAGGGTATTGCCCTGTTATCCGATAATAATGGGCATTTCAAACTAAATTATGTTTTTGATATTTCCGACACCAACAGTTTTTACGGAAATGAGGTTAAGCTGTGGCAGTACAGTGACAAGCATGAACAGGCTGTCATTGAAACTCTTGAAAACACCTTTGGGGAACTGGAAACAACCACAACCATTGTTGATGCGGTTATCTGTGCCGCCCGTAATGCAGTACAGGACAATAAGCAAGATTATTTGCACGAACTAAAATATGCAAAAGAAAACAGCTTTTTAGAGGAACTGGACGATTTTAATATAGAGGTTGCATTCGAACGTCTTGCAACTTATTCAGTTGCATATATGGTTTTAAATCGTTTGGGGCAAGACTCTGAAGATATATTTTCCGACGAAGATGAATTTAGAAATATTATGGATTTTAACACGCCGGAAACCATATCCATTCTTGGTAGTGCCGCAAGCGCAATTGCTGAAAATGCTCTGGGTAGTATCGGAAAAACAATACAAGCGGCGGAGCGTGAAGAAAAATCACAGGCAAAAAAATTTGCGGAAAAAGAAAAACCGATATATGATAATAATAAAGAAAATATAGAAAGGGATGATAGCCATGACAGAAGGGATAATTTACAAGACGGAGGGCGATTACCAGATACCCGACCTCACCGTGCCACAGGACAATCGGACAATCGGCAAATACGGGATGATGAGAAGGACGTATATCAAACAGCACAGGCCGGGGCTATACAGCAGTCTGATGATCACAGGCAAGCTGACCGACCATCTGTTGGAGATAGACCAGATGGCGAAGGAACAACTGGAACTGATGATAAAGCAGATGACCGACAAGGAATCCCTGCCCGACAAAGAATCGCAGCAGATGGCGTGGGTACAGGCAATGAACAATATCCGTCACTCGGCGGAGGAAATAATCCTTTCGGAACTGGTACACAATTAAGCCTTTTCCCTACCGAAGAAGAACAAAAGAATATAGTCCATAAAGCAGAGCAAGCGAATTTCGCTTTTGGCTCTGCTTTTTCCATTTCACAGCAGATGATTGACGAGGTGCTGTGTGATGGCGGCAATCAAAAAGGCAGTAAACTCCGTATTTGTACGCAGTATCAAAAACAAAAATCACTTTCTGAAAACGCAGTATTTTTAAAAGATGAATATGCTGTTGGCGGCAAAGGATTTATGTTTGGGGACACGCCTGTATCCGTTTGGTTTGATGAAGGTGGTGTCAAAATCATATATGGTAAGGAAGTTGCGACGGATGAATACACACTTTCATGGGAGCAAGCTGCCAAGCGAGTGGGCGAACTGCTTGATTTGGGGCGATATATGCCGCAAGAGGAAATTAACAAGGCAGGTTTTAATGAAAGAAAAGAGCTTGCGGATAAAATTTGGTATCTACATCAAGATAGAAATGGTGATTTTCCTTTAGATGAAATGTTG
>JALOAJ010000029.1 GCA_023228885.1 Bacillota bacterium | reverse complement strand
GCCTGAGTCGGGTCTTGACAGGCTAATTTCAAAAAGCTACGCCCTGCTTGGGCTTATCAGCTTTTTAACGGCAGGCAAGCCGGAAGTTAGGGCATGGACAATAAAAAAGGGCACGAAAGCGCCTCAAGCCGCGGGTAAAATACACACAGACTTTGAAAAAGGCTTTATTCGTGCCGAAGTAGTTTCCTTTGACGATTTGGTATCCTGTCAAGGAATGTCCGCCGCAAAAGAAAAGGGTCTTGTTCGCTCAGAAGGAAAGGAATATATCGTTTGCGACGGAGATGTTATTTTATTTAGATTTAATGTATAATAATTATGCTTTATGCTTTTAAATTCCTTTTAACATTAAACTCAGTTACGAAACATGCCCCTTTTCGCTAAATTGTCGTAGCTGAGTTTAAGGCTGTCAAATGGATTTATCCTGCATCTGTCCTGCTCAATGGCAACCCATTCCACACCGATTTTTTCGCATTCGGCATAAATGCTGTCATAATCCATATTACCTTCATAAATTTCTGCCATAGTGGCTTTGTTTTCTATAATCGTCATATCTTTAAAATGAACAATATTTAGCCTGTCAGGGTATTTCCCAATAAACTCAATGGGCGAAGCGCCTCCTGCTTGAACCCAATAAAAATCTGCCAAAAAGCCAAACTTTTTAGGGTCTGTTTTTTGTGCCAAATATTCAATGCCGGTAGTTTTTCCGTCTATCCTTGCAAATTCAAACGCATGGTTATGGTAAAGAAATTTAAGCCCCGAATCATAAATCTTATCAACAGCGGGCGAAAGAGTTTTCAAAAATTCATCATAACCTTGCTTATCATTGCGGTATTTTTCATCCATGCTGCCAAGACCTATGTATTTGCAGTTCCAAAGCTTATGCTCGAGTATTACATTTTCGGTATCGTTTACAATCCGGTCAAAAGCTGTGTGCGTCACACAAATTTCAACACCCGCATCATCCGCATATTCCTTTAAAAGCTGTGGCTCTATCTGCCCTATTGCCGAAACTTGAACGGCATTATATCCCATTTCTTTTACTTTTTTTAAAGTTTCTTTAATATCTTGCGGTGTCTTTGTATACTCCCGCAAAGTAAATAACTGCGCTGCCAACTTCATTAATGTGACCCCCCAACATCAAATGTTTTTTCTTTTACATCTCGTTTTTTAAATTTTGAATTTTTAATTTTGCTTTGCAATGTATCATAAAACAATTCTTCATCTAATTTATCCAATTCTACCCAACTATCGGTCCATGCCGATAAATGCATGGCATTTGAAATTGAAAGCCCCAATATGCCCTCAACACCCTCTGCTATCGGCTGTGCATTGTTTTTTATAACATCTACAATGTTTTTTAATATTCCTACATGCCCTTCATATTTCCCGTCTGTCGAAACAGCACACTTCCAAACCTCCGGAATACCAAAGCCTGCTTTATTTGCCTTGTTAAATTCACGCTCATCCACCCTGTTGCGATAAAAGGTAATATCATTGTTTTCTACAACTATCTTTCCCATCGTTCCGGAAATTTCAAGGCGATTTGTTCCGGGAGCCTCTCCCGTTGCTGTGATAAATGTTGCCGTCATGCCGTTATCATACTCCGCGTAAGCGGTTACATCGTCTTCAACCTCTATGTCATAGTATTTTCCGAAGCTTGCAAATGCGCGAATTCGTTTCGGCATTCCAACAAGCCATTGCCATAGGTCAAGCTGGTGAGGGTCTTGATTTAACAGCACTCCGCCGCCTTCGCCCTCCCATGTGCTTCGCCATGCGCTGCTGTCATGATAGGCTTGCGGGCGATACCAACTGGTTATAATCCATACCATGCGTTTTAAATCGCCAAGCTCGCCGCCTTGTATTAAATCCTTTAACTTCCGGTAAACGCAGTTAGTGCGCTGGTTATACATGATGAAAAACTTTTTGTCCGTTTTTTTTGCCGCTTCATTCATTTCACGAACCTGTTTTGTATATACGCCCGCCGGCTTTTCCACCAACACATGAAGGTTGTTGTCAAATGCCGTAATTGCCAAAGAAGGATGGCTGTAATGAGGCGTCGCAATTATAACCAAATCAAATAACGAGGCATTTTTATAAAATTCATCTGAATCCGCAAAACAACCGACACTATCTCCGAATGTATCCTTAGCCCATGAAATGCGCTCCGGGTTTGTATCGCAAACAGCTGCAAGTTCCATGCCCGGCACTTCGCCGCCAAAAATTTTTCTTGCATGAGAAGAACCCATGTTGCCAATACCTATAATTCCAACTTTAATCATACACCTTTATCTCCTTATTATATTTTGACGATTTATATATAGCCAATATTACATCAACCGCCTTTCTTGCTTCCTCCCCAGGTATGTACGGCGCTTTTCCTTCCATAACGCAATGTGCCATATCATCAACCAAAAATGTGTGACCGTTATAACTGTTTTGCCAGCCGCAGTTTTTCCCGCCCAGCGAATCTAAAATTTCGGGCGCAGTTTGCCCTTTAACATCCCAACTATAAAAACAACCATCCCCAAACGATATATTACCTTGCTTGCCGTGTATTTGAAAAACTGTGTCAAAACCATCCGAAAGAGCTGTCGTTCCTTCTATAACGCCAACCGCCCCGTTTTTATATTTTACTAAAGCAACCGCAGTATCTTCAACCTCAATATCCCTTGCAAGGGTGGAACACCGTGCCGTTACGCTTTCAATATCCCCACACACCATGAGCAATATGTCAATGCCATGTATGCATTGGTTCATCAATGCGCCTCCACCGTCCAATGCCCATGTGCCCCTCCAATCATCAGAATTGTAGTACTTTTGGGAACGATGATATTTAAAGTAGCCGTCACAAAGTATAAGGTCTCCGATTTTTCCTTCGCTTACGGCTTTTTTCGCCTCGATTGCAGCACTGTACATACGGCGTTGAAATATACCGCCGAGCAGCACCTTTTTTTCCTTGCATACGGCTATCATATTGTCAATTTTTTCTTTTGTAACCTCAATCGGTTTTTCACAAAGAATGTTGGCGCCATAGTTTGCACACATTATTGTGTGCTCACCATGCATACCGCTTGGGGTTCCGATAACCACAACATCCGGTTTTTGCTTTTTAAGCATTTCTTCCAAATCAACATAATAGGGCACACCGTAAGCCAAGCCTTTTTCCTTAGCTTTTTCTTCTAAAATATCGCAAACAGCAACAAGCTTCGCATTTTGGGATTTTTCAATCGCCTTTAAATGCACATCGGATATCCTGCCGCACCCTAACACAGCAAAGCTCACCAAAACAGCTACACCCCCGAATATGC
This sequence comes from Bacillota bacterium, assembly GCA_023228885.1. Taxonomy (GTDB): domain Bacteria; phylum Bacillota; class Clostridia; order Monoglobales; family Firm-18; genus JAAZFB01. Next base: position 25,520 of record JALOAJ010000029.1, on the reverse strand, counting down.
GCTAAACCCGCCATCCACAGGTATTACAACACCATTTACAAAAGACGAGGCTTTTTCATCCACTAAATAAAGCAATGTGCCCGCAAGCTCGGTTGCATTTCCAAACCTGTCCATCGGCGTTTGAGAAAGTATCTTTTTCGCCCTTTCGGTATAGCTGCCATCCGGTTCGGTAAGCAGGCTTCTGTTTTGCTCAGTTAAAAAGAAGCCGGGGGCAATGGCATTTACCCTTATTCCAACCTTTGAAAAATGAACCGCAAGCCATTGAGTAAAGTTTGAAACAGCCGCCTTTGCACCGCTATATGCCGGTATTCTTGTAAGCGGAGTAAATGCGTTCATTGACGATATATTTATTATTGTTGAATGTTCTTTTGAAAGCATATCCTTTGCAAAAACTTGGGTTGTCATAAGAGTGCCTAAAAAGTTTAAATTAAAAACAAAACTGACGCCGTTTTGATCCAAATCAAAAAATGTTTTAATGTCGTCGTTTTTCAAATCATCTATTTCAAAATAGTCCTTCGTTGTTGTACCTTTGGGGTTGTTGCCGCCCGCACCGTTTATCAAAATATCGCAACTGCCAAGCTTTTCCGACACGGTTTTCCTTGCCTTTTCCAAGCTTTCATAATCAAGAACATTTGCCTCAACCGCTATTGCGCCAACTTCATCCGCAACCCTTTGCGCAGACTCTTTATTAATGTCAAGCACCGCAACCTTTGCCCCGCTTTGCACAAGCGCCTTTGCAAAAACCGCACACAGCACACCGCCGCCGCCGGTTACAACCGCTACTCTGTCTTTTAGCATCTTTATCCTCCTTGTTTGACTAATATCAATGCAACGCATTAAACAGCTTTTGTAATGTTATTTACAATTAACGCAAGCGCATTATAAGCAATCTCAAACTTTTCAGGGCCGCTTGCTTCTTTTTTAACAACTTGTTTTTGCTCTAAATCCGCAAAGCCTTCAAAATTGCCAAGGTGCGGTTCCAATGATAAAAATCCACTCCAACCCATATCCCTTAGCCTTATTAGCAGCTCCTTTATATTGCCGTCTCCATGACCTGCCGGAACAACTGCTCCCGTTTCGTAAACCGCATCCTTTATGTGGATATATTCAACATAATCCCTTAGCAAATCAAAGGCAGTCAGTATATTCTCTTTGCATTGTATAAAGTTTGCAGGGTCAAAGGTTGCCTTTACATAATCGCAATTTAATGTTTCCAACAAATCAAGGCATCGCTTGGCAGTGTCGCCATAAATGCCTTTTTCATTTTCATGCAGCAAAATAATGCCGCTTCCGGCTGCTGCTTCAACATATTTTTGCCACCGTTCTATAACCTCATCGCGATATTCGCTTGCAAGGCTGGCATCCATGTAAAAGCTAAACATCCTGATATATTTTGTTTGAAAAATATGCGCCAGTTCCAAAACTCTTTTGAATGTATCAAGCTCGGGTGCAAAATCATCGGTAATTTTTATTTTACCAATGGGCGACCCAAGTGCAGAAATTTTAATAGAGTTTTCATCAAGCGTTTTTTTAACTTCCTTCGCTTCGTCCGCCGAGTATTTAGAAATATTTTTCCCGTTAATCCCCCTCGCCTCAATATGCGAAATGTTTAACTTTTTAAGCACCCTTATTTGTTCCTCCAAATTAGGTGAAATCTCATCGGCAAAACCGGAATATGTAAACATGCTATCATCCTTTCAATAAATTTTCTTTCAATTATTATATCGCCGAAAGATGAATTTATAAATTATATATGTTGCTTGAAACATTGCAAATGTTGCGGTTTAAACCGAAACAGAATTTACAGGTGAATAAGCGCCCCTATAAAGAAACTATTATTCCGCCAAAATCCGCATATATTGACGATATGCCGCCCGTATGATTTATAAGAATGTTTTTAAACCTGTTTAAATCTATATATTCCGACAGGTTTTTTAAAAAACTATACACACGCTCTTTACTTTCGCAATGCGATATGCACAATGTCCTTTCCGCCATATCAAGGGCAAGGGCGCTTATTTGTTTTGCCAGCTCGCGCAAGCACCGTTTTTCTCCTATGAATTTTTGTTGCAATTTTATCTCGCCTTCGTTGGTGCGGCTCATAACACAGCGCATTCCCAAAACGCTGGCAGCTTTAGCAATCAAAGGGCTCACTCGCCCTGCTTTAGCAAGATTTGAAAGGGATTGCAACACAAAAAGAATTTTATGTTCATTCCTAAAACCCTCCAATTGAAAAACTATTTGTTCAAAATCAGAGTATTGCCTGCAAAGTTCCATGGCTTTCACCAAAATGGCTGTTTCCCCCGCACTTGCCGATTTGGAGTCTATCACATGAATTTGTTTGTCTTTACCGTTGCTTTCAAAAAATATATCCCGCGCAATACAGGCGCTTTGATAAGAACCGCTTAGCTTTGATGATAAAGTGATAACGATTATATCCTGCTCCCCTTCGTAAAGCTTTAAATAATCCTGCGGTGAAGGGCACGAGGTCTTAAATGTGTGCATATTTCTAAGGGCTGCCAAATATTGGGGCATATTTAAATTACTGTCAATAAACATTACATTATCCACTTTTATAGAAAGGGAAGCAACACCCACCTTGTCCGCCCATAATGGCGGAACCTCACAACAACTATCAACTATTATTTTAACAGACACTTTAAAACTCCTTTTTAACTGAAATTGATTTATATACGAAAAATAATATAATATGATTATACACTTCTATTTATATTTTTACAACTAAAAGGAGAAAATAGGCAAGAAGAAGAAAATTATTGCAAGGAGATATATGTTCAAAAGCCGCTCATCGGCAGAATCCGTAAGCGGCAATTAGTTTTGCGTAATAAATTAAATTTTTGATTAAAAATTAATTGACATTTAATAATTCGCATGGTATTATATTTAATGTTGCCGTACCGTTTTTTAAAATTGTTTTTAGGCGGCATAAAACAAAGGATATTTGTGCAAATAGTATCCGGCTTCACGCTCGAGTGGCGGAACTGGCAGACGCCCGGGACTTAAAATCCCGTGAGGCTCAAACCTCGTACCGGTTCGATTCCGGTCTCGAGCACCAGCAGGCTGAGCCTGCACTAAAACCGTCCTAAGCTTTCGCTTAGGGCGGTTTTAATGTTGATGCTCCGTACAAATTGCGCCTGAGCTTTTTAATTTCCCTTTTCTTTCAAACCTGCGGGCTTCCATCGCCCATTTTCATCCTTACATGATACTACCATATAAAAATATCCGTTTTTCGTTTGCAGATGACCTGTTTGCATTAGTTTCCTCCCTTTTAGCTAAGGTGTTCAAATGCCTTACGCTTAACAGAAACCCTAAAAACACAAAATTTACATCTGAATTTCGGAGGATACCGCTATGGCGGATAATACAAGGCTTGGCAACATTTTTGAAAAGAATTTTGTTTCGTTTGATATTCAGGGCAAGAAAAAGAAAATCATATTCAATGGGACAAAAAGGGTTGACGATTCAGGTTACCCCAAACATATTGTTATTTCTCATTATTTGAGTTATTATAATGAATTTTTTCATTGTATATCACCCGCTTCACTTTGATTAAATGTATAGAATGCAGATAAAATTGTAGGCGGGCAAAACACAAGACCTTTATAATTTATGTATCCAATCTCATCAAGTTCGGGATATTTGTCTGCATTGCTTTTCCAATGATTCCCGGCAATAAATGTTGTTTTTATGGTAGTGGCTTCCAATGTTATTTTTTCAATTTGATAACCGCCCATGCGTCCATAATAAGCTATAAGCCCTCCATCGCCATCAACAAAGAGGTTTGTTCGTCCGTAAAAACCACAATCTATGACCTCGCCGTTTACTATTGTGTAAAAATGATAATGCGTCTTTGCGCCTGTGCTTCCTTCGTATAGAATAAGCTCCGGAACGCCGTTTTTATCAATATCGTATAGAGCATAATAATGTTCTTTGAAAATACATTCGGAGTCTTCAAAACAAGGAGACCGATTTGAGCGTAATATCTCCTTCAAATACAAAGGAATGTACTCTCCTTCGGCAATATTGAAACTTGATAATTTAGGCGTTATATCTACTTGCGAAAGATGCCTTATTACTTGTTCTGTCTGTGATAATATGCAATTATAATCTATACCATATCCGTCTAAAAGGGAATTGCTTGTACTGTTTGAATCAGCTAAAAATACGGATAATAAAATTTTATTATATCCGGCAACATTTTCATCCCAAGTATTTTCAGCGATTTCAAAACCGTTCATTTGAAATGTGCTACCGTCATGTAAAAACGCGTCTCTGGTTATTTTTCCACTTGAATAATATATGTTTACATATCCGCTTCCCTCGTCGCTCTCATCATAAAGCTGAACCACAGGGGAACCGCTTGTATTTTCATATACATTGATAAAAATCCGATAACACCTTGCATAGAAACCATTAAAATTCTGATTGGGGTAGATATAACACAGACTTACGAAAGGTTCATGTAAAAGCTGTGTCAATTCTCCGTCATTATATGTCCAAATTTCAATCTCATAAGTGTTCTTAGTCGGGAAATCGCAAACTTCCAAACTGAGACCATCAGACTTAATATTGTTCATTTGTCCGTTTGAATAAACAACAAATAAATCTTGTATTCCGTCTCCGTTAAAATCCATAAGATTTACCACACATACGCCATTTAAATAACTGCGTCCGTAGTAACCGCGTCTTACATCATAAAGCGTATGCGTTCCATGTTTTTCAGCTAACTCGGTATATTTATGATAATACGCTTCTTCCGCAGATGAGAAGTTTACATCACCTGTCTTTTCTTGGTACGGCACATCTTTATTGTCAAATGATGCAGAACATGCGAAAAGGCAAATAATTATTATTAATGACAATAGTAAAAAAACGAGCCTTTTCATATTTGCCTCCTTACCAATTCCATACCCATATCCATTTTCTTTTCTGCGATTTTTCGCATATTCTTTTTGTATAATAAACGCCGGCAGGCTGAGCCTGCATTAAAACCGTCCTAAGCTTTCGCTTAGGGCGGTTTTAATGTTGATGCTCCGTACAAATTGCGCCTGAGCTTTTTAATTTCCCTTGCAAATAACCATCTGCGGCGGTTGCTGCGTTGCCGCTTGCGCCGACCACAACTTCTATTTCCTTTTCATTAAATATATCCGCTGCACCGCTCCCCATACCGCTTGCAATGATAACATTTATGCCCAAATCGTTTAAAAAATTTGGCAAAAAGCCCGGCTTATGCCCCGGATTGGGTATGCTTTCGCTGTTTATTATTTTATCGTTTTGGGCGGTAAAAATATTGAAATTTTCGCAATGTCCAAAATGCTGCGCCACAACATCGCCGTTGCTTGCAACCGCAATTTTAATTGTGTTTTTTGTTTCTTCGCCTTCTAATGTTTTTGCAATGTTGTCAAGCACATCCCCCTCAAAAAGCTCTATCATGCCCGCATCACACGCAGCCGCGTATTTAGGGTCTATCGGCAATTTGGCAAGCACTTTTAAATTGTGCTCTTTTGCAACATCCTCAATGTGGCTGTCGCCAAATATTTTGTATTCCTTGCCGTTGTCGGGGCATTTGAAAAACGACATATTTTCCACCAATCCCAAAATCGGAACACTCATCATCCCCGCCATCTTAACCGCTTTTGATACAATCATCGACACGAGTTCTTGCGGCGAAGTGACCACAATTATTCCGTCTATCGGAATAGATTGAAAAACGGTAAGCGCAACATCCCCCGTTCCCGGAGGCATATCGATAAACATATAGTCTATGTCGTTCCATATAACATCCGACCAAAACTGTTTAACGGTTGACGAGATAATTGGACCTCTCCATACAACAGGGTCGGTATCGTTTTCCAAAAGCAAATTTATGGACATAATTTCTATGCCGGTTTTGCTTTTGGCAGGAAACAACCCAATTTCGCTTGCCTCGGCCTTCGTCTTAATTCCAAAAGATTTCGGAATTGAAGGGCCGGTAATATCCGCATCCAAAACAGCGGTGCGATAACCCTTTCTGTTCATGGTAACCGCAAGCATGGATGTTATAAGGGATTTGCCCACCCCGCCTTTGCCGCTAATAACGCCGATTACTTTTTTAACACTGCTGTGTTCGTTGAGTTTTGCGGAAAAGTCGGGCTTTTCGCCCTTTCTTTGCGCACAATCCTCCATGCAACTGCTGCAACTTTCTGTGCAATTTTCACTCATGACAATGCCTCCGATACATTAAATTGTTATTTCGCTGCCCGCGCTCAGATAATCAATGTTACCGCCCATAATCTCTTTCATATGGTTATAGGCATTGGTTCCTGTGCAATGGCAGGTGTAATATTTCGCTTTTGTGCCAAGCAGATATTCGCTTATTTGATTTAAATATTTTACATCACTATCCCTCCCAATGCAACCCTTAAGATGAAAACCGCCTACAACATAGTCCGGCATGCACCCTTGAAGGCTGTGGAAATGTTTTAGTATGTTCACTATGCCGTTATGCGCACAGCCTGTTATTAAAATCTTTTTTCCGTTATCATCTATTACAAGGTTTTGCTCGTGTGCAAAAGTGTCGTCGATTATCATGCCGTTTTGCTCGGCAAACAAGCCCTTATTAGCTGTTTCGTGGGGCTTTTGGTATGCAATATTTGAAAAAACTTGAATGCCCTTGCTTATAAAGAAACGGTCGGATGTCGGTATAATTTGCTCCTTTTGTTTTAGTTCTTTGTCCAGCCCGATAAATTCAGACACTTCATTTTCCCGCATTGCATAATATTTCTCAAAAGCAAGATGGTGTATGTAAACCCCAGCCTTTGAATTTTTTTCAAAAAATGTTTCAAGGCCGCCACCATGGTCGTTATGACCATGCGATATTATTAAAATATCAACATCGGAAATGTCAACATTCAATCTTTTTGCATTTTCAAAAAAAACCTTGCCTGCACCCACATCAAACAGCACCTTTTGGTCTTGCGTTTCAATATATAAGCTAAGCCCATGCTCACAGTCAAAATCGTTTGATATTGAAGTGTCTTCCGATAAAGTTTTAATAATCATTTTTTCTAACCGCTCCTTTCGGTGAATTTCAAGCAATTTTCATGCTACTGTTTGCCGTTGGCAACATTATGCAGCAGTTTCATGGCGTTTTTGTAAACGCCTTTAACCGCCAAGCCTGACTTACAATCAACATCGGTAATTGCCTGCCCATTGTTTACGGCAATAACCGCTTGCGGGTCAAAAGGTATTTTACCCACAAACGGCAACCCACGGTTTTTGCAAATTTCTTCGATTTTTTTTGTATTGCCGAGACAAGTGTCATATTTATTAACGCAAACTGCAGTTGGGGTTCCGAATTTTTGCGCCGTTGCAATAATACGCTCCATATCGCTAATGCCGGAAAGGGAGGGCTCAGCCACTACCAACACCAAATCAACGCCGCTGATTGATGCAATGACAGGGCAGCCTATGCCGGGAGAGCCGTCAATAATAGCCAAATCTGCGCCCGACGCCGCGTCTTTCATTTGCCTTTTAACCTTTGTAACAAGCATGCCGGATGTGCCGCTGCCCATTTTAAGCTGTGCAGTAGAAAAAACCCGTTGCTCGTTTTCATACAGCATCAATTCGCCCGAAACGGCAGGTATCATGCTTACAGCGTTTACCGGGCAAACAAGATGGCACACACTGCAACCTTCACAGGCAAAATGGTTAACCTTATATACATCTGAAAATGTAATAGCTCCAAATTGACAATTTCCTCTGCACTTATCGCATTTTATGCAAAGGTCGGCATTTATGTTTGCTTTGGGCAAGCCATAGTAATTTGTGCTTTTCGGGGTATCGCCGCAACCGAAAATAAGATGCAGATTTGGCGCGTCAACATCACAATCGGCATAGGCCCTAACGCTTGAAAGCTTAACAAAAGCGCCTGCTATCGTAGTTTTTCCCGTTCCGCCTTTTCCGCTCAAAATCAAAAGTTCTTTCATGCCCTTTTCGCCTCCTTTAGCACAACTTCATAAAGATGCGAAAACAAATCGTGATACCGTTTGCTTTTCCATACCGCAATTTCGGCATTTGAGTTTAATGCGCCAAGCTCATTGTCAAACGGTATCCTACATAAAATTTTAATATCTTTTTCAATGCAAAAATCCTCTGATGGGTTTTCGCCGTCCAAACATTTGTTTAACACAACGCCAAACGGTTTTTTAAACAGTTTTACCAGTTCATACACCATTTTTAAATTATGCGCGCCGAAAATAGTCGGCTCTGCCGTTAAAATGCAATAATCCGCATCTTTAATTGTTTCCATTACAATGCATGCGCTGCCCGGCGGGCAATCAATAAAAATTTGTTTATCCTGTTTGCTGCTACCGTAAGTAAGCAACTTTTCTATAATCGGAATCCCCGACGCCTCGCCTGTGTTCATTATCCCGGTATGCACCGCAACATTGCGTGATATTCCCCTTTGAATTTTGCCTATCGTTCTTTCTTTTGCGGTTAAAGCTTTTTGAGGGCAAACTATAATGCACCCGCCGCAAAAATGGCACACCTCGTTAAAAACAATCAGGTTTTTTGCCGTGTAGGCAAGCGCATTGAATTTGCAAAACTCAACACACTTTTTACACCCATCACAAAGCTTGGAATCTACCAGCGGCACATTTGTCGTCACCGCTTTTTCCGATAAATCGGTCGGTTTAAAGAAAAGATGCCCGTTTGGCTCCTCAACATCACAGTCTATATACATTGCTTGCTTTGCAATCGCCGCTAAGTTTACCGAAACCAAAGTTTTTCCTGTGCCGCCTTTGCCGCTGAGCACCGCTATTTTCATCTTTCATTCCCGTTTCGCCCGTGATATCCGGAATGAATTTCGTCTAATAAGGAAAGTTCTTTTGCCGCAAAAGCGCTTAAATTTTCCGCGATATCAGCGCTCTTTGACTTAAATATATTAATGTTTGATTGCTTTAACACATCCGCCGCATTTTCGCCGCACCTTGGCGCTATTACCGCATCGGCATTACTGTCGCTTATTATTTGCGCAGCCTTTATGCCCGCCCCTCCCGCGCTTTGCGCCGCGGAATTCTCAATAAACTTACTTTCTTTTGTATCGGTATCATAAATAAGATAATACGGAGCTCGTCCGAAAGATGCGCAAATATTTGAATTTAAAGTTTTATCATCTGTTGGAATTGCAATTTTCATAAAATCACCTCTTATATTTTGTTTCGTCGCCTGCCGCCGCCCATGGCGCGCCCCCGCCTTCTGCACCCGCCGATACAGGTATGCTCCGTTTCATCGCACAGCCTGTATTCCCCTCCGCCAATCAGCAGGATATTGCCGTTTACAAGCGATTGCGCAAGTTTTCGTCTTGCCTCAACATAAATTCCCTGAACGGTAGTTCGGGCAACATTCATTTGCTCGGCACATTCTTCTTGCGTCAAGCCCTCTAAATCTATAAGCCTTATCGTTTCATACTCGTCAACCGTCATTTTAATAGGCTCTTTTCCCATTTCAGGAAAATCAAGCGGTCCGAACCTGCTGCTTTCGGGTAAACTGCAAACTCTTCTCCATTTCATTGGTCTTGCCATTTATAAAACCCCACTCTTGTTGTACCGTTGCCTAACCTGCTCACAAAAAGCAACCGAAGCGTCCTTCGGTTACCGTTTGTGTTTTTACAGATTTTCCAATTGTTCGTTAACGGCTTTAATTTGATTTTGCAAAATCTCTTTTTGCTGTTGTAAAAGCTCTTTTTGCGTTTCGCCTGAAGTTTGATTAAAACCAAACCCCCTGCCTAACCCGCGCCCAAAACCAAGCCCGCGTGCAAGACCAAGGCATAGCCCCGCTCCAAGACCTACACGCCCTAAAACCCTTGCTCCTTTGCAAACTCCAAAGCCTCTGCCCGTTAAAGGACCTGCTCCCATAGGGCCTGTTCCGTCACCTCTTGGCATATTGTTCACCACCTTAAAATTTCTGACATATGTCATTTTCAATTTTATTATACATCACTTTCCGACATATGTCAATAACTATTTTAAGTTTTTTTAGATTTTTTATGCATTGCGCAAGGTTTTAAAAGTCTTTTATCCGAAATCAATCATTTCTTTTGCTTTTATTCTTATTCCCTTAAAAACAAGCTGTTCGATAAGCTGTGTTTCCGTTACCGTGCCGATAATTTCCATATTTGAATTTATCACGGTAATTAAATAATATTTATTGTGGCTAAGCAGCTTTAACGCCTTTCGGGCAGGTTCGTCCGCCGATATTGCAATAACAGCGGCACGCTCCGCACAACCGTTTGAAATTTTTTGTTTGCTTTTTAAAATTTCGTTCATAATTACATACCTGCTGCCCCGCCGCTCCGCGATAATGTTTACCGCTAAAAAAGCGCCGATTATTAAGAGCGAAAAGTTAAATTTTGTGTAATATATAATGGCAGCGCCTAAAACTAAGAGGAAAACGGAAAAAAGCTTAGTCATTTTTAGGGTAAAATTAAACGCCTTAACATACCCCCAGCTTTCGGTCAGTATCGCCCTTAATATTCTGCCGCCGTCAAGGGGCAAGGCAGGTATGCAGTTTATTAGGGCAACTGCGGCGTTTGAAATAATTAAAAAGGAAGAAAAATTAAATTTAACGCAAACAAAAGCAAGCAATGCGCTGCCAAAAGGACCGGCGGCGGCGATAATAATTTCGTGCAACGGTTTTTTTATGTATGCGCATTTTAAATGAATTGTTATGCCGAAAGGCAAAACCTCAAGCCTATCTATTTTTACGCCAAGCAAGGCTGCAGTGAAGGCATGGGCAAGTTCATGCAAAAAAACTACCGCATATACTAAAGAAATGTAATAAATAAAGTTAAACAACAATGCAAAAAGCAGCAGCAAAAAAACGCTGAGGTGAATTTCAAACCGCTTAAACTTAATCAATAGCGGCATCGGCGCTTTCCCCTTCGTCTATCGATTCATTGCTGTTTTCGCCGCTTTCTTCACCTGTTGTTTCACTTTCCAAAAAGGGCGCCCGCTTTAAAAGTTGCGTTAGTTTTTTTGCTTCTTCCACAATGCCCTCGGTTGCTTTTTTATAATCAATGGTGTATGACAAAGTGTTTTTAACGCTGTCTGCAATTGTTTTGCACATCGGAAAGTTTGTTTTGGATATTGCAAACACCAAAATAAAAACAACGGCAGACACAAAAAATTGGCGAACCACCTTTGTTGCAAAGGTGTTATCATCGCTGTTGCTAAGCTGCCTGCGCTGCAAATGAGGGGGGTTAAACCTTGGTCTTGTGCCTGTCATTTTACATCATCTCCTTGCTTAATTATATTAAGCAAGTCCATAAAATATTCGGTTTAACAGCGCTATATGCATCTGAACAAAAAGCATTTTCCCCCTCAATGTCGCAAATCAGCTTTTTCCGCCTAAGAAAAAGAAAACCATAAAGTAATGGGCAACCGCCCCTAAAAGCATAAATATATGAAACAGCTCATGAAACCCGAATTTGCTAAACAGCTCCGGCTTTTTGGCGGCGTATATAATGCCCCCCAATGTGTACAAAACGCCGCCGGTAAATAACAATACAGTTCCGTTTACCGGCATGGATTTTACAAGCGGAACAACAGCAAACACTATCGACCAGCCCATAACCAAATAAACTATTGTGGAAAACAGCCGAAACCGCCCCGTAAAAAAAGCTTTTAAAATAATTCCGCACAAAGCAAATGCCCATATGCCGATTATGTACCCCCATTTTAAAGCGCCTTCAAAAACAAAAGATACAATCGGCGTATATGTGCCGGCAATAAAAACATAAATCATGCTGTGGTCTATAATGTGGCACACCCGTATTAGCTTTTCCGGTCTGCTGACCAAATGATAAACGGCGCTTGCCGAAAACAACAGCGTCATACTTACACCAAAAATGATGTACGGAAAAAGGGCATAGTCACCGCCATGTTTATTCAAAGCAAGAATAATCGTTCCGATCAGCGCCGCTACTGCGCCAGCCAAGTGAGTAAAGCCGCTTACGGTGTCGCGAAAAATTTTAATTTAAATCAACCCCTAAACACGAACGGTCCAGTTGAATTCATCATTCGCCTCGCCCGTTTGAATTTTTGTTAAAGAATTATACAGCTCCTGCGCAACGGGGCCGGTTTTATTATCATTTATAATTATGTTGTTGCCGTTATAGTTAAGCTCGCCAATCGGGCTAATAACCGCTGCCGTGCCTGTTCCGAACGCCTCTTTAAGCGCGCCGCGGTCATGCGCATTATATATCTCATCTATTGTGATTTGCCGTTGGGTAACCTTTTTACCCCGCGCGCTCAAAAGCTCAATGGCGCTCATTCGCGTAACGCCCGGCAAAATGCTGCCTGAAAGTTCCGGGGTTACAACTTCGTCATCTATAACAAAAAACACATTCATCGTTCCAACTTCTTCGATATATTTCCGCTCTATGCCATCAAGCCATAAAACTTGCGTGTAGTTTTTATCCTGCGCCTCTTTTTGCGCCTTAAGGCTTGCGGCATAGTTTCCGCCGGTTTTCGCAAATCCTGTGCCTCCCTTGACCGCGCGAACATAGTTTTGCTCAACCCATATTTTAACCGGGTTTACTCCTTCCGGGTAATATTGACCGCTTGGCGAGGCAATTATTATAAATTTATATGTATAAGAAGGATGCACTCCCAAAAAAGGGTCGGTCGCTATAATAAACGGGCGCAGATAAAGCGAGGTGCCCGCTGAAGAAGGAACCCAATCCCTTTCGACATCAACAAAGGTTTTTAAAGCCTCAACGCAAAAATCAACGTCAATTTGCGGAATGCAAAGCCGCTCATTGCTGATATTTATTCTTTCCATGTTTTTTTCGGGGCGAAACAGCAATATATCATCGTTTGCTATTTTATATGCCTTTAGCCCTTCAAATATAGTTTGACCATAGTGCAAAACCGCACTTGATGGGTCCAATTCAATCGAACCGTACGGGATAATTTTCGGGTCGTGCCAACCGTTGCTTTCATTATATTCCATCACAAACATATGGTCTGTAAAAACCTTGCCAAACCCCAAAGCCCCTTCGCTTGACGGCTTCGCCTTCGGCGCGTTTGTCTTTTGAACCGTTATTCTCATGCTTTCCATCTCCCAAACAAAATTTAATGTTAAAATTGTATCACAAAAACAATCCCAATTCAAGTTCTAATCGTCAAGTTTTTCCTAATTTACTTAAAAACAAAGGGTATGAATTTTTTAAAACCCATACCCTCAAATTATTTTTTACGCCTGAACCATTTTCGTTTGGTTGCAACGCTTTTGCCATGTCCCATAGCTTGATGTCTTGCATAACTTCGGATTATTTCTTCCGCTTCGCTTATTATGGATTGTTGAAATGGGATTTCTTTGCTTCCTTTCAAAATAAAAATTGCCTGCTCTATATTTTCACTTTTTATGCCGCTGATTATTACAACTTTTTTTGCACTTTTGCTTACCACAAAACCTACCTCCTAAATTTGCGTCTTTTTGAATTAAAGCCGCGCTACACATATTATTGCCAGTTTTGGGCAGCATATACTTAAACTTCCATAAGTTTTGCAACCATAACCGTCATATCATCACCTATATTACCGTTTTCACGCTTGATAGCCTCGCTTATGATTGTGTCTGCAAGCTCTTGCGGGGTTGCGCTCTCAACGCTTGAAATAAATTTCTCCAACCAGCCTTCTTGCTTTGCTTGAACCCCATCGCTTGCCATAATTATGTAATTGCCGCCCGTGATGCTTTTATACGAGGTTTCAATGTCAACCTCGCTCAAAATCCCCGCGGGGAGGGTTGACGATTTAATTAAAACAACTTTTTTGCCGCACTTTATAAAGGTTGGGTTTGCGCCTATTTTTATAAACTCAGCTTCTTTGCTGAACAAATCCAATATAGTTATATCTATCGTTGCAAAGCATTCGTCATCGGCGCCTAAAAGCAATGCGGAATTTATAATTTTAACTGTGCTTTGTTTATCAAACCCGGCGCCCAAAAGCTGGCGCAACAACGAAACGGTTGCTTTTGACTTGCTTGCCGCCTTTGCGCCGCTGCCCATTCCGTCGCTTAAAACCAAAACATATTTCCCATCGCATATAGGCATATAATTATAATTGTCCCCGCTTTGGGTTTGCCCGCTTTTAGTTCTGCTTGCAGCGCCGCAGCATATTGAAAGCTTTTCTCTTTCCAAAAGCAACACTTCGCATTGGCGAGAATTGCCGTCAAACGGGCATTGTATTGAGCGGACATCCATTCCGCACCCTATGACGGAAGATGCCAAAGCGGCAATTTGCTCCGCACAGTCCTGTTTTTTTGCACATTTTTTCATTCGTACCGACGCTTCAAATCGCGAAAATTTATTTTTAATTACCGATACTTCACACTTTTTAAACCCTGCATGCTCCAATTCGGATGAAAGGTTTTTCTCAAGCTGCAAATCAAATTTTGAGCTTTCTCCGATTTCCGATGCTAAATCATCAATAATTTTTGAAATACCCGCAAACTGCTCTTTTGCAAGTTCCTTGCTTTCAGTCGCTTTTTGCTGCCATTGCATGTCAAGCCTGTGCTGTCCGTAAACCCTGTTTAGCTCATACGCAAACTCCTCTATCCGTATGCATCGGCTTCTGAAGGGCTGCCCAAAATCGCTTGTTTTTATTTTGCCCGTTTCCAATAAAATAGGCGCAAGCTTTAGCATAGAATCATAAGTCGTGTTAAATTGCTTCTCCCAACAAACAAATTTCAAACCACACCTTTTACAAACTTTATCCGCCGTTTTATCAAACAAAGTTGTTACATCGGCAAAATTATCGTTTTGGGTGGGTTTTATTATATCAGAAAACGTTTTGGCAAGCAGCGCAAACGATTCGCCTGTTTCCTTTAGTTTTTGCGTGATAAATTTAATTGTAGGACCTGTTTTTGAGCCGGAAACTTTGCCGATAATTTGCATTGCTTGCGATGAAACCCTTTCCGGTATAAGATAAAAAATGATTATTGCAACAAAAAGCTCCAAAACGCTGAAAACCCCGCTGCCTGCGCCGCCCAAGTAAAACGAAAGGACTGTGTTGGCGCAAAAAAACGCAAGAATTATACCCGGCTTTTTAAACTTGGATAAGCTGCCCGACATAAGACCGCACAAACTAAAAACACCGACCACCTCTGTCATGGGATACTTTGTCATGCCATATACAAGCCCAATAGCCGTGCCCCCCACAACTCCGCCCGGAACCCCGGCACACAATGCCGAAAACATTATAAGCGCTGCTGCAAAAGCATTGCCAAGCGAAAATTGACCTATCATAACATCCGAAACGCTCAGCACGCAAAGCAGTAACAAGGTTACAGCACCGGTAAGCTCTGCCGCCGAAAAAGCTTGTTGTCGGCTTTTACTGTTTAAAATCGGCATTGTATGAAGCATTAAATGGGCGTAAGCGCCGCAAAGCACGCTTTCAAACAACAACATAAGCAAAGTATAAAACTCAAACCCCGTTTGCGCTGCAAAAATTATTCCCGAAAGAAAGATTGCAACTGCAGCCATGTTGGCTTCGGAAAAATTTTTTCTTTCATCCGACAGGGTTGTTACCGAAATATAAATTAACCCAAACATAACATAAGCTAACATATACTTTATAAGCGATATATCCGCCCTCGACAGCGCCGCGCCCGCAATGCCGAACAATGCCATTGCAACATACCCAAACGATGCCGTTTCTTCAGATGCCACATATGCAGCCAAAAACGCAAGACCGAAAGGGGAAACAGTGCCGAAAATCACTATTCTCCCAAGCAAAAAGGCAACGACCGCCTTTAAAATTCCCCGAGCTCCAATCAGTCTTTCCCTGTTACTTTTTACATTGTATTGTGAAAAGATATGTACCTTGTCCAATAAAATAGACCTCCTCATTTGTTAAAGTCGCTATGCGGCAATTCTTATACCATAAATTCACGCGTTAATTTGTGCAGTAACTCCATTATAGTACAAGCATTGTAAAATAAATGTCATTTTATGGCTGGTAAACAGAATTTTGTATCGAAGTATTTATAAATAAATCATTTGCTTTTATAAAAAGATAATGTTATAATAGGCTAAAGGGACGAGAAATAATTGGAAGACGCAAAGGTTGACGCTAAGCTTTTCATAGAGCATTGCGCTCCAATTATTTGATGCCATAAAAGGAGTATGTATATGCTGCTGTTGCTAAATATTGTTTATATATTGCTCATGCTTATTGCTTTTGCTTGCCTTATACTTACATTTAAAAATAGAATTAATTTTTTTGTCGGCGTGATAGCATCCTCCGGTTTTTTGCTGTTGTCAATCCTCATTGGCTTTTATCGGTTTAATCTTGTTTGGGGTGCGGATATTATCACCGACACAATAAACGAGCAATTTGGCGCACTATCGCAATTTGTTATGCAACTGCCCGATGAGCAGCTTTTGTGGAAGTTTGGCAGTATGGCTAATGACGGCGCACTTTCAATACAGCAGCGGCTTAGCGCCGTGCTTATGGAGTTTAGGGATATATACTATATTATGTTCCCTTCGCTTTTGATTTCCAACATTCTTGCATTTGTTTATATTGTGTACATGATTATAAAACAGGTCTTGCGCATTTTTAAAAAGGATATATCAAACTACCCGAAGTTTTCCCAACTTGTGCTAAAACCCTCTGCATCAGCGGCGCTTGTTGCATCATACATAGCATCGCTTACCGTATCCAATGCCCTGACCGCGGCGGTATTTGCAAATATTGCCGCAATAATCGGCGGCGTTGCTTTTATATGCGGGGTTTCATTTGTTGATTTTAAAATAAGAAAAAAGGTTAAAAACGCATGGCTGCGGCTTGCGCTTTATATAGCTGTTTTTTTTACCGTGTTTGGTATAATCGGCTTTGTTGCTTTTGTGCTAATTTTTATTGCCATGTTTGATTCTTTTATGGATTACAGGCGTTTGCGCAAAAGCGAGGTTAAACAATGACGGGCGTTAACGCAGACGCAGCAAAAGAGGAGGCATAAATTATGACGGATAGCAACAAGGGGTTTATTAAGCGGACAACATCCGGCATTAGAATATACTTTACAATTATAGCGGTGTTTACCGGTCTTTCTTTCTTAACGAAAAATTTTCTTGTCGGCGCTGTTGAACTTATTATTCTTATTGTTCTTGCCATTCACTACATGCATAATAAAAAAGAGCGGCAACGGTTGGTTACCAGCTATATTGAAAACCTTACCTTTCACCTTGATAATGCCGCAAGAGACACTATGCTGCACTTTCCGCTTCCGATGCTTATGATAACGTTGTCGGGCAATATAATATGGTATAACAAAGAATTTTTAAAAATAGCGGATGAAGATATTTTGGATAAACAAATACAAGCGGTTTTTCCTAATTTTCATCTGTTGAAAATTTTGGAGCAAAAAAACAATATATCCATCAACTTAGAGCATGACGGCAAGCAGTATGAAATAGTTGGCAACATTGTTCACCGCCCCGAAAAGGACAGCAAAAAATACGCAATAGTGCTGTATTGGATTGACCGAACAAAAGAGCACGAAATAGTTAAAAAATATGATGATGACCGACCCATATCATGCGAACTTATGCTGGATAACTTAGAAGATTTAATGAAAAGCACGCCGGAAGAAGCGCAAGCCGGCTTATCTGCCGCAATAGGTAAAAAAATTAACGAGTGGCTTGGAAAAACAGGCGGCATATTGCGAAAATATGAAAAAGACAAATACCATATAATGTTTGAGAATAAAAACCTAAGCAAAATTATCGATTCCAAATTCGATATCTTAGACGGCATGCATGAAATACAGCTGGGAAACAAACTTCCCGTTACTTTGAGCATTGGCATTGGTAAGGGTGAAAGCATACAAAAAAGCGATTCCTATGCAAAAGCTGCAATAGACATGGCGCTTGGCAGGGGGGGTGACCAGGCGGTCATTAAGGATGATGAAAACTTCCGCTTTTTTGGCGGGCGTTCGGAGGGCTATGAAAAAGCTACAAAAGTTAAGCCCCGTGTTGTGGCATATGCTTTGCGCGAGCTTATCGACAGCGCCGGCATCGTTTTTATTATGGGACACAAAACGCCCGACCCCGATTCACTGGGTGCGGCAATCGGAATATCCAAGCTGGTGAAAAACAGGAGTAAAAAGGCTTATATTGTTTTGGGGCAAACCTCGGGCAGCTACAACAGATACATCGAAACGCTGCGGCAAAATGATGAGTTCCAAGGAGTCTTTATTTCGGATGCAGAGGCAATGCAGCTTTACGACAAAAACTCGTTGCTTGTTATTGTCGATACGCACAGCGTTGATATTGTGGAATCGCCAAAGTTGCTTGATGCAATTAAAGATAAGGTGCTGATAGACCATCATAGAAGGGGCGAAAATTTCATTTCCGATACTGCCCTTTCGTATCACGAACCTTTTGCATCATCTACCTGTGAAATGATTACCGAGATAATACAGTATATGGAAGAGCACTCTACCCTTTCAATAAGTGAAGCACAAGCGCTGTATGCGGGAATAGCGATAGACACCAAAAACTTCACCGTTAAAACAGGGGTAAGAACATTTGAAGCGGCATCATTTTTACGCCAAATAGGCGTTGATACAACTGCTGTGCGGCGTATGTTTCAAAGTGACCTTGATGAGTATGTTAAACGGGCAAAAATTGTGTCAAGCGCAAAGGTGTATAAACAGGGTATAGCAATATCAAGTTGGAATGAAGATGTTGCACAGCCTAATTTGATTGCAAGCATTTCATCGGACGAACTTTTAAATATAGCCGGTATCAGCGCATCGTTTGTGCTTTGCAAAGACGGCGAGGGCATACACATAAGCGGTCGCTCGCTTGGCGACTTCAATGTTCAGCTTGTTCTTGAAAGGTTGGGCGGCGGAGGGCATATGACTGTTGCAGGCGCCCAAATTACACCGTCATCTATGAGCCAAGCGATTACGCTTTTAAAAGAATCAATAGATAAAACTTTATAGGGGGTGTTGATGTGAAGGTTATTTTAATGCAAGACTTAAAAGGTACAGGCGTAAAGGGTCAAATTGTTAATGTTGCGGACGGATATGCAAGAAATGCACTTATCCCAAAGGGTATTGCAATAGAAGCAACACCGAAAGCATTAAACGAATTGAAATCAAAAAAAGCGGCAATGATTCACCGCAAGGAAATTGCTCTTGAGGTTGCAAGAAAAATGGGCGAGCGTCTTTCGGGGGTTGAAATAAAATTGAAGGCAAAAGCGGGGCAAGGCGGCAAGCTTTTTGGTTCAATCACCGCAAAAGATATTTCGGACAAACTTAAAAAAACTCATAAAGTCGAAATTGATAAAAGGTGGATTAACACCAAAGACGGCATTAAAACGATTGGGGAGCATGAAATTTCAATTTGGCTGCATTCGCAAATTACCGTAACGGCAAAGGTTATCGTGGAAGCGGAGCAATAAAGCTTGAAGGAGAACATTTAGTTTGAAACAAAATCAAAGATTTTTTTCAAACTATTGCACAAGTGCATATTTTTTGCGAAGAAAAAAATAAATTGCATGTGCGATAAAATAAATTTAAGCCCATAGAAAATTTCATTTGAAATTTTTGTTCCTGGAAGGGCAAATTTATTTCGCACGCGGCAGGAATGGAGCTTAAAATGGATACATCGTCTATTAAAGTTATTCCTTATAATTTAACGGCAGAGCAATCGGTGCTGGGCGCAATTATGCTTGACAGCGAATGTGTTGGAACGGTCATGCAAACTGTGCGTCCGGACGATTTTTACGACCCAAAAAACAAGGAATTATTCGATGCCATTTTAGACCTTTTCAATGTTGGCAAGCCATTTGATGTAATTACCCTTGCCGAGCAACTAAAGCTAAGGGGCTCTTTTGAAAAAATCGGCGGGGAACTCTATCTTGCGGAAATTGCAAACGCCGTTCCAACCACGGCAAATGTTAAACATTACTCGAATATAGTTTCGGGTTATTCCGTAAGAAGAAGGCTTATAAAAATAAGCGAAGAAATATCCACGCTGGCGTATGAAGGTGAGGAAAGCACCGAGAAAATTCTTGATATCGCAGAACAAAAAATCTTTGATGCGGCGCGTAACCGCGAAAGCTCCGATTTTTCTGTTTTGCGTGATGTTATAAGCATCAGCCATGCAAACATATCCGAGCGTGCACGCCTTAAAACGACCCTTACCGGGGTTACGACCGGCTATGCCGAGCTTGATGACAAACTGGGCGGGTTTAACAAATCAAACCTTATTATACTTGCGGCACGCCCTGCAATGGGTAAAACAAGTTTAGCCCTTAACATTGCGCAAAATTCGGCGCTTAAAGCGGGGGCAAAGGTTGCGGTTTTCAGTTTGGAAATGAGTAAGGAGGAAGTTGCCAACAGGATATGGTTTGCGGAAGCTTTAATAGAAAATAATAAAATCAGAAAAGGCGAAATGCAAGCGGAGGACTGGGCATCGCTTGTTACAGCAATAACGGTGCTTGCGGATGCCAAGATTTTTATTGATGACACCGCGGCGGTAACGGCCATGGGAATTCGCTCCAAATGCAGACGCCTTGCGGCGGAACATGGGTTAGACCTTATTATCATCGACCATATTCAGCTTATGGATTCAACTAAAAGAACCGAAAACCGTCAGCAGGAAATAACGGAAATTTCGCGCTCTTTAAAAATGCTTTCAAAGGATTTGAATGTTCCTGTGCTTGCCCTATCACAGCTTAGCCGTGCAAGCGCAACCCGACCGGACAAAAGCAAACGACCCGTTTTGACAGACCTGCGCGAATCGGGTGCAATAGAACAAGATGCAGATGTTGTTTTAATGTTGCACCGGGAGGATTATTATAATGAAGATGTAGAAAATCCGGGCGAAGCCGAGCTTATTATTGCAAAAAACAGAAACGGCGAAACAGGGTTGATACCGCTTAAGTTCCAAAAGGAATACACAAAATTCGTTTCGATTGATTGGGTGCACAAAAATAATGGATAAACTTGAAAAGACTGTATTAAAAACGATAGACCGCCATAAAATGATAAAAGAGGGTTGCACCGTTATAGCTGCTGTTTCGGGCGGCTTTGACTCGGTTTGTATGCTAAGCGCGCTTTTAAGGCTTAAACGGCTTAGAAAATTTACCTTGTGCGTGGCGCATTTAAACCATTCCTTTCGCCATGATTCGGATGATGACGAAAAATATGTTATAGATTTATGCGAAAAGTGGGGCATAAAAATATACACGAAAAAAATGAATGTGGAAAAGTATGCCAGCCTAAATAAAATATCGTTTGAAACGGCGGGCAGAAATGTCAGATATGAATTTTTAAACAGCCTTACAGGCAGTATACCAAACAGCGTTATCGCAACCGGACATAATGCGAATGATAATGCCGAAAGCATCATTATGCACTTACTTCGCGGTTGCGGGCTTGGCGGGTTGACCGGCATTAAAGCGGTTCGTGGGAACATCATTCGCCCGCTAATCGAGGTTAAAAGAAGTGATATTGAACGATATTGCGAAAAAAACCAGCTGCTGCCGAGAACCGACTATACTAACTTTGATGACATTTACACCCGAAACGATATACGCCTTAATGTTATGCCGCATATAGCAAAGCGCGGCGGGGTGGAGGCTATCATTAAAACCTCAAACCTACTTTCCGTTGATGAGGATTTTTTGTGCAAACACACTAAGCTTGTTTTTAAAAGCTATGTTGCTGTAAATAAAAATACCCTTACAATAAAGATAAGCGATTTTAATTTGCTGCACTTATCAATAAAAAGAAGGCTTTTAAAATATATATTGCAAAAATCCGATAAGGAAATCGGGCTTGTGCATATAGACAGCATTATATCAATTGCGCAAAAAAATTACGGCGGCAAACGGGTGCCGCTTCCGGGGGGTTCTTTTGCGGCTGTTGAAAAGGGAAATTTAATTATTGTTACAAAAGGGGCGTATATATGAAAAATTTTAAAGGCGACATCGAGAAAGTGCTGTTCACAGAAGAACAGATTAATGCAAGGGTTAAAGAGCTTGCGCACAAAATAAATGAGTATTACAACGGCAAGCCTATAATTGCCGTTTTTGTTCTAAAGGGAAGCGCTTTTTTCGCATCCGACCTAATCCGATGGCTGAATATGCATGTTATTATAGAATTTATGAGTGTTTCAAGTTATTCAAACGACACTGTTTCATCGGGCAAACTGGAAGTGAAAAAAGATATTGACAGCGATTGTAACGGCAAAGATATACTTATCATCGAAGACATTATAGACACCGGAATAACCCTGTCAACCCTTAAGCAGCTGTTTAAAAAAAGAGGTGCAAACGACATAAAAGTTGTTACGATGCTAAGCAAGCCATCCCGCAGGGTTGTAAAGTTCGATGCTGATTTTACCGGTTTTGAAGTGCCGGATGTGTTCGTTGTGGGGTACGGGCTTGATTATGCCGACCGATATCGAAACCTTCCTTATATTGCATCGCTTAAAAAACATATATACGAAAAAAAATAAATTAGTAAATTTAATTGAAATTATTATATTATTGTGGTAACATAGTGGGGACAATAAGCATAAGTTGGGGTGAATAAATGAATAAGTATGTTAAAAGCATAAGTTTTTATATTTTACTGTTTGCGGTTGTTTTCTTAATTTTCGCGCTTTACTCGGCGATACCTACCACACCGCCCAAAACATATTCCGACCTTTACCTTGCGGTTAAAAGCGGAAATGTTGCAAAGCTTGTAATTATGGAGCAAACGGCAAAAGCAACTCTTAGGGATAGCAACAACAATATTGAGGTTACAATACCGTCTATCGGTGTGCTGTACGAAGATTTAGGCGAGGACATCAGAAAGCAAATCGAGGGTAAAACATTGGAATTTGATGTTAAACCACCCCCTTCCGTGCCTTGGTGGATTACCATTTTGCCAACTCTTGTGTTGATTGTAATCTTCGTAATATTCTGGGTGTTCTTTTTACAGCAGTCGCAAGGCGCGGGCGGCGGAAGGGTAATGCAGTTTGGGAAAAGCAAGGCACGCATGGCAAGCGAGGATTCAAAAAAATATACTTTTAATGATGTAGCAGGTGCAGACGAAGAAAAGGCAGAGCTTGAAGAAATCGTTGATTTTTTAAAGATGCCCAGAAAGTTTATTGAATTGGGTGCGCGAATTCCGCGTGGGGTGTTGCTTGTGGGCCCTCCCGGGACGGGTAAAACCTTGCTTGCAAAAGCCGTTTCGGGTGAAGCGGGAGTGCCCTTTTTTAGCATAAGCGGTTCTGATTTTGTTGAGATGTTTGTCGGTGTGGGTGCATCGCGTGTGCGCGACTTATTTGACCAGGCAAAGAAAAACGCGCCTTCAATCGTTTTTATTGATGAAATAGACGCTGTTGGGCGCCACCGCGGCGCAGGCTTGGGCGGCGGTCATGACGAGCGTGAGCAAACGCTGAATCAGCTTTTGGTTGAAATGGACGGTTTTGGAGATAATCAAGGCGTTATAGTAATTGCAGCTACAAACAGACCGGATATATTAGACCCGGCGCTACTTCGCCCGGGAAGGTTTGACCGTCAGGTTGCGGTGGGTGTTCCTGATGTTAAGGGCAGAGAGGCAATATTGAAGGTTCATACGAAAAAGAAACCGCTTACCGAAGATGTTGACCTTGGCGTGCTTGCAAAAACAACAGCCGGCTTTACCGGCGCCGACCTTGAAAATTTATCGAACGAGGCGGCTTTGCTAAGCGCAAAAAGGGATAAATTAATTATAGGAATGAAAGAATTTGAAGATGCCATTATAAAAGTTATTGCAGGGCCCGAAAAAAAGACCCGTGTGATATCGGACAGCGAAAAAAAGCTTACTGCATATCATGAGGCGGGGCATGCTGTTATAACAAAGCTGCTGCCCACGCAAGACCCGGTTCATCAAGTTTCAATTATCCCAAGGGGGCGTATGGGCGGTTACACTTTATCGTTGCCGAAAGAAGATAAGTTTTATATTTCCAAAACCGAGATGTCAGAAAATATAATTACCCTTTTAGGCGGTCGCGTTGCTGAAAAGTTAGTGTTGGATGATGTATCGACCGGCGCATCAAACGATTTGGAACGCGCTACATCCATTGCACGCAGCATGGTTGTAAAATACGGTATGAGCGATGAACTTGGACCGATGACATTCGGCTCACCGCACTCCGAGGTGTTTATCGGCAGAGATTATGCGCAAACTCGCGATTACAGCGAAAATATCGCCTCAAAAATTGATGATGAGATTAAAGGAATAATTGACAACGCATATAATAGCTGCGCGCAACTGCTAAAAGACAACTTAAGCAAGTTACACGCTGTTGCAAACGCGTTGATTGAAAAGGAAAAAATAAACGCCGAGGAATTTGAAAATATATTTGCAACATCATAAAAAAACATTAATTTTGAAAAAGGTATTGACATTTGTCCCACTTTATATTAAAATATCATTTGCCGTGTAAAAAGCTGATGTCAAACGGTTTTTAATAAATATCGCATGGGTTTGATAAACCCATGCGGCGGTCAAATGGATTTTGGCGGCATAGCTCAGCTGGCTAGAGCAAACGGTTCATACCCGTTAGGTCAGTGGTTCAAGTCCACTTGCCGCTACCATTGCTTTTACGGCCCATTGGTCAAGCGGTTAAGACACCGCCCTTTCACGGCGGAATCAGGGGTTCGATTCCCCTATGGGTCACCAAACTTGTTCAAAGGCGAACGCTGATAACCATTAGAGTTGTCGGCGTTTTCCTTTTGTGTAAGCATTTCGTTTATCTCGTCAAAGGTAGCACATATCTCTCCATCCTTGCAGTTGAATGTCACCAACACCTTATCGTCATATACATAGATTGCGTTGATAAAGACATCTATCAGGCGTTTTTTCTGTTCTTCAATGTCCGCATTTGCAAACCTGAACTTGCATATCCAATATTTGATTTGCTCTTTACTCAAAGTAGGACGCTCAATTTGTTCCTTAGTAATTGCAATTTCAAGGTTTTCCTTTTCATGCTCTAACTGCTCAAGCGTCGATTTTGTTGAGGGTGTGATAATCCCTTGCTTAATTGCATTCATTACATTGTCAATCTCTTTTTGAGTTTGTATAAGCCTGCTTTCCATTGCAGGAAGACTGGCATTTTCTTTTGTTTGCAACTTAAAGCAATTATCTACAATTTGATTTACAATTTTTGTATCATTCAACATTTGCATCGTATAATCTACAACAACGGTCCCAATAAATGTCTTGGAAATACGCTTTTTATCACAAGTCTTTTTCTTTTTTGCCACAAAGCAATGGTAATAACGGTGTTTAGTGCCTGTGCTGCTTGTGCCGCTCACACCGGACATGGTACTGCTATTGCTTGCCGCGCAAAATAAGAAAAACTTGCACGCAAAATAAGAATTTTTTGATACGATACTGTATTTCAAAATGGAAACTAAATTAAAATTTTAATGGTGTTTAAAAAGTCTTTAATTATAGAT
>JALOAJ010000074.1 GCA_023228885.1 Bacillota bacterium | reverse complement strand
CTTAATTATTTAAATAGCATTCAGCAAATCAATGAGGCTGTAACGCTTATCCATTCATTAATCAGTAAATAATACAATATATGAAACGTATCATAAATAATATAGTTTTTAGCGTTCTTGTCCTCGTAGCATTCTTTGCTTTCAACGCCTGTACAAATAATCATAAAGAGGGCGATGGGCATAATCACGGAACGGAAGCAGAAACAACAACGGACGAACACGAAGAAGAAAATGTTGCCGTGCTGACCGATGAGCAGATGAAAGCCGTTGGTATCGAAATAGGGATGATTGAACAAAAACAATTATCCGCAACATTGAAAGCCAACGGAGGATTGAGAGTACCCAACAGCAACAAGGCAAATGCAACTTCAATGTTTGGTGGCGTTATCAAATCCCTCAATGTGGAGATAGGCGATTTTGTAAAGAAAGGTCAGGTCATCGGCACAATTTCCAATCCGCAATTCATACAGTTGCAGGAAGAATACCTAAGCATTAATAGCCGGATAGAATTTGCAGAGCAGGAAGTGGCAAGACAAAGAGAGCTGAACGAGGGAAATGCAGGTGCAAAGAAAAACCTGCAAAGTGCCACATCTGAATTGAACACGTTGAGAACACGAAAAGCATCGTTACAACAACAAATCCAAATGATGGGTATTAATCCGGCTTCCTTGTCAAATGCGAGCCTTAAATCCTCGTTGGTCGTTACAAGCCCGATAAGTGGCACTATAAGTAACGTTTTTGCCAAAATCGGAAGCTATGTAGATGTGTCTTCGCCTATTGCCGAAATAATAGAGAACACAGCATTGCACTTGGATTTACAGGTTTATGAAAAGGATATTCCCCTTATCAAAATAGGTCAGAAAATAGATTTTGTCGTAACCAACAATCCCAATAAGACCTATTCTGCCGAAGTGTACAGTATTGGTTCATCTTTTAGCGGAGAGAGTAAGACCATTGCCGTTCACAGCAGAATTACAGGCGATAAAACAGGATTGATTGACGGAATGAGTATAACCGGAATGGTAAGTTTAGATGATGTATTAAGTACGGCTGTACCCAACGATGCTATTGTCAATGCAGACGGAAAGTATTACATCTTTTTGGTCAAGGAGCAGGAAGAAGAACCCCACGAGCATAAAGAGGGAGAAGCTCACGACCACGATGAAGAGGAGGCTCACGACCACGGTTCTGAAAAGGGAACTCGATTTGTAAGAATGGAAGTCATTAAAGGTGCTTCTCTATTAGGTTATACGGCAATTACACCTGTAAGTGAAATTCCTCACGGAACGCATATCGTGGTAAAAAGTGCATTTTTTGTGAATGCAAAAATGGATGATTCGGGAGAACACGCCCACGCTCACTAAAAAACATTGGATAATGAAAAAAAACATTGAACAGAAGCTGTTGTCAAAGAACACCAATCCGACCAGTATGCGGATATTGGTTTATGATTTCTTGGAGCAACAGCAAACAGCAATGTCCCTATCTGAAATCGAGAGCCATTTTTATAAAGCAGACAGGGTTACGATTTACAGGACTTTGAAAACTTTTGAAGAAAAAGGCATTGTACACAGTATTCAGGAGAACACTACGGTCAAGTATATTCTGTGCCACGATGGGTGTGATGAAAATACACACAAGGATTGGCACTTACATTTCTATTGTAAGATTTGTAAGCAGACAACCTGTAAGGAGGATTATATAATACCGCAGAATGGAAGTCAGAATTACCGTATCGACGAACTAAAATTATTTGGTAAGGGAATTTGTGAAAACTGTTTAAAGGAGAGTTTGCAATAGCATTGCAGGCTCTCCCTGTGTAACTTTGTTATAAATATAAATGTGTTATGGACACCTATCTTAAAGAAACAAAAATCCTTGACTACTCCAATGCTTCCATACAAAAGCTATTGGAGCAGAGAGGGTGGGAAAACTTGGACACCGTTGCCAAAGTTCAAGCCATTTACAATTTTGTACGGGACGAAATAAAGTTTGGCTATAATGTTTCTGATTATATTTCCGCATCGCAGGTGCTGAATGACGGGTACGGACAATGCAACACAAAAGCCACTTTATTAATGGCTTTGTTAAGAGCAACAGATGTACCTAACCGTATTCACGGCTTTACCATTGACAAGGCATTGCAGAAAGGAGCTATTACAGGTATTTGGTACAGACTATCGCCTAAGAATATCTTGCATAGCTGGGTTGAAGTTTGGGTAAACGAGCAATGGTATTTTTTGGAGGGCGTGATTTTGGATAAACCGTACCTCACTAAATTACAGGAACAGAACAGTGATTGCAAGACCACTTTTTGCGGTTTCGGGGTTTATACCGATAATTTTGAGAACCCGCCGATTGAATGGAACCTCAATAATACATTTATTCAGGATAATGGCATCAATCGGGACTTTGGCGTTTTTGATACACCCGATGCGTTTTATGCAAAACATCAACAAGAACTGAACGCTTTCAAGAAGTTTATTTTTCAGCATATCGTGAGGCATATAATGAATAATAATGTAGAAAGAATAAGAAATAAAAAAGTGTAACGAACCTAAAAAATTAAAGGCTATGATAAATACAGACAAAAATCACAAGCATACTTACGATGCACAAGGCAAAATGACTTGTTGCACACAGGAAGAAAAAATCTACACCAAAGCAGGTGCTAAGGAATTGGTAAAAGGGCATCACAAAAATGACGGGCATAATCACGACCACAGTGATGATGACGGACACGACCATTCGCATTCAGGAGATACTGACAATGTTTTCAAGATGTTTCTTCCCGCCATTATTTCCCTTGCGCTGTTGCTTGCAGGTATTGCAATGGATAATTGGTTTCCGCAGACGTGGTTTACCGATTGGGTACGGATTATTTGGTACGTGGTGGCTTATGCTCCTGTTGGACTGCCCGTACTCAAAGAAGCCGTTGAGAGTATTCGCAAAGGCGAGATTTTCTCGGAGTTCTTTTTGATGGGCATTGCAACTATCGGGGCATTTGCCATTGGCGAATATCCCGAGGGCGTTGCGGTAATGTTGTTCTATGCCGTTGGCGAAGTTTTTCAGACAATGGCTGTTTCGAGGGCAAAATCAAACATCAAATCTTTGCTTGACCAAAGACCCGATGAAGTAACCGTTTTAAAAAACAATGAACCGCAAACCGTAAAGGCAGAAACTGTTGCCGTTGGCGAAATTATACAGCTTAAACCGGGAGAAAAATTAGGCTTAGACGGAGAACTGTTGTCCGAAACGGCATCTTTCAATACATCGGCTTTAACAGGCGAAAGCAAACCAGATACAAAAAACAAAGGCGAAACCGTTTTGGCAGGGATGATAAATCTCAACACCGTATCGCAGGTAAAAGTTACGACCGCATACACCGACAGTAAGTTGAGCAAGATTTTAGAATTGGTGCAAAACGCCACTGCACAAAAAGCACCAACGGAATTATTTATCCGGAAATTTGCAAAAATCTATACGCCTATTGTAGTGCTGTTAGCCATAGCCATTTGCCTACTGCCTTATTTCTTTGTGGAAAATTATGAGTTTAGAGATTGGCTGTACAGGGCTTTGGTATTCCTGGTTATTTCCTGCCCTTGTGCGTTGGTTATTTCCATTCCCTTAGGTTATTTCGGTGGTATTGGTGCTGCGAGCAAAAATGGAATACTGTTCAAAGGAAGTAACTTTTTAGATGCTCTTTCCGATATTCAAAACGTAGTGATGGATAAGACAGGTACAATGACAGAGGGCGTTTTTAAGGTTCAGGATATCAACTTCAATCCCGAATTTGATAAAGCTGAA
Source organism: Bacillota bacterium (assembly GCA_023228885.1). GTDB lineage: Bacteria > Bacillota > Clostridia > Monoglobales > Firm-18 > JAAZFB01. The sequence continues at coordinate 1,218 of JALOAJ010000074.1, read as the reverse complement.
ATTCTGGAATTAGTCAACATTTTGGAAAGCCATAGCACACACCCCGTAGCAACCGCTATTCACGAATACGTGGGGAGACCGAATAATGAAATTCGATTGGAAAATACGGAGGAAATCGCCGGACACGGTTTGAAATCAACGGTAAACGGTAAGGATTTATTGGTCGGGAATTTCAAACTGATGGGTAAGTTCGGCATATCATACGACTTAGACCCGAACAGCATCGTTTATACAACTATTGCCGTTGCATACGACAGCAAATTTGTCGGTTACATCACTATTGCCGACAGTATCAAAGAAGACGCACAGGAAACCATAAATCTATTGCATAAGCTCAATGTGAAAGCTACTATGCTTAGTGGAGATAAAAGTACAGTGGTAAAGTATGTAGCGGAACAGTTGGGGATAGACAATGCTTTCGGGGATTTACTGCCCGAAGATAAAGTGAACAGGGTTAAAGAAATCAAAGCCAAAGGCGAAAGCGTTGCTTTCGTCGGCGACGGTGTGAATGATGCTCCCGTTGTGGCATTGAGTGACGTAGGTATTGCAATGGGCGGTTTGGGAAGCGATGCCACTATTGAAACGGCGGATGTGGTCATACAAGACGATAAACCAAGCAAAATTCCTTTGGCAATCAATATCGGGAAACAGACAAAGAAAATAGTTTGGCAAAATATCACATTGGCATTTGTAGTAAAAGGCATTGTATTGGTGCTTGGTGCAGGTGGATTGGCTACAATGTGGGAAGCCGTTTTTGCAGATGTAGGCGTAGCATTATTAGCAATTCTAAATGCAGTACGAATACAACGAATGAAATTTTGACAAGCCAACGCATAAGCAAGCACATTTGCAAAAGAGCTTGCTTTTCCAACGCAGGAAAGAAAAACAAAAAAATCTTGCCCTGCTTCGCAAAAATTAAATCTTGCTGACAGACCAAACCCGACAGACTAACGAAGAACCACTGCTTACAACAAGCGGTTTTGCAAAAGCGGCAGAAAGCGTCTCCGATTGAAAGTTTTGTGCTATATTTGAATACTCGGCTTCTATTGAAGTTTATTACTGTAAAGTGCCGCCTTCGCAAAGCCGCCGACCGTTACCTGCAATGTTGAGTAAACGACAAGCACCGACATATATTGACGTTTCTAAACATTAAATTGCGGGAACGGGGAATGCTGAAAACCGGATAGAGTAAGCTAAACTTTTTAATTATTAATTATG
>JALOAJ010000072.1 GCA_023228885.1 Bacillota bacterium | reverse complement strand
TGCTTTCGGTTATGTCCGGGCATATAGGGCTTCCCTTTATAGACGGCGGCATAAAAGCATACATGGGTCCAACCCCTGCAACGCTAAGTAAAAAGCTGCAAATCGATTTTTTACGCAAAGAATTGGGGTTTGAAGGGGTAATTGTGTCAGATGCAGCGCCGATGGCGGGTTTTACAAGCCATGCAAAGGAAAGTGAACGGGCATGGCGTACAATTGAAGCGGGCACAGATGTGTATTTATGGGCAGATGTTGAAAACGACCCGCGGTGGATGAAAGAAGCGGTAATTGATGGGAAACTTAGCGAGGAAAGGCTAAATGATGCGGTTAGGCGTGTTCTTTTGTTGAAAGAACAAGTTGGATTACTTGATAAAAGGGATGTCCCGAAAGCAACAAAGGAACAAAAGGGAAAATATGTTGAGTATGGAGAGGAAATTGCCAAGCGCAGCATAACAGTTATCAGAAATGAAGAAAATTCACTTCCTGTTCAGCTTAAGTCTGCTGCTAAAGTGCTTACCGTTACATGGATGTTTGGCAGGGGGTTGAGGGGTAAAATGGAAGACCTAAAGGTAATCGACAGTGAGCTTGAAAACCGTGGGTTTGAGGTTCGGCATATTGTAAACCCTACCGGCAACCAAATTGTTGAAATGGCCCCGCAATTTGATGCCGTCTTTATGAACATTTTTGTTCCCCCGCGGTATGGAACGCTTAGAATGGATAGTGAGTTTGCCAACACCATGTGGGGCAGTTTTTGGCTTGACCACCCTTGTGTGATATTTACATCTTTCGGAGACCCATATAAGATACATGAGATGCCTACTGTGCCTAATATGATAAACGCATACAGCGACACGCCTTCTACTCAAAGAGCCGCTGTAAAAGTTTGGTTTGGCGAAGAAAAAGCTTACGGTAAAAGCCCCTTAAGTTTGCCCGGCTTTTTTGATATTGAAATATAAATGCCGGCAAGGGCAGGAGGTTTGGAGAAACAAGTGATGATAAAAGCGATTATTTTTGATTTAGACGGTGTTATCGTTTCAACCGATGAGTGCCATTATAAAGCCTGGCGCAAAATGGCTGACGAAGAAGGAATTTATTTTGATAAAATTATCAATGACAGGTTACGAGGTGTGAGCAGGGCGCAAAGTCTTGAAATTATTTTGGAAAAGGCAAATAAACAATATACGGAAACCCAAAAGCAAAGGATGTGTAATAATAAAAATAACTATTACAAGGAATTTGTAAAAGACATTAATCAAAATGACATCCTGCCGGGTATTAAGCAATTTATAAAAGAATTAAAAATTAATTCTTTTGCAATGGCCATAGGTTCTTCAAGCAAGAATGCAGGTTTAATATTAAAACAAGTTGGTCTTGAAAACTGCTTTGATGCAGTAGTTGACGGTAATGACATACAAAACAGTAAACCGGCTCCGGATGTTTTTATAAAAGCGTGCGAAAAGCTTGGAATGCTCCCAAAAAACTGTTTAGTTATTGAGGATGCTTCCTCAGGGGTTGAAGCTGCTGCCGCCGCCGGTATAAGAACCATAGGAGTTGGCAATGCTTTCTATGATTCGGCGGCTACATATAAAATTAAAAATCTTAAAGGCTTTAGCATAGAAAAAATGAATAGCTTATTGTCCGGAAGAAACTTATATTAACATAACGGGTAAAAGTTCCGCTATAACAATTTGGGATGTTAGGAGGGTTTAGATATAAAAAAGATAATTATTTTTATTGTTTTTATTGCAACAATTGCCACACTTTTGGCGGAAATCCCCCTTGCTGTTTTTGCAAATGAAAAAATTATATTATTTGAGGATAGCTTAAGCGTTAAAAATACCGCTGATTGGGTATATGGCGTTAATGATAATGTTTATGAATACCACGACGGTTGGATGGGGCTGACAGCAAATGCCGTTCCGAACGGAATGCGTCTTAACACCAACCGTGAGGAGCCAATGCAGCATGTGTACGGTGATGCGGTGTATGAGGTGAAATTTAAAGCAAACCCGCCTTCAATCTCGGCGGAAAGCGCTTTTGCATCTATTAGAATTAAGGGTAATCAAGACAATTTTACAACGGTGGGCAGAACTGTTCAATTGCAGTTTTATTATGTAAATAATCAATATAAAGCCCGCTTACTTTATCCAAGGGGCACAGAGGTGGGCACAGGGGTTGTGCCCCTTGAAGGAATAGATGTTGCAAAAGAACAGACGGTCAGACTGGTGGCAAGAGGCTCTAATGTTACCGCCTATATATCCCAGGGGGAAATTGAAAGGTCGCTTAGCATTGATGATGGCGTTCCTGAAGGCGGAACCGTTATAATACACAGAACGGTTGCTGTTACTGAACCGTATGAAATGCAAGTAAAAGATTTTAAAATTTATTCGCTTGCCGCATTAAAAGATATAAAGTTGGACGGATATTCGTTGACCGGGTTTGACCCAACGCAAAAAAATATAACGGTGCACATGAATGCAGACGAAGCAAAACCTATAATCAATGCTGTTCCTTTCGACCAACAAGCGGTAATCAGCTATGATGATTTGGATGAAAATACTGCGATTATCAATGTAGAAACCCCCTATGGCAGCGCTGAATATACCATTAATTACATAATGCAAACCTTTAGAATTATTAAAAACAATGAGGAGTTAACGCATTTTGAGGATTGGTGCAAACTGACGGCAAGCGTTAAGCCAAGGAATTTTATCAATAAGATAGATGAGGCTGCTTCTTTAATTTTTTGCCTTGCCATAAAAACCGACGGAAACAAACTTTTGGCAATGGAGATTTTAAGCAAGGATATGACAGCCGAGGTTGCTGATGAAACAATTGCCTTAAGCATTGATTTTGGCGAAACAGATGTTAAAGACATTACTGCGGAACTTTATATTTGGGATAAAGAAAACCTTAGCCCCGTTTGCAAAAAGGTTGCAAAGCAGTATTTACCAAGCCCGAAAAATGAGATGTATGTTGCATTAAACGGCTCGGATGCAAATAAAGGGACAAAAGGGGAGCCTTTTAGAACGCTTGAGAAGGCGCGAGATGAAATAAGGGAAATGAAAACAGGCGGTCTGCCCGAAGGCGGCGTTACGGTTTATGTAAGAGAAGGCATATATAAAACGAATAAATCATTTGAACTTACAAGCTTTGATTCCGGCGAACCGGGCAAACCGATTACATACAAGGGATACGACGGTGAACGGGTTACTTTTTACGGGGCAAAGGATATTGACAAAAATATGTTTGCACCGGTTGAAGACGCTTGGGTTTTAGCGCGAATAATTGATGAAAATGCAAGGAATAAGGTGCTGCAGCTTGATTTAAGGCAGGCAGGCATTTCGAATTGCGGAGAAAATGGCAGGAGAGGGTTTAACATTACATCAGGCATGCCTCCCATTATGTTATATATTAATGGACAAAAGATGACATTGGCGCGATGGCCGAACAACGATACGGTGGCATATTCGGAAATAATAAATATTGGTCCAACTCTGGGAGACGCTAACTTTAATACAGAAGGCGGCACTTTTAAAGTTGGGCACAACAGATTTCAATACTGGCAAGATGCCGATGAAATTTGGGTTGATGGAATTTTTGGAAGCCCTTGGGAATGGTCTTATAACAAAATAGCTCATATTGATGCGCAAAAAGGTCATATAACACTTTCTTACGGAGAAATATCGGGAATTAAAACAACTTTTGCCCCTAATTATCATTTCTATGAAAATCTGCTGGAGGAGTTGGATGTACCGGGAGAGTATTATATTGACAGGGAAAATGGAATTTTGTATTTAATGCCACCGGCAGAATTTGAATTTGCAGACTGCACGATAAGCCTTACGGACAACAAGCAGTTCTTTTTCAGGCTTGATGATGTAAGTAATGTTTTTATAGAAAACTTTGTGTTCGACTATGGAAGGAGAGGGGCAATAACGGTAGTCGGCAATAACAATTTTTGCGAAAATATTATTATTAGCAATATTGAAGTGCAAAATGTGGCAAACGCTGGAGTGAGATTTAATAAAGCGAAAAACAGCGGTATAAAAAACAGTGCAATACACCATGTTGGTGAATTCGGGGTGCACCTTTCAAATCCGAGCAGCTATTCCCTTGAGGCAGAAAACTTGTTTGTGAAAAATTGCAGGATACACGATGTGTCAAACTATATTAAGGTGTATAAACCCGCTGTATATTTAAACGGAACCGGCTTTGAAATCTCACACAATGAAATATATAACGCCCCGCATCAAGCGCTTATTCTAAGGGGGAATAACCATCTCATTGAATATAACGAGGTGTACAATGCAAATTATGACTTTTCGGACATGGGCGCTGTATACGCACATACCGGTCAATGGCCGCAAATGAGAGGTCACACAATAAGGCGAAACTATTTTCATGATATCGGTAACGAAAAAATGGCCACACATGTGCTATACTTTGATAATCAATCCATGGGGTTTACAGTAGAAGAAAATATCTTTTATAAAATAGGAAACGAAAGCTTCGGCAATAGCACGGGTAATCATTCGATACATTTAAACGGCGCTTCATATGTTTCGATAAATAACAATATGTTTATAGATACAAGAAATGGCGTGTATGTATCTGCACATTCTTTGGGAAACCATGATTTAACATCAGCTTGGCAAGCATCGTTTGAAGAATATAACATTGTAGAAGGTAGCGTTTACGCCGATAATTACCCGGAATTATTAAGCTTCTGGGATGATTGGAATGCAAATTATAAAAAATCAAGGCATATTTCATGCGAAAGCAATCTTTTTTATAATGTCGACATGCAATCGGAGAACATCATAATCCAACAAAAAGATAATGCAACGCTTGTAACAAGCAATAATTTTGTTGCGCAAACAAATCCGGGCTTTGTTGATTTTTCCGAAAGGAATTTCAACCTTATTCAAAATGCTGAGGTTTTCTCACACATCCCTGGGTTTAAGCCGATACCGTTTTCCGAAATAGGGTTAAAAAAACATGCGGGGACTTTACATAATTAGTTTATTATAATATAATGGAAAGGTAGTGTAAAGTAAAGATGAAAAGTTGGTACAAAATTAATGCAAGAAAGCCTACCCCTTGCTTTAGTAGAGTATAAATGCTCGTTTATGAATTGTCAAGGGTAAAATGAACATGCTAATGCAC
>JALOAJ010000073.1 GCA_023228885.1 Bacillota bacterium | reverse complement strand
CAAAAATGGAGCCACGCCCTTTCGGAGAATAGCCGGCTGGAAACCTGAACCATTATCTAATATACTTATCATCATTTTCTCGTTTTTATGTGATATTTTTACATTTACAATAGACTTAGCATATCGTAACGCATTATTTACAAGGTTTTCTGCGACATTCTGAATAATTGCCCTATCTACAAATAATTCACCATTTGCTCCATAAGAAGAAAACATAATTTTCTTTCCTATATCCTCACATAAAAAAGATAAGCTATGTTCTAACTCTTTCGTTAAAACAGACCAATTTATAGATGTGGGAGAGCACTTCCAATCCTCTAATTTTTGCGCCATGGTCATAGCTTCTATATAACCCTCAATCCTGTTTGTGTATTGCGAAATCAAAGAAATAGTTTCTTCTACATTGCCATTATCAAAATTTCCATTTTTCAAATTCTTTTTTAATAAAGTCGCACTTCCTTTTAGGACGGTTACAGGATTTCTTAAATCATGGGAAAAAGCAGCGTTCAATCGTTTCCGTTCTTCTATTTGCCGCCAAAGCTCCCTATTGTTATTCAAAAGCTCTATTCGCATTTTCTCAAATGCGCTACAAAGCATACCCAATTCATCATCTGCACATTTTTTAATTTCAAAATCCAGATCCTGTTGCCTTATGCGTTCTGCACCACTTTGCAAAACAGAAAGAGGCTTTTTCAATTTAAGTCGGTAAAACACAATATCGGCTAATACCAAAGAAAGTATAACAAAAAAAACAGGCAACACGAATTGAAGTATGTTCAGAAACATAATTTGAGTATTATGTGCATTATTATTTTCTAATTCCATATCGGTGTTCGTATTATCAGACGAAGCCGCATTACCGTTTTCATCCAGAGTAATTTCATATTTAGGATAGGTTTCAATGCCGGTCCTTAGATTGACACATAGCATGAAAGACACAATAGATAATATCAACCCTGCGCAGAGGAATACACTACTGATAATGAAAAATGATTGTTTCAGACTTTTGCCTTTTAACCATTCCATTTGTAGCCTACCCCCCAAACCGTTTCAATATAATTGTGTAATGTCAGCCCTGCGAATTTTACCCGCACCTTGCGAATATGCTCCATGATGGTGTCGCTACTTCCGTCACCCTCCAAGCCCCATATGGTTTCATAAATCCGTTCCCTGTCAAAAACTTGTCCGGTATTTTGAGAAAGCAGTTCCACAATGTCAAATTCCTTTTTTGAAAGGCTGACAGGGGTATTATCTATTGTAACGCTCCGTTTTGAATAGTCGATTGTCATTTCTCCGAAGAAACGGCAAACAGTTTGCTCCTGTCTGCGGTTTTCGCGCCGTAAATGGGCGGCTACTCTTGCGCCCAACTCGTCAAGGTCAAATGGTTTTACAATATAATCATCTGCTCCAACCTGAAAGCCCTTGATTTTATCACTCGTTTCAATTCGAGCAGTCAAAAATAATACAGGGCATGAGATATTTTCCCGAATACGTTGGCAGACCATAAGCCCGTCTATGTCGGGCATATTGATGTCCAATAAAATAATATCGGGATTATATGCTGCTTTTTGTAGAGCTTCTTTGCCGTTATAGGCGGTATACACTTGGTAGCCTGACATCTCGAAGTAATTTTTCATCGTAACAACAATGCCTTTTTCATCGTCGACCAATAGGATTTTTTCATTCATACCAACAGTCCTCCTTCCGTCGTTATCTTTAATATATTATAATACAAATCTCAAATTTCTCTCAAGTTTGATTCCTTTTCGTTCTATATCAACCACACTGTATACGGGCAGCCGAACGTTAGCAAGGAAAAAAGAAATTATCAGGTAATGAGTTAACAGCCAAATGAATATTGCTCCCGATGAGAATTTAAAATTTAGGTTGTATTTATCCTAATAAATGCATATAATAATAGTAACAAGGCGAAATGGAGGGAACACCCATGCAGATAAACACGAATAATTTGGTTTCTATAACGGAAGCAAACCAAAACTTCTCACGAGTTGCAAGGCTTGTTGATAAAAATGGCGCAGCTGTTATTTTGAAAAACAATACACCCCGGTATGTGCTTTTAGAGTACAGCCAGTTTCAAAATAATGAGTTTGCGGATGATGCAACGATACAAGAAGTTGGAGAAAGCATTGTCAAACGGCACTTAGAGGCATTTAAGGAACTTGCTAAATGAAAAAGCTTACGAGACAGCAGGTAATTATATTACATGAAATACTGATAAAATTTAGTGGTGGAGCGGGCGGTGTTCGCGATGTGGGACTGCTCGATTCAGCTCTTGAAGCCCCATTTACTACTTTCAGCAGTTTTTCAAACTACCCTACGATTCAAAGCAAAGCTGCAAGACTAGCATTCGGGTTAATAAAAAACCATCCTTTTGTGGATGGAAATAAAAGAATAGGCATTCTAACTATGGTTTCTTTTTTGGAAGTCAACGGAATTAAACTCTTTTGTACAGACGCTGAGCTAATTGATCTAGGAATACGCCTTGCTGACGGTTCATTAGGGGAAAAGGCGCTGCTGGATTTCATAATTGAGCATAGTTAGCGTGAGAATTTATGGAGTTTAAATGGCCCAAATGATGATAGTTCAAGTCACCCACTAAAATAGTATGATATCCATAATTGACATTACTCCCACACACTGTCTGAAAACCCTTGTTCTGCAAGAGTTTTAGTTGTTTTTTAAAGCTGAAATAGGGGAGATTCGAACGGGCGGAAAAAGTAAACGCGACCTTGGGGAGTGTTTACCCGCCTAACCTGAGAGAGAGCAAAGCTCTCGGCGGGAATCTCCCTCTCTCCGCCATTAAGAGATATACGATTTTTCTGCTCATTAGAAAAGTCGTCTTTTCTTTTATGTAGAAACAATCTGTTTTGCAAACGAAGCAAATCCCAAAATGCAAGTTGGATATATAAGTCGTATATGATAAAATATAGTTGTTATTTGTCGTTGTAGATGGCGTATTTACTCAGTCTTTGCCGGTAAGCATGAAATAATCGGCCTTCACGGTAAGGGAAATAGAGTAATTTACCGTCATCGGAAGAGATTAGCTTCTTTATGGCAAATTCTTCAAAGGGGGCAGAGGCAATGACACGGGGATATAAACCTTGGCTTATGGTTTTTTCATATTCCACAGCGCATTTTATTGTGGATTTCGCATGCGCTTTTTTGATGTTTGGCAGTATCGCAGGAATGCCGGATTGGTATGTATGCGTACTGCTTTATAATTTCTCCGCCTTTGCCATGCAAATGCCGTTGGGTGCACTGGCGGATGCATTCAACCGAAACTTTTTATTTGCGGTTGTAGGCTGTCTGCTCGTTGCCGCAGCTTTTGGTTTATCTCATTTACCTATTGTGGCTGTGATTGTCGCAGGTATTGGCAATGCTATGTTTCATATCGGTGGCGGTGTGGATGTATTGAACATCAGCGAAGAAAAAAGTAGTGCGCTGGGTATATTCGTATCCCCCGGTGCGTTTGGTATATATTTAGGAACAATTTTGGGTAAGGCGTGCAGCTTGCATATTCTCTTTGTTTTACTGGCACTGTTTTCGGCGGCAGTGTTAATTTTTTTCTCTCATCGTGAGCAGGGCGGGGAATATCCCTTAAATGCTGAGTTTTCTCTTAAGGGCACGACATCCTGCCGTATCCGAGTAACGGCAGCCTGCCTATTCCTTGTAGTTTGCCTTCGCTCCTATGTCGGTCTGACATTGTATTTCCCATGGAAAAGCACAGGATTTTGGGGCATAGCATTAGTCAGCGCAGTGGTATTCGGCAAAATAGCCGGAGGTTTTGCGACTGACAGGCTCGGACTGCTTCAGACGTCTGTTGTTTCTCTAGGTGCCGCTGCGATATTGTTTCTTTTTCCTAACATACCGATGGCGGGCATATCGTCTTTACTGTTGTTTAACATGACAATGCCAATTACGCTTTGGGCCATGTCAAAAATCTTTCCGAGCGCCAAGGGTTTTTCTTTCGGTCTTTTGACATTTGGATTGTTTATAGGTTACGTACCCAAATATTTGGGTTTGGGAATACCTACCGTGCCTTGGTTTTTTGCGCTTATGGCTGTGGCTTCACTTGCGTTGCTTTATGTGGGTATGCGAAAGGCAAGGCTATGAACAACGAGTTGCTTGCTGCACTTGCGATTTCACTTTTACTGACGCTGATTTTTGAGGTCGGGTTCTTTTGGCTTACAGGTAAACGCAACAGAAAGGACTTACTGCTTGTATGCCTAGTCAACATACTTACGAACCCAGTTGTGGTGCTTTTTTATTGGCTGGCTGTATTGTATACGGAGTTGAACAATGTTATAGTGAAAATGCTTCTTGAGTTTTGTGCAATAATGGTTGAAGGTTATTATTATAAAAACTATGGCGAGGAATTCCGGCATCCTTTTGTTTTTTCTATTGCCGCCAATATTATTTCTTTTGGGATGGGTTTGTTAATCCAACGGTTTATCTAAATTATGTAAAGGGGTAAGATATAATGAAAAGTCGTATCGCATTATTACCTGTGACCGCATTTTTGTCGCTGGTGTTTTTGCTTACCGTGACCGTGTATGCTGATGTAATCGACGTACCGCCATTTTTAGACACGGGGGCAGCGGTGGTTTTGCCTATCATTTTGGTAGCTGTTTTGGTGATAGCGACAGTGTTGATTATCCGCAAATTAAAAAAATAAAGTAAGGACAATGCTGAAAAGGAAGAAGACAACCGGTTTTGGCATGAAGAATGGGATACTTTTGAAGAATATGACCGGAGTAAACAGTGGGATGAATCCGGCTGGGATTAGCATGAATAAATATAACAAACGGAATAAATGCGGTTCAGAACATGCAATTATGTAATATTTGTGTGTTGTGTTTATGAGGAAGGTGGCAATAATATGATATATTTATTTCAAGGCTTTTTGTTAGGCTTGGCTTATGTAGCCCCTATAGGAATGCAAAATATATATGTAATAAATTCGGCTATCCGATCAAGAAAGTTCAGGGCCTACCAAGTGGCTCTTATAACATCGTTTTTCGACATTTCTTTGGCATTAGCCTGTTTTTTTGGTGTAGGTTTGATAATGGACAAGATACCTTTACTTAGATATTTTATTATGGCAGTAGGCTCCATTGCTGTTATTTACATAGGTTATAGCCTCAT
>JALOAJ010000028.1 GCA_023228885.1 Bacillota bacterium | reverse complement strand
CTAATGCTTTGTGTTTTTTTAGATTTTCAAAGGTGAATTTTAATTTCGTTTAAAAACTTAACCCCTGTTTGGAGAGCGCTTCTTCTCCAAATAGGGGTTAGTCTACAGTCTGAGGGGCTGCAATTTTGTTGCGGCCCCTTCGTTAATTCTATTCGGTAATAATAATTGTGTTAACGGAGTAGGTGCCGTAGTTATCAATGCCTCCGAGCGCAATAATTGTTCTGCCCGGCTCAATGCCTTTAAAAGTTGTCACTTTAGATGCGGTGTTATCAACAATTTTAACATTGTTTCTTACAACAACCGTTTCGTTTGTTATTTTCCCGGTGTCGGGGTTTTTAACATCCAGCACAAGAACATTATAAAGCGGGTTAATTGATGTTACCGTGCCGATAATTTGCGAGGGAATCGTTGTTTTGCTGATTGTTATTTTGCCTATATTTTCGCTTTTAAGAGTTAGCGAGGCAGTTGCGCCAAGGCGCATATCATATATAGTGCCTTCCGCATCTTCCACATAAAAAGCGGTATCCCCTGCAACCTTATATTTAGTTAGTGCGCCGCCTCTTTTAATCGTTATCGAAGGCTCCGCCGATATAATAATTTCTTCAATTGTGCCTTCAATGTCTTTGTTTACGCTTGTGGCGGTTATTTTTTTGACAAGACCGGATGAGATGCTCAGCGTTGCGTTGTCGCCGATTGCAAGGTTTCGAAGCTCGTCCGGAATGCTGTTTCGAGTTATTGCAACATCCACCGAAACTGGGAACTTTTCAATCGAGCCGTCTTTTGTTGTTATGCCGATAATAGGCGTGCTGCCTTCAAAATCCATATCTTTTATTGTTCCCGATTTGGTGTAATCCTTGGTTTCTGCCGTTATTCTTACAACCTTGTTATTTTGAAGGTTCATTTGTACAAAAGTGTCGTATTTTAGTGCGGAAAAGGTGGTTTCTATGTTATCTATAATAATTACACAGTTGTCGCTTAAGGTATAGCTTTGCGTGCCATCGCTTTGAGCACCGTTAGGGGTGATTGTAACAGCCTTTATTCCGGCATTGTTGGACAATGTTTTTATAACGCCGGAAACCTCCTCCAATGTTCTTGACGACAATGCTTCAATGAAGCGTATTTCTTTTTCTTGATAATGAATGTGAAGGTTGTACCCTTTTTCAATAGCGGAAAGCGGAGCCGAAAGCCCGTCAATCCGTATTATAACATTGTCGCCAATTTGTATATTGCTGCTTACTCCGTTTGCCGCAACCGAAATAGAATCCCCGTTTACTGATAAAACAGCGGCATCGATGGTTGATATCGACATTGCTTCCTCGGTTCGATACATCATAGTTGCCATCATGGCACGGGTGACATTATACATAGGCATAAATTTGTTATCTTCCATGCCTTTCATAATGCCTTTATCGGTAATAAACCTAACATATGGCTTTGATGCGGCAGGAATTTCACCGTCATCGGCATAGTCTAAAATCACAATAGGATTGCTTTGAGCTTCCGTTTCACCGCCCATAACTTTTGTCAGCAACTTTGCAACCTCATGCCGATTCATAGCGGTGTTTTTAACGGTGTCGCCAATGTAGCTCGGCAGCTCGCTTATTCTGATGCAGCCCCTGTAAAGGAGGTATGCAGCCTCTTTTTTATACTGAATGTCAAACGCTGCAAGCTCGTCTTCGTATGCGGCAAGCGCAGCCTCGGCAAATTCGTCATTTTCCTGATATGTAACGCCTAAAATTCTTGCTGCCAAAATAACCGCTTCTAATTTGCTTATTGGATTGTCCGGCTTAAAAGTGCCGTCAGTATAACCTTTTAACAAGCCCCTTTTCACCATATCTTCGATATGCTCCGCAGCCCAGGAATGACGCTCCAAAATATCGGGAAATGTTGCGGCAACAGAAGATAATGTCATAATCGAAAAAACGAAAAAGGCAACAATTAATGCTGTGCAACGCTTAAACTTCATTATATAATCCTCCCACACTCAAAATAGTAGTAAATCAACAAAACAAAAAACCATAAGCGATATGTTGAACATTTTTACGCTGCCCAATTATCCAACATCCCTTGATTATATAATAACATATTATATTACCTATTTCAACAATTATTATTCCAAAAGTGGAAAAATTTTAGGCTTGAATGTGAAAGCAATATAGTGTAACATAGTAATCGTGGTTGACATAATGCTGTGATAGTTCCAATTATGTTAAGCGGAATAAAACAGTATGCTCAACGTAAACGGTATAAAACAAGGGCGAGGGAGCATAAAGAGACACCCCCCCCACCCGACAAAGCCGATGGATCGGCAAATGCAGGAGGCAAGAACCAAAGTAAGCACACAAAAAACAATTATTTAAAATTCTAAGGAGGAAACACAAGATGAGCAAGTTTAGGCGTATTAGTGCATTTTTAATTGCTTTCACAATGGTGTTCGGACTTATAACTTCATTTGCAGCGCAAGAAGCTGAAGATTTTAGCGGAACAAAGTACGAAGAACCGGTGGAACTGTTAAAAGCCTTGGACATCATGGTTGGTGACGCAGAAACAGGTTTATTCAGACTTGAAGACGGTATTCTTCGTTCTGAATTTGCAAAAGTAGCAGTATATCTTTCAGGTCTTTCGGAAGTTGCGGAAAGCTCAAACCAAAGCACGATATTTCCCGATGTAGTAGAAGGACACTGGGCAACAGGTTTTATCAATGTTGCACAACAGCAAGGATATGTAATAGGTGATGACATGGGCAATTTCCGCCCCGACGACAAAATCACTTATGCAGAAGTATCGGCCGTTATAGTTCGTATATTGGGCTATGAACCGAGGGCAGCCTCAAGGGGCGGATTCCCAACAGGTTACACGGTTGTTGCAGGCGAAATCGGCCTTTTGAAAAACGGTGTTGTTTCAAACGGTATAAACAACCCAATAACAAGAGGTTCGGTTGCTATTATGTCTTCTAACTCTTTAACAATTGACATTATGGAGAAAACAAGCTATGGCGCGAACGAAAGCTATGAGGTTGTTGACAAGAACATCTTAAAAGAAAAGCTTGATGTTGAAAAAATGTATGGACAGGTTGTTGCCAACGCTTATACAACCATGACCGGCGCATCATCGCTTCGTGACGATGAAGTTAACATTTTGACAACGGACGGCGACACAGTAACTTATAAAACAGGCAAAACAAACGCCAAAAACTTCATTGCAAGAAATGTAGTTTACTATGTTAAGGATGAGGGCGAAAACACAGACCTTAGACTTGTTCTTGTAAGAAGCAACCCGAACAGCAATTCCGAGATATTTGTTGCAGCGGAAAATATCAGCTCACTTTCAGGCGACGCAGAAGAAAACAAAGTATTGTCGTTTTGGAAAGACAAAGAAACTGACAGAGTTCCTGAAAAAGCTACAATAAAAGCTAATGCAAAAATATTCTACAACGGCGTTGCAAAAGCGGATTATGACTTGGCGGACCTTGAAGAATTAAAAACAGGTAATGTTGTTCTTCTTGACACGGCGCGCACCGATGAATATAACTATGTGTTTGTAACGGAATATCAAAACATGGTTGTTGATGATGTATCCCTTGCAAGCTTTAGGGTGACGGACAAGTATAACACCTTTGCGCTAACACTTGACCCGGCAGACAAAACAATTAAGTTTTCAATAACGCTTGACAACGAAAATGCAGCGCTTGAAGACATTAGAGAATGGGATATTCTATCGGTAGCAATGGATAACCGCAACCCTGCGGAAGCAACTGTAATCAATGTTATTGTTACAAGAAATTCTGTTGTGGGCAAGGTTACGGAAATTGAAGGCGAAAAACGAACAATAAACGGACAAAGCTATGAAATAGCCGAAAACTACACCAATTCGGGACAGCCTGAAATCAAGCTTGACGATGAAGGAACATTCTTCCTTGATGTAGAAGGCAAAATTGCGGCAGTTGACACCACAACGGTAGCAGGCAGCAAATATGCATACCTTGTTGATGCTGACGTAACAGGAATAATGGACAACAAACTTGAGCTTAAACTATTCTCACAAGACGGCGAAACATCAATAGTTACAGCTGCTAACCGAGTGAAAGTAAACAACACTTCCAACCTTGATGGCGATGGCGCATTGGCTGCAATAAAGGCTGCAAACGGCGGCGAAGTAGCACAGCTTATAACCTACGAGGTAAACTCAAACAACGAAGTGTATTATGTAAACACAGCGGCGCAAAACAAAACAGGCACACCGCTTCGGGCAGCGTTTTCACTTGACTTTGCATCGGAAGAACTTGAATACAAAGGCGTATCCGGAAAGCTTGGAACATTCAATGTAACAGCAGATACGATAGTATTTGACATTCCTCAGGGCGAAACGGATTCTGAAAACTTTGCAATACGCACAAAAGACATGTTTGTTGACAAAACATCCTACGATGTTGAGATTTATGACCTTAGCGAAGACTTTACAGCAAAGATTATCATCGTTAAAAACAGCAGCGGCGAAACAAATGCAGAATCATCAGCAGCGGTTGTAATAAAAGTGAGCTCGGCTCAAAACGCTGATAAAATAACAGTTGATAAGCTATACGCTTTGGAAAACGGTAAAACAATCGAGCTTCTTGCAAAAGACACAATAACCCTTGTAAAAGGTGAAGACACGAAGCTTACAGCAGGCGATGTCATTCAATACAGAAAGAATGCACGCGGCGAGATTGACAAAGTAACGGTATTGTTCGATTCGAACGATAAAGACAATACGGATGTTAACAAGCACACCGCCTTTACAGGAACAGAAATGGAAACTGTAATAGGTAGGATAACCAAGAAGTTTACAACTTCAGTTAACCTTGAAACAAATAACATGCCTGAGACAAACTATAATATCGAAGGCGCAACAGTTTATAACTACGACTTCTCCAAGCCTGCAAACACACAAGTAACATTGGTTGATTCAAGCTATTTGACCAAGTACGATTCAGGCGATGCCCGCAAGGTGTTCATGAGAATTTATAAGGGCAAGGTAGAGGAAATTGTAATTATAAAAGAGTAACAAAAAAAGAATAAACCTCCTGTAATTTAATTGACCTTCCCGGCTGCTTGCCGGGGAGGTTTTTTTAACGCTCAAAATATTCAAAAAATTGAGAGCAAACACCGGCTTTTTTATTGATAGTAGACAAACTTTATTATGCCTTATTGACATGGGGTAATAAAAAGCATATAATGTTAGCGTAACCTAACTTTATTTGCAAAGGTATGGAGGCGATTAATCATGGACTTTACAGTTAAAGATTTAAAGCGCGGCGAAAGCGGATTGGTACAAAAGGTAAACGGACAAGGCGCTATAAGACGGCGATTGTTTGATATGGGTATAACGCCCGGGGCGACGATAACAATGCGAAAAGCGGCGCCGCTTGGCGACCCTGTTGAAATAACGGTGCGCGGCTATCAGCTTAGCATAAGAAAATCCGAAGCCAACTCTGTTGTTGTAGCTAAAAATGAGGTGTAAAAATGTCGACCCTTCGATTTGCTTTGGCGGGGAATCCAAACAGCGGTAAGACAACACTGTTCAACGAGCTTACAAAAAGCACAGCTCATGTCGGTAATTGGCCCGGCGTTACGATAGACCGCCGAGAGGGAACTTTTAAAGATGGGAATATCGAAGCTGAAATTATAGACCTGCCCGGTATATACTCGCTGTCACCCTACACACCGGAAGAGGTTATCGCGCGAAATTACATTGTTGAGGAGAACCCAGATGTTATAATCAACATCGTTGATGTAACAAATTTAGAAAGAAACCTGTATCTTACAACCCAATTACTTGAAATGGACTGCCCGATGGTTGTCGCTCTTAATATGTGTGACCAGCTTGAAAAACACAATGATTTTATTGACAGGATAGGGCTTGAAAAAGCGCTTGGCGTGCCTGTTGTGCGCATCTCTGCGTTGCAATCTCACGGCATAGATAAACTAATGAAAAAGGCTGTTTTAGCTGCAGCGGTAAACAGAAAAAGCAGCTCGGTTCTTAGAAACACCGTGTTGGAAAAGCCGATTGAGGAAATAGAAATGCGTCTTTTGGAGCAAGGAGCAAAGCACCCTTTACATAAAGCAATTAAAATTATAGAAGGCGATGCCCATGTTCAGGCGGACGATAATTTAAGAAAGTTAAAAGACGATTTGATTGCCGATGTAGATGATATAGAGGCATTGATTGCTGATTTACGATATAAGCATATAACTAAACATTATTCACCTTTTTTGAGAAAATCATTAAAGCCGGGTGAGCTTACAACCTCTGAAAAAGTTGATAAAATTATAACCAACAAATACTTGGGTATACCCATCTTTGTTGTTATAATGTATTTAATTTTTCATTTAACCTTCGGTGAAAATTTATTTTTTATTGAGGGACTGCCTTCGCCGGGTGTGCTTTTGCAAAGCGGGGCAGAGCTTTTAATTGAAAATATAGGCGACCTAACGACAGATTTTTTGATTGCGACAGGCGCTTCCGAATGGACATACAGCTTGCTTGTAAACGGTATAATCGGCGGGGTTGGGGCTGTGTTGTCGTTCGTGCCTCAAATTATTCTTGTTTTCTTTTTTCTGTCGGTGCTTGAAGACAGCGGGTACATTGCGCGCGCCGCTTTTATTATGGACAGGCTTCTTAAACGATTTGGGCTTTCGGGGCGTTCTTTTATGCCGCTGCTTATGGGGTTTGGGTGCAGCGTTCCTTCCATTTTGGCAACCAGAACGCTTGATAGTGAGCGTGACAGGCGCCTTACCATGATACTTATACCCTACATGTCTTGCGGTGCGAAAATGCCCATTTACGCGTTGTTTGCAACGGCGCTTTTTAAGCAACACTCAGATATTGCCGTGTTTGGAATGTACATGCTTGGAATTGCGGTTGCGGTGGTGTCGGGGGTAATTTTAAAAAATACTGTTTTTAAAGACAGCAAAACGCCGTTTATAATGGAATTGCCCGATTATCACAGACCGAGGGCGCGAAATCTTTTGCTGCATGTATGGGAAAAACTAAAGGGGTATATAATAAAAGCAGGAACTATTATTTTGGTTTCAACGGTTTTTATATGGCTGCTTGCTAATTTTAATTTTAAACTGCAAATGGTTGAGCAAAACAGTATAGACAGCATTTTAGGGACAATTGGAAATGTTATTAAACACTTTTTTACCCCGCTTGGATTTGTTGGCAAGGCAGATGGCTGGAAGCCCGTTATGGCTATATTAACAGGCTTTATAGCAAAAGAAGCGGTAGTTTCCACCCTTGGCGTGCTTTATGCAGGAGGGGCAGCGGGCGATGCCCTTTTGCAAACAATCGCATCGAACTTCACATCGGCATCGGCTCTTTCTTTTATGGCTTTTAACTTGCTAAGCGTGCCGTGTATGGCTGCTGTGTCAGCATTGTTTGCAGAAATGAAAAGCGCTAAATGGGCATGGTTTTCAGTTGCTTTTTGGGTTGCGTCGGCATGGGTAGCATCATTTTTAGTTTACACTTTTGCCGGGCTTTTTTAAAAGGAGGTTATGCCTTATGAAACCGATAGATATTATTATTGTTATTTTTGTGGTTGCAATTGTGGGTGTTTTGGTATATAATGCGGTGAGGAATATAAAAAACAAAAAATCAATGTGCGGCTGCGACAGTTGCAGCGCCGATTGCCCCTTGAGAAGTGTGGGTAAAAAACAATCTAATAAAAAAGGTGATTAGCTAAGTGCAAAATATTTTGCAAGGTGTTTTCGACTTTGGCGCCCATTGGTGGCAATATTCGCTTATGTATCTAATAGGCGGGTTGCTTATTTACCTTGCCATTAAAAAGAATTATGAGCCTATGCTGCTTTTGCCGATAGGTTTTGGAGCCATTCTTGTCAACATGCCGTTAAGGGCGATTTGGGAATTGGTTGGCGCCAACGGCGAAATTTCAAACGGCGTTTTAAAAATATTTTTTGAAGCGGGCATAATAACAGAGATTTTCCCTGCTTTGATTTTTGTGGGAATAGGCTCCATGATAGATTTTACTCCCCTTTTGCAAAACCCCCGGATGATATTTTTCGGTGCGGCTGCGCAATTTGGGATTTTTTTGACGATAATTGTGGCGCTTCTTTTCAATTTTGATATTAAGGAAGCCGCAACGATAGGCATGATAGGTGCGGCGGACGGCCCCACTTCCATATTCGTGGCATCTCGATTTGCAAGCCATCTCTTAGCGCCGGTTACCGTTGCCGCATATTCGTATATGGCGCTTGTGCCCATTATACAGCCTCCAATTATAAAGGCTCTTACAACAAAAAAAGAACGGCTTATACGGATGGAATATAAAGAAGACAAGGTTTCACGACCTGTGTTGATTGTTTTTCCGATTTTAATTACGGTTATTGCGGGAATTATCGCACCGGAAAGCGTTCCGCTTGTTGGGTTTTTGATGTTTGGGAACCTGCTGCGCGAGTGCCGCGTAACGGAGCGTCTTTCAAAAGCGGCGCAAAACGAGCTTTCCAACCTTGTTACATTACTGCTTGGCATAACAATCGGTGCGGGTATGCATCATAGCGCGTTTTTAACGAGCAAGACTTTGGCAATAACGGTTATGGGGCTTGCCGCTTTTATTTTCGATACTGCCGGGGGGGTTTTATTTGCAAAGCTTATAAACATATTTGCGAAAAACAAGGTAAACCCCATGATTGGCGCTGCGGGAATTTCCGCTTTTCCGATGAGTGCGCGAATAGTGCAACGGCTTGCGAAGGAGGAGGACCCATTTAACTTCCTGCTTATGCCTGCGGTAAGCGCTAATGTTTCGGGGCAGATAGGCTCGGTTATTGCCGGCGGAATGGTGCTGGCGCTGGTTCCTTGGCTGTTATCAATCGTTTAGTATAAATATTTTGATTAATTAAATATTTGGTAGGGATGGAGCTTAGTTTGAAAAAAATCTTTGATTTTGTTTCAAACTAATGCACAAGTGCATATTTTTTGCGAAGAAAAAAATAAGTTGCACGTGCGGTAAAATAAATTTAAGCCCATAGAAAATTTCATTTGAAATTTTTGTTCCTGCAAGGGCGAATTTATTTCGCACGCGGCAGGAATGGAGCTTAAAATGCAAATTATGATTGGTTTAAAACTTATGTTTTTTGGTCTGCTTGGTGTGTTTGCGGCTTTGACCATGTTTTATTTTCTGATTAAAATACTTATGGCGCTATTAAACAAAAATTCGTAAAATAAATTTGAAACATTTGAAGATGTCCGCCACAATTTGCGGGCATTTTTGCGTTATGTTTCCATTTTTTAAAAAAGGGAATAATAACACTAAACCGCATCTAAAATGCGCATATTGTTGAAAATCAGTATTATTAGCAGGATTGTTGTATAATTGCGGCAGGATTTTTAAGCCGGGTGTCGAATATATATAATGAGGGGCGGTTGGGCGGCAAAAATTCATAAGGTAAAAAAGGTGATAAAATATAATGAGAAAAATAACCGCACACGAAATTTCTTGCGCTGTGGCGAAATCGTGCATTGAAGCAAATTACAAGTTAAGCGATGATATTGTGCAGGCAATCAAAACAAGCTTGGATAGTGAAACAAACGAAAGAGCAAAAGATGTTTTGGAAAGGTTGCTTGAAAATTTAGATATGGCGCAAAAAGAAAAAATGGCTATTTGTCAAGACACAGGGATGGCTGTTATTTTTGTACGGCTTGGGCAAAATGTTTTTGTTGAAGGGGATATTGAAACAGCCATAAACGAGGGCGTTAAAACAGGCTATAAAAAAGGGTGTTTGCGAAATTCTGTTGTTTCGGACCCACTGCGCCGTGTTAATACTGGGGATAACACGCCCGCCGTTATTCATTATGAGATAACAAAAGGCGAAAAAATAGAAATTACCGTTGCCCCCAAAGGCTTTGGAAGCGAAAATATGAGCGCCGTGAAAATGTTAAAGCCGTCTGACGGAGAACAGGGTGTTGTGGATTTTATCGTAGAAACGGTTGAAAAAGCGGCGTCTAACCCTTGTCCGCCGATAGTTGTGGGGGTGGGCATCGGAGGAACGATGGAAAAGGCGGCGGTCTTATCCAAAAAGGCGTTATTGGTTCCGATAAATTATGAAAACCCTGACGCTTATTATGCAAGGTTAGAGGGTGAAATTAAAAACAGGCTAAACGGATTAGGCATAGGTCCGATGGGCTGGGGCGGGGATACCACCGCGCTTGGCGTAAATATACTTACATATCCTACACACATAGCAGGTCTTCCGGTGGCGGTAAACATAAGCTGCCATGTGACGCGTCATTTTAGTGTGATTATATAGGACTTTACCCAATTTAAAAGGAGGAAAAGAAAATGAAGATGACCATTACTGCAAGAAAGTTTGAACTTACTGATGAATTAAAGGGGTACATCGAAAAAAAGTTTGCAAAGCTGGGTAAGTTTTTTGGTGATAATGCGGATGTGCGCATTACCATGGCGGTGGAAAAGACAATTCAAAAAGCAGAGGTTACAATTTATTTTCAAAGCATGATATATCGTGTGGAAGAAAAGACAAATGATATGTATAATACAATTGATAAATCGATTGATTCCATAGAACGGCAAATAAGAAAACACAAAACTCGGCTGGAAAAACGCTTGCGAGCAGGTTCGTTAGCCAAGCTGATTAAGGAAGCAAACAGCCCTGTTGAAGAAGAAAAGGAATTTAAAGTGGTGAAAACAAAGCTGTTTGAAACAAAACCCATGAGCGCCGATGAGGCAATATTACAAATGAACCTTTTAGGGCACGAATTTTTTGTGTTTGAAAATGACCTATCCGCCAAAACAAATATTGTGTATAAAAGAAAAGACAACGACTATGGTTTAATTGAGGTTAAATAAAGCCGCTTTTGTGTATTATTAAGGGCTTTGCACAATATAATTTTATAAAGGGGATGGTTATTATGTATATAGTGGGGTTAAACGGAAGCCCTCGTGAAAATTCAAATGTTAAATACTTAATGAGCAGGGTTTTGGACAAATGCTCCTCTTTAGGCGCCGATACCGAAATTATAGATGTTCCGGAGGTTTTGGACGCTGCCAAATTTCCTTTTTGCGTTGTGTGTTCAAATCCATGCAGCGGCGAATGTTATAGGGGCACCGATTTAGAGTTGGCATTTAAAAAAATAATTAGGGCAGATGCCTTAATTTTGGGCAGCCCTGTTTATTTTGGAAGCATGAGCGCCCAAATTAAAGCTTTTTTTGATAAAACGCGCCGTTTAAGAGGCGACAAGGCGCTTGTGGGCAAGCCATGCGCATTTATTGCGGTTGGCAGCTCGCGCTTTGGCGGGCAGGAGGCTACCATAGCCGCAATGCATGCTATGGCGCTTGTGCAGGGTATGACTGTTTTAGGAACGGGGCACAGCGATTACGATGCCGGGCATTTAGGGGTCAGCTCGCAGCAACCGTCCGATAAGGATGAGTTTGCCCTGTCACGCTGCGAATCGCTTGCACTTCGCATTATGGGGAAGGAGTGAAACCGCTCATGCTCCCGCGGGAAGCAACGGAACAAAAAGAAGAACAGTTTTTAAGCAAATATGCGGCATTTTCCGCCAAAACAAAAGGGAGAGCCAAAACGGAAACGCCATGCGATATCCGAACGGAGTTCCAGCGTGACCGCGACCGGATTATACATAGCAAGGCTTTTCGGAGGTTAAAGCATAAAACCCAAGTTTTTATATCTCCGGAGGGCGACCATTACCGCACCCGGCTTACCCACACTTTGGAGGTTGCGCAAATAGGTCGCACCATTGCAAGGGCTCTTTGCCTTAATGAAGATTTGGTAGAGGCAATGGCGCTTGCCCATGATTTGGGGCACACGCCGTTTGGTCATTTCGGAGAGGAGGTTTTAGATGAAATTTGCCCGCACGGTTTTCGGCACTATGAGCAAAGCCTTAGAATTGTCGAGGTGCTGGAAAACGATGGCGGGCTTAACCTGACATGGGAAGTAAGGGACGGTATTGCAAACCACACAGGTGAAAACAGCGCAAAAACATTGGAAGGGACGATATTAAAATATGCCGACAGAATAGCATATATCAACCATGACATTGACGATTCTGTGCGTGCGGGAATTTTAAAAGATAGCGACCTTCCGAAGTTATGTGTGTCTGTACTGGGGGATAGCCACTCAAAGCGTATAAATAACATGATTTTGTCAATTATAAGGGAAAGTGCGGAAAAGCCTGTAATTACAATGGAAAACCGGACGGAGGAGGCAATGCTGGAACTCCGCGAATTTTTAATGCAAACGGTTTACATGGGTTCAAAGGCAAAAGATGAAGAAGATAAGGTAAAAGGAGTGCTGCGTTCCTTATATGATTATTTTATAAATAATCCCCTGGAGATTTCGGATGGTCAAAAAAACGACGATATTCACCGCCGCGTTTGTGATTATATTGCCGGAATGTCAGACCGATATGCGGTTTGCAAGTATAAGGAATTGTTTTTGCCAAGCCCATGGCAAATATTTTGAAAAAAACGATAAATATTCGGCAGTAAAAAAAGGGTTTTAATGTTTTATGTCGAATAGTATATAAGGGGATGTTTAATAACCGGGCAGGGCAGCTGATGCAATTGCGGTTATTTTGCATTTCGATTCAAATGAGAGGAAATGGTTATGGCGCAGTTTTTCCCGGAAACGCTTATACAAGAAATTATGGATAAAAATGATATCGTTGATGTTGTTTCAAGCTATGTAAGCATGAAAAGAAGCGGCACAACATTGAAGGGTTTATGTCCGTTTCATAAGGAGAAAACACCCTCGTTTACGGTATCTTCGGACAAGCAATTATATTACTGTTTCGGCTGCAGCAACGGTGGAACTGTAATCAACTTTATAATGCAGGCAGAAAATCTTGACTTTACCGAAACGGTAAAATATCTTGCCGAAAGGGCCAATGTAGACCTTTCGCGGTTTGAAGGGGATGGGGGCGCCGAAACAACACATTTGCGCAGCATTATTTATAAGATTAACAGCGAAAGCGCCAAGTTTTTTTATAACTGTTTATTTGGCGAGCCGGGGCAAGCGGCAAGGGAATACCTGATTGGGCGGGAATTATCCAAAGGAATTATAAATAAATTTGGCATCGGTTATGCGCCCGAGGGCAATTTACTGTTGGCGCATCTTCGGCAACAGGGCTTTGACGATAACAGCATAATACAAAGCGGTGTTGTAGTAAAAAATGATGAGGGCAATGTGTATGACCGTTTTAGAAACCGCGTTATATTCCCCATAATAGACAGACGAAAAAATATAATAGGCTTTGGCGGCAGAGTTTTGGGGGATGGTATTCCGAAGTATTTAAATTCTCCTGAAACGGCGGCGTTTAATAAAAGCTATAACTTATTTGGGCTCAATTTTGCAAAAAGTACGAAGGATGATTACTTAATTTTGGTTGAAGGCTACACCGATGTTATAAGCTTGCATCAAAACAAGATAACATCAGCGGTTGCAACTCTTGGGACGGCGCTTACCCCCGAACAAGCACGCCTTATAAAGCGCATAAAGGGTGAGGTTGTTATTGCATATGACAGTGACGAGGCGGGGCAAAAGGCAACAAAGCGGGCTATTGAATTGCTTGCGGGGGAAGATGTTGTTGTGCGTGTTTTGACAATGGGGGATTGCAAAGACCCGGATGATTATATAAAAAAACATGGAAAAGGTGCGTTTGAGAATCAATTAATCAATGCAAAAGTGCAAATTGAGTATAAAATATCTAAAATACAAGAAAAATATAATTTAAGTAATATTGATGAAAAGGTGAAGTATATTAACGAACTTGCAGCGGAATTTGCGAAAATTAAAAGCCCGGTTGAACGGGAAGTTTACATCAGTAAAATATCGGACGAAACAGGGGTGTCGGCAGACAGTATTTTAAGCGAAGTGAAGCGCAGCCTTGCGGTTACGGAACGCAAAACTAAAATGGAAGCTTTTAAAGCTACCGCCTCGGTTGGCGTAATAAAAAACATAAATCCGAAAAAAGCAAATGTAATTCGTGCGCAAAAACAATTGCTTAACTTGATTAGCATCGACAAAAATATTTACAAAATGACGATAAACAATTTGTCCGATGATGATTTTGAAGAAGGCACAATCAGAGATTTATTTAACGAGTTAAAAATAATATACGAAAGCGGCGCGTTGCCTGAAGTCAAGCTCATTGTGGCGCAGGCGAGCAATGCAGCGGAAATAGCCGAAATTTTGCATGATAATCAAAATATAACCGATAAACAGCTTGCCGCAAAAGAACTTATTGGTCTTATTGCCAAAGAGGCGCGCCTAAAGCAAATGTTTAAAGCGGTTAAAGACGATGAAATACCATCCGGACAAAAGCTGTTGGAGCTTGACAGATATTTAAGAAAGGAGGTCGGGAACGATAAGTAGCGTAGAAAGCAAAAAACAAGTTATAAAAAATCTTATTGAAAGCGGCAAAAAGAAGGGTTTGCTTTCTTATAAGGAAATAATGGACACTCTTGAAGGAATAGACCTTGACCCCGACCAAATTGAAAAGGTTTATGAAAACATAGAAAATTTGGGAATAGAGGTTACCGGCGACATAGAGGACGAGCTTGAGGAAATAAAGGTTGAAGAAGAAATAGACCTGACTATTCCCGAAGGAATCGCCATTGACGACCCTGTCAGAATGTATCTTAAAGAAATTGGCAAGGTTGATTTGCTCAGCCCCGAGGAGGAAATAGAACTTTCGCAGCGTATGGCGGAAGGTGATGAAAACGCGCGCCGCAAGCTTGCCGAGGCAAATTTGCGCCTTGTTGTCAGCATTGCAAAAAGGTATGTGGGGCGAGGTATGCTTTTTCTTGATTTAATACAGGAGGGTAATTTGGGTCTGATTAAAGCTGTTGAAAAGTTTGACTATCTAAAGGGCTTTAAGTTCAGCACATATGCAACTTGGTGGATTCGCCAGGCAATAACTCGTTCAATTGCCGACCAGGCGCGCACAATCAGAATTCCCGTTCATATGGTTGAAACGATAAATAAGCTTATAAGGGTTTCGCGTCAACTTTTGCAAGAATTGGGTCGTGACCCGCTCCCGGAGGAGATTTCAAAAGAAATGGGCATTACGGTTGAAAAGGTGCGTGAAATTCAAAAAATAGCGCAAGAACCTGTTTCGCTTGAAACGCCGATAGGGGAGGAGGACGACAGCCATTTAGGGGATTTTATACCGGACGACGATGCCCCTGCCCCCGCAGAGGCGGCATCTTTTTCGCTGTTAAAAGAGCAGCTTGTTGATGTGCTTGCAACCCTTACACCCCGTGAGGAAAAGGTGTTGCGGCTTAGGTTTGGGCTTGATGACGGGCGAGCGCGGACGCTTGAGGAAGTGGGGCGTGAGTTTCAGGTAACAAGGGAGAGAATCCGTCAAATTGAGGCGAAAGCGCTTAGAAAACTGCGCCACCCCAGTAGAAGTAAAAAACTTAAAGACTATTTAGACTGATTTTTTATGGTGTCGGCGGATACTGCCCGTCTAAATATCTTTGTTTAGGGCGTGTTGGGCATTGGAGCATTTTTTAATGCAAGTGATTTTAGTAAACAGGAGAAAAATATGAAGTTGCCCCCTCGACTTGCCGCGGTGGCTTCTTTTGTGCCGCCTTGCAAAATGCTTGCGGATATCGGCACTGACCATGCTTACATACCAATTTATCTTGTGAAAAGGGGAATAGCTTTACACGCGGTGGCATCAGACATAGTAAAAGGTCCTGCCGATATAGCGGCTGCCAACATAAAAAAACATGGCTTACATGATAAAATAAGCGTTGTTGTGGGTAGCGGTCTTGATAAAATACCGCAGTCGGATGTTATTGTAATAGCAGGGATGGGGGGCAAGATTATTTGCGAAATATTGCAGGAGGGCTTACCTGTTGCAAGAAAAGCAAAATGTATTGTGTTACAGCCCATGACGGCGATTTCCGAGGTTCGCAGGTTCTTATATGCGAAATCTTTTACCATATACGATGAAGCTATTGCAAAAGAAGGAGATAAGCTGTATAATATAATAGCTGTCAAAAAAGGCAAAACGAAAGTTGAAGATGACCTTTATTATTATATAGGCGAAAAGCTGATTGAAAATGAGGATAAATTGCTTGGGCAGTTAATCCAAAAAAAGATTAGTGCGCTTGATGTTGCGATACACTCGTTGTCAAAGAGCAATGACGGCGCAAAAAAAATGACAGAGTTAATTCATCTTCGTCAAAGGTTTTCGGAGGTGTACCATGATAACTGTTCTTGACATAGCCGCAGTGATGGAAGAATATGCGCCAAAAGCGCTTGCGGAAAAATGGGATAATGTAGGCTTGTTGGTGGGAAGCTATAATTCTAAGGTGAACACCATACTGATTGCGCTTGATGCGGATAATGATATTATTTCCGAGGCTGTCAAAATGGGCGCAGACCTTATCATTACACATCATCCGATAATTTTTAACGCTATAAATTCGGTAACGGACGATACCGTTACGGGAATGCTTTTGCAACGACTGATACGAAACAACATTTCGCTGTATGCCGCACACACAAACTTGGATACGGCAAAAGGCGGCGTTAATGATGCGCTGGCACATGAATTGGAGCTTTCAAATGTGGTTGACCTTTGTGCCCCTGGCTTTGACGGCGGCGCACGAATGGGTCGTGTAAAAAAGCAAACGCTTGGCGAATTTGCCGGTTTTGTGAAAAACACGCTTAACAGCGCGGTAATAAAGCGTGTTGGCGATGCAAGCAAAACAATTCAAACGGTGGGAGTTTGCGGCGGTTCCGGCGGATATATGATAGAGAGTGCAAAACAAAGCGGGTGTGATGCGTTGGTTACCGGCGAGGCGAAATACAGCGATGAACAAAAGGCGGCGCAGCTTGGGCTTTGTCTTATTGAGGCGGGCCACTTTGAAACGGAAAATATTATATGCCGTGAAATTCATAAAAGGCTTTCGGGCATATTTAAAGATTTGCAAATAACAATTTCAAAACGAAAAACAACATACTATGAGTAAGCCGGATGGCCGCGGCGGGTGTTTTGCCCGACGAGGAAAGTCCGGGCTGCATAGGGCAAGGGTGCCGGGTAACTCCCGGTAGAGGCGACTCTAAGGACAGTGCAACAGAAATAGACTACTGCATATATGTGCAGTACAGGTGGAAAGGTGAGGTAAAAGCTCACCGGCGGTAAGGCGACTTATCGGCCATGCAAACCCCACTCGCAGCAACACCGACAGGGGCGCCTGCCCGGCATATGCCCCGAAGGGTGGCTTGAGCAATGCAGAAATGCATTGCCTAGATAGATGGTCATCTGATACAGAACCCGGCTTACAGGCTTGCTCATACCATTTTTTATATAGGATATTATTATATGAGAATAACAAAAAAATTTTATATTAGGCCTGCAACCGAAACGGCGCCGCTATTGCTTGGCAAGTTCTTATGCCGAAATGCGGAAGGCAATGTTATTAAGCGTCGTATCACCGAGACGGAAATTTACTTCGGCGAAGATGATACGGCATGCCACGCTCGCAGCGGAGTTACTCGCCGCACATGGCCGCTGTATGAGCAAGGCGGCATAGCGTATGTGTATTTATGCTATGGAATACACAACTTATTTAATGTTGTCACCGGGGAAAAGGGGTTTCCCCAGGCGGTGCTCATTCGTGGCGTCGAGGGCTTTGACGGCCCGGGTAAGCTTACAAAACACATGAAAATAGATAGAAGCCTAAACGCCGTATGCTTGGTTGGCTCAAACGAAATTTGGCTTGAGGATGACGGTTTTTTGCCGAAATTCAATGCCACAAAACGCATTGGAATAGATTATGCCTCCGAGCATGACAGAAACAGGCTTTGGCGTTTTGTTGCGGAGGATATTACATGAAAATAGTGTTGCAAAGGGTAACGGAGGCTTGCGTAACGGTTGATAAAGAAATTGTCGGCAAGATTGGAAGGGGATATTTAGCCCTTGTAGGTGTTTTTGACGATGACACAAAACAAGGCGCAAAGCAGCTTGCCGAAAAAATTTCAAAGCTTAGGATTTTTCCCGATGGCGATGGTAAAACAAATTTATCGGCTTTGGATGTTGGCGGCGCAATTTTGATTGTTTCTCAGTTTACCCTTTGCGCTGACTGCAAAAAGGGGAACAGACCAAGCTTTGTAAAGGCGGCAAACCCCGAGAAGGCAAGTGAGCTGGTTGATTATTTTGCAGCAGAATGTCGGCAGCATTTCAAAATAGTGCAAACCGGTATATTTGGGGCAAAAATGGAGGTTGCACTTGTAAATGATGGTCCTTTTACAGTTGTGCTTGAGGGATAGGGGGAGGCGGTATTGCCTTTTGTATATATTGTGCAATGTGCGGATAAAACTTATTACACCGGATGGACGGTTGACATAAAACAACGAATAAAAGAACATAATAGCGGCAAGGGCGCGAAATACACGCGAGCGCGCCTTCCGGTTCGGCTTGTGTATCAAGAAAAAATCAATGAAAAATCGGCTGCGTTAAAAAGGGAGATGGAAATAAAAAGGCTTTCGAGGGTGCAAAAAGCCCAATTAATCAAATCCAAATCTGTATAAAAAAGACGCTTTTTGGCTAAAAGTTTTAAATATATTGCAAATGCTTGTAAAATATAATATAATTGAAAAGTGTTGCCTGATATTATGTTTGACGGGCAACAAATTTAAAACAAAATTAAGGAGGCAAAAAATGAAAAAAAGGTTATTTAAATCAGTTATGTTTATTATGGTATTAGTGTTTATCGTTGCATCTGTTGTAAGTTGTACACAGCAATCAAGCGATACATTGGTGATGGGCACAAATGCGGAATTCCCGCCGTTTGAGTACATTGGTGACGATGGTCAGCCGGACGGCTTTGATGTGGCAATGGTAAAAGAAATAGCAAAAAGGATTAATGCCGAGCTAAAAATCGAAAACATGGAGTTTAAATCGTTGATTGGCTCGCTTGCAAGCGGCAAAATTGACTTGATTGCAGCAGGAATGACCGTTACGGAAGACAGAAAAAAGGAAGTTGATTTTACCAATACATATTTTGAAGCAAATCAAATGATTATTATACCGGTAGACGGCACAATAAAAGATGCGCTTGACCTTGACGGCAAGGTGGTCGGCGTGCAAGAAGGCACAACAGGCGATATAATAGTTACCGAGGAAGAAGAAGATTATACAGTTAAAGAAGTTAAGCGTTATAAAAAGGGCATAGATGCCGTTATGGATTTAGTAAACGGCAGAATAGATGCAGTTGTAATCGATTCAAACCCCGCCAAAGAATATGTGGCATCAAATGAGGGTAAAATTGTTGCAATCGAAAGCGGAATGGAAGCCGAAGAATATGCAATGGCAATTAAAAAAGACAATTCCGCACTTCTCAAAAAGGTTAATGATGCGCTTGATAAAATTAAGCAAGACGGTACATATGAAAAGCTTGTAAAAGAATATATCCAATAATGTTTTTAACATAAAATGCGTCGGGCTGCAATGCAATACGCTTGCTTTGCGCCCGACATTGGTTGTTGTGCAATTGTAACTTTGTGGGAACGCACTAATGTAAGAAAAAATTTCTACAATCGATATTTTTTCTACCGTTACATTATAAGGGGGTTCATTGTTGAACAACTTTTTGGTGAGAATAAACGAGATTTTAATTGGCGGAAACCGTTATAAACTTTTGCTAAGCGGGCTTGGGGTTACCGTTCAGGTTACCTTTTTTTCGGCAATTATAGGCGTTTTTCTTGGCTTGATTTTGGCGTTAATGAAGCTTGGCGATAAATCAAAGGGAATTTTAAGGTTTCCTTACATATTTGCAAGCGCTTTTATTGATGTTATAAGAGGAACTCCGTCTGTTGTCCAGCTTTTAATAATATATCACATTGTTTTTAGACAGGTTAAAGGAATGCCGGCGGTTTTTATTGCGATTATAGCCTTTTCAATAAACAGCAGCGCGTATGTGGCGGAAATTTTTCGCGGCGGCATTCTTGCCGTTGATTACGGGCAAACGGAGGCGGGAACCAGCCTTGGGCTTTCAAAGTTCCAAACTATGCGCTATATAGTAATACCGCAGGCGCTGAAAAACGCCTTTCCTTCTCTTGCAAACGAGTTTATTGTGCTTATGAAGGAAACGGCAATTGTGGGCTATATCGCGCTTCAAGATTTGACAAAGGCGGGGGATTTTATAATAAGCAGAACATATAACGCTTTTATACCGCTTATCACAGTCGCAATTATATACTTTACCATCATAAAGATTTTGACAAAACTATTTAACGCTTTTGAGGGGAGACTTCGCAAAAGTGATTTACGCTGATAATTTAAAAAAGAACTTTGGGAATATTGAGGTTTTAAAAGGCATCACCGAACACATTGCCAAAGGAGAGGTGGTTGCGGTAATCGGACCGTCCGGCTCGGGCAAGAGCACCTTTTTGCGTTGCCTTAATTTGCTTGAGGAGCCAACCTCGGGTAAGATAATAATTGACGGTGATGAAATAACAAGAAAGGGCGCGGATATAAACACCCTTCGTCAAAAAATGGGCATGGTCTTTCAGCAGTTTAACCTGTTCCCGCATTTGACGGTAATGGATAATATAACCCTTGCCCCGATTCGCCTTAAAAAGCTTACAGTATCGCAAGCGCAGGAAAGGGCTTACAGCCTTTTAAAAAGGGTGGGGCTGTTGGAAAAGGCAGGTTCGTACCCCATTCAGCTTTCGGGGGGGCAAAAGCAACGAATAGCGATAGCGAGGTCGCTTGCAATGTCGCCTGAAATAATGTTGTTTGACGAGCCGACAAGCGCACTTGACCCTGAAATGGTAGGCGAGGTGCTTGATGTTATGAAAAGCCTTGCCACCGAGGGCATGACTATGGTTGTTGTCACTCACGAAATGGGTTTTGCGGCGGATGCGGCAGACAGGGTTGTTTTTATGGATGATGGGCTTATTGCGGAAACCGGAACGCCCCATCAGATTTTTCAAAATCCGCAAAATTGCAGAACGCAAAGCTTTTTAAGCAAAGTTCGGTAACAATTTTTGTCCCGTGTGCATAAAATATCATACGGGGTGGTTAGAATGTCAAATGTTTTTTTCTCTGCCGTTGTTTGCTTTTTCGCTATTTTCGGCATTATACAAATGATAAAAAATATCTATCATGAAATTTACAAATATAATAATGATTTTTTTATTGTAATTCTGGTGAAAAATCAACAAGATTATATAGAAAACATCATACGCACTACCGTTTGGAAAAGCTTGAACCGATTGGGGGGCAGGCAGGTTCCCGAAATTTATGTTGTTGATTGCGGTTCAACTGATGAAACTCCCGAAATATTAAAAAAAATTTGCAAGGATTATGAGTTTGTCAATGTGCTCAGCCGTGCGGAATACATAAACCTTATGGAGAAAAAATAGTATGAGTTTTACAAATGACAAAACAACATTGAAAGGCGTAGTAGAAGAAGTTGTTTATTATAATAACAACAACTACTATGCTGTTTGTTATGTGCAGACTGATTCGGAATATACTGCAGTTATAGGCTACATGCCGTATATTTCGGAAGGTGAAACGATTACCGTTACAGGTTCGTGGACGGTGCATGCGGAATATGGACGGCAGTTTAAGGCTGAATATTTTGAAAAAGATATGCCGAAAGAAAAATCAGATATATTAAAGTACCTTTCTTCCGGCGTTATAAAAGGGGTGCGGCAAGCAACGGCGGAAAAGATTATTAATAAATTTGGCGAAAAGGCGCTTGAAGTTATAGCGCACAGCCCGGAACAGCTTGCGCAAATAAAGGGAATTTCACCAAAAAAGGCAGCCCAAATAGGCGAGTCCTATTCTTTGCAGCTTGGCGCGCAGGACATTATAATCTTTTTGCAAAAGTACGGTATTTCGGCGGCGTATGCCGTTAGGGTGCACAATCATTTTGGGGGCGCTTCGGTTGATGTTGTGAAAAACAATCCATATGTTTTGGCGCAAGAGGTTTACGGCATTGGTTTTAAAACAGCGGATAAAATTGCAATCAATATGGGCGTCGCGCTTAATTCGCCCGCGCGAATTAAGGCGGCAATCAGCTTTACTTTGTGGGAAGGCGCGCTAAACGGACACACCTATCTTCCGCGTAATGTGCTCATTCGCAACACCTGCAACCTTATCGGGGTTGACAGCGGAGAATGTGATGCGGTTATTTCGTCTATGCTGTTTTCCGGTATGCTTATGGAGGAAAAGCTCCCTACAACACAAGCAATATATCAACCGGCGCTGCATTTTTCAGAAAAGCAAGCGGCTTTGCTGCTTACGAAAATTGCGCAGGTCGGTTTTAACGATTCGCGCCTAACGGCAGACTCAATAATAAACGAAATGGAAAAAGAACATAACATAAAGCTTGCATATCATCAAAAGGAAGCGGTGTATTCCTCACTTGAAAATGGGGCGGTTGTTATTACAGGCGGCCCCGGAACCGGAAAAACCACTATAATCAAAGCCATTAAAAAGGTGATGGAAGGGCTGGGCAAAAAGATTGCGCTTGCAGCCCCTACCGGCAGGGCGGCAAAGCGTATAAGCGAAGTGTGCGGCATGGAGGCAAAAACATTGCATCGTTTGCTCGAGGTGGGCTTTTCGGAGGATGAGAAGGATTTAAAGTTTAACCGTGATGATAAAAACCCCTTGCAATGCAGCGTTTTAATTGTTGATGAGATGAGCATGGTTGATATCGTGCTGTTCCATTCGCTTTTAAAAGCGGTTGCAATGGGCACCCGTCTTATAATGGTGGGTGACAGCGACCAGTTGCCTTCCGTCGGCGCAGGGATTGTGCTAAGCGATATTATTTCCTCGGGGGCGATACATACCGTTTCGCTGACCGAGATATTTCGGCAGGCAAAAGAAAGTATGATTGTTGTAAATGCGCATAAAATCAACAGCGGTCAGTATCCGGTGCTTAACAAAAAAAATAGCGACTTTTTTTTGGTATCAAGACAAAGCGGACAGGAAGTTTTGCAAAGCATTATTGAGCTTTGCAAAAGCCGACTGCCTGCAACTTACCGTTATGACCCTGTTTCCCAAATACAGGTGCTAACCCCCACACGCAAAGGTCCCACAGGGGTGAATGCGCTTAACGAGCAATTGCAAAAAGCATTAAATCCACCGAACAAAAATAAAAGGGAAAAGCTTTTTAGGGCGGTTACCTTCCGTGAAGGCGACAAGGTTATGCAAATTAAAAATAACTATCAAGCAGAGTGGAAGGGAATATCGGATGACAGCGAGGGTATCGGCGTTTTTAACGGCGATATAGGGCGAATTGAAGCAATAGACACTAAAAATGAAACGATAACAGTAATATTTGATGATAAAATTGCGGTTTATGATTTTATGCGCCTTGACGAGATTGACCTTGCTTATGCCGTAACTGTACATAAAAGTCAGGGCAGCGAATTTGATGCGGTTGTTATGCCGATGTATCCGATAGCGCCGATGCTTCAAAACCGAAATCTTTTATATACCGCCATAACAAGGGCAAGGGAGTTGGTTGTTTTGGTGGGCAGAGACGAGGTAATAAAAACAATGGTGGATAATGTTTACGAAATGCAGCGGTTTTCAATGCTTCAACATAGGCTAAGGGCAGCAAAATGAATTTCAAAAAGTTGGTGGAAAATATTTTAGCGCCCCCTGTTTGTGTGTTTTGTAAAAAAGAGCTGTATGTTACAAGCAATTACTGTGTTTGCCGCAACTGTGCAGATATAA
Organism: Bacillota bacterium; assembly: GCA_023228885.1. GTDB lineage: Bacteria > Bacillota > Clostridia > Monoglobales > Firm-18 > JAAZFB01. The sequence continues at coordinate 6,193 of JALOAJ010000028.1, read as the reverse complement.
TTCCGTATAATGACGGAAAACGGTGCAGAATTTGCAGCACTCCGCTTGATATTTCATACGGTGATTTGTATTGTTTGCATTGCAAAAGAACCAAAAGGAGTTTTAACCAAAATATTTCAAGATATATTTATAAAGACGGCGTTGCAGAGGCTATAAAGCAAATGAAATTTGGTCAACAGCAGCTTTGGATTGCCAAAGCCTTAGGCGCTTTTCTTGCACAGACGATAAAGGAAAATTACGGCGACATCTTGTTCGATATGGTGATACCTGTACCGCTCAGCAAAAGGGGTCTGCGTGAAAGAGGGTTTAACCAATCCGAGGTGATAGCGGAGGAAGTGTGCCGTAATACGGGGCTTTTTATGAATAAAAACATATTATTAAAATCTGTTGACACACCAAAGCAAAGCAGTCTGAATTTTAAAAACAGAAAACAAAATGTTAAAGGCGTGTTTAAATTACGCAATTCCGAACTTGCGGCAGATAAAACCGTTTTGATAATTGACGATATTTTCACAACCGGTGCAACTTTTAACGAGTGTGCGAAAATTTTAAAAAAAGCAGGCGCGCTTACGGTCTTTTGCGCTGCAGTAGCCGCCACCGAACTTCACAGATAGGTCAAATTTATTGTAAAAAACACATTAAACGGCTGGTTTTGATGAATAATCCGCTTTTATTTGCACAAAATAATGATGTCCGAAAAATGTGCAATCAAAGAAAGGATTTGAAAATAAAATGGCAGGTACAAGAAAATCACGGCTTTTAAATCCTGATGCTTATGACGCAATGCAAAAACTAAAATTTGAATGCGCCAAGGATTTAGGTCTTATGCAATTTGTTAAAGAAAACAATGACCATTACAGGGGTCATCTTACTGCAGCCGAAAACGGCGGCACCGGCGGACCGATTGGCGGCGAAATGGTAAAACGCATGGTTGCAGCATACGAAAGCAAAGGAACCAGCACCAATTAACATTAAGTTTCATAGTAAATTAAAAGCACTATTTTTAATTAGTGCTTTTAATTTTGCGATATTTTACGGAGATAAAATAAATTATTTTTTGAATAATATTCAAAAAATAGCAAACAATACAATTGAAAGGAGATGATAATACTTGCCAAACATAACTACGAAGGAGCTTAGCGCTCTTGATGACCAATTAAGCATGGAACAAGTTTTAGTCAAAAAGTATCGCACCTTTGCAAATCAATGCAGCGATACCGAGCTTAGAACAAAATGCAACCAAATTGCTGACAGGCACCAAATGCATTTTGACACACTTGCCAATTATTTAAGGTAACAAAGGCATACGAAAGGGATGTGAAAAATGGACAACCAAACTATGGGCGACAAAGAAATGATAAATGATTCGCTTTCAAGTCAAAAATTAATTAGCAGCACTTACAATACCTTTGCCAACGAATGTGTGAATCCGTCGTTGCGTTCAGACTTTTTAAACATTTTAAAAGAAGAACATGACATTCAGGCAGACTTATTTTGTGAAATGCAAAAAAGAGGCTGGTATCAAACAAAACAAGCGCAGCAAAATGATATTGACCAATCAAAACAAAAATATAGCGTGTAGATTTTATTAGCGCAAAATAAAAAGCTCGAGGGCTATGTCTTTCGAGCTTTTTTGTTGTTTTCAATAACAAGGGCTTAATTTGATTGACATTTTTGTCAATTCGTTGTAAAATAATTAAAAAACAGTATAGTGCCCGACTTTTTGAAAGGAAGTGTTAGAAATGGATAATCTTCATATTAATACAAAGGCAATTCAATCCGGATGGCAGCCGAAAAATGGCGAGCCAAGGGTGTTGCCTATTTATCAAAGCACTACTTACAAATATGATTCAAGCGAAACGATTGGAAAGCTTTTTGACCTACAAGAAGAAGGCTTTTTTTATACAAGGTTGGCAAACCCTACTGTTGATGCGGTTGAAAAAAAGCTTGCCGATATGGAGGGCGGAGTGGGCGCCATGTTGACATCGGCAGGGCAAGCGGCATCGCTGTTTTCAATTTTAAATATATGTAAATCGGGCGAGCATTTTATAAGCTCGTCTGCCATTTATGGCGGCACTTATAATTTATTTTCCGTGACGATGAAAAAGATGGGCATTAGCGTTACCTTTATAGACCAAGGCGCTTCGGATGACGAGATACAAAAGGCTTTTAAAAGCAACACAAAGGCGATTTTTGGTGAAACACTATCAAACCCATCATTAAGAGTTTTTGACATTGAACGGTTTTCAAAGATTGCCCACAAAAACAATGTGCCGCTTATAATAGACAATACCTTTGCAACACCGGTTCTATGCAAGCCGATAACACACGGCGCTGATATAGTTATATATTCCACTTCAAAATACTTAGACGGTCATGCCGTTTCATTGGGTGGGGCAATTGTGGATAGCGGCAATTTTAATTGGGAAAACGGCAATTTCCCTGATTTTACGACACCGGACGATTCATACCACGGCGTTGTTTATGCAGAAGCGTTTGGCAGTAGCGCATATATTGTAAAGGCACGAACACAACTGATGAGAGACCTTGGGTGCATGATGGCGCCGCAAAATGCATTTTTATTAAATCTTGGCATGGAAACATTGCCGCTTAGAATGGAAAGGCATTGTCAAAACGCTCTTGAAGTGGCAAAGTATCTTAAAAACCACAAAAAAATTACATGGGTTAACTATCCGGGGCTTGAAGATAATGATGACCATGCGCTTGCAAAAAAATATCTGTCCAATGGTGCAAGCGGTGTCGTATCATTTGGGGTACAAGGTGGCAGGAAGGCGGCAGCCGACTTTATGGACAAGCTTAAACTTGCGGCAATTGTTGTTCATGTGGCGGATGCAAGAACGGGCGTTTTACACCCGGCATCAAGCACGCATCGCCAGCTAAGCGACAGCCAATTGGAGGAAAGCGGCGTTTCACCCGACTTAATTCGTCTGTCAATAGGCATTGAACATGTTGGTGATATTATAAAAGACATTGAGCAAGCCCTTGGGGATTGAATAACCCATACGCACTATCCCCGCGCATGCAAGTTTAAAAAAGAATTATAAATCAAAAAATATTGACATTTGGCGCAAAGGCTGTTATACTAATTCTTGTGTAAGCGAGCATGCTGGAACTGGCAGACAGGCACGTTTGAGGGGCTTACCCCTCAATGATTATATTATTAAACGAGTTCTGTAAGTTTGGCATGACGTTAGAAACCCTCAGAAATACTATAAAAACTGAATAAGCGAGCATGCTGGAACTGGCAGACAGGCACGTTTGAGGGGCTTACCCCTCAATGATTATATTATTAAACGAGTTCTGTAAGTTTAGCATGACGTTAGAAACCTTTAGAAATACTATGAAAACTGAATAAGCGAGCATGCTGGAACTGGCAGACAGGCACGTTTGTGGGGCTTACCCCTCAATGATTATATTATTAAACGAGTTCTGTAAGTTTGGCATGGCATTGGAAACCCTCAGAAATACTATGAAAACTGAATAAGCGAGCATGCTGGAACTGGCAGACAGGCACGTTTGAGGGGCGTGTGTCGATGACGTGTGGGTTCGATTCCCACTGCTCGCACCATGGAGTTGTCAGTGTTCAGTTACCAGTTGCCAGTAGTTTAGGGTGGGGCTTCGAAGAGTAATAGCTCTAACATTTACTCATAACCCTAAACTTATAACTGTTTACTCGAGGCAGCAGTTTTGGACAGGGTTTCGAATGAACTTAATGCATTGTTTAATATATCCCCTTATTAATATTCACACCATGACATTGCTCGTTTATTTTGCTCACCGCAATAGCTGCGGGCAATTTTTATTGCTCAGATTTTAAGTCCAATATCTTTTATGGTATCATAATTAGTAAAAAATTTAATATTTTTCCCCGACAGTAAATATTTTTTGTCGGGTTTTTTTGTGTCAAAAATTAATTTTACTAGGAGGTATTTATTTGAAAAACTTCGCCAAAGGACAATTCACTATCGTTTCTAATTCTTTAGTTATGGATAAAAATTTGGATGCGTTTGAGTTTCGCATTTTAGCATATTTAATCAGCAGAAGTGACAACAACAATTTTTGTTTTCCATCTTATGCAACCATCGAAAAAGATTTAAAAATCAGCCGCTCCAAGATTATAGGAGCAATTAAGAAGCTGAAAGAGCTTGAATATATTACTGTCGAAAGCAGAATTTTTGACAACGACCGCCAAACTTCAAACGGGTATACGATTTCTATTTCAGAAATATCATTAGATGATGTTTCTGAAAAACCATCCGGTATTTTAAATGAACTATCTGATGTTGTTTCAGAAATACCCCTTGGTGTTTCTGATGTACCCGAACAATATACATATAATAATAACCATTTTCTTAATAATCATCATCTAACAATAGATGGCATTATTGAAAAAGCACAGCTAAAAAGATTGCACATTCCTAAAGACAGAAAATTATTTGAAACAGCAATAAGAAAAATGTATTCTGCAAAACAGATTACGGTAAACGGTGAGATTATTTCCCAAGATGATGTCAGAGCTGCCTTGCGAAATATGAACTATGAAATTACAGCCGAGGCCTTTGAAACACTAAGATATAACAATGTAGAAAACAAAGTCCCTTATCTAATTTCAGTTATGTATAACTTGTTGATCGAGCTTGACACATCGTGAAAACAAAGGGCTGTAACGGCGAATTTGCCCTTGTGTGCCAATTTGACAGTGGATAGGGGTAGTTTAGCCATAGCGAGGAATAAGGCGAAATTTCGCAAAAGTTGGGGCTTTGTAAAATCGCAGATGCGCAGCACAGCAGTGACCTTTTTTGCGGGGGAAGTAACGAGTGTGAAAACTAAGCAGGTTAAAATGCAGGTGCGTTTACGCACCTGCAGCCCCACTTCGGGCGGGCAGTGCCCGCCGTTGAGGGGTTCATAATCAATAGAAATTAGTGCTGTAAAAATGATTTGGTGCTGTTTATGGCGATGTATTGGCGATAAACCGCATATTATGGCAGTTTTAGTGGTGAAATAACAGGTGCGCATACCTTTCTTGGGGAATAGTCATAAACAACTTTCCCGCCTTAAACACAAAAATAACTCTTGCAGCCTCTTAACACTCTTTATTTCTATTGCTCATCATTTGTATTTGATGGGGAGTATGTTATTATTTTTGTAACGATTGTTTCTTTACCATAACTGTTCACGGCACGAAAATCAAATGTATTCACTCCATTTCTAAGCGACACATTTTGTTCAAACTTACCATTTGAAGAAACACTCCATTGTTTATCATTTACAAATAAGTATACACCATTTCTTTCTCCGCCGACAGTACCAATAATTGATATACTTTTTTGTGTGGTAGTTTCGGGACAATTAATAAAAGAAATTATTGGCGAACCAACTTCAAGGGTAACAGTAATACTCTTAGTAGTCTGCTTACCATTTTCATTTGTGGCAACAACGGTAAATTTATTCTCGCCTTCATTAAGAGTGAAACTCTCAGAGAAAGTACCATTGTAATTCATATAAGCACTTTGACCGTTAATGGTAACCGTTACGGAGTAATTATCATCAGTTGCCTTGCCAGTCAAAGTGAAGAACTTGCTTGTAACTGACTGATCGTTCTGATTTAGAGTTAATGTTGGCGCTCCTACTGAATATGTAATTGTCACACTTTTGGTTGTTTGTTTACCATTTTCGTTTGTGGCAACAACATTAAATTTATTCTCGCCTTCATTAAGGGTGAAACTCTCGGAGAAAGTACCATTGTAATTCATGTAAGCACTTTGACCGTTAATGTTAACCGTTACAGAGTAATTATCATCAGTTGCCTTGCCGCTTAATTCAAATTTTTTATTTGTTACCATCTGGTCTGTCTGATCTATATTAAGTGTTGGCGCCCCGATTTCATATTTTGCAGTAACCTGTACAGACTTTTTCTTACCTGCTTTACTTGCTTCAACCGTAAAAGTTTTACTTCCTTCGCTCTCAAAAGTGTAAAGGAATGCTCCTGCATATCCACCGTCATAATCGGAACTCATTTTTACACTCTGACCATCTATGGTAACGATTGTCAGTGGCGGTGATAAAATGTACAAAAGTGGTGGTAAAAAAATGTACAAAAAGGGCTTTTAGTAAAAAGTAAAATATGATACACTTTTTTTCAACAAAAAGTTGAAGAAGGTGTAAAAATGAG
>JALOAJ010000071.1 GCA_023228885.1 Bacillota bacterium | reverse complement strand
ATCTACCGCAAAAAGGACTAGACGAAACCGAAGTACAGATAAGCGTTGACGCGTCAGATTTAACAGAAAACAAAGATTTTACGGTAGACCGCACAAACGGTACAATAAACTTTGCGGCAGGAACAGCCTCGCACGGCGCACCGTCGGTGGGAACTAACAACGTATGGATAACCGCGTTTAAAACTATTGACGGTAACAAAAATAAAATCACCAACTGCACTATAGGCATACCGTTTGGCGGTGAAAAATCGCTGATGGGCGGCACAAGGTTTTTTGTAATGGGAAACCCCAGCTACCCTTATACATACTGGTATTCTGACTTGGTAACAGGGCATGGCATGGCATATTTCCCTGACACTAACTTTGAACACATAGCGCAGAACAACGAACCAATAACCGCCGCCGCAAAAATGGGCGGCGACCTTATCATATTTAAACAACACTCTATATTTGCATTAGGCTACGCAACAGACGGCATAGACGCTTTTTATCCTGTTAGGCAATGCCATTCTGCAATAGGCTGTGACATTCCAAATTCTGTTCAGTTGATAGACAACAGATTAGTGTTTGGGAATACACAAACTGGCGTACATGCTTTGATTGGGACTTCTAACCAACTAGAAACCAACGTAAAACCGTTATCTGCAAACATTAACGAGTTATTGTTCCGAGAGACTAACCTAAAAAACGCTATATCGGTAGACTACGGACAATATTATTTTTTGTGCGTGAACGGCAGAGCGTATTTGTGGGATTACGGCGCAGCACCGTTTTATTCGTATTCAGACTACGACAAAGCACAGCGTAGATTAGCATGGTATAGATGGGACAATATAAACGCAACTTGTTTTTTCAGCAATACAGATTTGTATTACGGCAGCGCAAACGGGATAGTAAAGTTTATCCCTGCTAAAAACGACTTTAACAGCGCGATTACAGCGTACTTTAAAACAAAAGCGTTTGACTTAGGCGTACCGCATATACTAAAAACCTTTACCCGTGTATACCCTTCGTTTGCTAGTGACGCAAACATAGACACAACAATAAGCGTTGAAAACGAGGAAGATTCATTATATCGCTTTAAAACCTATGATATAAAAAGTTTTAACTGGGCTACGTTTAACTGGGTCGTATTTTCATGGAACGGAATTAAATACTCACAGCCCAAAGCGTTCAGATTAAAAATGAAAAAGAAAAAGTATATCCAGATTAAAGCCGAAAGCACAGAGTTAAACAGAGGGCTAGGCTTAGTTGGATTAAGAATATCGTACTTCCCACTTCGACCTATCAAACGATAAAGGAGACTGTAAAATGGCATTTACCAAAATGGCGTTTAGTCCTCCGGACGGACTAAATAATACATCTACATACCCCGCAACACCCGCAAGCGAAGCGGCGGCAAGGGCGCAGGTTCAAGACCCGTTAGACCAGTTAAAGACATACATCAACGAAACCTTGATACCGCAGCTGGAAGCTACAGCCGAGGGGCAAAGCGGAGCGCATAAAATAGGAAGCGCAGAGATTTCAGGTGTAACAGGCGAAAATATTTATGCGCAAATAGAAAACTTAAAAGCACAGATTGACGGAGTATCTCAAGGTGCTGTGCCGGACGCATCTATTACCAACGCTAAACTTGCCGCAGACGCGGTTGAAACGGACAATATAAAAAACGGTGCAGTAACTCAAGAAAAACTATCAGACGACATAGAACTGGGTGTTGAGGACGGCGCGGTAACAACCGCTAAACTTGCAGACGGTTCAGTAACGGCAGATAAAATAGACACAGGTGCGGTTACAGCCGGAAAGATAGGCATAGGCGCAGTTACAGAAGATAAGATAGGCATAGGTGCGGTTACCAAGACGAAGCTTGCGCAGAATGCTCTGGCGTGGACGCTTGTGCTTGACGAAGCCTTAAACACAGGAAGCGGCAATATATCTATGGCGAATCAGGCGGGAAAATCCGAGATGCTTATACAGTTAAGAAGCAGCGACGGCTTGGCCGTGTACGGCTCTGTAACGGCTCCGCTTAATTCTGAAGGGCGTACAATGCCTTACATGCACGTGTTCTGCGCTTACAGCCCCGCCGATTATTCGGTGGATTACCGTATGGTGACAGTAGGCACAGCGCAGATAAGCTACACGTCATCTCGCGCGGAGACTTTGGGGGGATCCACTAATTTAAAACGCATATGCGTTTTTGTAAGATAAACAGCTAGGGGGGGATATTATGGAATACACACCCGATTATATAAACCAAATAGCAGAACAACAGCGTCAAGCCCTGCAAGCACAAATAGACGCACAAAGAGCGCAACAAATAGCCGCGTTACAAAAGCAGATACAAGACGCGCCTGTACAGTATCAGGGGGAGCGCAACTCTGCTTATATCAACAACGCTCTTATGGAACGTGCCAGAAAAGAAAAATTGGCTACAATGGGCTTATCGGGCATGGGCGGTATGTCGCAGACGTTAGAACAAAGAAACTATGGAAACCTGTTAAACCAATTAGGAAGTGCTAACCGTCAACAGCAAAGTCTTATAGACACGTTGAATCTGCAAAAGGGCGATGTAAACCGTCAACTGGACGCAAGCCTATTGTCGGGTTTTGCTAATATTGACGCACAAAAAAACCAACAGCTTTTAGAACAAGCTAACTGGCAAAAACAATTTGAAGAACAGCAGAAACAAGTACAGTTTGAAAGAGCATGGAACTTGTTACAGCGTAAACTTATATCTGAAAAACAGTTTGAAGCTATGACAGGCATAAGCGTTAAGAAAGCAAAGAAAAAGAAAGCGACGCCATTACCTGACCCGGGCGGATTAGGACAAGAGTTGTCAATATACAGTATGCCATATATGGCGTCAAAAGCAGGAATGCCAACAAATATACCGTCACAATATAGGTAAACATGGATTATAAAGAATATCTCCGCAAGTTGGAAGAAAACAAAAAATATTATATAAGCAAATACGGCAAGGACACTTACAACCGATACCGTACCTATTATTCTACCAAAGCATCTGGGACTGAATCAGAATATGTAACCCGTATGGACAAACTAATGGAAAACCAAGACGATTACCTCAAACGATACGGTACTAAAACGGTTGACCGTTACATGAACTATTATGCGTTAAAGTCAACAGGATTAGACAAAGCGTCACCGTCTATGCAGTATCTTGATAAAATGATGGATAACCAAGACGATTATATCAATAAATACGGACAAAAAGAATTTGACGAATATTTTAGTTTTTATTCTTCCAACGTAAACAAAGAACTAGGAAAGGCTTATAAAGTAATCGAGAAGAATCCGTATAGCACAAGGGTATTTGAACCAAACCCACAGCTTGCGGAACTTTTTACATATTCAGACGATGAAGAAGATGTTTTACGTCAAGCGTTAGGATATACTCCAAAAAGTTTTGATAAAGCAGCAAAAGAAATAGCAAAGAAAGCAAAAGCAGTTATAGAGGAAAGCCGTAAACGAAATAGGTTTGAGGCATATTTTGACGAACAGCTAGAATCCGGCTTTGATTGGGACAGTTTAAAAGAAGATGAACCTATAACTGAAAGCAAGCTGCGTGAATATATAGCCATATTAACTAACCCCGATGTTTTAGAACAAGCATACAAGCCGCGAGCAGATGAAGAAAGGGCAAGGCAAGCATATGCGGATAGATTACAAGAACCTGTACAAGAGCCTGTACAAGAGCCTAGACAAGAACTGACACCAGAAGAAAAAAGAAAACAAGTATACGAAAAATATCAAAAACGTAATGAGGCTGGCAGAGAGTACAGCCAAATTGAAACAGCGGCTAATCAGTTATTAGAAAACAATATAAACGCTATTAATGAATATTATGACAAAGAAGCCGAGCTTATAAAATCAGAATATGATTTAAGTGCAATTAATACATATGTTCCCGTTACTGCAACTAACGGAAACGTTGTCAAGTCAACTAGCGGAAATCCTGTTATGGCTTTAAGCGCAGAAGCAGCACAAGCAGAAATAAATTCGGAAAAAATGAACGAGCGTATTGCTGAAAACGAAAAAGCAAGAAAACAGGCGTTGAAAGACGCGCCTTATTTAATTGAAGAACAAAAAACAGCTTTACAACTTGCACAGCAAGCGGCAGCAGACCCCGAATTTCAAAACAACATAGACGACTATGTTAAACAGTTTGATACTGAAATAGCAAAACAAACGGTTATGGGCGGCGAACTCATAGAAAAAATAGACCCTGAACTACTTAAAAAAATGTATAAAGACGACCCAAATAGCGGCTACACATACATGACAAACGAAGAAAAAGCCGTATATCAATATTATAAAGAAACTGACAGCGACAAAGCGGATAAGTTTTACAAGAGTATAGTGCGTACTCTTAATGCGAGGGCAGCACAGGCAACAAGCGAGCGAATAAAGGAAGCTGGCAGCACGGTTTTAGGCGATATAGGACTTGCCATTGCTTCTATTATTGTTGCACCGCTTCAAGCAAAAGCATTAGTCGGAAGTGGATTAGACGCACTAGGCGAATACAGTCCGGCAGACCCAAATAAACCGTATAACGCTCCGGCACAATTTGTATCACAGGCAAGACAAGAAGTTACTAAAGATATGTCACCTGTTGCGGCGTTTTTTATTAATACCGCAATGTCAGGCGCAGATATGGCAGTAGCGTTAGGGACAGGCGGTACATCTGCCGCGCCTTTTGTTATGGCTTCAAGTGCAGCTGGGGCAACCGCAAATGATATGTTACAGCGTGGCGGTTCATACGGACAAGCATTTTTCGGTGGATTGGCAACAGGCGCGATAGAGTTTGCGACTGAATCTATATCCTTTGGGCATTTAGGAAAAATCCAAAAAGGATTTAAAGATTTAAGCGCAAAACAAATAGCAAAAAACATAGCGTCACAAGCAGGAATAGAAGGACTAGAAGAAGTTATAGCTGAGATAGGCGGTACAATTTCCGACAATCTCATAATGGGCGAAAAGTCTAACTATAATTTGTCTGTGAAACAGTACATGGCGCAGGGCATGACCGAGGCGGAAGCTGTTAAAAAAACAAACATGGATTTCTTCGGTAAACAGCTTATGGCAAGTTTTGTTGGCGGTGCGCTGTTAGGTGGTGTATTCGGCGCAGGAGAAACGTTGTCTAACGTGCGCACAAATACAAAAATAGATTCCGCTATGGAAGCTGCAGGAATAGATGTTGATTCCATGACAGATGCCCAGCTTGCACAAGCTAGAGAAGATTTTTATAACGAAGCTATGAAAGCGATTGAGCAAAACGATATTCAAACTACCCCTGACGGACAAATAGACATAGGTACTATTCCAGACGTGCTAGCAGAAGTAGAAGGACTACAAGCAGAAGCTGCACCGAAGCCAGAAGTACAGACGAAAGAAGCTATTTTAAAGCAGTAC
>JALOAJ010000070.1 GCA_023228885.1 Bacillota bacterium | reverse complement strand
ATTCGGTGTTCGCCTTTCCGATTTTTTTAATATCATACTGTAAAAATGCCATGCCTATATATTGTGCCAACAAAGCCAAAATACAAATGCCGCAAACAAGGCTTGCGGCATAGATAAGATATTTATTGATATATTTGTTCTTTACCGAAAGCGGTAATAGGTTTAGTTTTTTGTTTCCCTGCAATGTTATTCCTCCTTTACAGCATGGTGCTGACGGCAAGCCCTAACGCATTATAATAAAGGCTTCCCACGTTTATTTCCTCAATCCAAAGCAGAAAGTCTTTGGCTTGCATATCATCACACATATCCAAATTGAATTGTTCAACCTCAAAACCAAGATGTTTTAGCCTTTTATCAAAACCGTTTATGACAGAGCCGCCATAAATTATTTTTGTAATACCAATCCCGTTATGTTCGCAAAGTTCTATAATACGCTCCAACTCACCAATCAGTCTGCTACTTACATGGTCAATCGTTTCATAATACACACTTTTATCAAGCTGATTAAAATATTGCTGTGTCTGCTGATTTTCAAGTAAGCTCAATTCTCCAACATTTGTTAACGCCTTAATAATATCAGTTGTTCCGACTGAGTTCTGCTCGGCACTAAGTTTTTCCACATAGGATTGAAACCCAATATCAAGGTTTCTTGCATATACGGGAATGCCGCCCGAAAAGGCAACCACTCTCGTACCGCTATTGCCAAAGTCAATCATAAGGCGGTTTAAGTTTTCATAATCGTTGTAATAAAGGCTTGATAAGCAAATCATGTTGTAGGCGGGAAAAGTAACGGTTGTGACTTTCAAGCCATATTCCTCAAAGGCTTCCACAAGCTGCTCCATGGTGTTTTTTTGCACGGCTGAAACTAAAGAGTAATGCACAGTATCACTGTTTTCTTCCTTTTTGCCTAAATAGGCATAGTCAAGAATATGCGTTAGAGGCGAAACTCGCCCCATTGCGGCGTATTCCTTTTCCATCAGCTTTGGAATGTCATTTTGCTTTTTATTTTTAACGGTAACAATTTTTGATTCAACCAAATGGGCAGGCAGGGAAACGGATACCTCGCATTTCTTTTGCTCACCGATTGCTTTGCTGACTTCCTTTGCCATATCGGAATAGTTTATATCATCTTGAAACATGGCGGTGCTGTCAATCTTTTGTGCATTGGCAATTGTTACTTTTTTTCCTGCATAATGCACCTCTAAAATCTTGATATATTTACTGCCAATATCTACAATAACCTTGCTTTTCTTGATAATGTTTTTCTTTATTAAAAAATCCATATGCCCTCCTATAAATTATCAAAATATACAACACGGTGAATTTCGTCAAGTGTTGTAAGACCGGACAGGGATTTATCAATCCCGTCCTGCTGAATTTTCTTCATACCATTTCGGATAGCCGCCTGTTCAATTTCATGGGTAGTTGCGTTACTGTCTAAAAGCTCACCGATTTCATCATTCACAATTAAAAATTCTTGTATGGCAATCCTGCCTTTGTAGCCTGTTCCCGCACACTCATCACAGCCACGCCCTCGGTGTAATACGATTTCTTTGTCACCGCAACCAAGCAAATTTCGATAAGGCGAATTACTTTCCAACTTGTATTCTTCCATGCAATTTTGACAAATTCGCCTTGCCAAACGCTGATTGATAACCGCCGACAAAACCCTTGACACCATATATGGCTCAATCCCCATCTTAACAAGTCGCAAGATGGAGGAAGCGGCACTATTGGTATGCAAAGTGCTAAACACCATATGCCCCGTGTTGGCGGCATCAAAAGCAATTTCGGCGGTTTCCCTGTCCCGTATCTCACCAACCAATGCCACCTCAATATCTTGCCGTAAGCCGCTGTTTAATGCTTTGGGGAAAGTCACGCCCATTGCAGGATTGACCTGCACCTGAACAATCCCGTCCATATGGTACTCGACAGGTTCCTCAAAAGTGATGATACAGCGTTCTATGGTGTTTAAAACCGAAAGGGCGGCATAAAGTGAAGTGCTTTTTCCGCTTCCCGTGGGCCCTGTCAGAAGTATCATTCCCTGTGGTTTTTGAATTAGCTTACAAAACTTTTCTTCATTTTCTTTGGAGAAACCAAGCATGGATATATCAAATTTAAGCTTGCTTTGGTCTAAAATTCGAATGACCGCATTTTCCCCATTAGTAGAGGGAATGACAGACACACGAATGTCAATGGTCTTGCCGAAAATATCAAGCCTTGCATTGCCGTCTTGAATGATTTTGCTGTTGTTCACATCAAGGTTGGACATGGTTTTAATGCGATTTACAAGCTGTCTTGCAATATTTTTTGGCAGTTTAAACATAGGCTTTAAAAGTCCGTCATCACGATAACGCACACGGAGGTGGTCTGCTTGTGGCTCAAAATGAATATCGGAGATTTTGTTTTCAATGGCTTCTCGTAAGATACGGTTTACCAAATTGACAATCGCCGAGGAATCATTTTCTGAAACATCGTAAACATTACTGGGAGTATCGGCTGATAGCTCAAAGCTTTCAATATCCACGTCCTCACTTTCTATATTAAATGCTTTGCTTATCAGCTTTTTAAGGTTTGTTTCTGTAATAAGGCTATAAGTAAAACCGCCCTTGTAGCTTGTGGTTTCACGGATATAGTCCTCTGCAAACAAGCTGTTTTGCGGTTTTGCCGTAATGATATGCACCTTGTTATCTTTCGTCACAGGCATAAATCCTATATCAAGCAGAGTTTTGTATCTGCATTTTAGTGTAAAAGCGTCCGCCTCCATATTTTTAATACTACTTATCATGTCATAACCGTAAATATCATGGTAGAGCTTCATCAAGTTTTCTTCGGTTAATATTTTTAAATCAAGCAAAGCTCGCTCATCGGATACATTTGTTTCCGCCCGATATTCTTCCACCTGCTGAAGTTGCTCCTTTGAAATATATCCCTTGTCTAAAGCTGTCTGAAATAATATTCGTTTAGCCATCAAAACCACCCCGTATCTTTAAGTTTGCCAAAATCGCCTTTACCATATTGTAATCATCAGGGGACAGAAGATGTTTTATGGTCTGTACCTCAAGCCTACCGTTTTGGATATGCCAAGCCGCATTATCCGCAATATGAACATTGCCGCATTTGGATTTTCCTCGCAAATAATCACGAATGGCATTGGGTCTTTGCCTTTGCATAATCATTGAGGACACGGTATCGTCTACGATTAGCTGTTCCACTAAAGGCAGGACATTTCCATTTGTACCCCTAACCAAAGTTTGGTGGAGTATGCCTTTTAGTACGCTTGCCAACTGCTGGCGAATTTGCTCTTGCTGACCGGAAGGGAACACATCAATAATCCTGTCAATGGTTTCTGTTATGCTTTTGGCGTGTAGAGTACCATAAACCATATGCCCTGTTTCCGCTAAGGTAATGGCGTTTTGAATGGTGGGCAAATCACGCATTTCACCGATTAAGATAATGTTCGGGTTTTGGCGAAGTGCGGCAACCGTGGCAGATTCAAAACTTTCTGCATGAACACCCACCTCAATTTGTTCAATTCGGCTTAAATCGGAGATGTGGATATATTCGATGGGTTCTTCAATGGTTAAAATGTTTTCATAACGAGTATGGTTTATGGCATCAATCATGGATGCCAAGGTAGTTGTTTTTCCGCTTCCCGTTTTGCCTGCCACTAAAATCAAGCCGTTATGAGGACTGATAAACTCTTTGACGGTATCCGGCATCAATAGTTTTTCAAGGGGCAGAATTTTATCACTAAGAAGCCGAAGTGCCACATTCATGCCGCTTAAACTGTAATAAATGTTTGCGCGAAACCTCCTGCCCACAAACTCAAATGCACCGTCAATAGGGCAGGTGCTTTCTCTGATTTTAAATTTATGGTACTGACAAAGCATATCCGGCAGAAAACTTTCTGCAAACTTGTCTATGTCACCTACCGTTGCGATATGACTTTGCTGTTTAAACTCACCGTTTATTCTAAGCCATGTGGGTTTGTTTTGCGTGATATGAATATCCGAAGCGCTCTCCATAGCCGCATATCTTAAAATATTCTCCGGCATAAACACCCTCCTTATCTTGATTTCCCCTTAACAGGGGCTGACTTTGATTTTTTGATGGTCTGTTTTTTAAGTTTATCCAAGGTTTCTTTTACGGAAGGTTTAGTAGTCCTCTCGGCTTCGGGCGTTTGTTTCGAGCCACTCCCGTGCGCTTTTGATTTGTTCTTTTGTGGAGCATCTTTTTTCGTCGCACGGGCTGGGGCGTTTTTTGGCTGTTCATTCTGTTCCTCTATAAAATCATCTTTGGTGGGAATGGGGCAGCCCATCTTTTCCATAATATAATTTAGTCTGCCAATATCCTCATGTTTTGCAATAATATCAACTAAATTGCTGTCCCCGGTCTTGTCAGCAACAGCGGTGTATAGGACACCATATTTTTTTGATTCACCGTTAAATGTGGATAAATCATTCTTATCAATTTGCAAAATACAAAGCTGTTTGCCCTCCTTAATCAATTTTTGGATATTGGTTTTCCCCTGTGTTTTTTGATTATCCTGCATTACTGCAATGAGCAGAGCCGCAAGGTTTTTCGCCCCAAGCCCTGCCAGTTTAACCGCCGATTCCGTAACCTGAATTGCTTCCTTAACTATTAAATCTGCTACTTCGCTGCTTGTGTTCATGAATGTGTTCCTCCTTTACATACTTTGGTTTTTATGATGTCGGTGTGTTATTTAATGAAGAAATCCTCGTTGGTGTTTACCAGCAAACCCCCTTGTTGTGTCCTTTGGACACTGCCTTCTCTCGTATTTCTTTGAATTTTAAACACACCCATTACTTCATCAATTTGATGTAATTTTTGTGCAATACTATTTATATCGTTTTCGATGTTCTCGCAAAGTTTTTTATCCTTACGAAGTTCACGAAGCTGAATATTGATAGAGTCTATTTGAGATTGAACATCGGATTTCAGTTCCTCCGTATCAGCCGCCTTTTTTTGTGTGTATAAGCCTTCACGAGTAGAAACTAAGCTACTCATTTCTTCCTCAATTTTGTTCTTTGTGGTTATGAGTTCCGATTTGGTAGCAATATTATTTTTATGCAAAAACCGAAACTGTTTTTGATACCGCTCAAACTTCAACAGTTCCTCACGCATTAAAAAAGACACCTTTTTAGGTGCCGTCCGTTTTTTTACTTTACCGAGCAAATATAGATAGTGAAAGTATAGAGCCATAAAACCTTTAATTTTTTTAGGCTTTAAAATACCGAGAGTACCTTTCATAAGTTTATATCGTTTGGTCGGCTTACGCTCTACTGTGTCAAGCTGCCTGATCCCTTTGCGCTGTGTTTCAAGGCGTAGCCTTATATTTTCCTCCGTATAATTCTCGCCAAGTGATTTTAAGCGAATATATTTTACGGAGTGTGGCGGCTTGACCGCAATATATTTAACACGCTCACCATATTTTACAATATATCCACGCCGCCGCAAAAGTTCTATAAAGGTTTGGAAGTTGTATGAGTCTTTTATAATCTCATCCACTTCCTGCCGAATAACGGAACGGATAGTAGGTCTGCCTTCTTGCT
>JALOAJ010000069.1 GCA_023228885.1 Bacillota bacterium | reverse complement strand
CCCTGTTTAGTCCCTGCCACACATTAACGCTAAAGGGTATCTTTTGTACGCTCGGTAACCTCTGCGGCACATATTTTATTGCCATTTAACTCCACCGCCTATACACATTCTTTATCCGCTTTTGAATGGCTTTCGGCTCATTTTTAAATATGCTCATGTACTTGTTCCATGTATCAAGCATAATTTGCGCCAACGCCACATCATCATCCTTTGCAAGCTCGTATGCCATATAATACGGTATTGCGTTATGCGTTTCGGCATCAACTTCAAATTCGTATTCGTCAGCCGTTTCCCCGTCAATCGTTTTAGGCATGGCGTAATAGTGAACATCTATCGTGCCAACACTGTCGGTAACAAAATTATTGTCGTATATAAAGTAGTTTACTTGCGCTTCGCTCCCTCGTATTTGTGTGTATAACAGCCGATAAAAGTCAGGAATTGCAACTTCAACCTCCACATCATCCGGCTTTTCAACCGTTAAGGTGCGTTCTATCATCTTGCCGTACATCGCTATCATTTTTTGCGCGGTATCGGCAATAAAAGGGAACAAGCTGCCGTCAAATTCGCTCCGTTCACTGTCTATCAGCTTTAGTGCGGTATCAACCGCCTGTTTATATGTCAATCAAATCACCTGCCTTGTTAAAATAAAAGGCGGGTTTCCCCGCCCCTTTATTTACGGTAAAACTACCACCGCAAGCTTTAATTCCGCATTAGACGGAACAACTACCACTTTACCCTTGTCGTCGCCGCTTACATTCATGAAAGCGCCGCTCTCAACCGACACCGCCGCTATCTTGCCGGCCGCAATGTTGCCGCTTACAAGGTCAGAAACCCCCTGCAAACCATTGCCAGCCTTTATGGTTGCCGTCCTTACGGTTGACCCTGAATTGGTGTTTTGAAGCAAAAATACTGCCTTTTGGTCTGCAAATCCCGACAAATCAACGGTAAACCCGTCTGCCGCCGTTGTAGCGGTTGCAAATGCCACCGCATCAAGTGTAAAAGCGTTAAATTTCCCCAACGCAACTGGTGTTACTACTGTTACTGCCATTTATACCACTCCTTAATTCTTTTTTACTATCAATGTGTATAATTCTTTCGGTCGCACAACCTTCGCGCCATAGGTATTCAAACCTTTGATTGCATCCGAGAACAATGTTTCCGGTCTAAACGCTTCCACCTCGTCTATACCGCCCGCAAAAGCAATAGCCTCCCTTGTTCTTACCATTGCATAATAATTCGAACCCGAAACATGCAGATTGTTGGTTGGTCGAACATAACACCCGTCATACATCCCCAAAATGCCCTTTTTAACCAACTCATCGTTATCCGTTTTCAAATCAATCAGCTTGTCCACAAGCCATTTATATACAAACCACGGTATTTCAAGCACAACATCGCTTGCTAAATCTACATTCGCCTCACGGAGCGCCAAAATTGCGCTGTCAACCGCTGTTTTAGCAGATGCCGCCGAATTTACTGTTGTTGCTGTGCTTATATTGCCTGCATCAAGCGCCATTGTGCCGATATACTTGTCGCGCACAAGCGCCATGGCTCTTGTCGCCTCAGTCATTAACGCTTCCATTAACCCCGGTCTCGCCTGTGCCTTGTCAACATCATCAACCATAAAATTAAAATACTTTGCCTGGTCAATCATTAAGTAGGTCGAAGTATCTCTTAGCGTTTCCGGTGTACCAATGCTTTCACCTGTGTAATTGCCGATTGTGGGCTTGCTCACCCCCAAAATTTTAACCCGCTCGTTATGCTTTGCTTCGCCCTCGAACTTTTTATTGCACCAGTCCGCAAGAATAGCCTTTTGTTCCAGCTCAAGCTGTATGTACTTACTCCACACTGTTGATTTAAAATTTACATACGCCATTTAAATTTTCCCCTTTCTCTTTTTGAACATTTTTTGCGCTGTTTTTCAAAACCGCCAAGCTTTAAATAAAAAACAGCGTCAAGATACCCTATTTCCATTTTGTCATGCTTTCTCTTACCTTCTGCCATATCTTCGGGTCAGATAACTGCGATTCGGTAAGTCTGTCAACCTCATTTGGCGTGTAATACTCCTTTATCGCCGACCCGCCGATATCCTTTGCGCTGCCGGGCGATTTAGGCTGCTTTGCGCCGCCCGTAAACTTCATAAATTTTTGCAGCATTGCCTTTATCGGCAGATTGCTGCCCTCGGTGAATTCTTTAAATTCATCGTTTTGCAACACATCGCCTATGTCGGTGTCGTGGTTTTCATTAAACCATTTAACTGCTTCGTCGTATTCCTTCCTAAATTTTATTGTGCCGTATTTTTTGCCCAACACCTCAAGCTTTGCAAAGTCTGCGGGTTTTCGCTTACGAGCAGTAATGTTTAATATGCGCTCAACCTCATCTGTTATCTCGTCATTTGTTGCGCCCTGCGCAAACCTTTCTGCTTCCGCAAGCGCTTTTACATCTTCCTCGTCTTTTGGCGAACGGTCAACCGCTTTAGTTTCTACACCATAAAAGTTTTTCAAATATTTTGCCTGCTCGGTAGGCGTGCCCGATACACCCGCCTTCGCCAATATAGACGATATTTCCGACAAAGTTTCCTTGTCCGCCCTCACATCGTCATAATCGGCATACTTCTTCCGCTCTCTTGCCAGCCGCTCTTTCACTATTTCGTCAACCTCCGGCTGTGTAAGCGTTTTTTCCGCTGCTGCGTCAATGTCGGTCTGTTGAATGTCTGTTCCGTCAAGTTTTAAGTCATTATCCATAGTATATCCTCCCATTTAAAGCCTGTCGGCTGTATATTCCGGCAGTTCTTTAACGCCTGCTGCCGTAAAAAAGGCAAAACAAAAGCACCTCCCGAAGGAAGCGCTTATTGACATATATTCTATTAATCGGTAAACCCATTTACTTAATGTGTCCCGTACGCCCAACTTTTACTCACTAACATTATACCACACTTTTTACAAAAAATCTTCCGCATTTTTTCCACGGAGTTATAAAAGCCCGTTAAATCTTGTTATCACACCCAAGAACATTTATAATTTTATTTTTAACAAGCTCTTTAATTGCAGACCTTGCCGGCGATAAATACTGACGCGGGTCAAAATGTTCGGGGTTATCATTAAAATGCTTTCTTATTGAAGCGGTCATTGCAAGGCGAAGGTCAGAATCTATATTTATTTTGCATACTGCAAGCTTCGCGGCCTGTCTTAACATATCCTCCGGCACACCTTTTGCACCGGGCATTTTCCCGCCGTTTGCATTTATCATATCAACATATTCCGGAATTACGCTGCTTGCCCCATGCAACACGATGGGGAAGTTTGGCAGCCGTCTTTGCACTTCTTCTAAAATATCAAACCTAAGACGCGGCTCACCTTTAAATTTAAATGCACCGTGGCTTGTTCCGATTGCGATTGCAAGAGAATCCACACCTGTCTTTTCAACAAATTCCTCAACCTCGGCAGGGTCGGTAAACGCTGCATCCTCGTCCGAAACTTGAATATTATCTTCAATTCCGGCAAGTTTTCCAAGCTCACCTTCCACAACAACGCCTTTAGAGTGGGCATAATCCACAACTTGCTTTGTCAGCGCGATATTATCCTCAAACGAATGCTTTGAGCCGTCAATCATAACAGAAGAAAATCCGCCGTCTATGCAGGCTTTGCAAATTTCAAAATCCTCACCATGGTCTAAATGAACTGCTATCGGCAAACCTGTGTCCTCTATTGCCGCCTCAATCAACTTCATTAAATATACATGCTTTGCATATTTACGCGCCCCGGCGGATACCTGAAGTATCAACGGTGCTTTTACCTCCATTGCGGCCTCGGTAATTCCTTGGATAATCTCCATGTTGTTTACATTAAACGCACCGATTGCATAACCGCCCTCATATGCCTTTTTAAACATTTGTGTGGTTGTAACAATTGACATTCCTTATAACAATTCCTTTCTTTCAAGGCATAAAACAGTATGGATAAAACTTCAGCTTCTTTTTTGTTGCAACATCCATCACATACAAAGCCAAAATTTCATTCAAATGCATTACCCCACGATTTTTTTATTATCTTCTTTTTATATTACCAAAGAAAAGCAAAAAAAGCAATACCTTTGCCCGCAAAAATTAACATAAAACGCATAATTTAAAACAAAAAAGCAGAAACCTCCGTCCGAAGCCGTAAGGTTTCTGCTTTTGCAACATAAAAAACGTCACAAATAAAATGAATGATTGCCAAGCGCCATAAGGTATTGCCGATTATTTGGTATCCAAAAGCTTGTTGATGTTTTAGGGTTCAAAAAAAACAAGCTTTCACCCACAACACTTTCCCCTTGCAAGCAGTACTTTGCCGCAACAAGGCTGTCAAACGAAGGCGTAGCTTGAATTCGCCCATTCAGTATCGGTTCAAACTGCACACCGTTGTTGGTGTCGAAAATAACATCATAAATTGTGTCGGGGTATAAATTGCTCCTCACCCTGTTCAAAACAACATTACCCACACCGATTTTGCCGTTCATCGGTTCGCCCTCCGCCTCGGCGTTGATAATCCTCCCCAACCAATAAACATCATCATCGACATACCCCCTGTTATAAGCTTGTTTCGGCGGTGCTACCCCATCCTTGTTTATAATAACAGTTAAGTGGGCTCCATCCCACCCTACCGTTGCGCCAAGGCTTTCGCATATAAATCTAACGGGTGCAAAAGTCCTATCGCCTTCAAGCAGAATCTTATTTTCAACCTTAACCTTCCAACCATTCACATATCCGTATTCGCTGCCTATTTGCATTGTTATTTCGTCATGCCTGTCCGTCACCATTGCCGTGCGCGTGTTGCTATCCCATGCCACCTGCGCTCCCAGCGCCTCACCTACAAATCGAATCGGAACATATGTCACACCCGATATCAAAAGAGGGCGCACGTCTGTTTTTATATAATGCTTGTTCACCATTATATCTATCGGCATATCAACGCTAACAGAGCCATGCGCCGTAACACCGAAGCAAAGCAACATAAACAATGCGGCAAACAAAGTTTTCCTCACAGCTGACCAACCTCCCCAATAAAGGCGTAAAAGAGCCAAACAATACGAAGTTTAACTTTTTTACACCACAATATCTATATTATAACGGTTTGCAACGCAGGAATCAATGCAGAAAAACTTGAAATACCGTAAAAAATTGGCATATGGACTACATTCTTAAAAATATAAAATACATATTAAATGAACTTTTTTTGCATATCCATTGACTTAGCGGTCGATATGTGTTACTATCAAACAAGCTAATATACGGCATATGCGCTTGAAGTTAATCGGCGATATTGTTTGAACAAACAAAATTCGGGGGTTTTTATTGACTGTCGATAATCTTATGAAACAAGCCATTTCGCAAGCTAAAATGGCGCAAAAGCTAAATGAGGTTCCGGTTGGCGCCGTTATAGCTAAAGACGGCGAAATAATCAGCATTGCCCATAATGAAAGAGATAAAAATATGCAAGCGGCAGACCATGCGGAAATGCTTGCAATACGGCGCGCCTGTAAAAAGCTTAAAAGCTGGCGGCTTACCGGGTGTGATATATTTGTCACTTTAGAGCCCTGCCCGATGTGTGCCGGCGCAATAATAACAGCACGAATACAAAATGTGTATTTCGGATGTTACGATAAAAAATCCGGCGCATTCGGAGGGGTTGTCGATTTTTC
>JALOAJ010000004.1 GCA_023228885.1 Bacillota bacterium | reverse complement strand
TGGACAAGAAACTGATACAATTTTTTGCATGAGGACTTCTTCCTTTCTGGGAGGTATGTGTTTTGTTGCAGAAACATTGTACCAGAAAGGTTTGGAGTCCTCAATTTTCATTTAACTTTACAGTACGGTATAATGTTTTAGGAGGAATTTTAATGGGAAAAGATATGGTTTGGTATGCACTTTATGATGCTATGCAAAAGGAACAATGCCCGATATGTGAATTAGTTATCAAAGGCACCTTGCAAAGCATTGAAAGTTTTTTATACGAAGGGGTTAACGACAGGGCTCTGAGGAGTGAAATTTGCAGCGCTAACGGGTTTTGCAGCCATCATGCCTATATGATGATGAAAAAGGGTGACCCTCTGGCACACGCGCTTATTTACGGCGATTTGCTTAACAGGGCGATTGATTTTTCCAATAGTTCAAACAACAAGGGGCAAAATTCAAGTCGACCGAGTAACAAATGCCTTTTTTGCAGTCAAGCAAATGCAAGCGAAAAAATATATATCGAGGCATTTACGAATGCCTTTGGAGATGAAAAGTTTTCCGAAAAGTATTCCAAAGGAGGTCTGCTTTGCATGCCTCATTTGAATATGATTCAAAATTTTAATAAAAAACCGAATATAAGTAAGATAAAGGAGATAACTTTGTCGAAATACGAGAAATTAATACATCATTTAGATGAAATTAAACGCAAAAACGATTATCGGTTTTCTCATGAAGAATGGTCAAAGCAAGAAGCTTTGGCATGGAAGCAGGTTGTTTATGTTTTAAATTCAAAAATCGGGGGCAAATTTAGAACAAGCTGATGTTAAAAACTTTTTTATATAATACAGTTATATTAGGGTGATTTTAATTGGACGATTTAAACCTGATAAAAGCCTCTGTTAAAATGCAAGAAAGCGCATATGCAGTATATTCAAATTTCAAGGTTGGAGCTGCTCTTTTGTGTAGTGACGGCTCTGTTATAACCGGCTGCAATGTTGAAAACAAATCATATGGCGGGACTATATGCGCCGAGCGTAACGCATTTACAAAGGCCGTTTCGGAAGGTCAAAGAAACTATGAAAAAATCGCCATATCGGCATCAACCGATAAACCGGTTATTCCATGCGGTATATGCCTTCAATTTATGAGCGAATTTGTAAGCGATGATTTTATACTTTTATGCGCCGATGGTAGCGGAAATTATGTTAAGTACACTTTTCGCGAGCTTTTACCTATTAGATTTTAAATGGGGTGAAAATATTGATTGATAACTTTGGTTTTGTTAAAGTTGCAGCTGCTGTTCCATCTTGCCAAGTTGCCGACACGGTGCGCAACAGCATGGAAACGGTAAAGCTGATTAAAAAGGCGCATGAAAACAATGCGCAAGTTGTCGTTTTTCCCGAGCTTAACATTACTGGGTTTAGCTGCGGTGATTTATTTTTTTCAGCAACACTTCAACAAGGTGCATTAAACGGGCTGTCCGATATACTAAAGAATACTGTAAATATTGATATAATAAGCGTTGTGGGTCTTCCTATTTATGATGGCGTACATCTTTATAATTGTGCCGCGGTTTTGCATAAAGGCAAAATTGCGGGTATTGTTCCTAAAACATATATACCCAATTATGATGAATTTAACGAATCAAGATGGTTTTTCTCCGGCGAGAGTTCGCCTTTTAAAACAATAACGGTTTGCGGGCAAAAAGCGCCTTTTGACAGCAACATAATTTTTAGTTGCAATCATTTAAAATTTGCCGTTGAAATTTGCGAGGATATGTGGACGAGCACCCCTCCTTCCTCTATGCATGCATTGAATGGCGCAAACATAATTTTAAATTTATCCGCCCTAACCTCTGTTGTGGGCAAGGATACATATACCAAGGCTATTGTAAAGCAACGAAGCTTTACATCACATTGCGGCTATCTTTTGGTGTCTGCCGGTGTATGCGAATCAAGCACGGATGTTTTATATTCGGGACATGCGCTAATTGCTGAAAATGGCGCGGTGCTGCTCGATAAAAAACAATATTCGTTTGAAAGCAATATATTTTATTCCGAAATAGATTTGCAGCGCATTGATGCGGACAGAAAAAAAAGAACAACATTTTATAGTGTACTTGAGCACAAAAGGACTTATCAAACTGTTGAAATTAATGCGGACGAAATAAAGCTTGAAAAATTAACTCGTTTTGTCAGCCCTTTTCCTTTTTTGCCGAAAGAAGACAATGCTAAAAACAGCCGTATGGATGAAATATATAATACTTCTGCCTATGCACTTGCAAAAAGGCTTCGACACACCAACATTAAAACTCCTGTAATAGGCGTATCGGGCGGGCTTGATTCAACCCTTGCTTTGCTTATAACCGTTCATGCGGCGGATATTTTAAAAATTGAAAGAAGTAACATTATAGCGGTAACCATGCCGGGTTTCGGCACAACAAAAAAGACGCTTGATAATGCAAAACGGCTTATGGAGCTGTTGGGCGTAAGCGCATACGAAATTGATATCACAAAAGCCTGCAAACAGCATTTTAACGATATTGGTCATAATATAAACAACACCGACACAACTTTCGAAAATGCGCAGGCGCGTGAGCGGACGCAAATACTGATGGATATTGCAAACGCCAAGGGCGGGCTTGTGATAGGCACAGGTGATTTGTCCGAGCTTGCATTGGGCTGGACCACCTATGGGGGAGACCATATTTCAATGTATGCGGTAAATATAGGAATCCCAAAAACGCTTGTATTTCGCTTGGTTGATTGGATAGGCAAAAACATTTTTGATGGTGAAATTAAAAAAATAATTCAAAATATATTAAAAACGCCAATTTCGCCGGAATTGCTTCCGAGCAAGGAAGGCGTTATCATGCAAAAAACCGAAGAAATAATCGGAAATTATGATTTGCATGATTTTTTCCTGTATTATTTTCTTCGGTTTGGATTTACACCTGAAAAAATATTGTTTTTGGCGAACAACGCTTTTGATAAAAAATATGACGAAACTTACATCAAAAAATGCTTGAAAATTTTTATAACTCGTTTTTTTGCAAACCAGTTTAAGCGTTCCTGCTTGCCTGACGGTCCGAAGATAGGCTCTGTTTCCTTATCGCCCCGAACCGATTGGAAAATGCCGTCTGATGCGCAAGTAAAGCTGTGGCTTGAAAGGTTATAATCGTATTGTAGCTATGCTGCACTGTATTTAATACAGTGCAGCATAATTTTTTTGGTTTAAATCATTTTCTCAAGCAGCTTTGCGCTTCTTTCCACAAAATCGGTCAACTCATCCGGAGTTAGCGATGAATTGCCAATTCGCGCGATGTCATAAATCTGTTTGCATAAAAGGGATTGTTTATCACTGTCCAACTTTGGCAGCCCCTTTATTATCTTGCTTTCGGAATTTAAAACAAGGATAAATGTTTCGGGCATGGGCGCATTCCCAAACATTTTGGAAAAATCGCTCATTCTACGCATTTGCTCGTCTTGAACTATCAATGCAGGCATATTTGTTTTTAATGGTGAGGTGGTAACCTTTAATTCTTTTTTATCCAATGCCTTTGTAAAAATTTCAAGCAACTCCTTATCATCGCTTGTCTGTTCAGGAAGTGTGTCTATGCGTGTAAACTTCCATTGCTCTTTCATTTCAAGAAAGCTTATAAAATGAATGTCAATAACATGAGGAAAAACCAATGCCTTTTTTCCGTCCTCTTTAAGCATCTTAATATATTGCGCCTGTGCGCTCTCGTTTGTAACATATGTCAGTTCTTTATTATTTTCGTTTGCATATTCTTCAAGCGTAACATAATCGCCGTCTGTTGTTTTGGCTTGAATAATCGGCTTTAGCTTTTTATAAAATTTTTCATCGTTCATGCATCCATATTCAATAAACGGGGCTATGTCCGACCAGTCGCTATTAAATTTTTCGCGTTGCTCTTTGTGCATAGATAACAGCTTATCTGCAACCTTTTTTGTTATGTGGGCAGAAATTTTTGCCACCGTTCCATCGTTTTGCAATGCGCTTCTTGAAACATTAAGAGGCAAATCCGGACAATCTATGACGCCTTTTAACAGCATTAAATACTCCGGTATAACCTCTTTTATGTTATCCGCAACAAAAACCTGGTTATTATATAGTTTAATTTTTCCCTGTGCAGATTCAAACTCATGGGTGAGTTTTGGAAAATATAAAATCCCCTTTAGCTTAAACGGAAAATCGACATTTAAGTGAATCCACAACAGCGGAGCGTTAAAATCGCTAAACAGCTTATGATAAAATTCTTTATACTGCTCCTCTGTGCATTCCCCGGGCGACTTTGTCCAAAGAGGCTCGATATCGTTTACAGGCTTTTCTTCGCCGTTTAAAAAGATTTCATACGGCAAAAAGTTGCAATATTTTAGCAATACGGAACGCAACTTTTCAACAATCAAAAAATCTTCGCTTTCATCATCAACATGGAGGGTAATTTCCGTTCCACGCGTTTCTTTTTTGCTGTCTGTTATTTCATATTGAGTTCCGCCGCTGCATGACCAGCGAACAGCAGACTCGTCGCTATACGATTTTGTTTCGATGACAACATACTTTGCAACCATAAATGCAGAATAAAAACCAAGCCCGAAGTGCCCGATTATTTGGTTTTGCTCGTTTTGGTCTTTATATTTTTCTAAAAATTCCTCGGCGCCCGAAAAAGCAATCTGATTTATATATTTTTTTACTTCTTCTTCCGTCATGCCGATTCCATTATCCGAAATTGTGATGGTTTTGTTTTTTTCATCAACCAAAACATCAATACGCGGCGTTTCATCAAAGGTTGCCTCACCAAGCGATTGCAGCTTTTTAAGCTTTGTAATTGCATCGCAGCCATTTACAACAAGTTCCCTTACAAAAATATCTTTATCGGAATAAAGCCATTTTTTTATTATCGGAAAAATGTTTTTCGCATTAACCTTTATGTTCCCTTTACTTGACATAAGTTTTACCTCCAATATTATTATGCTTACACAATTTTAGCAAATGAACATTTTTTTGTCAACTCATAACGCTATTTGCTTAAAAAATGATTAAAGTTTTTGCTGTACTTGACCTCTCCTGTATTCAAAACCCATAACCCTTCGGTGTCCGGCATTTTATCAATAAATTCAAATCCTTCATTAAACGGCATATTAAACACCGCTGTGGATAAAGCATCTGCAACACCGCTGTCTTTGCAAAGTATTGTTACCGACAAATAATAATTTGAAGGGTATAAGGTTTCCGGGTTGATTATATGATGATATCGCTTGTCGTCTGCTGTATAATACCTGTTGTAGCCACCGCTTGTAACAAGTGAAAAATCGCTTAGCAAAACCTCTTGTAAAAACACGCCTTCATTTTCTTTGATAGGGCTTTCAACGCCCACAAGCCAAGGCGTTTTTTTTGCCCGTTCTCCTACCGTGCGGATATTCCCGCCGATGCTGATAAGGACTGAAGCAAAACCATGCTCCTTTGCCATTTTGGCGGCTTGTTCCGCTGCGTAACCCTTGGCAACCGCGCCGACATCAAGGCTCATTTTCGAATCGGTCAAATAAACGGTAGATTCTTTTTCATCAACAATTACATTGTCAATCTCTGCGTGAAGCGCGGCGGTTTTTAATAAATCAATCGGCGGTAATTGGGCATTTTTCGGATTGGAAAGCCCATTTGTTCGATAATTATGCCAAATATTTAGCACGCTGCCAAATGCTATGTTAACATATCCGTCTGTTTTCATATGTTGCTCTTTTGAAAATAATATTAAATCAACTATTTCTTTGTTAACCTTTATCGGCGCAATACCCGCATTATCGTTTATGGTTTTTATATTGTTTATCCCGTCATAATCATTATATATATCATATAATTTATGATATTCCGAAAGCATCTCATATATAGTTTCCGAAAGGTGGGCAAATTCTTCCTTGCTGTTTGTGTATGCAACTATTTTAGTAAAAGTGTCAAAAAGCCCGATAAACTCGGTTTCGTATCTTTTTTTGCTATTATGCTCAAAAAGCGAAACAGCTAAAATCAGCAACAAAAACAAAGCCGTTGCACTTTGTAAAACTATTTTTCGTTTCACAAATGACACCAAGCTTTGAATAAAAGTTTTATAACTAACTCTGTTCAAGCAAATCACCGTTTACAGCATCATAATAAAAATAATAATTATCGGATGTTTTAATTTCCCACACCGGAACAGCGGTTACAGTAATAATCTTACCTTGTCTGCTGCCCAAGTAATATCCAAACGTTATATCATCAATGCTTATATTTTGCTTTAACTCGCTTGTTGAAAAGTTTAACAGCACTTCCGTTACAGGCAAAATTTGCGTCATTCCCCCGCCGGTTATGTTTCCGTTAAGCCAGTTATGCCCATATATCGTTATGGCATCGGCAGTGAACTCAAAACTAAGATAACAGTCTAAAATTTTCAAGCCGTCAAATTCAGGAGTAAACACCGCTTTGTACCCCTCGTTATTGCTTTGTATAGTATTTGCAAATGGAATATTGCCGCCAAGCCTTAAAAGAGCGATGATGTTTTTGGAAAATGATAGCGCATCAGTTTCGTTTAAAATTCGCGATTTTTCATATTGTTCAGCATGATATTCAAAAGAATTTTCATCAGCCAGCACATATTTGGGATTAAAAAAATCAACGCCTTCATCTTTTGCAGCCGACCAAAATGCATCAGCAGCCGACTTTGGTGTTTCAAATTCGTTTATAATATCAAAAACACGAACATCTTGCATCTTGCGTGGAATAATGTTAGGGTTTATGTTTATTCCGTTGCTTTCCAAAATTAAAACTGTATTTTCAATCACTTCTGACCTAATGTTAAAGCTTGTTTTTGTATCTTGAAAATAACGAGCCAATAAAAATATATTTACAACAAAAAAAACGCCTATCATTATTGATTTAACCCTGCCCCATTCCACCCTTACACCACCTTAATCATCAAAATTTATTATAATGATGTTATCGTTTACATCATCCGTTTTAACGCCCCAAGCAATTTCTGCAAGGCTGTCTTTGATAATATAGCATTTAAAAACATCTTCAATTAAGACCTTTCTTGTCTTACCTATTTGCTTTGCAAGCTCATCAAATGCAGTTATTACCGGAACGGTTGTTGCAACATCATCAATTTCGTTAAATGTTCTGATGAACATTTTAAAGCTTTTTAAATAACCGCCCTCTACTTCGGCATGTATGGCATCAACAGGCGCTAAGTTGTCTTTTGAATATACAAATATCGGTTTACCATTATGGCTGTAATTCATTTTCAAAATAAAACGCTCGCCCTTTTGCGCAATCAAATCGGATGATATATATATATTGGGAATATCGTCTATGCCGATTTGCCGATAAATCCCCTCTGTAATTTCAAACACCTTATTTACAACATTCAACGAATCTGCTTTTCCGGTCTGCAATGGTATCCCTCTTTGAGGGTCAACCGCGCTATATTCAATCATTCCGGATGGACTTATTTTTATTGTGGCGCTGTTTTCAACATAGCTGGCAACATTGTCATTTTCCGAAACTGATTTTCTAAGGGTGCTTGGCGTATAACCCAGGGCGGAAACTATACCATCAAAAATAGTAAAATCGTTTTCCAAAGGATTTTCAGCAGTTATTAAATTTACGCTTTCATTGTCCATAGGCAAAAGCACAAAAGAATCAACCAACACACTTCGTTCAATTGAAGTGTTTTCCCGATTTAAATCCCAAAACAGCTCAAAGGCAAAGGATTTGTTATGATTTTTTCCAAAAGTGGCAGACTCAATATACTTTAAAAAGCTTTCGCCGCCCCCTTCAAGCCGATATGTCACCGCTGTTTCGGTTATACTGTTAAAGATACACACAATAGTTTCATTTGTTACACCATCGCCTGTAATAAGCACATCAGATAAAACCCCTACATAAGGAAAACCCGTGACAGCCTTATTAAAGCTGCTTGTAAAGCTGCCCGAATCCATACTATGCCCATAGCTTAGCAAAATGGACTTGTCCTTTAAAAAGGTTTTCCAGTCATCTTTTACGGCAGCGGTTCCTCTTAAATCATCGCTGTCAATAAAGTTTGCAATAATATTTGTTACATTTTTATATATGTCGTTATACTGCTTTTGCCTTGGATAATAAACCTCTCGTGCATTTCCACCGTTTATTACCAACCTTTGAGGTTTTACCGCATTCATAGCTGTTGAAGAAAAGTTAAAAGCAAAAAAATTATAGCCACCGGGCCATAATTTTTTATTAAACCATATTTGCCCTGTGAGTTGAACGCAGTTTAAAATAAGCAAAACCAAAACAACAGATTTAATTTGTTCTTTGCGCAATTATATCAACTCCGGCATTTTTAAAAAGGCGTATCAGTACGGAATATTAGATGGGTCAACGGTGATATTTTTTACCATATCCGATATACTGTTGCCCAAATATGTTATTTCTAACCTGGCATGCTGAAAATTTCCGTTGCCGTCCTCTGCCCTGCAACGCAAAATATTCTTACGACCATCAAGTTCAATGGGTATTGCAAAATATGTACTTGCGCCGATTTGCCACTCATAATCCGTTTTTACAAAAACGCCCCCAGCCAACTTGTATATTGCAACCAAGGTTCCTTCTTTTCCGTAACCGGAAATAACATACGAACGGTCAAATGTTGCCGACCTATCTTTGGGCGGTTTAGTAATAACGATAAGCTCCGCCGTATTCCCTTCTTCACCGGGTAAAAGGCTGTCAGGCATTGCACTTGCCGTTATGCCTATAAAGGCAATAATTAGGATTGATATAATAAGTGCTTTTGAAATTTTCATATAAACACTCCAAACATAATTAGTTATATCTCGACAACAATATTTTATCATACTTATATCATTTATGCAATTACAATTATATTACATTCTCAACAACTTATAGTCCCTCGTCTGAACCTTCTTCCGTATCTTCCGGTTCTTCTGCATCGTAGTCATTTTCGCTTAAATCCTCATTATCTTCATCGTCTTGTATCGGTAAAGCGTCAACAGTTTCTGTAAATTCTGCATCTTGGAGTTTTTTATCCGCTTGTTTTTTTGTGTTTGTTATTGCAAATACAACCAAAAGAATCAAAATTATAAATGCAAAAAGTGTGCTGACCAATGGTATGGTGTTTATCTTTTTAAAACCCATTGATATTTCGTTTTTTTGACCGGATGCTATCTCCCAAAGATTATTTCTTTTTTCACGGATTATAGCATTGGAAAACTTTGCTTTAACGGGCGTTTCAATGTTTAACTTCAAACGAACCTGTCCCGGCTCACTATTCTTTTGGTTAAAAACAGTTGTTTTGATTGCATATCCTGTTGAAAAGAAGTTTTTAAACTCTGCAAACTCAATTCTTCCTGCGCCAAAAAATAAAAGGTCTAAAAAGTAACCGTCTTCCACCGGAAAATCCTGGCTTATATTCATGGTATTTTCGCCTTCGTCAAAGTCAACGGTATATCCGTTATCTTCAAGCGTCATCCTGTATATATCAGCCATTTGCGCAACATCGCCGCCCTGCATAGTCAAATTGAGCGTCATGCCGGTTGAGCCATCATCTTTTAACTTAATATAAATCTCGGGGGGCTGCTCCTCACAATATATAACCGCGCCACCGGCAAAAATTGTAACTACAATCAAAAAACACATAGTTGCGGCAATCCTTTTTATCATCTGGCACACTCCTAAAAACATAATATGGACATTATATACTTTTAAAAATTAATAGTCAATAGCAAATATTATTTTGAGTTTCCCCATTTGCAGAGAAGTGTCCTCTGAGGTTGCGCCACGAAGAAATAATGAAGTTTTATCTTTCACACGCAAAAAAAGAAAATAAAATATTAGAACCTTTGTGTGGCAGCGGTCGTTTTTTAATACCATTTTTAGAAAAAGGCTTTAACATCAGCGGAATAGATTTATCAAAGGAAATGCTTGAAAAGCTAAGGCGAAAAGCTCATAATGCACAGGTGACTGAAACTAATATATTGGAATATAATTCAAAAGAAAAGTTTGATTATATTTTTATTACTTCCGGTTCCCTATCTTTACTTACGGATATTAACGAATATAAAAAGATTTTGCGTAAAATGAAAGATTTATTGAATGTGGGTGGGAAATTTGTCTTTGCAGTTGATACAATAGCAACAAGATGCTCTGATGATACAGACTACAAAGTTTCTGTTTCAGTAAAAACAAAAGAGGGCTTTGATTTACTTTTAAAAAACAAAAACTATTATGATGAAAAAACCCAAACACAATTTTCTCCAAGCATTTATGAATTATATGATGGCGCAAAGCTGATTCAAAGGGAATATATGAATTTTCAAACGCACCTTTATGAATTAGGCGAAATGGAGCAATATTTGTATGAAACCGGGTTTACACAAGTAACAGTATATTGTTCCTTTGAAAAAACTATTGCCGACGGTAATCAATCGGAAATGTTTTTATATGAGTGTGGGTTTGGTTTATAAAATTATTAGATTAAATATCGGGAGAAAGCTTATGAGATCGGCTGAAGAAATTCTGGAACTAATTATAGACTTTGCAAATGAAGATGCCCGAGTTCGTATTCTGGGAATGGAAGGCTCGCGGGTTAATACAAATATTTCAAAGGGCGAATTTCAAGATTTTGATATTACATACTTTGTAAATGATATTGATGAGTTTACTAAAAATGACGATTGGCTTTCTTATTTTTGAAACATTATTATGATGCAAAAGCCGGAGGATATGGAGCTATTTCCTGCTGAGCTTGAGGGCTATAGCTATCTTATGCTATTTGATGATTATAATAAAATTGATTTAAAGCTACTTGAAAAACGCTATATCCCCTATTATTTAAAACAGGACACATAGATAAGCTATTTGTGCACAAAGATTTTCAAGGTATGGGTATTGACACTGCTTTGGCATGCGAATTGGAACAACATGTGCAAAAGGTGGGCTTATCATGACCCCTGCGGGTTGCTTTTATAACTATGTTTATTTGAGAAATACATATCTTTGGACAGTTCTGTGAAGTGATAATGTTGTTTTGGAAATAAATGATTGGGCAACTGGTAGCGTTGTGTTATGTTTTTTTGTAAAAGGAAAAGTTAAGTAGGAATTTTGGGGTGAGATATGGTTAGATTTAGAAAGTTAAGGGGTGGCAATAAACACCATTTATTAATGGTGAAATGGTTAAATAATAGTGATGTTAGGGCGTGGTACGGGCATGATGATTTCCCAAGCCCTCCGAATTCGAATGATGTACGGATAAAATATAAGAGCAAAATATTAAATGCAAATACATCAAATCCACATATAATCCTTATTAATGATACTTCGGTAACAGAGATTTCAGCAAAAATTCTTATTACTTTATCTTTTGATGAGTCGAATATCCTCCGATGTAAAAATGCACAAAGGCTGAAAGTCGCACGGTTACTGGGTTTTAGGGCAAAACAAAAACCATCTGCTGATGAAATTCCTTTTATCAATAGATGGTATCAGTTATGGCGGAGTTGGAGCGATTTGAACGCTCGCGCCGGTTGCCCGACCTATGCCCTTAGCAGGGGCACCTCTTCACCACTTGAGTACAACTCCGTGTATTGGAGGAGAGGGGCGGATTCGAACCCCCGGACGGCTCACACCGTCACCGGTTTTCAAGACCGGCTCTTTCAACCACTCAGACACCTCTCCCTTTTTGTAACGAATTATATTATAACAAGTAATTTATCATGTGTCAAGGACTTAATGCTTTTTATTTCTCTTATAATTTGCAATGTAAAGTGTCGCATTGAAAAGAAAACTTAATGTTAGGCAGCGAAAAGCTTTTTTGTTGCCGTATTTGCAGAAAGACCATTTAAAATCTTTCGTGGATAATCATTGATAAAAACCTCTATTCTTTGCACATCACCATCAGAAAACTTTCCAATATTCACACTTTTAGGAATAAACCGTCGTATCATCTTATTGATGTTTTCGTTAGTTCCCCTTTCCCATGCGCCGTATGGATGGGCATAATATACTTGGGTTCGTTTCCTTTTCTTTGCAAATAAATATTTTTCTATATGATTAAACGCAGGCGCATACGCACTACTGTTATAGTGTTATTAACAGCCGATAAGCTTTTTAAATATACTTCCTCGCTGTTACGCCAATTCTTTGTACCTGTTAAACATATTAAGCGCGGGGCTGTTTATTAATTCCTCGTCAAAAACCTTACCTTGAATTCCGTCAAACTGAGAAAAATATTCAAGTCATTCCCCCTCCTTGCCCCTAAGCCCTTCAGGATTGAGTCTTGCATATGTCGCCTCGCTTTCGCGAAAGCTGTAATATTTAGGATACCCCTTTGTCATATTTACTGCTTAGGAGCTTGAACGCAAAGCTTACCAAAGAAAAGCCCACCGCAATCATTGCAAGGTTTATCATTGCCTGCGCTCCTGTTTGTAAAGCCTGTAAATACTCATTCTGCACAACATGCATCATTGTGTAAAACAACCCTAATCCCGGAACAATTGGAATAACCGCTGATATAAGAAAAATAGTAACAGGCATTTTTATAATCCTTGCCGAAGCCTCAGCGCATAACGCTATAAGAACAGCCGCGGAAAAATACCCCAAATTTGCATTTCCCGGTGAAATCATGTTAAAAACAGCATACCCAAGCGTTCCGATTGCCGCGCATAAAATAATTCCTTTTTTAGGAACATGAAAAAGCACACAAAATGCTATTAATGCAAGAAAGCAGCAAACATATCCAAACGGCA
The DNA here is from genome assembly GCA_023228885.1 of Bacillota bacterium. Taxonomy (GTDB): domain Bacteria; phylum Bacillota; class Clostridia; order Monoglobales; family Firm-18; genus JAAZFB01. The sequence goes on along the minus strand of JALOAJ010000004.1, from coordinate 112,569 downwards.
CCTGAGCCGGAGTTGTTCCCATCTCCGGCATATATACCGACAAAACCACGCTTACGCCTAACGCAAGCGCAACAGCCACCAATGCAGCCTCACTTCCTCGAGCGTTAGCCGAAACTAAATTACCGTTTATGGTATCCGAAATAGCGTTTACCATTGCAAGCCCCGGAAGTATCGGCATCATCCCTCCAGCTATCGCCGCGGCCGCATTACCAATTCCGAAAAACCATATAGCGGTCACTGAGAATAAAGCGATAATAAAACTACCTGCTAAGCTAATAAGAAAATGAAACATATTTTCATTTTTAAAACTCATAGATATAAGTTGCACAATTACACCCGCAACCGCTACTGTTATGAAATCAATCCACATACCTCCAAACATTAATGCAAAAAAGCCTGACGACAACCCTGCGGCTATGCTAAGCTGAACATACTTTTTTTTGCCGGAAATCATCAGCTCTTTGGTTTTATCTATCGCCTCGTCAATTGGAATGGCATTTTGTGATAAAAGTCTTGATATGCTGTTGGCCGAGTCTAATTTAGATAAATTTATACTTCGCTTAACCATTCTTACAAATATCGTGCGCTCATTTCCCAAATTATCATTTACCGTAATTGTGATTCCGGTCGGAACTACAAAGGTGTTTGCTTCCATTCCGGCAAAACTGACAATGACATTAATCGTATCTTCTACGCGTTGCGTTTCGCCGCCGTTTTGGAGTATAACTTGCGACAATAATCGTGCACATTGTAGAATTTTTTCCAGCGTCAGGTTAATCAACTCCTATCACATCTTCAAAAATCTAATGGTGCAGCTTGGAGCTTATCATAACAAAAAACCACCGCGGCACAGCCTTAATATTGCTTCAATAAAATAATAATCGCCCAATCCCTGACATCTATTTAAAAATAATTATATCCCTGGCTTGCAAATAATTAAGCCGAACGAAACAATAATCATCCTTCATTAAATCAATAGGTGAACCTTTTTCCAGTACTTTACTGTTGGTATGATACAAATATACATTGACATTTGCCGGCAGTGAGCAAATATAGTTATTCGCGGCGCCAAAATCTAATATAAACCTTGCAGCATCATAATTAACCGCTTGTATTTGACCAGTTGCAAAGGACCCGGCCGAATAAACGGCACTTGTGGGAGGCACCTTTTGTTCGGTACCCCCATCAATACTGAAATGCCTGGTTAGGGAAATTATCTTTCCATTTCTATCGCCCTTGTATTGTATTATATCCCCCTCTTTTAGCTGCTTTGCCTCAGTGATTGCCTTACTGCCCCTTGCCAATGGAATTGATATCTTTTCTTCACCGTAATGTAATTTTACTGCATCGCATACCTCTCCATCATCGCTTGACATTGCGGACAAACCTGCCACAACATACACAGTAGAAGTATTGATTACAGAATTTATCTCGGGGTCCCCTTTAATCACGCAAATATTCGTAATGCCAGTTCTGTCCGCGTCATAAGAAAAAATATTAGTATAAGTATTATCAGATACCATATCAGTGAGCGATAAAATCGAAAATTCTTCAGTATCCGCTGGTTGCGATGCGGTTTGCGCAGGGATTGAAAATATTTTTACGCTTGACGAAAGACCGATTAAGCCGCCGAAGCTTTGTGTTCCAATCCTATACCTGTCTGAAGCCAGATGCTTTGACATACGAAAAGTTCCGCTATCTATAAATTGATTTTCCTCATCGCTCCAATTTTTGAAGTCAACCCCAGCCTCAATCGCAAAGTTCATTTCTCTTATATCACCATTCATATCCACCGAATAGGTAACCAGCTGCCTGTATTCATCCGCATCACCACCATACAATTTGAAAAATATGTCGGACTTCATAGGCTCGCCTTTAAATGATATCATTGGTCTTAAATTTAATTCAACCCAACGGTTATTTTCCGTAAAAATCTGTGCTTTAATATTTGTTGAGAGCTTACCCTCACTGCGTAGCCCATTCAAATAACCGTAAACCTTGTTGGGCGTTCCTTTTGAATGTGCAGCAAGCCGTCCTAAAAAGTCTAAAGAGAACTCTCCTGACATTCCGACAGAAACACTGTCAAAAAAGCTTTTTAATGCCTTATATTCTATTCCTCCCACAGTTATACAAGAATTTGTGTTGTTAATCTCATTAACTGTGCCTGTAATTTTAGCAGAGGAAACTTGCAAGAGCTTTATATTAGTTGTGTTTTCCGATGATTCTGCATAAGAAATAATATCAGTTGCCTCAATTGCTTCAAAGCTTGCGGCTTTGTTGTTTTTTTCAATATGCACACGGTACCGGGAATCCTTCGGATCAAGCGTAATCTTTTCTCCGCCCCAAAAATCTGAAATTGTAAAATCATACGCTGAGCTTGCGTCCACCTGTATCACACGATAATTTATTACAGATATTACATCAACGATTCCATCTTTGTCGTTGTCAATCAGCTTGATTATATTGTTTTCATTTTTTAGGCGTGAAGGCTCGATAACTGTTTGCTCCATATTCCATAAAAACGATGCGGTTCGAGATACACGGGCGCTTATTTGCTTGTTTCGGTCGTCATCATAATATACAACCAAAGAATCCGTTGCCCGCGATATTTGATCCCCCATAATCGTGTGTACTATATTTCCATTATCCAAGGGCGCAATATATAAAAGCTTATCGCTATCTCCATCAGCTTCATGCTGATAATATATTTCCACATTTAATCCGATTAAATCCCATGCTTTAATGCCGGCGGTATCGTATATAACTTCGTCAATTTTCACAGTATTACGCATAATCGGACTTTTCCCATATAATGAAGTGAACATGTTTTCTTCCAAAATTCCCCGTGCGTATCCAACCTTTCGCGTTACCCACAGCAAGCTTTCGCCTTTTACATGGGACAACATAGTTGAATAAAAACCACCATCCGAATTAAACGCCTTAAATTGCAAAGGTTCAATATCTAAAGCTCGAAGAAGTATTTGGGATAATGCTGGAGCCGCGATGCTATCTCCACTTGAAATGCTTGCGCTGTTAGGGAACAAACGAAGCTGTAAGGCTGTAGTCCAATATCCTAAGGGATAACCACCACTCATATCGGCTATTTCACCATAGCCAAGAATAAACAGCAAAATCTTTGCGGCCTCCTCATAAGTTATAACATCGTTTGGACGAAAGGTTAAGGCCTCCTTTTCACCGCTTATCATTCCGGTGGCATATGCAATCAGAACAGCGTTATAGTTTTCATCATTTGCGCTCAAATCCACAAAAGGGTTTTCAGATTCAATATTTCCAAGACCCTCCGGACAACCAGCTATGCGAAGGGCATATTTAACAAACTGACTCCTCGTAATCTCGATGGTATATCGAATTTCATCATTTTTTTCAAAAATTCCAAGGGCAGTTAGTTTTTCAATGTTTTGCAGTTCAGACCCGTCAAGTTCGGGTAATGCTGCACTTACAGAAAACTGGAAAAACAATTGTGCCGTTAAAACTATCACAAGTATTAGTGCAATCGGTTTTCGCATTGTCCTATCCCCTATTCTTCAAAATTGTATCAACAAAATTGTAAATCATTTTTGCCGCTTGCGCTCTGTTAGCAAAATCAAGCGGAGAAAATAGTCCGTCACCTATACCGGATACAATTTCAACTTGTGAGAGCGCATATATTGCTTGTTTAGCATAATCGCTCATCCCCGCGTCATCAATAAAAATATTTACTTTTTCACCTGTGATTTTAAATCCTTGCAATGTTACCATTCTATAGACAATTACCGCCATATCCTGACGCGATATTTGATCATTCGGGTGAAAGTCGCCGTTTTCATCGCCTTCAATAATCCCATTGGCTTGCGCTGTATTTAAATAGGGCAAATACCATTCTTCACCTGTGCTTTCTTGGATTCCAAGTTCAAGGGCACATACCGCCATTTTTATAAACTCAGCACGGGTGACGGGATTTCCCGGATGAAAGTTGCCGTTTCCATCACCATTTATAATTCCCGTCTTATACAAATTGGAAACTGCTTCCTTCGCCCAATCAAAGTCTGCCAAATCGGCGAAGGCGTATTCTTTTTCGTTGTTTTCGTTTAGTGCAGGCGGGGCAACTGGAGCCGTAATAGGCTCAGGTTTCACGCCGGATACTATCATAGGTTGCCCGCCGCTGCCACCGCCACCGCCTTTTGAGGTAGTATTTAATGAAATTTTATATTTTGCTATTGCGTTGGAAAATGTGGTTCTAAATTCGCCAAAATTCGCAAAACTCGTCTTTTCCGCTATAATTATATTTATCTTATTTTTCTCGGTTGCCGCCAGATTCATGTAATAGTTGACATCTGCATTATTGTATAGCACAACGCTATGATTTGATATCAAATAAGCGCTCATTTCTGCCCAGTTAAGCGTGTTTAATTCGCTTAAAAGTGAAGTTGCTTTTACCAGCGTTTCCAAAATTTCATCGTATGCCGCGTAAGGCTGTTGCTCAAAGATTGCCATATACGCATTTTTGTTAAAGTTTACCCCGTCTAATTGAATTTTTGGACGAAGTCCTTCCAACAACATTTCAACAGCGGCAAGGCTTGACGCATTGTTGATATTATCAAGCAAAGTCTGACGTTCCCCCGGATTCATGTAAGATAAAGCTTTAATTTCAGTATTTATCTGCCGTCCTCCAACCTTAATCGAATATGTACCACTTGCTCCGCTCGTTGGTAGCAAGAATTCCTTGCGAAAACTACCATCTATACCACTGAAAAAAGGTAATATAAGCAATGGCGAGCCATCAGGCTGGGTGATCCCAAGCAAAATCATTCTATATCCCGCAGGTGCAACTCTTCCTGATATGACTATATTTTGTCCGACAACCTCCGGTGTGTCAACGGCAACACTCGCCTCTCCTGTATCACCATTCAAAATTTCGGTCTCAACGCCGGTAGATGTTAAGGACACACAATTAGAATGTAGTAACGAAAGATTTTCAAGACTTTCAACCGCAAAAGCTGATATACGCACGATTGTGCCGATTCCGCCTAAATTTATGCTTGCTGTAAAAGGCTTTGCCGCTCCGGCAGGTATGATATCTTCTTTTATATTACAAGCCACCATATTATCATGTTCATCGTATGCCGCTATTATAAGCGCGGCAGGTTCTTCAGCATCAAAGGGATTGAAAATCTGCACATCCGCTTTTACCGTTCCATCAGGGGGAAAAGTTGAAAGAGGCACACCACCGTTATCGCTAAACTTAGCCTGCCCAACTGACAAACCTTTTTGCATGGTCGTAAATGTTAAAGATTCATCTGCCTCCGTAGCTGCCCCATCAACAGATTGCGAACCGGCCGGAAGCGTTGCGGTATAAGCGGTTGAAAACTCTAATTGCTGTGGAAATGTCACTATTATTTTCTTTCCGTCTACCGTGGTTTCAGAAAGGATAACGGTCCCCCCGCTATCCTTAACCAAAACATTAGGAACATTAGCGATATCAAGCTCCTTGCTTGAGGAAAACACTATTTCCCCACCATTAACAGGAAAATCCCCAAAGCCGTTTTTCGGCGTTACAGTGCTTATTACAGGACGCGCATCAACCAAATCTAAAGATATATTATCCAAATAGAATGTTTTGTCAACGCCGCCGGTGCTGCCGTCTACGCCTGCCGTGCCTCCCCTTTTATTAAGTGTCCTAAATAAAAACGAAACCGGATAAATCGATGATTTTGCGTTTGGGCTTCCAAATTCAAGATTTTTAGCGACAAGCACACCATTTAACCATGCGTCGTATGTGTAATCTTCAAAGTTAACCAAAACCTCAATGTTATACCACTCACCGACTGTACATGGCATACGAATGTGCGGGTAGCCGGCGTTATCAAAATTTGTTGATTCGGTGCTATTTATGAAAACGATTTCTCCGCCAAAAACCTGTATCAAATTAAATGGATTGTTAGTTATCGTGCGATTAGATGTTATCCCTCTAAATGCCAAAAGCCAAGCATTGTCAGCATCAGCCGCCAAAAAATCAGCCGTAAATCTTTGGTGTTGGACGGTCTTCAAGGTGCCGCCAGTAGGCATCACGGTCGCGTAATCGGCAAACACCGCTACCGGAGCAGTTCCAATCCAATTAAGCTCGTTATTTCCCAAGGTGCATTTTAGAACAGTTCCATGCTCCGCTGCATCGGGCAGCCCTGCGTTCTCTGCGGTTACATAACCTCGCAATGTACCGCTGGTTCCCGAATCAAAATTCACGGTAGTAGGCTGATTGCGGAAGGGAATACCTCCATCATCCCTTCCGCCTCCATCCCTGTTCGCAAGCCCGGTATATCCTTCATAATCGGCAAAAGCGACATTTATCAATTCTCCTGCCTCTACTGCAAAAGCCGAAACTTCTCCTATTTGTGCGAAAATAAATGCCCCCATTACGCAACAAGCTATTATTTTTGTCAGACTACTTTTCATGCACCATCACATCTTTCATTGTTAAGTTTTTCTTTTCATTTTATATCAAGCACATCCCTAAGCGGCATCAGAGAGCCTAAGGATTCCCACAAAAATGCCTTTATTTTACCAGCGGTCTTGTCAATTGCAGCAACCAATATACTTCCGTTTGATGATGAAACAGACATATCTATCTCACTTATTGCGCCCTCTGTATAACCCGCCGCAATCAGCGCCGCGCCAGGCACTACTTCCTGCGGAACATAAGCTACGCGATAACTGTTGTCGCTATTTTTCGTTGTAATTAAAATAGGCTTAATCTCTCCCTCTGCACCGGTTCTTAATTCGATATTATCTAAATAGAAGGTTTTGTCAACACCGCCGGTGCTTCCGTCTACGCCTGCCGTACCGCCCCTTTTATTGAGGGTTCTGAACATAAATGTAAGCGGATAAAGTATTGGCGTCGCGTTTGCATGTCCAAATTCAAGGCTTTTACCGATAAGCCTGCCATTTAACCAAGCATCATATGTGAAATTCTCAAAATCCACCCAAAGCTCAATATTATACCACTTGTCGACCGTATACGGTATGCGAATGTGCGGGTAGCTGGTGTTATCAAAATTTGTTGACGCGGTGCTGTTTATAAAAACTATCTCTCCATTTAAAATACGCACCATATTAAAAGGATTATTAAGCAACTTGGAAGTGTTCCTATTTATTCCGTTAACTGCTAAAAGCCAAGCATTATCAGCGTCAACCGCCAAAAAATCGGCTGAGAATTTCACATGCTGAAGGTTATACAAATCACACCCCTCCGGTGTCTCTGTCGCATAATTTGCGTATACTGCTTCCGGGGTAGTTCCTATCCAATTAAGCTCGTTATTTCCCAAAGTGCATTTTAAGACAGTTCCATGCTCTGCCGCATCGGGCAATCCCGCGTTCTCTGCGGTTACATAACTTCGCAATGTACCGCTGGTTCTTGAATCATAATTCACGGTAGTAGGTTGATTGCGGAAGGGAATACCTCCTTCATCCTTACCGCCGCCATCCTTGTTCACGAGCCCGGTATATCCTTCATAATCTGCAAAAGCGACAGGAGGCAGCGGTTCCGCAAACACATAGTTTTGTGTGTACATGCCGGGAACGGAATATTTCATGTTATCCACATAAATATTTGAAGCGGCTGTTTTATTGTCGTTCCATAAAATTCCGAAATTAAGTGCGGGCTTGAAAATATAACCGGTTTTACTTAAACTTCCGTTTTCGACAACCGATTTACCGTTTATATAAGCCGTATAAGTTTGATTAGCGTAATCCATATAAAAAGTAAAACTGTACCATGTATTTATACCGTATGTTTCCGTGTTGTTTGAATTAGGAAAGGTGATGTTTCCCTCACCGTCAAACCATGCGAGGGCTCTGCGGTTAGTGGCGCTTGGGTCGCCGGAAGTAGCAGACGGAGCGTATTCGGCTATCAAAATTTCAAAGGGGGTTAATGCGTCAACCATAACATCAATTTGCAGCTTCGATAAGGCAAGCTCGTTCACTATGTCCTGTGATGCCTCTTCTCCATCTACAAGCTTCGGATTTATGATCTTTCCCTCAATCCATAGTCGTTGACCGTCGCGGGGATTTGATTGCATTTCGTCCGTGTAAACCGGAACCCGCACAACATTTCCGTGCTCCTCCATCCCTACCGGTGCGGTCACTATTGAAGTCTGCAAATCAGGCGCTGTAAACCCCGCGGCAGGGGCTTGCATTCTACTGTAAAGAAAAGTGCGGTTCACAGTTTGCCAGCGTTCAAAATCCAACCCTACTATTACAGTATTATAGCCGTCATCCTGCCCCGTATCGTAAGCCAAAGTTATAACCTCCGATATACAAATAGGTGTCATAAACACAACCAATGCCAAGAAAATTGCCAGGTTTTTTCTTAATTTCATAATTTCTTCCTCCTTCTTTTTTTTGAATTTTTAATTTATATATTTATTTAATATTTTTAAATATGCCGTAAGACTCTTGCCCGGGTTATTGCCGAGTGAAAGCGTTATTTCAGTCTTTTCGCCTTCTTTTATCACGACATTTGGGTCACGTTCTTTAAGCACAAGCTGCTTATCAATCGAAACAACCGCAGATGGCGTAAGCTGGCTCGGGTCGGACGCGGATATAATATATTCTCCGTTTGCTTCATGCGTAATTACCGCTAACGGAGCCGAAACTGTGATGCCGCCAAAGCTTCCCGCTTCCCAAAACACAATACCGGTGATTCCGGTTTTTTTATCATATACCGCTTGAATTTGCGATGTATTTGAAAGCATCTCAACATCAGGATTAACTGCGTAATACCCTGTCTGCTCCGCTGACGCGTTCGGCAAAATAACATATGCATAATCTGCATTTTGCGGATTTTCTCCATGGTTTAACCAAAATTCGGCAAATTTCACTTCTCCGTCTGTCAAATTTATCGAAAGCTTGCCTCCGTGCGGGAAGTAATAACCGCCGCTGTCTTCCATATGCACCCAAGAGGGATTGCTGAAACTTTGCTTATTTCCCTTTTTTGATTCCATAAATTTCCCATCAACAATTATTTTTTCACCGCCTTTTATGATTTTATTTTCAACTACGGTGTAAACAGGAGAGTTTTTAGTTGATGTAATTCCGCATCCTAATGCGATGATTTCATTATCAAGCATAAACCATGACTTCCTCGCAGTAAGGTCGTTATCTAAATATGGAAGCTGCCCGCCGGCATCGGCATCGGTTCCCATTTCACGCTCATAATGGCGGTAGGCTTCAAAATCCATTGCACCAACAGCATACTTACCATCAAGTTCAACCCCGCCTACAAAATCCTTTGTTGGTATATACGCATGACGAATGCTCCAATCCTTACGAATTTGTGAGTCTTCGGTAATCCCCGGCAGGCGATAAGGGTTTACATGGTCCCAGAACGCAGCACCGTATTGATAATCCGCTTTGTTTCCCGGGCGATAGATATATAAGACACCGTCCCCCTGGTACCAACCACGTGTGTTCTTGCCGTTTATACACTCGTAATTTCCAATTCTGCTTGAGGACATCGCCAGGGCAGCTCCATAGCTTTTCCTGTGCTGCACAATCATGTCCCCCGTATAATATACATGTGCCAAATCCTGCTCTTTCCCGAAAATAGATTGATCGTAAAAAATTTCAATCAATTTTGCCGCATGATATATTGACATACCTTCAATCAAGCTGTTCAAATTGTTTTTATCTACATAGCGCTTTATAATATTTTTAATTCTTGTATCATCCTCTGACTTGAAGCAACCTAAAAGGTTTATGGCACCAGTAATGATTTCACATGTTGGATCTTCCTTAGGATTTCGCCCGCATACTCGCGGAGTTATTTCTCCCCCAAACATTAATGGGTCAAATGTATGATAAAGATACAGCGCTAAATGATACTTATTAGGGCTTAATAATTCAAACTGCGTTCCCGAAAGCGCGGTGAGTGTTTTTATTAAACGGCTTATAAGTATACCTACACCATACATTCCTGTCATCGGAAAGTGATTATGATGGATATACATAAAATCCTTCTGAACGCCGTTACCTTCGCCCTTTTCCCTAATCACCATCGCAATTTCGCAATCTTTGTATATTCTATCCCAAAGCTCAGTATCTTCAAGTAAAACAGTTCTCATAGCCCCAGTGTAAATTCGTGCGTAAGCATGCGACGAATCGCCCTGCTTTTCATTTCCCAACATCATTGTTGCGCGAAAATGGTCATAAGGAGCAATGTATTTTTCAACATCAGCCCGGCAAACCTCAGAATCCATAATAAGCAATATTTCTAAAAGCGATGTCGGCGTGCCGAGATACCAATCCCACCAGTTAAAGCCCTGTGTGTCACGCCAGCCCGTATTTGCAATTTCCGCGTCTCCGTATAAATTCTCATTCAACCATTTAAGCCCAAACAGAATGTCATCCCTTAACTTAGTATTCTTATATATTGAGGTTCCGTAAGTGCCATATCCCTTCGTTAAAACACGCAAGGCCTGATACTGTTTCGTCATATCATCCGTATCCTTCACGGGCTTAGTTCCGAAAAAAGCTGGCATATCACTCCCGTGATTCATTGTTTCCCAAACGGATAAAGCGGAGCTTTCAATTTTGTTTAAAGCAAACGCAATGTGAGGATTATTTTTATCGTTAAGCTCCTCGCTCCCGATTAAATTTCTTCGGAATGCGCTCCTCACAGCCGCAAAATCTTTCAGCAGATTATTTTTTTTGTCTAAATCCATATGCTTCACCTGCCTTCTATTGTTTTTTAAATCGTGCTGCAAGTGATTTGCCCGGATTTGCACACATTTGCAGCGAAATCTCTGTCTTTTCCCCTTTTTTCACAGCCACATTTGGATCGGTTGAGATAACATTAAGGCATCCATCAATGGTGACTGTAACCTTTGAGGACTGCTGCCCCGGATCAGACATTGAAATTACATATTCATTATCCGTTTCTCTTATCATAATCGCCAGCGGAACCGAAGCCGTAATATCTCCGAATGTTCCCGCTTCCCAAAATACGATACCGGTAATTCCGGATTTTGTGTTGCGCACCGCTTGAATTTGTGAAGTGTTAGAGAGCACTTCAATATCCGGATTCAAGCTATACATCTCGGTTTCATCCGCTGTCGCTGACGGGAGGAGAACATAAGCATAGGTTTCGTCCTGCGGGTTTGCGTTGTGATTTAACCAAAGCTCTGCAAAACTCGTAGAGTTTCCGGTTTTATTTAACGAAAGATAGCCGCCCTTAGGGAAATAATATCCGCCCGCTCCTTCGATGTGCACCCAAACCGGATTTTCATAACTTTTCTCAATGCTTTTATGCTTTTCAAGCAATTCGCCATTCACAATAATATCCTCAGCGCCGTATATGATATTTGATTCCTCGTTCGCGCTTTGGGTAAGATATGTCTCAGCGCCCGGCGGATATATCTTAATTTCGGTAACGCTGTTCCAATCGCTGTAAGTGCGTCCATGCCCATTATAGCGTACAAATCTTGCGTTAACATCACCTGCGTTGTAATACTCTATATCGTTTGTCGTGCCGCTTGAGTTACCTGAAAATACAGTAACCCAGTTCAAGCCATCATCAGAAACATCTAAATCGAAAGTTGCCATACGTCCTTCTGTGCCGTTGTACTGCGCAACACCAATAAGTCCGATAGGTTTCACTTCGTCAAACTCCAGTATCAGCCAGGAATCCTCGGTTCCCTGCAAAGACCAACGGGTTAAAAGGTTTCCGTCAAGGACATTTTCAGGTATGTTTCCATCGTCACCCGCTGCCGTAACGGATATAATGTCATATTCATTCATTGAAACATTTTTTCCTGTGGGATCTAACACTTTCTTCAACATCTTGTTTTCAACAACAGTATATACGGGAGAATTTTTCGTTGATGTAATTCCGCTGCCTAACGCTACAATTTCATTATCCAGCATAAACCAAGATTTTTTCGCTACAAGATCGTTGTCGAAATATGGCAGCTGTCCGCCGGCATCATTGTCGGTTCCTGTTTCATGAACATCATGATGATAACCTTCAAAATCCATTACACCAATAGCGTATCTACCTTCCAATTCCACACCGCCAACAAAATTCGGATTAGGCATATACCCGCTCCTAATGCTCCAAACCTTGCGTTCCTGCGAATCTGCGGTAATTCCGGGCAATCGGTAAGGATTTACATTATTCCAAAATGCGGAGCCATATTGAAACTCGTTCTTATTTCCGGGACGGTAAATATATAATACACCATCACCTTGATACCAACCGGTTTTATTCTCTCCGTTTATAGATTCATAATTTCCGATTGTATTTGAAGACATCACAAGCGATGCTCCGAAATCTTTCCTGTGATGCACTACCATCTCACCTAAGTAATATACCCGCGATAATTCGCTGTTGATTACAGGAATGGAATCATCCTCTACAATTTCTATTATCTTCGACGCAACAGAAAACGGCATACCACCTCCGATAACACTGTTTAAATTCATTTGGTCAACATTTTTTCTTATGATTGATTTAAGCCGTGCATCATCATCAGGCCCGAAAACTCCTAAAAGCCTAACCGCACCCTGCACTAATTCACGGGTTTTCATCACGCCTTCATCCGGAACCCTGCCAAGCACACGGGTGGTCATAGCCCCGTTAAAATAGAGCGGTTCAAAGGTATTATACATATATTGCGCCAGCCTATATTTGTTAGGGGTTGACATCTCAAAATTGGTTCCCGCAAGGTTGGCAAAGGTATTTACAAGGCGGTTAAACAATACTTCAATTCCATACATCCCGGCAAGAGGATAACGGTTATGGGCAATATAGCTAAAGTCCTCAGCAACCCCATTGCCCCATTGAAACCTCAGCGGATACTCATAGTCCTCGTAAATTCTATCCCACATATCAACATTTTCAGTTAATATTGCTGCCATTGTTTCTACCAGTATTCTTCCGGTCGCCTGATCTTTCTGCATATATCTTGTGTTCCAAAAATATATGAAGGGCGACATATATTTATCTATATCAGATTGAAACATTTCAGGCTCCATAATAAGAAGCACATGCATAAGAGAGGTTCCAGCACCTATGTACCAATCCCACCAGTTAAAAAGTGTTGTATCCCTCCAACCTGTGTTCGTAATTTCCGCCTCCCCGTACAGGTTTTCGTACATCCACTCAAGCCCGAACAAAATTGATTTTTTAAGCTGCGGGTCCTTATATGTGGATGTTCCGAAAGAACCGTATCCATATGCCATTTCACGCAAATTTCGGTATTGCCGGGTCATATCGTCTGTCACTAATGCAGGTGAGTTTCCGAACAAAATCGGTATGTCATCGCCACGATTCATCGAGTTCCAAGTTGATATAGCGAGCCGTTGACGAGAATCCAATTTACTCGCTATGTGCGGATTACTGCGGTCATTGCTTTCTTCATCTCCGACAAGATTGTAACGAAATGCTGCTTTTACAGCATCATAATCTTCTTTAGTTATGTTATTCGCATCAAATAAATTTTGCGTGGTAAGCCCAATAGCAATCTCAACCTTTTTTCGGTCTTTTGTCAAGGCATCAATGCTACTTTCGCTTCCGACAACAGTCAATTCGCCAAAGCTTTTCACAGCTAATCCCAACGCGGCAGAACACTCAACAAGCGACACGAATGTCAGTCCGTCCTTTTCGAAAGGGGGCGATAAAAATATTTTTTCATCTCCGTCAATGGTATACTCAGCTTTGCCGCTGCGAAAAAAAACCTTTTCTCCTAAGAAAATGCCTTCTTCATTCTCGGTGAATGATATGCCTAAATATTGCTTAAAAAATTCTGCAGGAACCATAGCTGCCCCGCCCTTAGTTAAAACCGTAGCTTTAGGATTAGCGGCATCCATTAATACGCTGGAGCCATTGGTGTAAACATTACGGTTATAGTTATACACCGCTACACTTCCGTTCATAACCGCCTCAAATGCTGCCAACTCCACAGCCAATACATTTGAAAATTGCGTTTTTTCCACAGAAAGATCTTCCCTTTCAAAGGTGATTGAATCAATATATAAGTCCGACCGCGGATGCGGTGTACTGTTATCCCACCCCGCCGCAAAAACTAACCTCTGCGCGTTGGACAAATCCGGTGAGTTGCTTACATGCGTATTCTCATCGCCGAGAACCCACTCAAATGTTTTCCAACCAACCCAATCTATCGTAAAGTTGATATCAAAGTAAGCGGTTCCCGAGGCTAATGGGGTAACATTTTCGCATCGGAATATCACGAAGATTCTGGCGTTTGTTGCCTCGGCTGAATAAATCGGTATAATTAATTTATTAACTGCTGAGCAATCCCCTGGCAATGTAAAGCTGATGCTGGTAAAATTCGGATGTTCATTCCAATGTGCCGAATAGTTAGCTTCACCACTAATAGAAGCCGATGGTGAAAGGCCTGATACCGCGGTAATGGTTTCGATATGGTTCATATTAATTAAAATTTCGCGTGTTTGAGCATCTTCCATTTCAACATATCCATCCCAAATGTTAGCCGCAAAAGCGGTGCTTTGTAAGCCAAGGCTTAATACAAGCGTTATCACCGCAAGCTTCATAAAACTTTTATTCATAAATACTGTCACCTCTTATTTTTAATAATAAAAGCGCATAACTCTTCAAATAACAATATGTGATGCTTATATATTTCTTCATGCATTAGGGGGTCGCCTTCGTCAATTAAGCCTTGATTAGTTTCATACACGATACACGGTTCGCCGCAAACATGATGCATTGCCGATGTAAGATTGAAGGAGCTGAATTCGCTTTCTTGCTCCCAATTGCGTGAATTTTTTTTAAAATTTAAGCCTTCTGAAAAGCACCTCTGCGCAAGTATATCTTCAAATTCGCGGATTTTTCTTATCACCTTTTTGGAGACATAGTCTAAACGGAAAAAACAGTTGACCGTTTCAGCGCCGCCATGCAAAAGAACCGAAAAGTCAGGTGCGAATTCATCGGTAGTTTTCAATATTGCCGCCACCTCTGCGCTTTTGTCACCAAAGAAATCATCCTGCATAAGGTTTATACCGTCATCGTTAAAGTAACCTCCCAAATAATCAACCGCATCTTTAATTGGATGGATTTTCTTGCAGTCCGGCCAGTTGCATAGTGAACCATCCTTCCATGTGCCCTGATTGTAATACCTAAGTTCTTTAAATTTTTTGCCGACGAAAGACCCAAAAGGTATGCGCGAACGTCCGTCCGGATTTGCGCAAGGGATTAGCACAAGGGTTACAAAGTCTGTTAATTCCTTCAGCTTCGGGTGCTTGTTGCCACCTAAATCAACTCCCGTTTCAAGTATGTTTATAAGGTTCAAAATAGCTACGGTTCCCTCAAATTCGCCGCCATGTATGCAACCCGTCAAAAACAATGTTGGTCTGTAATCAGCAGAGGATTTGTTCGCATAACATGTTATATCGCCCGCCCCAAGCGCGCTGTTTAGATTAGCGGTTCGTGAAAGTTCATTCTTTATTCCGTAAAATATGCGATATACCGGCCGTCCTCCGGCAGAAATACAAATTACCTCCGTTTGACCCTTCTTTACACCTTTGGCCATATGCTCCACATCGCCTAAGGTTGCTTTCCAAAATTCAGGAACATTTCTCACGCTCAACACACCTCCGATTTATTGTTTAATGGCTCCAATCATAACGCCTTTAGTAAAATACTTCTGTAAAAACGGATAAACGCACAGAATTGGTATGGTAGAAACCACAATTGTTGCATATTTTACATTTTCCGCATAAACCTGCATATCCGAGTTCGCCGCAATGGCATTAGTATCATTCTGTATCAATATCTCCCTTAAAACCATTTGCAGCGAGTAAAGTGAACGATTATTCAAATAAATCAATCCGGTAAAGTAGTTGTTCCAAATGGCTACCATATAATATAGGGAAATTACCGAAATGATAGGTGTTGCCAATGGCATCATGATGCGAAACAGTATCGTATAATCATTGGCTCCGTCTATTTTTGCCGCTTCCTCTAACTCATAGGGTAACCCCCGAAAATATGTAATCGTTATAATAAGATTGTAAGTTGACACAAGCCCGGGGATTATCATCGCAAACGGTGTGTCAATAAGTCCAAAAGCTTTTACAACCAAATATGTGGGAATTAATCCACCGGAAAAATACATCGTTACCATAATTAAAAACAGTAAAATGTTTTTACCCGGCAGGGTCTTTCTGCTAAGACCGAACGCAGCCATAACCGTAACAAAAACACTTAATACTCCGCCACATACTGCATAAAACAATGTATTGCGATAGCCTATCCATATAAGTCTGCTTTTCAAAACATCCATGTAGCTGTACATTCCAAATCCTTTTGGAAACCACAGCCAGCCCCCACTGTTAGAAACTTGAACAGGGTCACTGACCGACGCCATCAACACATAATAACAAGGGTACAACGCTAAAAGCATTACACCTGTTAAAAACGCAATATTTAAAGCGTTAAACAGACGAGAACCTTTTCCGTTATTGGTTATTTGTTCCATATCCATGCCCTCCTAAAAAAGGTTACCACAAGCTTGTATCGCTAAAATATTTACTCATTGAATTAGCGCCGATGAGCAAAATAAAATTAATTATCGAATTGAACATTCCGACAGCGGCTGAATAGCTATAGTCTCCATTCAACAACCCACGCCTGTACACATAAGTTGAAATCACATCCGCACGCTCGTAAACTGAGGGATTGTACATCAACATTATTCTCTCAAATCCAACGCTTAAAAGATTTCCTATTTGTAAAATTAACAATATTATAATTGTAGGCGCTATGCAGGGAAGCGTAATATGTAAGAGTTGCTTCCATCTGTTTGCTCCGTCAATCACAGCGGCCTCGTACAACTCCACATCAACCGATGCCAGCGTGGCTAAATAAATAATGCTATTCCAGCCAAAATTCTGCCAAATTACTGAAACTGTATAAACCGGATAAAAATATTTGGGATTTGACATGAAGGATACTTTGTCCACACCTATCATGGCACGAATTGTGTTAATAACCCCATCGTTGGACACAAATGTAAGCGTTAAGCTTGCTACAATCACAACCGAAATAAAGTGCGGCATATATGTCACAGTCTGCACGAGGCGCTTAAAGCGCTTTGCCTTAAGTTCGTTAAGCAACAGCGCAAATATAATTGGCGTCGGAAATCCAAAAAGCAAGCCATATCCGCTGATTGAAATCGTGTTTCTAAGCAGACGCCAAAAATTGTAGTCTGATAAAAAACTTCGAAAATGCTCTAACCCCACAAAAGGACTTTTGAAGACACCCTTAGCAACCGAAAATTTTTGAAACGCGATAACGGTTCCGAACATTGGAAGATAGCAGAACAGGAGATAAAACAATACTGCCGGCAACAGAATAACATAAATATGCCTGTGCTGCCATATCTCATCCGACATGCGTTTTTTTGCAGCAAGCTTTCCTTCGTATGCAGTTTTAACAATAGGCGCTTTCATATTAGCCGCATCCCCCTTTTATCGTTTTAGATATCTCGCATAGGCATCGTTATAGATAGACAGTACGCGTTCAATCCCCATAGACTTTACTCTTTCGCGTATCGCCGGCAAATCTCCAATGCTCCCGCGCCCCAGCACAATCTTGTTTATTTCTTCAGACACAAAGGTTTCAACCTGCGCCATAATTTGCGTGACCGTATCTGACTCGCTTTCCGTAAAGCTAAGAAGCGGCAGCACCCCACTAACATCCACATCCTCGCTCCAGTTGTTAATCGCTTCCCGTCCCCAATCTGATAAGTACTGCTCATAATATTTAAAATCCTGAAGCGTGGGAAACGCCGACTCGTATGCGGCTACGGAGATAGACAACATCTCATTTATAGATTTTCCGTCTGGATTATTTAAAACATAATCTGTAAGACGGGGATATCCGTTCTCCATGTTAAAGGTTAAACCCTCCTTGCCGAAATTCATATATGTCAATCCGGGCTCTCCGAAAAACTCATCTATCCATCTCATTGTAGCTTCAGGTTGCTTATTTGCGGCGGTAACCGCGACGGATGATGTCGCGACAGCATTCGCATACGCTGAAACAAAATACGCGTTATCGCCATGCGGTCCTCTCAGATGTGGAATTCCTGTAAATTTGCGCACTCCGTCATCCATATTCCTTTGATAAATAGAAGGTTGAAATCCGAATAAAAACCCGGCTCGATCACCCATTGCCTTCGCATCCATCTTGTTGCGATCGGTGAGAAGGTAATCGTTATCAATAAGTCCTTCAGAAAACAGCTTACTTATATATTGAAGCGCTTCCTTAAAGGAATCCTCCAATATACCATACTTAATAACTCCGTTATCTAAATAAAAATTGTGATTGGTGCCAAACGCGCCCGCTAAATTCCCGATGCCAAACTGTGATGACCCAAAGCCGGTACCGGTCATAGGTATCTCGTCAGCAATTCCGTTTCCGTTTGGGTCTCCCTCTTTAAATGCTTTTAATACCGCGTACAGCTCATCTGTAGTTTTAGGAATTGGAAGCCCCAAATTGTCTAACCAATCTTCTCGGATTATCGGACCCAAGTAAATGCCAAGTTCCTTGTCCTTGCGTATAAACGGTATGTAAGCAATTTCGCCGTCGTCATCGGTATATTGCCTGCGCACCTCAGGCCTTTCATTGTTAAATGCCGTCAAATTCGGCATATTTGCCGCCACGAGATCACGCAACGGTAGAATTATACCTTCGTCAATATGCGCTCTTGCATTTCTACTGTTCCAATAATATACGATAAGATCAGGTAGCTTACCTGATGCTACCATTAGATTGAACTTTTCCTCCAGCGCATTACTGTTGGGATGCTCCCATTCAACATGTGTACCGGTGCGTTCTTCCAATAATTGAAGTCCTATAATGCCATTATTGTCCAACCCTTGTGATGATAAGAAGCTCCCTACTGGGGCAAAAATCGTCAAGGTATCCGGGAAATTCGCATTTTCGTTAACTGTAACTTTCTTTTCGCCATTTTTTCCACAGCCGGACACCATCATCACCAAAATTAGCGCCATAGATAATCCCAAATTCTTTATCGCCATTGTTTTTTTCATAAATTAGCCACCCCTTTGTCATGATCATACTTTAAAGATAAATAAAATTGAGGACTCCAAACCCTTCCGGTATAATGTTTTTGCAGAAAAGCACATGTCCCCAAGTTCTCGTGCAAAAAGTTGTATCAGCCTTTTGTTCAAAATGCAATAACTTTCAAAAACTTTATCGCTGCATTAATTTTATACCAAGCCTTCATCTTTACTTCACGCTGCCATCACAACAGCTTTATTAATATTTTTATAATACAACACAGCTACTTCCGGCGTCAATCATAAAAATTTAGCAAATATTCAAATTTTATTAAAATACATAAAAAAATGAATATTCCGTTTTTACGAAATACTCATTCTTTAAGATTTATATCATGTTTATTCCTTATATTTTCCCGGTGTGGTTCCATAGCTTTTTTTAAAAGTTCTTATAAAAGAATTGCTGCTGCTAAAACCGGTTTTTTCCGCAACCTGCCCAACTGTATAATTCGATTGCTTCAAGAGCTCTGCCGCCTTTTTTAATCTGAAGGATGTCAAATATATTATGAAATTTGTTCCCATGTAGTTTTTAAACAATGTACTAAGATAGTTATAACTCACATTCATGTGCTCCGCAAGCATATCCAAGGACAAATCCTTATTTGTATAATTTTCGTTCAAATATTTTATTATTTTTGATTTAATCATATCATCACTACTGTTGGTGTCAATATCATCGCAAAGCGCTAAACATATTTCCTTTAATATCACAAAGCATTCCTCCACATTGTCGCTTCGCAATATGTTTTGACATACTCTTCCGTATTTTTCGTGTTTTTCATGATCTATTAAATACACATCATCTAAAATTTGATATATCGCCGCAGATATGCTAAATATCAATCTCCTCAATGTATTTTGCGATAATTGCCTTTTGGAAAAATTGATATCGTATATTTCACCTAAAACCTTAACAACACTTTCCTTCTCCCCAGCTTTGATGCTTTTTTTAAGCATATATTCTTTTTCGTTTGTATAATAAATTTTATTATTTTCCATACTTTGAATATCCTTGTGGTATATGACGCCCCCATTCTTTTCCTGCA
This sequence comes from Bacillota bacterium, assembly GCA_023228885.1. Lineage (GTDB taxonomy): Bacteria > Bacillota > Clostridia > Monoglobales > Firm-18 > JAAZFB01. Next base: position 92,404 of record JALOAJ010000004.1, on the reverse strand, counting down.
ATGCGTAACGAAGTGCAAAAACAGCCCCATCGTATGATTGACTTATCATTTTAACTTCAGTCATAATATCTCCAGCACCTACATTTAAAGAAATATTATGCTTTTCCTTAAAAACTCTTACCGCCTGTTCAATGACTGCTTCCAATGACTTATTATTGTAATTTAATATGCAAATACTATTTGAGGTGCTCGAACGAACCATATAACATTTAATGCCCATCTCATCCATTATTGATAAAATAATAGTGTTAAGCTCACGCCAAACAATATTCATATTATCTAAATATATATTAAACTCCGAATCCTCCAGCTCCGAAAAACTAACCGCTATAACACATATCTTTTCCATATCAAAGCTTATATTATACTTTGATAATTCAGCTTCGTCTGGTTGCTCGTTGTATAAAAGACCCACCAACGCTCGTTCTTTAAGGTTTTCCGCAAGATTTTTGTTTTCGTCAAGTATATCCGATAAGGGCTTTTGAAGTCTTTTCTCACCCAGCCTCGCCAGCAATGCGCAAGCAATTAACCCCAAGAATAAGGACGCTATAAAAGCGTATAAGAATTGAAAAGCATTCCCCGCCGCCCCATGCGGAAATACCGAAACATATGTTATATCTAACATATCAGAAGATGTATGCAAAAAAGTGTTCTCACCAACCTGATATTCCTTATCCTCACTTACCTGAAGTTCCGCAGGCATCTCAAACTGAAAACCACCTGCCGAAAAAATCATTTTACCGTCACGGTTAAACGCGGCAAAACCTTTTAGCATATGCTCATCATCAAATAAAAAATTATTCAAAATCATACTTTGCCTAAGCTGAGCAATAAGTACAACCCCTTTTCCTGTTTTTGATAATTCAATAGGATAACAAAAAATTATCGACTTTTCTTCAGTCGGCCAATCAGCATATACGCTTTCCGCAAAAAACGATTGCAGCTCACCCTTTTTTAATTTTTCGCTCCACACATCGAGACTGTAGTTTGAGCGGCTCAAATATTTATCATAATATTCCTCAAATGAGTAATTTGTGTAATTATCAATCACAGCATCGTCTTTCTGAAAATATATACCAATAGTTTCAAAGTTATTACTTCCTATAAACCCAGCCAGCTGCTCACTTGTCCGCCAAAGCTCAAAACTTTCAATACTTTTTTCATTCCTATTGCGAATAAGGTTTGATATCCATACATTTTGTCTAATCTGCTGCGGCAATGTAAGCATATTTATAAGCTGAGTTTCTACCGTGCTTTGCATCTGTGACGCAACCCGAAGGTTGAGTCTTCTGGTGTCCTCCGCCAGCCTTATAAAAAACAAGCTTGACACTATACTACCTACAATTATTATAGGGGCTATTATGATAATCAAGTATGACCAAAATGTTTTTTTAAAATTCTTTTTATACTCTATAACAATAAGTACCCCCATTCTCCCCTATTATATCATCTGAATTATACTTTATTATACCATAAGCCCGAAGGATTTTGGTATAATTGCGCATCGCCGTTTCCGAACATAGTGAGGAAAATACCGGCGGCGCATAAGTTCCTGCGGAACAAGTATAATATCTGCTTTGCAGATATTATATCATAAAAGGTGTGGTTTTGCACTCTTTTTTACCGTTTTTTCTTGGTTATTTTTATTTTTTGTGCTCACAATAATATTTTACATCAATTTGAACATATTATTATAGGGGTTTTTTTTATGAATGAAAATAATCAGCCAAAAGAAGAAAAATGCGAAAATTCCAAAAATAATTGCTCTGAGGATTTTACGCTTTATGGGGAATTTATCCCTTCATTTCATCATTGGATATCTTCGGAGAACCTCAAGAAAAGGACAAAAAAATTACAAAAAAAAATAAAAAAATAATTGCATATGCAACCTTTTGCGCCTTTGGTTAACCAAAGGCGCATCTGTTTTTTAACGATTTTTCAAAAACAATTGACTTTATCACGCTAAAGTGTTATTATTATATAGCGCATGTCGAATAATTGGACGATGCGAAGATTTTTGCGTAAATAAAATCAGCATTTAAGAGGAGAATGAGAAGTTATGAAAAAGTTTTTGGCACTTATCATGGTTGTGTTAACATTGATGTTTATGCTTTTGGGTTGCACGCAGACCGTAAAGCAAACAGGCAAGACGGAATCGGACTATACTTATATTACCGAAAAAGGTGAAATGGTTATCGGCATTACATTGTTTGCGCCAATGAATTACAAAGAAGGCGGAGAATTAATAGGGTTTGAAACAGAATTTGCAACGGCTGTTTGTGAAAAATTGGATGTGACACCTGTCTTTCAGGAAATAAATTGGGATTCAAAAGAAATAGAGCTAAATGCCAAAAATATCGATTGTGTTTGGAATGGCATGACAATCACCCAAGATAGAATGGAAAACATGGAGATTACCGATGCATACATGAACAACAGACAAGTTATGATTGTTAAATCCGCTAACTTGCAAAAATATTCGGCAAGCGTTGACGGCGCGCATGTGGTTGCAGAGCAAGGCTCGGCAGGCGAGGAGCTTGCACTTGATGATGACTTTTTCAAAAGTTCAAAATTTACGGCGGTTGACTCTCAGGCAAAAGCATTGTTGGATGTTGCTTCCGGCACATCGGATGTTGCTGTTGTTGATTATGTAACCTCAATAGGTTCTATTGGGGCGGATACGGATTTTAGCGATTTGGTTGTTGTTGAAAGCCGTCAATTTTCACCCGAGGAATATGGCATTGCTTTTAGAAAAGGCAGCGACATGGTTCCTGAAATAAACGCAGCAATAGATGAATTAACGGAAAGCGGCAAGTTAGATGAAATTGCTAAGAAGTACAAACTGGATAAGCTGATAATCAAAAAATAGGACTGATGTCATGACGATGTTTAACGATGCAATAGGTGTTTTATTTGAGGGTTTTGGCTTAAATTGCATCATATTTTCTTGCACACTACTTTTGGCTTTGCCGCTGGGATTGGTTATAACATTTGGTTCAATGTCAAAGTTTGCGCCGCTTAAGTGGCTATCAAGAACCTTTGTTTGGATTATTCGCGGCACGCCTTTAATGCTGCAAATTTTTGTTGTTTTATATGCTCCGGGGCTGTTGCTGGACTTTCCTTTGAAATCTCGGTTGACAGCGGTGCTTGTGGCATTTGTAATAAACTATGCCGCATATTTTTCAGAGATTTACCGCGGCGGTATTGAAAGCATCTCCAAGGGGCAGTATGAGGCGGGACAAGTTTTGGGCATGACAAAAGCGCAAATCTTTTTTAAAGTGGTGTTGTTTCAAGTTGTAAAAAGGATAATGCCCGCCATGAGCAATGAGGTAATAACCCTTGTAAAAGACACTTCATTAGCAAGAATTGTGGGTGTTGCCGAAATTATTATGTGCGCTGAGCGGTTTACCAAACAAGGTCTTATTTGGCCGCTTTTTTCAACCGGAATTTATTTTTTAGTGTTTAACGGCATTTTGACATTACTTTTCGGATACATAGAAAACAAGTTGAATTATTATAGGGGCTAATAAATGAACATATTAGAGGTTAAAAATTTACACAAAAGCTTCGATTCAAACGAGGTGCTAAAAGGCGTTAGCTTTAATATGAGGCAAGGTGAGGTGTTGTCGGTGCTTGGCTCGTCCGGCAGCGGCAAAACAACTTTGTTGCGATGCATAACCTCTCTTGAAAAAGCAAACAAGGGCAAGATTTTTGTTGATGGAGAAATAGTGTTTGATGCAGATGAAACAAAACCCAAAAAACCTTTTGACGAAAGAAAAAAACAGCTTAATTTTGGCCTTGTTTTTCAATCCTTTAATTTATTCCCCCAATATAATGTGTTGGAGAATGTTGAGCTTGCTCCTAAGCTTTTAGCAAAAGAACGGCAAGATTTTAAAAAAAACAAACAAGAAATTTTAAACGAAATAACTATAAATGCCAAAGCCATTTTAGATAGAATCGGGCTTACCGACAAATTGTATAATTATCCTTGTGAATTATCGGGCGGACAACAGCAGCGTGTGTCAATTGCAAGGGCTCTTGCGCTAAACCCAAAGGTTTTATTTTTTGATGAGCCCACCTCCGCGCTTGACCCGGAGCTGACAGGCGAAATATTAAGAGTAATACGCTCGCTGGCGTCAAAAAAAATAACGATGGTTATTGTAACGCATGAAATTGATTTTGCACGCAATGTTTCAGACAGGGTTATATTTATGTCGGACGGGGTTATTATTGAAGAAGGCAAGCCGCAAGACGTTATAGATAACCCGGAAAACGAAAGAACACGGCTTTTTTTGAAAAGGCTAAGCGATAAATAATTTTTAAAAAACCCGCTAAAATCAGCGGGTTTTTTTAAATTACAACTTTTATCATGTGTCTTATGGCATGACTTAACTTCCCATAATTCTAAATACTGCTATAATTATAATTATTGCGCCTGTTAAAACGGATAAAGACCGATACCCCAATTTACCTCTTAACATTATTTTGCTCCCTATTTTTTGACCTATGCTTAAAAAGCCAAATTGACATATTGATATGGCAAGCGGCAATATGTTTAAAGCCCCACCTATTGCGGTGTTCCCTATAACAACCCCAACTGAATCAATGCTAAGAGCAATCCCCATAAAAAAGGCTTCCGATAAATCAATGTCAAGGGATTTATCGGCATCATAAGAAAATGGGTCGCTAAACACCGTGTAAACACCTACTGCTAAAAGTATTACTATTCCAATCGCTTTGATTACAAAAGGTAACAATATACTTAGCAAATATTGCCCTAAAAGCTCACAAAGAGTTGCAATAACAAAGGACGCGGCAAATATAATAATTTTGGCGGTGATTGGTATCTTCACGCCTTTTAATCCATACGCAACACCTATCCCAAGCGCATCTACACTAAGTGAAACTGCAAGCATTATATTGGTTATGAAAATAATCATCACTCCTGTTATCTTGTTTTTGGGAAACATTGTTGTTTTGAAGCGATGATATCGCTTTTATTCAACACCCTTACAACATATTATTCATTGCATATTTGACATGTGCACGGCATACATATGATAAAAAGGGGTGTGATAATTCAAATGACATGGTACGATAAACCGATAAACGCAGTATTAGAACTGCTCGAAACAAGCAAAACAGGAATTGGAGAAAAAGAATACATCGAAAGGATAAAAAAATATGGTGAAAACAAGTTAAAAGAAAAAAGGCAAACCACTCTCTTTAAAAGAATCTTACAGCAACTATCAGACTTTATGGTGCTAACCCTAATTGCCGCAGCATTTATTTCCTTTGTCATTTCCTTTTTAAAGGGCAAGGGTGACTATGCCGAACCATTTATAATTTTAATAATAGTTACAGTAAATGCGCTGCTTGGCGTTATTCAGGAAATCAAAGCGGAAAAAGCAATTGAAGCATTAAAAAAAATGTCTTCTCCCCACGCAAGAGTCCGAAGGGACAATAAGGTAATTACCGTTGATTGCGAGCAGGTTGTTGTCGGCGATATTTTGCTGCTGCAAGCAGGCGACTACATCCCTGCCGACGCGCGAATTATAGAATGCGCCTCGCTTAAAACAGAAGAATCGGCGCTTACAGGCGAATCCCAGCCGCAGGAAAAGGATGCAACGCAAATTTATCATAAAGCACAAATTACAGACCAAAAAAACATGGTCTTTGCAACGACATTGGTTGTTGCCGGACATGCCGAGGCAGTTGTTACATCAACCGGAATGAACACGGAAGTGGGTAAAATCGCAAGCCTTTTGATGCATGCCGAAACCAATCAAACACCATTGCAAATACGGTTGGCAAGGGTCGGGAAAAGCCTTGGCATAGGCACTCTTTCTATATGCGCCGTAATTTTTGCAATAAGCTTGGCAAGGCGAATGCCGCTTTTTGATATGTTTATGACATCTGTAAGCCTTGCGGTTGCGGCAATTCCCGAAGGGCTGCCTGCTACCGTTACGGTTGTTCTTGCAATAGGCGTTATGCGAATGTCTGCCAAAAATGCGATAATAAGAAAGTTGCCGGCGGTAGAAACGCTTGGAAGCGCAACGGTAATTTGTTCCGATAAAACAGGCACTTTAACCCAAAACAAAATCAAGGTTATGACCACATGCTGTGATTACAACAAAAATGCAATAGAGCTTGCAGCCATATGTAGCAACGGCAGCGACCCTACCGAAAGAGCAATTATGGAAAAGGCAAGCAAAATCCCGCACTTTGAGCGGGTTTTGGAAATCCCCTTTAACTCTGATAGAAAACTTATGACGGTTATACATAAATACAGGAGCGGGTATCGAATAATCACAAAAGGTGCGGTTGATGTTTTGATAAAAAAGTGTCTGCTAAGCAAGGAAAAGGAGCAGGAAATTTTACAACAAAACAATGAGATGGCGAAAAAAGCCTTGCGGGTAATTGCCGTTGCATATCGTGAAACGGATAGCATTCCAAACGACCCGGAAAGCAGTTTGGTTTTTAATGGTCTAATCGGAACTGCTGACCCGATACGCCCCGAGGCGGCGCAAGCGGTTAAAATGTGTTCAAAAGCAGGAATTAAAACGGTTATGATAACAGGCGACCACATAACGACCGCCTGCTCAATTGCAAGCGAGCTTGGTATTTTAAGAAGTAACAGCAAAGCAATCACCGGCGCAGAGCTTGCGCTTATTCCACAAAACCAGTTGGAAAATAACATCTTTTCGTATAGCGTTTTTGCAAGAATAACTCCGGCGGACAAGCTTAGGATTGTAAAGGCTTTTCAAAACAGAGGCGCGATAGTTGCAATGACAGGTGACGGCGTAAACGATGCCCCTGCGTTAAAAGCTGCCGACATAGGCTGTGCCATGGGGATAAACGGAACAGAGGTTGCAAAAAGCGTTGCGGATATGGTGCTTGCCGATGATAATTTTTCAACAATTGTTGAGGCAGTCCGCCAAGGCAGAGGGATTTATGAAAACATAAGAAAATCAATTCACTTTCTGCTTTCGTCAAATATTGGTGAAATTTTAACGATATTCGTTGCAATATTTTTTGGATGGCCTCCTCCTCTGCTTGCAATTCAGCTGCTATGGGTTAATCTTGTAACCGATTCACTGCCTGCGGTTGCGCTTGGAATAGATACTTTTGACGATAACATAATGCTGCACAAGCCTAAAAACCCTAAAAGCGGATTGTTTTCCGACGGCTTGGGGCTTAGTGTTTTTCTTGAAGGCTGCCTGATAGGCGCTGTGTCTTTATTCGCGTTTAATTTAGGCTTTTTAAAATATAATCTTGTTACTGCACGCACAATGGCATTTGCCGTTTTAAGCCTTTCGCAACTTTTTCATGCCTTTAATGTGCGAAACAACAAAACCATTTTCAGTGCAGAGTTATTTAAAAACAAATATCTCATTGCATCTTTTCTGATTTGCTCGGCAATGCAAATTTTAGTAATCATGCTGCCCAAAGTGTCAGAAATATTTAAAGTTACACCGCTTTCTTTCAAACAATGGCTAACGACAATTTCACTTTGCCTTATACCGGTGGCATCATCAGAAATACAAAAAGCCTTTTTAAAAAACAGGTCAGGTTTACCAATAAATAACGAAAAGGGCAATTCTATTCGATATAATTCGACAAAACTGTAATAATATGTTTATTTTCGTGTCGTAATTTGTCGAATTATGAAATAAATTGCGATGAATAGATATTTCAATTTCGTTACATTTGTTATATGATTGCATTGTAATAATATTGTAACAAAGGAGGTGAAATATGTGAAAAGAATTTTATATTCAACTAAAAGATTAACAGAAGCAGACGGTTCAATCGCGCCATTTAATGTAGAATATTACATATTGGAGACCCAGACCAACAGTGCAAATATTAATCTGTCAACATATGGTATAGAAATAGTTAAAACCCAATCAAACGATGGCATAGAATGTATCGAAACAAAAACAATGCCAGAGATATGCGCATGTGAAAAAGAAATTTATGAAATTGCAAAAACACTTTGCGATAATATCGTTACTCCGATTTGTTTTGAGGAAATAATTTATGATATAACGAACGCTAAAGTCTGCAAGAGCAGCATTGCGTAAAAAAGGGGCAAGAGCCCGAAAAAGCCGCCGAACCAAAGACCTTCGGCGGTTTTTCATTTCCTTTTTTAAACATTATAGGTAACTGCTTGACTTTTTGGTTACAAAAGCGTTGAACCTTTCAATTACATGCTCGTCTCCCACAATTAAAACTTTGTCGCCAACCTCAAAAGCAAAGTATGGTCCGGGTGAGATAAAAATTTTGTTTTGACGCACAATACCGATTATTGTTGCACCGGTATTGTGCCATATTTGAAGCTCACCAATGCTTTTCTTTATTACATGGGAATCTTTTGGCAAAACAATTTCAACCGGATTTATTAAATTAGAGCGCCGATACTTATACATTTCCGAAATCTGCTTGGTTGTATCCATTATTTCCTGGTCAAGCGCAGACCTCTTTCTCAACAAATGCGACAGCTTTTTTTTCGTTTGTGAAAGCACCTCGTCCGAATTAAAGTTATTTACAAACTCTACGGCATGCTCATGCGATAGAACAATAATCCCGCTGCCTGCATTGATTTTCACCACATTTTTGTCTGATAAAAGCGACATTGCCCTGCGGATAGTTTCGGGCGAAACATTATATTCGGTGGAAAGCACAGAACGCCCTTTTAATTTTTCCCCCACCGACAAATTGCCTGAAACAATCCGCACAGCTATATCTACCGCTATTTTCAAGTAACGGGGTATGGTTATTTGTTCTTTTCTTTCCACAGTATGTTATCTCCCATCCTTTATTTTGGACATTGCATTCTATATATTTTATCACATAAATATTAACTTGACAACTAACAACTTGCATTGTATAATAAGCGTGTCGGTTTAATAGAATTAAATAAATTTTCAAAATGTTAATTCGTATTAAACATATAACCATAATTGTAGTGGTTATGCAAAAATACCGCCTTTTAAAAAAGGCTAAAAGGGATGAGTGTATTATGAAAAAAAGAGGTTTAATAATGCTTATTTGTGTGGCGGCGTTGCTTATTTCAAGCGGGTGCACCCAACAAAGCGAAAAAATAATTTTTGGTGATGTGGGTTGGGACAGCATGAAATTTCACAATGCGGTTGCAATGTATATTGCAGAAACGGCATACGATTTGGAAACGGAAGAAATATCCGGTTCCACACCTGTAACATACGGGGCTTTAAAAAAAGGTGATATACATTTATACATGGAAACATGGACCGACAATATTCCCGCATACAGCGGTGATGTGCAATCAGGCGAACTCATTGAGCTTGGCGTTAATTATGACGACAATATCCAAGGGCTTTATGTTCCGCGCTATGTAGTCGAAGGTGACCCTTCCAGAGGAATAGAGCCGCTTGCGCCTGATTTAAAAATGGTTGAAGATTTAAAAAATTACAAGGATGTTTTCACAGACCCCGAGGATGCTTCAAAGGGGCGGATATATGGGTCTATCTCGGGTTGGGAAATAGACGAAATCATGCGAAAAAAAGTGGAGTATTATGGTCTTGATGAGTTTTATAATTATATCGACCCCGGTTCCGACGCGGCGTTGTCGGCATCTATTGCGGGCGCATACGAAAAAGGCGAGCCTATCGTTGCATACTATTGGGAGCCCACATGGATTACCGGTAAATATGACCTTCTGCTGCTTGAAGATGCCCCTTATGAAGAAAGCCTGTACCGACAAGGTAAATGCGAATGCCCTTCGGTGCGGCTAACGGTATGCGCAAACCCGCAGTTTGTAAAAGACAATCCGGAATTTGTTGAGTTTTTAAGCAAATATTCAACATCAAGCGAGCTTACCTCAAAGGCGCTCATGTACATTAACGAAAACAATGCCGAGTATGCAGATGCGGCAAAATGGTTTCTTGTTGAATATGATAACTTATTAGACGAATGGCTGCCATCCGATAAAGCAGAGCTTGTGCGCGGCGAGCTTTTAAAATAAAGGGATGTGACTTGAATTGCATAAACTGCTAACTGTTTTTCCTGAAGATATTTATATTGATATTAAGGCTCCAATCGATAAATTTATAAACTTTATGCTGCAAAATTGGAGTCCTTTTTTTGAAGCTGTTTCAAAAAGCCTTCAACTTTTTCTAAATGCCATTGGAAGTGCGGTAAACGCCATTCCGTGGTGGTTGCTTATAATCGCGGTTTTTTTCGCCTCATACAAAGTGAGCAAAAAAATCAGCACATCGATTTTATATTCGGCATTGCTTTTTTTTATAGGCGTTATAGGGCTTTTTGACATGATGTATGCAACTCTTGCCATCATTATAGCGTCTGTAATAATTTCGTTGCTAATAGGCTTGCCTTCCGGCATTGTTATGTCGGCAAGCAAAAAAATCAGCATTTTTGCAGTCCCCGTTCTTGATACAATGCAAACAATGCCAAGCTTTGTTTATCTGATACCTGCCGTTATGCTGTTGGGGCTTGGAAATGTTCCTGCGGTGATAGCCACAACAATCTATGCGTTGCCGCCCGTTATACGCCTTACAAGCCATGGTATTCGGCAGGTGGATGTTGAGGTTGTGGAGGCGGCAAAAGCCTTCGGCTCAACAAAAATGCAAATATTGTTTAAAGTGCAAATTCCGCAAGCGTTGCCCACTATAATGGCGGGGGTAAACCAAACCATTATGATGGCAATCTCCATGGTTGTAACCTGTTCAATGATAGGCGCAACCGGGCTTGGCTCCGAGGTAATTAAAGGAATCAATCGCTTGGAAAGCGGCAGGGGGTTTGCCGCCGGCATTGCAATTGTTATTGTTGCCATTATTTTAGATAGATTGACTCAAGGAGTTTTTAAAAAAAATGAATGAAAATAATAAGATTTTAAAAGTTGAAAATTTAACTAAAATGTTTGGAAGCAAAAAGCTTTTAGCGCGCGAAATGTTGAAAAAAGGTCTTTCTAAAAATGAGGTATTAAAAAAAACGGGCGTGACGGTTGCTGTTGATAATGTTTCGTTTGAAGTTAGGCAGGGTGAAATTTTTGTGCTCATCGGGCTGTCCGGCTCGGGGAAATCAACCGTTATTAGGTGCCTGAATATGTTGCAACCTCCTACTTCGGGCAAAATTTACTTTGAAGGGGATAACATTAAAAATTATTCCGCAAAGCAGCTTAGAGAATTTAGACGAAACAAAGTTTCCATGGTGTTTCAAAACTTTGGGCTTATGTCGCATCGGGATGTTTTAAGCAATGCAGCATACGGGCTTGAAATTAAAGGTGTAAGCAAAAAAGAGCGTGAGGAAAAAGCAATGGAGATAATATCCATGGTGGGGCTTAGCGGTTGGGAAGGTCAAAGCGTCTTAAATTTAAGCGGCGGTATGCGCCAGCGTGTAGGCATTGCAAGGGCGCTTATTAACAACCCTGATGTTTTGCTCATGGATGAACCTTTTTCAGCGCTCGACCCGCTTGTACGCCGCGAAATGCAGTTTGAACTGCTTTCAATACAAGAAAAGCTTAACAAGACAATTGTTTTTATTACCCACGATATAGATGAAGCCTTTAAGCTTGGGAATAATGTCGCCATAATGCAAGACGGAAAGATTATACAAACCGCCACACCGGAGGAGATGATGTCAAATCCGTCCAACAGCTATGTTAAAGAGTTTACAAACAGCGCTGATAAAACGCATGTTTACAGCGTAAAAAACATTATGATAACGCCGTCTTGCTTGGCACACTCGCGAAACGGCGCAAAAAATGCGCTAAAACAAATGTACGATAACGGGTTTTCAAGTGTTTTTGTTGTGGGGGATAAGCTTCGGTTTGTAGGCATCCTAACCCTTGAGCGTGCGCTTGCGGTGAGAAACGGTGAACTTTCATTCAATGACGCGGTGTATACCGATGTTCCCACAACGCAACTTGAAACTCCTGTTTCCGATTTAATCCCAATTGCCGCAAAATCAGCATTCCCCATTGCGGTTGTGGATAACGACAACCGTTTAAAGGGGCTTGTAACCAAAGCGGCGGTGCTTGCATCACTTTCGTAAATTTAAACATTGACATTCCAAAGTAATAACTATAAAATAAACACAACAGAAAGTAAAGGGAGTGGCAATGTGAACAAACTATATCATATCGGGTTGGATAATAACATTGGGGCAAGATATGCGATTTTGCCGGGTGACCCCGGCAGGGTAAAAAGCATTGCCGAACATTTAGACGACTCAAAAATTATTGCACACAACCGGGAATTTACAACATACTGCGGCACACTGTGCGGTGAAAAGGTGTTGGTAACATCAACAGGGATTGGTGGACCGTCCGCCGCAATAGCGGTTGAAGAATTATACAAGGCGGGCGTGAGAACTTTTATTCGTGTCGGAACTTGCGGCGCAATGCAACCTCATATAAAAGGCGGCGACATCATAATAGCCGCCGGTGCTGTTCGAGCGGAAGGCACATCTAAAGAATACGCGCCAATAGAATATCCGGCAATTGCGGATTTTACGGCTACAAGCGCGCTGCTGAACGCAGCCGAAAAAAACGGATATAGCAGCCATTTAGGGGTGGTGCAAAGCAAAGATTCTTTTTACGGGCAACATTGCCCAAATAGAATGCCCACAAGCTACGAACTTGAAAACAAGTGGAACGCTTGGATACATTCCGGCTGTTTAGCGTCTGAGATGGAGTGCGCCGCCATTTTTATTGTGTCAAGTATTCTAAGAGCGCAAAGCGGTGCGGTGCTGTCTGTTTTGTGGAACCAAGAAACGGAAAAAGGCAGCAAGCTAAGCTCGATGCCGCAAAATACCGGCAACGCTATCAAAACAGCAGTCGAGGCGGTTAAAATTTTAATTAAAAGCAGCCAAACACCTTAAAGTATATTTTTAATTTGGTACCACACATTATCGCCAACCGATGTTATAAGTATATACCGACATTCCTTGAGCGATGTATAGTCGGTTGATTTAATGCCTTTTATTCCTTTTAAGCCAAAATATCTTATTCCGTTTTCAATTTCTATTGAATCCTTTTCATCATCATATACCACAAACACATTTTTACCCATGTCAACAAGCTTTTCTTCAAGCACCTGCTTAAATAGGCTTAATTCATGCTTGTTTTCAAACATGGAGAGCGGCTTTGAAAGGGTAATAATAACATTTTTGACGGTAATATCATCAAGCTGAGATAAAAACCTGTTCCATTGCTCGGCGTCGGATTTTAGCAAACCGCCTTTTGAGTTATCCATTTGAATTATAATGTTGTTTTGCTTGTATGCCGCATAGTAATAGTTGCCGTAAATTAGGGGCGAGGCTGCTGTCTTTAAAATATTTTGCGCTGTATCGCCCACAAGCACAGTTGCGTCTGCCTGCTCATTTGCTTTTGCCATTGCCCGCTGTGAATAAAGTAACCCCAATATGTTGGAATACTTTGTGCTGCCTAAAAGCGCTATCTTGGTGCCGCCCGTTTCCATATCGTCTGCAAGCCGCATGATATCAGTATCCGGCTGCTGTAAAGGCGAACGCACATACACCTCTATTGATGATGATAAATTTTTATATTGCGCTGTTATAACGGCAGGACCCGCCTCGGAGGTATATAAAATATTATCTACAAAATACCCGGCCGCCCCGCTTACGCTAAGGTTAATATCTTCAATCGGAATGTTTAAGTTTCGGTAATATTCATCGTAAATATTTACATTTATCTCTTGCTGAGTTTTTGCATAAAAGCTTTTCCCATTTGCAAATATATCCAAAATTGCAGGCTGCCCCACAGGGGCGGTCAACATAACGCCCACACCGTTTGCAACTTTGCGCATAGCCCCATCAGACACTATATTTTTTAAAGTAATGTCGTTTTGCCTCGGCTCTTTTGAAACATAAGTGGTAGAGCCGCCGCCGTCAAAATTTATGGCGTTATAACAACCGATATCACGCATATAATTTCTAAGTTCGGTCAAAGTCATGCCGGTGCTTGCGCTTTGCCTGCCGTCAACCACAACAAAAAACGCCTTTTTACCTGTTTTATCAACACCCATTGCCGTCCTTGGATGCGTTCCGGATATATTATGCGTAACCGGCGCGTCTTTTCCGTCAATAAGCAACATCGTACCTCCGCCAACCGCCATGTTATAATTTTCGGGGTTAGGCTCAAACCACATTCTAACATCAACCTTGTCGCCAATTTCAAAGTTGTCTGTTAAAAAAGTATCGGATGCGGATGTTGACGCTATAACATAGCTATCTTTTGAAAACTCAACGCCATCCGCCCAAACCCTTATATCGGTAACAATGTCGTCCTCAACAACCATTTCAATCGGCGCAATAGGCGCACCGGGCGAAATGCTGTCCCACGCTTTGTTGTATATAATCAGCGCCCCGTCATCGTAATATTTATTTATATGATATATTTGTTGTTCTTCGCCGTTTGGCGCAACCAATGCTATGTACTGATCCCAAACGCCCATTGAAACAATATTGTCAAAGTCAACCGCAACGGTGGCCATGCTTTTTCCCCTTGCCGGCGTTGTAAGAATATGCCCATTGTCAACAACAGCGCCAATTGCGCTGGCACGCGATGACATAACGCCGGAAATTTGAAAAAAATCGGCATTTATTGCGGCAATCGCATTCGATTGCTTTGCAAGTTCCAATGTATTTTCCCTTATGTTTATGCCGCCGCTTGATGTCAGCGTTTTAATGTCAATATTGCTTTCGTTAAGGTCAATGGATACAGTATGTATTTTATACCACCCGCTTGTGGTAAACCTGTGAACCGTTTGCTGCACCACACCTTTTGTTAAAATTACTTCTTCTGTATTTTCATATATTATACTGGCTTTTGCAAAGCCCGGGCAAATTAAAAAAACAAAAACAAAAACAAGCGGCACAATTCTTTTTAACATGGTTTTTCCCCTTATATTATTGATATACCTTTATTATAAGCTTTTTCGTCATAATTTTCAATGGTTTATTAAGGCTTCGCTGTTAAAGTTTTGCAGCCCCTTTTTAAACTCCTCGGTTGTATTCGGCGTTTCATCCAGCCAATAAGGGCGAGATACTATTTTTTCATCATCGGTGTGCACCTCAAAGTCTGCATAGCTAAACCATACTGCAATTTTTATTTGCGGGTACTTATACAGGCTTGTGAACATTTTTCGTATCCAAAGCGGTTTGTTGCCGCCAACCGAACTTGTGGCAAATTCTGTTATAATCCATGGAAACTTTTCAAATGTCGGTAAATAATGTTTGCTGATATCATCATATATATTTTCAAATTCACGCCACTTTTCGGTTTTGTAGTATGTTCCGGTATTATACCCTGTCACACCAATCATATGAACAAATTCATTTCCCGGGTAAAATGCAGTGAAATCGTTCCAGTTACAAGGCGGATAGTTTTTGTCGTTGGGGTTAAATATCCAAATTGCGTTATCTACCCCTTCCTCCTTAAAAATATTATATATTCTGCGCCAATTTGCTATATAAATTTCAGGGTCGCTCATGTTGACAACAGCCGAGTAACTTGTCCAATCGGAGTTGGGTTCATTGCACAATCTAAACAAAAAAGGCATTGCAAATTCTTTTGCCTCTTTTGCAAACGAGCGAATTTGGGCATCATGTTTACCGCGGTAAATATCAATAAAAGGGGTGTAGCCAAAAAGCTCCTCGTTGTTCGAGGATGTTATTTGATATGTCAACTCAACAAGCTTGTTGTTTTCATAGTTTTTTCGCATAAAATCAATTGGAAAACGCTCTCCAAACTGAAGGTATGAAAGCACCACCCCGAATTTATAATTTAACTTTTTTTCCAATTCAGGCACCTTGTTGTTAATCCCATCATTGTATATATCTTGAGCAAAAATTCCCCAATTAAGGCTTTTTAACCCTTTTATTTTATCATAAAGCCTGCTTGTTTCATCAGACCAAAAATCGGGGATAACAGGCTCGAACTCGGTTATTTCAATGGGCTTCGGGTTTGGCGAAAAATATTTAAAAGTTTTGATTGTTTCATCGATTACCTGCTTATGAAATAGACGGTCGATTGACTTGTATTTAAACATAAGCCGATAAAAGTTCGGAGTTTTTGTTTTTATTATTATATAGGTGTATTTATCGAATTTATCGGGCGGCAAATCATTTATAGCAACCGTTATCACCTGCATATTGTCCTTTGCATAGTTTTCAAACATGCTTATGTTATTGCTTTCCCTAAACTGAGGGCTTAAAATAAATCTATTCAAGTAATGAGCAATATATTCATCAACATTCTTTTCAAATGACCATTCTCTTGAAACGGTAACACTACCTCGGTCACTGTTTGCAGTCGTATATACTCGATTGGTCTCAAAAACAAAATCATCCGGAACATCAAAATAAAACCCTTCGGAATAATTGATAAAACGCTTTGTTGCATCAGTTGCAATTACCTTGGCGCCGCCTTTGTAAAATGTTTTTTCCGTAGCCCCTGCAAGCCACTTTTGCTCATTAAAAAGAGGGGGCAAGACAGCTTTCGTTATTACATGTTTTGCGTATGCTTTAGCTTTTAGCGCCAATGGGTGCGAAGATTTTTTAAGCAAATACAGCCCTGAAATCGCAATTGCAACAATTAAAATAAAAGTAAATAAAGCCCTCTTTTTCATGGCACCTCCACAATAATTGTATTTTTGCCCAACCTCACCCATTTTATCACATAAGGCATAAGGGGGCAAGCCCCTTATGCCTTATAATGGTAAGAATAAATTAATTTTAGTTTTCGCCCAATGCAGCGGCATCGGCAATCAATGTAACATTATTATGGGCATTTAAAATTGTGGACGGGTTTGCAGTAGTTATTTCGCCGCTTAAAAGTTCGTAAACTGCATTTGCCTTTTCCCTTCCGCTTGCAATAATAACAATTTCTTTTGCCTTCATAATGGTGCCTATCCCCATGGTAAGCGATTTTTTCGGAACATCCTCTGTCTTTTCGAAAAACCTTGAATTGGCATTTATAGTGTTTTGGGTGAGTTCTATTAAATGCGTCTTGCTTTTTAAAGCCTTTCCCGGCTCGTTAAACCCAATATGACCATTCTGCCCGATTCCAAGCAGCTGCAAATCAATTCCGCCTGAATTTTTGATTTTTTCTTCATACAGCTCACATTCAATTTGGGGGTTTTCTGCCTCGCCGTTTAAAATATTGACATTTTGTTCATCAATGTTAATATGATTGAAAAAATTATCGTGCATAAAAAAGTGATAACTTTGCGTGTTTTTTTTGCTTATGGGGTAATATTCATCCAAATTAAATGTTTTTACTTTTGTGAAATCAATTTTATCGTTTTTGTTCATTTGGACTAAGATTCCATATACACCCAACGGTGTGGAGCCAGTCGGCAGCCCTAAAACACAATTTGGCTTTTTCATAAGTTGTGCCGCAATTATTTTTGCCGCTTGGGCAGACATTTCGTCGTAGTTATTGCATTTTATTAAATTCATTGCAAAGCCTCCAATTTATTTAAAACATCCTTTGAAAAGTTGTTGATATACTGCAGTACAAACCTGCCAACTTCAAGAGTTTTATCTGCTGCAAGCGGTGTTAAATCCATGGCATATGAAAGGGATGTTGAAATGTCAACGCTATGTGATTCACTAAATGTTGCATTTGCAATTCTTCTGCCCGATGTTGCAAGGTCGTATCTTTTGCCACCCGCTATTTGCGAATCAAACACGCCGAGCAAGGCCGCTTCAAGGTTGCCGTGACCCGATGCATCAAACTTTACCTTGTCGTCATCTTGCATCCAATCAAGGTTTCTCCACACCTCACAGCCAAATACCGCTTTGGGTATATAGCTAAGCTCCCTAAGCGCTTTTATAACCTTTAATGCAACTCCAACATGGGTATCGTGCTTATCCGCCAAATTATGGGTGTAAATATAATCCGGCTTTGTCTTTTGTATAATTGTTTTGAAATCTGCAACAACATTTTCATCATCGGGGTTTTTGACATTGGAGCTTAGGTGGTCTAAAAAAATTTGTGCCGAATATTCACCTATAAAAGCCGCTTTTTTTTGCTCTCGCTTTCGCACCTCTTGCATTTGCTCATCTGTATAGCTGGCATAAATACCGCTTCGTGGACTTCCTCTGCCGTTTGTTACGGTAACGCCCGCAAAATTTTTATTTTTTTGTCCGAAGCACTTTAAAATTCCATCATAAGCCATAATTTCGATGTCGTCTTGATGCGCCGCTATTGCCAAATGGGTAACCGAGCTTAATGCCTGTTCCTCATCCTGGCAGTTAGGTAAATAAATTTCCATTTTAAGCTCCATTTCTTGCAAGGGCAAATTTATTTTTTTCTTCGCAAAAATATGCGCCTCAGCATTAGTTTAAAACAAAATCAAAGCTTTTTTCAAACTAAACTCCTATCATTTTTTTATCTGCGGAAGGCTTGCGGCAGCAATAGACTGCCCAACCCTTCTTTCATATTCGTCCGGCATATATAATGTTATCTTCTCATGAAGTGACGGAAACTGTGTTTTTAAAACTTTTTTTGCATTCTCCACTATTATGTTGCCGCCTTCACCCGATGTAACGCGACCCATAAGCTGTAAAAACCTTATATCGTACACCTCGCCATAGTGCGCAACCGCATATCCCAAATGAACGCCTATTGTTTCAAAAATTTTACGGGCATTTTCCTGCCCCTTTTCTATTAAAAATTGAACTTCCTTTAGTTTTTCGGCGGGTGTAAGCTTATCGGAAAGAATAATACCTGCTTGGGGTGCCAACCGTATTACGGCATCTTGTGAAAAATAAGAACTGCCGCAACCGCGGTCACCCGACCATTCATCAATGGAGGCGTTTTTGTCATAGTCAACCGGAACAAAAGCAAGCTCGTTTAAATAATTTGTTATATTGCCCGCCGAGTCGATATATCCGCCCGCCTCGCCTGTGCCCATTGCAATCCCAAGCACATTGTTTCTATTTTTATACATAGAACCGGCAAGCGCCGCAACATCGCCGTCGTTTGCTACCGTTACGGGAATATCACCCATTTCTTTTGCAATGTTTAAATAAATGTCTTTAATTTTTTCATCAAACAATTCATCAGAAATTTTAATAAATAAGGATGCCACCATGGCACGATTATTAACATATACTCCGGCAGAGCTCACCCCTATCGCATCCACCCGTTCCATTTTAGCAGCCGCTTTTTCAAGCGCGCTTCTTATGTATCGGTAATGATAATCGGGTGAGCTGTTAATTTTGGGGTTCCAAACAATTTCTTCTGAATAAATTACCTTTCCCTCAACAACTGCTGAAACTTTAATATCACTTCCGCCCGCATCAAATCCTATACGATTTCCATCCAAATGCCTCCCGATAGAAACAAAGTTTTCATTTTTACAAGGCACCTTGCTAATGTCGGTAACAATAACTTCAAATGGATTTTCGTATACACGGCTCATAAATTTGGCATCAAAAGCTCTTATGCCGCCGGGGCGATAGCAGGCAGCCAAATAATCGCATACCGCCTTGTTTCCGCCAATAAATATTTTAAAACCGCCTACGGTCCACAAAAGCATTTTCAAAAGTCGTTCTGCATAAAAGCAACTTTTTTCAATGTCGCTGCTAATTATTTTTGTGTCAAACCTGTAAACAAACCCATTTTCTCTTTCAATTGCAATTGAAAACGCCTCATCCGCAACTGACAAAAAACTGTTATTGAATACAGCCGCCGGCACAAAATCAACATCAAACACCGGTTTTAACATATCCCATTACAGCCTCCCTCATGTAATCCATTTTTTTCTCCATATCGGAAACAAGTTTAAACTGCGCCCTTGCCCTGTCCAAATTATGTTTGGGTCGATGAATTTTGAAATAAACATCGCCGTTTAAATAGTCCGTTAAAAAACGCATACCGCATTCGTATGTCATAAGCTTTGCAGAAAAAGGCGCGTGTTCCACTTCCGCTTCCGTCATTTCCTTTCCGACTTCTCCAAAAAAGCCTTTGACAAATGCCTCGTAAAGCCTGTTATCCATATAAACTTTTGACAAATCCCGCTCATCTTCCAAGGCATTGCTTGCACCAAAACGAATGCTGTCGCCAAAGTCATAAAGAAGCGAGCCCGGCATAACGGTGTCAAGGTCTATTATGCAAACCCCCTCGCCCGTTATATCATCAATCATAATGTTATTATATTTGGTGTCATTATGGGTAACTCTGAGCGGGATATCTCCTTTTTCGATTAAATCCACCAACACATTTACATCGCTTTGGCGTTGCAAAGCAAAATCAATCTCACTTTGAACATATTTTACCCTGCCGGCTTTATCACAGTTTACGGCGTTTAAAAGGTTTTCAAACCGCACCTTTGTGTTATGAAAATCCGCTATCGGCACAAAGAGCTCGGCTGCCGGAAAATCGCTTAGCATTTTTTGAAATATCCCAAAAGCCTTGCCGGCATTATAAAAATCGGCAGGCTTTTGAACAGACTGGTATGTTTTTGCGCCTGTGATAAAAGTATATATTCTGTAATAGTTGCCATCAGGCGATTTATAATAGCTTTGCCCGCTTTTGGTAGGGATTATCGTTAATGTTTCCCGTGCGGGGTCCCCGCCCTTTTCAACAATCTTTTTTCGCAAATGTGCGGTAATTTTTTCTATATTTCGCATAATTTCAGGTGGATTTTTAAATATTTCCTTGTTTATGCGTTGAAGTATATACCTTCCGTCTGCAACCCTTACATAATAGGTGTCGTTGATGTGACCCTCTCCATATGCGGTTTTACATTTTATATCGCCTGTAATGCTAAACTGCGAAAGGATATTTTTAAAATCAATCATACAAACCTCTCTCCAACAGTTTGTTTATTCCCTGTCGCACGAAAGGCAAATCATCCTTATAAGTGACCCCGTACCATTTTTCATGTGTTTGCAAAACCTTTACAGTCGCTTTTTTTTGTGTTAGTAAATTATCAACCGTATGCGGTAAAAGATATTCTGATTTTTCCTCATCTTTAAGATTTTTCAAAAATTGCTCAAAGCCCTGTTGCAATTCACCATATATCGTTGGCGTGAACCCCCACATATTCATTGACACAATGGTATCATCCGGCAGGTTTGTCCACGAAACATCGTCCTCGGTGTACTTCATGTCTTTTATTTTAAGCCTTTCCGTAATGCGTTTTAAATACCCATTTTCTGTTTCACACACGCCGCGCGCAACCGTTCCATGCTCTGTAAGGGTGTTTTTAAGCAAAAAACCCGCCATGCAATAATCATAATCTTTTGCGGTTTCAAGGTGTTCCTTTATAATTTTAAATGTGCTCTGACCGTAAAAATCATCGGCATTAATAACGGCAAACGGTGTGTTTACTATGCTTGCGCTTTGCAACACAGCATGTGAAGTTCCCCATGGCTTCACTCTGTTTGAAGGCACGCTGTAACCGCTCGGAAGGCTGTCAATTTCTTGAAAAACATACGATGTGTTAAAAATCTTTTCAGCCTTTTTGCCTACTGCATTTCTAAAATCTTCTTCAATTTCTTTTTTGATTATAAAAACTAAATTGTCAAACCCTGCTTTTTTTGCATCATGAATTGAAAAATCAAGTATCGTTTCGCCATTCGGTCCAACAGGCGCAATTTGCTTTAACCCGCCAAACCGACTGCCCATTCCTGCCGCCATAATAATAAGTGTTGTTTTATTTATATCCATTTGGATTCATCTCCTGCCATTTCCAGCTGCTTTCGCACATATCGTCTATTCCGTAAAGAGTTTGAAAGCCAAGCTCATTTTTTGCTTTATCGGTGTTTGCATAACATGCCGCTATATCCCCTTGCCGCCGCGGCATTATTTTATATTCTATTTTTCTTTTACTTGCTTTTTCATACGCCCTTATCATTTCAAAGACGCTAAATCCATTCCCGGTTCCCAAATTATATGTCACAAGCCCGGGGTTTGCGTTTAGCTTGTCGATAGCTTTAATATGCCCGTCCGCCAAATCAATCACATGGATATAATCACGAACACCGCTTCCGTCCGGCGTGTCATAGTCGTTACCATAAACATTAAGATACGGCAACCTTCCCACCGCAACCTGAGAAATATACGGTAAAAGGTTATTTGGAATCCCACGCGGGTCCTCTCCGATAAGCCCGCTTGGATGCGCCCCGATAGGGTTAAAGTATCGCAACAATGCTATATCCCAACTATTATCAGACAAATATAAGTCCTTTAAAATATATTCAATCATAAGTTTAGTTTGCCCATACGGATTGGTTGCCCCAACGGGAAAATCCTCCGTTATCGGTAATGATTTTGGGTTTCCGTACACCGTTGCAGACGAACTAAAAACAAGCTTTTTAACATTATTGTTTTTCATTGCCTCGCATAGATTTATTGTTCCGCTAACATTATTGGCATAATATTTAAGCGGTATTTCCACCGATTCGCCAACTGCCTTTAAACCGGCAAAATGAATAACCGCATCATATCTTTCATTAGAAAAAACAGAGTTTAATGCCTCCTTGTCAAGCAAATCCGCCTTATAAAATTTAAAATCGGCGCCGGTAATGGATTTAACCCTTTGCAGCGCTTTTTCATTGCTATTTGATAAATTATCAAGCACAGCAATTTCATGCCCGTTTTCTATCAAACGCACACAAGTGTGAGAGCCAATATAACCCGCACCACCTGTAACAAGCACCTTCATAACTAATTCCCTCCCTTTTTATGCACAATTAGGCATACAGTATTTTTGTTACAAACAAATATTAAATCCTGCCTTTACTTTTTACCATAATTATAATATACTATATAATGATAAAAGTATTTACACAATAAGTACTAAAAACTTGCACTATCGGACACAGGAGGTGAATATAAATATTTACGCCGACAGCTCTTAACACGGTAATAAACATTGAAAAAATAGTTACAATACACTCGTTTGAATATGAATGTGATTTTTTGTTCAGCGGGGAAAAGCATGACTTTTGGGAGTTTGCATACATAAACAAGGGCGAAGTCGGTGTAATGGCGGATAATGCCGGATACACCTTAAAAGAAGGTGAAATAATTTTTCATCGCCCGAATGAATATCATAACATTTGGGCAAACGGGGTATATGCAAATGTAATAATAGTGACTTTTATTTGCAACGATAAAGCAATGAGCTTTTTCAACCGCAAAATTATGCGGCTTCACAATTTGCAAAAAAACCTTCTGTCTCTTATCTTAAAAGAGGGGCACGAAACTTTTTCGGACCCATTCGACCTTCTGTATCAAACTAAGCTGATAAAAAAAGACAACCCGCCATTTGGCAGTGAACAGCTTATTAAAACATATTTGGAGCAATTTTTAATTTCGCTTATTCGCTTTGATATGTCCGTAGACAAAAAAACAAGTTCTTTTGCAAAGGATGTAAACGAAGATAGAATTGTCGAGGCAGTTGTTCGGTTTTTGGAAAACAATATTAAAAGGCAACTCAGCCTTGACGAGGTGTGTAAGGATATTTGCTTTAGTAAAAGCTACATCAAGCATCTGTTTAGCGAAAAAAAGAAGATGGGCATTATGCAGTATTTTTTCGCCCTCAAAATAAAGGAAGCAAAGCGTTTAATCAGCGAAGGAATTTTAAACTTCACCCAAATATCCGAAACGCTTGGTTTTAGCTCAGTGCATTATTTTTCGCGTTTTTTCAAAAGCAAAACAGGCATGTCGCCGCGACAATATTCAAATATCGCGAAAAAAACATCTACAAATAAAATTTGATTGGAGTGTACCATTTTGGAAAGTTTTATGAACAACAATTTTTTGCTCGACAATGACATTTCGGTTCGGCTCTTTCATGATTATGCAAAGGATATGCCGATTTATGACTACCATTGCCATCTAAATCCCCAAGAGATTTACCAAAACCAACCTTTTAAAAATATAACCCAGCTATGGCTTGCAGGTGACCACTACAAGTGGCGTTTAATGCGCCAAAACGGAGTTGACGAAAAATACATTACCGGCGATGCAGATGATTACGAAAAATTTGAGAAATTCGTTCAATGCGTTCAATATGCAATCGGTAACCCAATGTATCATTGGTGCCACCTTGAGCTTAGGCGATATTTTAATGTATACGATGTTTTATGCGAAGAAAATACAAAACTGATATGGGATAAATGCTCTGCCGTAACCTTCAGACCAAAGCAGCTTATGGAAATGTCTAATGTAAAAGCGGTGTGCACAACGGACGACCCTTTTGACAGCCTTGAATATCACGCAAAGCTGCGTGATTACGAAATAAAGGTGTTGCCGACATTTCGCCCCGATAAACTGGTTAACATTGACAAAGCAGGTTTTTCGGAATATATATCAAAGTGTAATGTTAAAACTTTGGACGACTTGGAAAAGTTTATTGAAAACCGAATATTGCATTTTAGCAAAACAGGATGTAAATTTGCAGACCATGGGCTTGATTATGTGCCGTTTGGAGTTGGGGATGCAAAAGCCGTCTTTTCTGCGGCATTAATGGGGGAAAAGTTGTCGCGCGAACAAATTGACTGTTACAAGACGCATGTTTTGTTGCATTGCGCAAAGCTGTATAAAAAACATGGTATTATTATGCAAATTCACTTTGGCGCCCTGCGAAACACAAACACCGCCATGTTTGAAAAGTTGGGTGCAGACACAGGGTTTGACAGCATAAACGACTATCGCTGCGCTGAAAACCTTGCACATCTTATTGATAAAATGGGGCAAAACCCCAAAATTATTCTATACACGCTAAACCCATGCGATAACTATGTTTTAGCGGCAATGACAGGCAACTTCAGAAATGTTATGTTTGGGAGCGCATGGTGGTTTAATGACCAAGCGGACGGAATGACGGAACAAATGAAATCGCTTGCAAATCTTGGCGCATTAAACAAGTTTTTGGGGATGCTGACCGACAGCAGAAGTTTTCTTTCTTACCCGCGGCATGAGTATTTCAGAAGAATTTTATGCTCAATTTTGGGCAACCTTGTAAAGGGCGGGCAGTTCCCCGAAAATTATGAAATACTGGGTAAAATCGTTAAAGACATATGCTACAACAACATTGTTGATTTTACAGAAAATTAGCGCAAAAGTGCAAAAGAGAGCCGAATCAAATTCGGTTCGGCTCTAAACAACAATTCTGTGATACACCTTTTTACCCTTTTTAATTATAATTTCATCGTTTATTATAAAGGTTTCGTCAACAAACAAATTAAAGTCTGTAACCTTATTATCGTTTACCGACACGCCGCCCTGCGAAATCAAGCGCCTGCCCTCTGCTTTGGACGGTATAAGCTGTGCCTTTAGCATTAAATCCAAAATTCCGATTCCGTTTTTAATTTCATCTATATTAATCGCTGTTGACGGCATATTTTCACTGCTTGCGCCCTCAGAGAAAACCGTCTTTGCCGCTACATCGGCTTTTTGCGCCTCGTCCTCCCCATGCACTAACTTTGTAAGTTCATATGCAAGCACGCTTTTAGCGGTATTTAGTTCTTGTCCTTTAAACTTTTCCATCTTTTTAATTTCGTCAAGCGGTATAAAGGTGAGCATTTTAATGCAGCGAATAACATCTGCATCATCAATATTGCGCCAATACTGATAAAAATCATACGGCGATGTCTTTTCCCCGTCAAGCCAAATGGCGCCGCTTTGCGTTTTGCCCATCTTCTTACCCTCGCTTGTGGTGAGCAAATTAAATGTCATGCCAAAGACATCTTTGCCTTTTGAACGGCGTACCAGCTCAATTCCGCCGATAATATTCGACCATTGGTCATCCCCGCCCATTTGCAGCGCACAGCCATACTTTTCGTTTAGCGATAAAAAGTCGTAGCTTTGCATGAGCATATAATTAAACTCTAAAAAGGTAAGCCCCTTTTCAAGCCTGCTTTTAAAGCACTCAGCGCCCAGCATTCTGTTTACCGAAAAATGCACCCCAACTTCCCGCAAAAAGGGAATATATTTTAAATCCAAAAGCCAATCCGCATTATTGACCATAATTGCTTTTCCGTCAGAAAAATCAATAAACCTTTCAAATTGTTTTTTGAAACAAGCCACATTGTGCTCTATTTTTTCCACCGTCATCATGGAACGCATATCATTTCTGCCGGAAGGGTCGCCAACCATAGCCGTACCGCCGCCCATCAGCGCAATCGGTGTATGTCCCGCCCTTTGCATATGCGACATTACAACCATTTGAAGAAAATGACCTATATGAAGGCTGTCGGCAGTCGGGTCAAAACCGATATAAAAAACAACCTTCTCGTTATCCAAAATTTTTTTAATTTGCTCGGGGTGCGTCATTTGCGCTATCAAGCCCCTTTGCTCCAATTCATTAAATACGCTCATATCCCTATTCCTTTCGGTTATTATGTATTCCCAACCATGCAAACAGCTTTCGCACCTGTTCATCCCAATATTTCCATTCATGGGTTCCTTGCGATTGTCTGTATGTATAGTCAAAGCCCAACTTTTCAACATGGTTTTTAAATTTTATGTTGTCGTTATATAAAAAATCCCCCGTTCCGCACCATTGAAACAGGCGCGGTTTAACTTCGCTTTGGGCAACGGTTTTTGCAAGGTAAAACAAATCTTCTTCGTTTAGCAGCGTGTTGCCGAAAACTGCAGAAAAATCGCTTTCTTTTACAAGCCTGCTTATATCCATACAGCCGGAAAATGATGCCGCAGCGCTAAATCTTTCAGGGTATAAAAGGGCAATTTTAAATGCACCGTAGCCCCCCATCGAAAGCCCTGCAATAAAGCTGTCTTCTCTGCTTTTTGATAAATTAAAGCTTTCAGCCGCAAAGGGCATCAACTCATTTATGAAATACGACCTAAAATTATATACGCCGCACGCCATATCTGTGTAAAAGCTGTTAAACGCATCCGGCATTATAACAGCTATGTTTTTATATTGCACATATCTTTGTATTGATGTTTGGTTACACCAAGAATATTCATTGCCGGAAAAACCATGCAAAAGATATAAAACGGACAGCGGTTTGTTTTCCGCCCGCTTTTCGGGCAAAATAACTTTTATTCCCGTTTCTTTTTGCAATTGTTCCGACTTAAAGCCCACCTGCAAGGTTGCCATAAAACGCCTCATTTCTTTATAACGCTTGCTTATTGTTTTAATTCCACAATTGTAACTCCGCTTTCTCCCTCGCCAAAGGTTCCAAGCCGATACGATTTTACCAAAGGTTGGCGCCGTAGCATGTCGTGAATCCCTTTTCGCAGCACCCCTGTGCCTTTACCATGGATTATTGCAACTGTTTTAACTGAAGAAAGGTACGCATCGTCTAAATATTTTTCTGTTATCAAGAGGGCATCATCTAAAGTGTTCCCTCTTAAATCAAGCTCGCTTTTTAAATTATCCGTCTTAGGCAAAGAGCTTCTTTGCAATGTTACCGTTTGCTTTTGAGGCAAATGCGCCTTTTTTAAATTTGATATGTTAGTATTTATTTTTAAAACCCCAACTTGTACCGTAACGCTGCCATCGCTTTTAGGATGCGAAAGCACCGTTCCGTTTTGCTCAAGGTCAACCAAATGCACCAAATCCCCCGGCGCAAGGTTTTTAGGCGCCGCCCCCTTATTTGTCGCCTTTGGAAACACAATATCGGAGGCTTTTATTTTTTCGTTAAGCTTGCTTCGCACCTCGTTTATAATGGCATTTTGAGCCTTATGGTTTTGCTCTTTTTGCACGGCTCTGATTTGACCGACAAGCTCCTCCGATTCCTTTTTGGCGCTTTCAACAATTCGTCTTGCCTGCTGCTGCGCCCGCTCGGTTAGTTTACGGCGTGACTGCTCAAGTTTTGCCTTTTCTGATTCTACCTCCGCCTTTAGCCTCTCAATTTCGGCAAGGTGCGCATTTGCTTTTTTAAGTTCTTGCTCCGCCTGTTGTTTGTTATGCTCTAAGCTTGATATAACATCTTCAAATCGAACGCTTTCCTCGGTGAGGTGAGCGCTTGCGCTTTTAATAATATCATCCGACAGCCCCAGTCGTTTGGAAATTGCAAAGGCATTGCTTTTCCCCGGTATCCCGGTGAGCAGCCGATAAGTTGGGCGAAGCGAGTTTACATCGAACTCGCATGACGCATTTTCAACGCCTTTTGTTGACAAGGCATATAGCTTTATTTCGCTGTAATGCGTTGTTGCAACCACGCAAGCCCCAACTTGGCTGATATGCTTTAGTATAGCTATTGCAAGCGCCGCTCCCTCGGTTGGGTCGGTTCCTGCACCCAGCTCATCCAACAGCACAAGCGATTTTGGCGTTATGCAATTTAAAATTTGAACAATATTTATCATATGCGACGAAAAGGTGCTGAGCGATTGCTCAATGCTCTGTTCATCGCCTATATCGGCAAAAATACGGTCAAACACGCACAGCTCCGTTTGCTCATCTGCAGGAACAGCAAGACCAGCCGCCGCCATTGCGCAAAAAAGCCCCACCGTTTTAAGCGAAACTGTTTTACCTCCCGTGTTAGGACCGGTTATAATAAGGGCGGTATATGACTTTCCTAAACTTACCGTTATCGGCACAATCTTTTTTGCATTTAATAAAGGGTGTCTGCCATTTAGAATTTTAACAATTCCCACATCATTGAGCTTTGGAATAACAGCATTGGAAATTGCGGCAAATCGCACTTTTGCAAACAAAAAATCAATTTGTCCGATAACCTTTTGGTTTTGTGCAAGTTCGGTTGTTATTTCAAAAACAAGGGCGGAAAGTTCCGATAATATGCGTTCTATTTCAATGTTTTCGCTCAGTTCAAGTTCACGAAGTGCGTTATTTGCCTGCACAACAGCATTAGGCTCAATAAATACCGTTGCGCCGGTTGCCGACATATCATGCACTATTCCCCCAACATCCTTGCTATGTTCCGCTTTAACAGGCACAACATACCTGCCATCACGCATTGTGATAATGGCCTCTTGCAAATGCTTTTGATGCTTTGAGCCGTGAATTATATTATTAAGATGCTCTCTGATTTTAAGATGGGTGCTTTCTATCCGCCGCCGTATGCTAAAAAGTTTTGCGCTGGCATCATCCGCTATTTCATTTTCCGATATAATTGCATTGTTTATTGCTTTTTGTGTTGATTTATCGGCAAAAAGGGTCGAAAAATAATGTTCAACAGCCAAATGCTCGACCTGTTCATCAAAATAATACGAAATAAGCCCGCTTGCCACGCCTAACACTTTTGCAATATTCAAAAGTTCCTTTGCGTTTAGCGCTCCCTCCGCTTCAACACGCTTTAGCGGGGTTGAAATATCGTTTATCCACATTATCGGAGGGTTTCCCTTTTTTGTATACAGCTTTATTGCATCGGATAACTCGGATAAAAGGTTTTCGGCATCGTAAAGGCTGTCGGTAGGCGCAAGCGAACCTGCCGTTTTTCTACCGTAATCGGTCACAGCTTCATTTGCAAGCATTGTAGTTATTTTGTCAAATTCCAAAGCTGTAAGCGTTTTAAACATCATAAAAGCACCTATACACCATATCTTTTTAAATATTTCTCGTAATTTTTTTTGTAGTCATCATCAATGTAAGCTTGCCTATGAACATTTTGAAGGGCATTTTTATCATTGCGCTGTATAATCTCAACAGCAATATTTAAGCAATGGTCCCCTATCCTTTCAAAGTTTGTAAGCAGTTCAAGAAATACAAACCCATATCTGGGGTTGCATTCTTGCATACTAAGCCGCCCCATATGGCGGTCTTTCAGCTTTTCGATAAGCTCATCTATAACTTCCTCAAGAGGCTCTACCTTATGTGCGGTTACAATGTCGTTGTTGCGCTGAGAGTTAATCGAAAGCTCCAATATTTTGAAAATACACTCATATAAATTTGCAAGCTCCTCCATTGCCGTTTCTGAAAACTCAACCTTTTTGCTGTATGCTTTGTTAGTCAGCTCCATAATGTTCATAGCATGGTCGCCAATACGCTCAATATCGTTTATTGTATGGAACAAACCTGCCAGCACTCTGCTATCCTCGGTAGATATCGGATGATCGGCAACTTTTGCAAGGTAGTTGGTAAGTTCAATTTCAAGCGTATCAATCGTTTCTTCGTTTTCAGTTATTTTACCCATTACGCTTTTATCCTTGTTTAAAACAAGCTTCGATGTAAGTACAACATTCTCATGCGCAATTTCACCCATATGCACAATTTCTTTTATTGTTTGCGAAAGCGCCAAAGAAGGGGTGGAAAGAAAACGCTCGTCAATATATTTTGTTTTTGTATGTTCATCCTTCCCGGGCACAGCCTTGTTTGCAATAAACACCAACAAATTAGAAAACGGAAGTAACATTGCAGTATTGGCAATATTGAATAAAGTGTGAAAAAGCGCTATGTCGGAACGGATAATATGTTTTTCCCAAAACGGAATAACAAAAAAGTGTTTATAAGTATATAGCACAACCATCAAAACGGTTGTACCGATAAGATTAAAAAGCAGGTGAATTACTGCTGCGCGGCGCGCATTCTTATTTGCGCCGGTGCTTGAAATAAGCGCCGTTACGCAAGTGCCTATGTTTTGACCCATTATAATGGGAACAGCCGATGAAAATGTTACCATGCCCATTGCTGCGGCGGCTTGCAAAATACCTATTGAAGCGCTACTGCTTTGAATAATTGCGGTAATGCCAAGCCCTGCCAAAACGCCTATAATCGGATTTTCAAAAGATGAAAATGCCGCCTGAAACTGCGGCAATCCCTTTAAACTTTCAACCGATTGCTCCATTGAAAGCATACCGATAAAAAGCAGCCCGAACCCTACAAATATTCCGCCAAGTTCCTTGACCCTTTTTTCTTTTTTGAAAAAAAGAGTGATTACAACGCCAATTGCTAAAAAAATGGGGGCGAAACTTTGGGGCTTTAGCAAAACAAAATAATCGCTTAAATCGCCCAATGATATAATCCATGTGGTAACGGTTGTGCCTATATTTGCCCCCATGATAACGCCAACCGATTGACTAAGCGACATAATACCGGCATTTACAAACCCAACCACCATTACGGTTGTTGCGCTGCTGCTTTGGATAAGCGCCGTCACAATTGTTCCCATTAGAAGACCCTTATAAATGTTTCCCGTAAGCGTTTCGATGATTTGTTGGAGCCTGTCCCCCGCTGCCCGTTCCAAACTTTCGCTTAAAATATCCATTCCGTAAAGAAAAAGCCCCAACCCGCCCAGCAGTGCGGCAAAATTTATTGCATTCATCCCTTTTCCCCCGTAAATTATGCTTTTTATAAACTACGAAACAGATTCTCTTTTTATTTTGCTTTTTTTAGAAGCTACCTTTTTTATAGGTTTTCTGTTTTCGTTTAAAACAATACCCGGAATAGCCTTTTCTGTAACACAATCCCTGTTTATTATAACCTTCTCAATTTTATCGTTTGAAGGAATTTCATACATTATGTCAACCATAGTTTCCTCCATAATTGACCGCAAGCCCCTTGCCCCGATATTTCGTTCAATGGCTTTTTTAGCTATTTCGAGCAAAGTGTCCTCATGAAACTCTAAAAGAACATTATCAAGCTCAAACAACTTTTGATATTGCTTAACGAGCGAGTTTTTAGGCTCTTGCAAGATTTTAACAAGAGCGTTCTCATCGAGCAAATCAAGGGTTGCAACAACGGGAAGCCTCCCAATAAATTCAGGTATAAGCCCGTATTTTAGTAAATCCTGAGGCAAAATTTTCGACAAAAGCTTGCCTGATTTGTGTTCGTTGCTGCTTACAATTTCCGCGCCGAAACCAAGCGTTTTTTTGCCTATCCTGTTTGCAATTATTTTTTCTATTCCGTCAAACGCTCCCCCGCATATAAATAAAATGTTGGTTGTGTCTATTTGTATAAACTCCTGATGGGGGTGCTTTCTTCCGCCTTGAGGTGGCACGGATGCAGTAGTGCCCTCCAATATTTTAAGCAATGCTTGTTGCACACCCTCACCGCTCACATCGCGCGTTATGGAAGGGTTTTCTGTTTTTCTTGTTATCTTATCTATTTCGTCAATGTAGATTATTCCCTTTTCGGCGCTTTCAATGTCGTAATCCGCCGCCTGTATCAGCTTTAACAGTATATTCTCAACATCTTCGCCAACATACCCAGCCTCTGTAAGGGCTGTGGCATCGGCAATACAAAAAGGAACATTAAGAATTTTTGCAAGCGTTTGGGCAAGCAAAGTTTTGCCCGAGCCGGTCGGACCGAGCAATAATATGTTACTTTTTTGAATATCTAAATCAAATGACCCTTCGCCGTTTATTCTTTTATAATGATTATACACCGCAACAGACAAATATTTTTTTGCCTGCTGTTGACCTATAACATAATCATCCAATATTTTTTTAATTTCTTTTGGTTTTGGGATGCTTTCAATGGTATCGGCTATAACCATTTCGGTGTTATCATCGCCGATAATATCAAAGCAAAGCCCAACACACTCATTGCAGATATACACACCCGGACCTGCAACAAGCCGTCTTGTTTGGTCTTGGCTTTTACCGCAAAACGAGCATTTTAGCTGTTTTTTTTCATCATATTTGCTCATAACATCACTCCATATTTAACTTTATGCACGCTTATATAAAATTTTATCTATAATTCCGTATTCAACTGCTTCTTCCGCAACCAAAAAATTATCCCGTTCTGTGTCACGCTCTATAATTTCCAGCGGTTTGCCGGTGTTTTTTGCAAGTATTTCATTTAAACTTTTTCTCATTCTGATTATTCTATCCGAATGAATTTTTATGTCGCTTGCCTGACCTTGCATTCCGCCCGACGGTTGATGTATCATCATTTCGCTGTTTGGAAGGGCAAATCTTTTGCCTTTTGCGCCTGCCGCCAACAAAAACGCACCCATGCTTGCCGCCATTCCGACACATATTGTTGAAACATCGCATTTAACAAATTGCATTGTGTCGTATATTGCCATTCCCGATGTTATAGAACCGCCCGGGCTGTTGATGTAAAAATTAATGTCTTTTTCGCTATCTTCGCCTTCAAGAAAAAGCATTTGCGCTATTACAAGGCTTGCCGTAACATCGTTAACGCTTTCGCCCAAAAAAATTATCCTATCTTTTAAAAGGCGCGAAAATATGTCATAAGACCGTTCACCCCTGTTTGTTTGCTCTATTACCATTGGCACTAAACTCATAATTTATCTCTCCTTTATTATGTATATTACTTTATAACGGCGTTTGATACAATTATATCAATTGCCTTTTTGGTTTTTACATCGCGCTTAATGTCATCCGCCGGTATTGCATTTTTAACATTTTCGGCAGGGATGTTGTAAAGTTCGGCAAGTCGTGTGATTTCATCTTCCGTTTCTTGCTCGGTAACCTCGATATTTTCCTCTTTAATAATTTGTTCTAAAGTAAGGGTTATTTTCACTTGCTTTTCCGCCTGCTCGCTGAATTGTCCTTTAAAATCGTCAATCGACATATTGGTAATTTGCAAGTAATTTTCAAGGCTAAGCCCTTGCTGACGAAGGCGCATTTCATAATCCCTCAGCATAACATCAATTTGCGAATCAATCATGCATGCGGGAATGTCTACCTTTGTATTTTCAGCAGCCGCTTGCGTGGCGTCATTTTCCATTTGCATTTTTTGTCTTTCGCTTGCCTGCTTGTTAAGCTTTTCTTTTATATCATTTTTAAATTCCTCAAATGTATCAAATTCAGAAATATCCTTTGCAAATTCATCATCCGTTTCAGGCAGTTCTTTAACTTTGATAGAATGAATTTTAACTTCAAATTCCGCTTTTGCTCCTTTTAAATCATCAGCATGATAATCATCGGGAAATGTAACGGAAACCTTTGGTTCAGCACCGATTTCACAGCCTATAAGCTGTTGTTCAAAGCCCGGGATAAACTGCCCCGAGCCGATTGTAAGCTCGTGTTCTTTACCCTCTCCGCCGGGGAAAGGTTCGCCGTCTTTATAACCCTTAAAATCAATTGTCACGATATCCCCGTCTTTAACGGCTCTGTCTTCCACGGTAATAATGCGGGAATTGCGCTCACGATATGACTGTATTTCCTTATCTAAATCCTCATCTGTAACGGGATATTCAACCTTTTTAAGTTCAATGCCCTTATATTTGCCAAGCTCTACTTTCGGCTTCAAGGTAACGGTTGCGCTTAGCGACACGCCCTTTTGCCCTTCACCGATTTCTTTAATTTCAAAATCAGGTCGATCAACCGGCTCTAAGTTTAATGTTCGCACCGCATCCTCATAGGCATCTGGCAACAATATATTAACAGCATCTTCATAAAAAATACTTGGACCATAGTATTGCTCAATCAGAACCTTGGGCGCTTTACCCTTTCTAAAGCCCGGGATTGAAAAATGCTTAGCATTTTTTACATAAGCCTTATCTACCCCTTTTTTAAACTCCGCCTCATCAATTTCAATATTAATATAAGCGGTGTTTCCTGTTATCTTTTCCAAATTAGCCTGCATTATTAAAATTCCTCCTAAAGATTATTGACATTGCAAAGGTTATTATACATCCGCAAAATTATTTGCGGTTAAATTCGCTTTCACCTATTGTACCATAAATTAATATAATTTAAAAGGGTTAAATTGCAAATAATCACACGAAACTAATAGATACTTTACACCATTTATAGTGCCGCTTAGAGCATTTTTTTGTGCATTACCATGTAAATGCCCGTAAATGCAATGCGACACCCCGAAATTTTCCAAAACTTTACGAAAAGCATTTTCCGGCGGGTAGTGAAGCGCGACAATTATTTCACGCGGTTTTGAAATTTTTGCGGCATTTAGCGAAATGGCAAGCCTTTCAAGCTCTCGGTTGAAAATTTTTTCGTCTTTGGCATCGGGCATCCAACCTCGCGTCCCGCAAATTGCAATATCATTATACATATAATAATTGTTTTGCAAAAAGCTTATCGTGTTAAAGTTATTGTCTACGCAAAATTCATTCATTTTTTTTTGAGTCGTCCACCAATAATCATGTTTTCCCTTGGATAATATCTTTTTGCCCGGGAGTGAGTTTATAAACTCAAAATCCAAATCCGCGTCTTCTAAATAAGTAGCCCATGAGTTATCGCCGCATAATACAACAGTATCCTCGTCACGCACATTTTTATTCCAATTATTTGAAAGAGTTTCTATATAGTTTTCCCATCTGCCGCCGAAAACATCCATCGGCTTATTTGCTTTGAAAGACAAATGCAAGTCGGATATAGCAAAAAGGGACATTTAACCACCACCTGTTTGTATAAATCCATAAGTATAAGGCACAATAATTTATGAAGGAGTGATAGCCATGGACAAATCTAAAGAATGTTTACCCGGAATAGACTGCACCGTAACAACCTGCGCCTACAACTCATCACAAAAATGTACTGCCGACCGTATTTTAATAAGCTCCAAAAGTGATGATTTTTTTGAATTTGCCGATTGCATAACCTATAAACCAAACAGTTTTGAGTAAACATCACTTTGTCATTCCCAACCTTTGGGAATGACATTTTTATAATGCAACGGTAGAAAAAATTTCGATTGCAGAAATTTTTTCTTGCATTAATGCGTTTCAACGAAGTGGGGGACGCGTGCCCTTTAAGGTATATCCCTCGCCACTTTATTGATAAATCGGAACCCGCCGCCTATAGAGGCGGGGGACATTTCCCACGAAGTTATAGAGAATTATAAATAAATTCCTTCATATCTTTTTTGTCTAAAACTTGCCCAAATCGTATATCCTTATTTTTAAGCGCTAAAAGCTGCGTCGGCACCTTTGTTTCGGTAATGACGGATAAATCCTCAAGCAATTGAAATTGACCTACATCCTTTTCCAACTCGCCCTTTAGCGCCGTCATAACGCTTTCGCCAAATTTAAAGGGGTTTGCGGTAGATAAAATTATTGACTTGGTGCTATCCCCCGTTTTAAATAAATATTGGTCATATACATTTTTTGCAACGGCGGTATGGGTATCCATTATATAGCCATATGCCTCGAATGTGTCTTTAATTGTCATAAGCGTGTCCGCCTCGTTGCAAAACCCGCCCCATAATACCTCTTTAATGCGTTGCTTGGTAATGTCGGGAACTTCGTATCTTCCGCGCATTTTCAAATCGTGCATCCAGTCTTTCACCCGAGTGTAATCACCGCCGGTAATATCATACAAAAGCCTTTCTAAATTGCTCGAAATAAGTATATCCATAGAAGGCGACGATGTTTCATAAAACCTTCTGTTTATATCATACATCCCGGTGTTGATAAAATCAGCAAGCACATTATTTTTGTTGGATGCGCAAATAAGCGTTTTAATCGGCAAGCCCATTACTTTTGCATAATACCCCGCCAATATATTGCCGAAGTTTCCGGTCGGAACAACAAAGTTTACATTTTCGCCAAGTATAATTTCTTCGTTCAACAGCAAATCACAATACGCCGAAAAATAGTAAACTATTTGCGGTAACAACCTGCCCCAATTAATTGAATTGGCAGATGAAAGCAAAAAACCTTTTTCCGAAAGTTCCTTTTTAATGCTTTCGTCCGAAAATATCCCCTTGACGGCAGACTGGGCGTCGTCAAAATTCCCAACAATTGAGCCGACCGACACATTATCGCCTTCTTGTGTAACCATTTGCAGCCGCTGAATTTCCGAAACGCCGTTTGCAGGGAAAAACACTATCACTTTTGTTTTGTCAACATTCTTAAAACCCTCCAAAGCGGCCTTGCCGGTATCCCCCGATGTGGCAACGAGCACAACCACAGTTTTATCTTCACCTGTTTTTTTGATTGAAAGGGTCAACAGGTGGGGCAATATTTGAAGCGCAACATCTTTAAATGCGGAGCTGCACCCATGCCAAAGCTCCAAAAAATAAACTTGATTATTAAGCTTATATACGGGGGCTATGCTTTCCGTTTCAAAATTTTGCTTGTTATACGCCTTATCAATGCTTTCTTTTATTTCTGCGTCTGAAAAATCTGTCAAAAAGCGGCGCATAATGTTGAATGCGCGCATATTGTAGTTGTCCGCCGACATAGCGGAAATTTCATCAAGCGTAAGCAGCGGAAATTTGGTTGGAATGTAAAGCCCGCCATCTGCCGCAAGCCCTTTCTTTATTGCATATGCACTTTTGCAACTGTAATCGTTGCTCCTTGTACTTATATAATTCATAACAGCCTCCTTTGCCATTGGGCATAAAAGGGTTTAGCTACATGCCTATGCTAAATAATAATATAAAAACACAAAAAAGTAAAGTGTTTTATGAAAAAAGCGCCAAAAACAGAACAAGCCGAGGCAAAATACCCCGGCTTGCTTTTGTTATATCTTTCCCCAAGGTGCCGTGTTTAGCAAATTTACAACCTGCTTTCGCAGGTGGGTGTCTTCCCGGCAGCTTATGGGTTTCTTTAATAAATTAAAGCATACACGCCACTGTCGGAGGGCAGACTCCCGTTTAATAAGTGTTGGTTATAAATAATACTATAATCACAAACACCCCAGGGAAATCATTTCAAGACTTGCGTCTTTCACCTTTATTATAGCTGTTTTGGAGCAAAAAATCAAGTGGGAAATATTAATATCGCATTTAATTATGATATTTGATTATTTTTACGCCGCTTAATCCAAAAATTCAAACTCATCTTCTGCATGGGCTTTGAATTCGTTGAAAACATTATTTATAACATCATCATCTTCAACAACCTCTAAAGCCTCTTCACCGTTTTCTTCAACAACCAATTTCATAACATAAACATCATATTCCTTTTCGCTTTCGGGTTGCTCGTTTTCATCGTATTCGGTTAACACCAAATAATTATCATCGCCATAAATTATAGAATCCAAATGCTCAAAGGTAACCTTTTCACCTGTTTCCTCGTCCGTAAGCTCAATTAATCTGTTATTTATTTCATCGCTCATGATTTTCCTCCCTTTTTGCAATTTCTTGCTTTTTATAATCTAAATAGCTTTGTAAAATGATTTCCGCCGCAACGGTGTCTATTACAGCCTTTCTTTTTTTGCCCTTGGTATCCGTTTCGTTCAAAATATTGGCGGCGCTTACAGTTGTAAGACGCTCATCCCATGTAACAACCTCACACGAAACAACCTCTTTTAAAAGACGGACAAATTTCAGCGTGGCTTCTCCTCGTTCACCCAATGTGTTATTCATATTCTTAGGCAAACCAACCACAATTATACCTGCTTTATAATGCTTTGCAATTTTGCCAACCTCATTTGCCGTGTTCTTAGCGCCGGAAGAAGACACAGTCTTAACTCCGTGCGCCATAAACCCCAACAAATCACTAACCGCAACGCCGGTTCTTGCTTCGCCGTAATCAACACCAACAACACGCATTCAAACCATCTCTTTTCTGCTCTAAAAGTATATCATAAATTATTCCTTAGCACAACTGTTTTTCGGCATAGTTTTAAAATTATAAACATTATGCGTTTTAGGGTTGCATTGGAAAAGTATATATGCTATTCTTTTACCAAAGGAGATAAGCATTTGGAAATTAAAAGTTCTGCCTCACTTGTACGAGAAATGAAAAAGGTTGGTATAAAGCCTAACAAGGCGCTTGGGCAAAATTTTATTATAGACGATAACATTCTTACCAAAACCATTTTGGCAAGCGAAATCAATAAAAAAAGCGGTGTTTTGGAGATAGGCCCCGGCTTGGGCGCCCTCACGCACCGCCTTTCACAGCATGCATTAAAGGTTGTTTCAATTGAACTTGACGGCAAGCTTGCAAATCACCTTGGTAATTCTGTTCTGGGATACGGTAATATAAAAATTATCCATGCTGATGCGCTAAAATGCGACCTGAATAAAATAATCGCCGAAAACTTTGAAGGTGCAAAGGTTTTCGTTGTTGCAAACCTGCCTTACTACATTACTACGCCACTTATAATGAAGCTTTTAGAGGAGGGTCTGCCTATTTCCTCCGCTACCGTTATGGTGCAAAACGAAGTTGCAAAAAGAATTGTGGCAAGCCACTCCACAGCCGATTACAGCGCGTTTTCCATTGCATGCCAATTTTACAGCGCTCCAAAGGTTATGTTTACCGTGCCCCCCTCCGCTTTTTACCCCCCGCCAAAGGTAACCTCAGCGGTGGTTCGGTTGGATGTCGAGGGGCATACCAAGCCGATTGTTGCAGACGAAAGAAAGTTTTTTAAAGTTGTAAAAGCTGCATTCGGACAGCGCAGAAAAACGCTTGTAAACGCTTTGGGTTCATCTTTTGATATGCCAAAAGCACAGCTAAAACAGCTTGTGAGCGATGTATGCGGCAATGAAAATATACGAG
The DNA here is from genome assembly GCA_023228885.1 of Bacillota bacterium. Lineage (GTDB taxonomy): Bacteria > Bacillota > Clostridia > Monoglobales > Firm-18 > JAAZFB01. The sequence continues at coordinate 53,104 of JALOAJ010000004.1, read as the reverse complement.
GCGAAAACCTTGATATAAGCAAGTTTATAAAAATTTCAGAGTTAATATTTTAAACGCATTATTTCTTCTCCTATTTCCTTAAAAACAGGAGCGGCGGAAAGTGCGCCCGATTTGCCGTTTTGTGAAAGCACAACGCAAACATATTGCGGCAAATCAGCGGGGAAAAACCCGCCAAACCAGCCATGTACCATCAACTCTCCGTCCTTTTCCCACCCTGTTTGAGCACTGCCTGTTTTTCCGGCGGCGCCCCAATTATCAAGTTTCGCGTTTGAGCCTGTTCCGCTTTCAACAACCGCTTTTAGCATTCCTTGCAACGCTTTAGCCGTGCTTTTGCTTAGCACTCTGTGGGGGCTCTCCACACTTGTCTCTGTAAATGCGCCATCTTCGTCAACCGTTCCACGCATCAAAACCAACTGCTTTCGCAACCCTTCATTTGCAATTGTACAAAACATATCGGCAACCTGGAGCGGTGTAACGCTTATAGCGCCTTGCCCTATTGAAATGTTCGCCGTTTCCCACACATTGGCGCTCTCCGGTATGTTGCCGCCGCTTTCCCAAAAACCATCAATATTTAAAACCGGCTTTGACATACCAAATTTTTTTGCGTATTTGCATATATTTTCGGCGCCAAGTTTTTGACCAATGCTATAAAAAACGCTATTGCACGAAAGGGCAAATCCTTGCTCAAGCGAAATACTGCCATGCCCTTGCAGTTCGTTGCATAAAAATTCTTTGCCATACACATCCGTTGACCCGGTGCATGAAAAAACAGATTTTCCCGTGTAATATCCCTCCTCAAGCGCTGCTGCGGCAAGCACCACTTTAAACACCGAACCTGCATCATATGAGGTCACCGCCCGATTTATAAATTCCCCTTCATCGCTCAGCAGATATTTTGCAAGCTGTGTTTGATTAAAGTTAGGGCGGCTTACCATTGCCAAAATATCCCCCGTTCTAACATCAACAACAATTGCGGCGCCGCTTTCCGTAGCCTTATCCATTGCCTTTTCCGCCGCCGCTTGAATATGATAATCAATCGAAAGCCCAATTCCCTTATATGTTTTTTTGCTCACTTTATTATACCCAAGCCCCGTCATCATTTTCTTGTTGGCATTTTTAATCATCGAAATGCTGTCGCTGTCTTGTATTGTAAGTTCATCATTAAATGCCTGTTCAATGCCAAACCCGCCGCTGTCTGATGTGTATCCTATAACATGGCTGAGCATTCCATTTTGATTATATCTACTGCTAACATTGAAAAGTGAAACGCCCTTCATTTTTACAAGCTTTGCCTGCTGTTCCGTCACGGCATTTAATGCAAACACTTGTATATCATCATCGGTAAAAGGGTGCCCAATAAGGCGTGCCGCCTCCGTCTTATCGGCGCATTCCTGTAAAACTACCGCAGCATGAAGGTTGCATTGCCCCTCCGTTATTGCACGCATTTCCCTGTCGTAAATTATGCCCCGCATTGTTTTTATGGGTATTTTTTCAGTACGCTGCATTACCGCCTGCTTTGCCAAATGCTCACCTTTTGGTATTGCAATATAAAAAATCCTTCCGCTAAGGGCAAGTAACGCTAAAAATATAACGATTTTAATTTTATAAATTCTTGACATATTTTTCACCCTTAAGTATTTTTTATAAAAATGCTGAAAAATATACCAAAAATGTGATATACTTATTAAGGGTATATTAAAATCACCGCAAGAGCGGAAATGGGGATTAGCATGAAAACAATAAAAATAAACGAAAATGACAGCGGTCAGCGGCTTGACGCTTTTATGCGCAAGCTATTTAAAAATGTAATGCCGCAATCGCTGATTTATAAAAGTATCAGAAAAAAAAGAGTTAAAGTCAACGGGAAAAAAAGCGAAATAAATTATATTCTTCAATTAGGAGATGTTTTAGACCTTTATATCAACGACGAGTTTTTTGTAAAAGAAAAGACAGTAAAGCCCAAAGACTTTACACCCAACTTAAAAATCATTTATGAAGATAAAAACATAGCTTTGATAGATAAAAGCCCCGGCATACTGACGCATAGTAACGGCGATAAAGCTACCGACACGATAGCCTCGCAATTTTTGTCTTATCTTGTTTTAAAAGGAGAATATCAACCTGACAAGGAAAACAGCTTTACACCCGCTCTGTGCAATCGTTTAGACCGAAACACAGGCGGAATTGTTATAGCCGCTAAAAACGCCGCCGCACTTAGAACAATGAACGAAATAATACGCCAAAGGATGGTCAAAAAAATATATTTAGCGTTATGCGAGGGTAAGTTCAAAAATAAAAGAGCTGTTTTAAAGGGATATCTTGTTAAAAACAAACATCAGAACAAAGCATATATATCTGAAACAGCGCAAAACGGGGCTGTCGAAATTGTAACCGCATACAATGTCATTCGGCAAGGGAAATCAAATGCTTTGGTAGAAGTTGAACTTATAACCGGGCGCACACATCAAATAAGGGCGCATCTTGCCGCAATAGGTCATCCTATTGTCGGCGATATGAAATACGGAAACGGAAAACCGGGTCAACACCAAGCGCTCTGCGCACATAAGCTTATATTTTTAAACGGGTTTGAAGGCTCAACCCTCTCATATCTGATAGGAAAAGCCTTTAGCTCTGAGTATCCGGACTTTCTTCGTCATCTGCCACTTTAAAGTCGGATGATAGCAGCATCTCATTCCACTGGGCGCGGGTTATTAAAACCTCACGCGGTTTTGTGCCGTCAAAAGGACCGATTATTTTTCGTTCCTCCATTTGGTCAATAAGGCGGGCAGCGCGCTGGTATCCCACTTTAAGCCGCCGCTGATACATCGCAACGGATGCCTGCCCCATTTCAATTGCCATATCAATAGCCTCGGGCAGCAGCTCATCGGCTTGAGACGCCCTGCCATCATTTGCCATTTGGCGTTCTCCCGCGCTTTCTATTTGCTCTATCACATCTTGATTATATTCCGCCTCGTCATTTTGTTTAACAAACGCAACAACCTTTTCAACTTCTTTATCATTAACATAGGCGCCCTGCACACGCTGCGGTTTTGCCGCACCCATAGGGTAATATAGCATATCCCCTCTGCCAAGCAACTTTTCGGCGCCCCCCATATCAATTATGGTACGGCTGTCAATATACGATGAAACGGCAAAAGAAATTCTTGACGGAATGTTTGCCTTTATTATGCCGGTAATTACATCAACCGACGGTCGCTGTGTGGCAACAACAAGGTGCATTCCCGCCGCCCTTGCCATTTGAGCAAGCCTGCAAATGCTTTCTTCAACATCATTCGGCGCCACCATCATAAGGTCGGCAAGCTCATCAATTATAATAACTATTTGCGGTATTTCATCCATGTCATTTTCCCTTGCGTAAAGGTTATATCCTTTAAAATCGCGCACATTATTGTCAGCGAACAGCTTATATCTGTTTGTCATCTCCATAACCGCCCATTGCAAAGCCCCCGCCGCTTTACGCGGGTCGGTCACCACAGGTATAAGCAGGTGCGGTATTCCATTATAAACGCCCAATTCAACAACCTTTGGGTCAATCATAACAAACTTCACTTCGTGAGGAGCGGACTTGTATAAAATGCTTGTAATAAGCGTATTTATACAAACGGATTTACCCGAGCCGGTTGAGCCTGCAATAAGCAAATGGGGCATACGGGAAATGTCCGCCACAACCGGTTTGCCCGCAATATCTTTGCCCACCGCAAAGGTAAGCTTGCTTTTAAATTTTGAAAACTCTGCCGTTCCGATAACCTCGCGTATGTTTACATTGCTTAGAATTTCGTTCGGAACCTCAATGCCGATTGCGGATTTGCCCGGTATAAGCTCAATTCTAATGCCCGATGCCGCAAGGTTTAAGGCAATGTCGTCCGCAAGGTTTGTAATTTTGCTGATTTTTACACCTGCATTCGGTTGCAGCTCATATCGGGTTATTGTAGGACCTCTGCTATAATCTATAATTTTGGCTTCAACACCAAAGGAGTTCAATGTTTCGATAAGCTTTTTTGCCGTCCGCTCCAGCGATGCATCTAAAAGGACATGCTTCTTTTCCGGCTCACGCAAAAGATGCAACGGCGGAAACTTATAGTCCGCCCTCTCGTTTATAACTTCAATTTCAATATGTTCCGGTTCTTCACGCTTTTTCTTTTTTGGCAGCAACGCAACTTCCGTGCCAACTTCAATTGCCTCGTTAATGGCAGTTTCGTCCGGCTGCTGCGTTGCTTGAACTTCAGACTGAATTTCGGCTTGCAGCTTGCGAGCCGGCTCATTTTCATTGCTCGGTTTTTCCGCTTCTGCCGGAGCATCAGAAAAGCCCTTTTCAAAAGCAGCCATCTGCTTTTTCAGTTTTTTAAATTCGCGTTTTAAGTGCAAAGGCATTGTATCTTCTGTGGTATCATCTTCTTGTTCGTCATTATCTTCTGCAAGCTTGTCCTTTATTCCCTTATATAAAAACGAAAAAATCTTAATTATCGAAATATTAAACACTATTACGGTAAAAACCAATATCATACAGCTTGTCACTAAAATGCTGCCCGCATAGCCAAACGGACCTATCATCAAATGGGTTATAAGCCCGCCTAAATAACCGCCGCCTTTGCCTTGAAGCCCTAATTCCCAATAGTTAGCGCCCTCGGGTCTTGAAACAAGGTGCCATAACACGCTTATCATTACAATAAGCACAAGGGAAAGCCAATATTTTGAAGCATAGGTTTTTATATTTCGAGAAATTATAACATGAATAGCCACCGCCATGACGGTAAAGCATAAAATATATGAAGGCAAGCCTAAAAGCCCCATTGTAACCGATTTAACCGCCTTGCCCACACCCCCTGCAGCAGATGTGAAAAAGCTTATACCTATAAATATTGCTAACGCAAATAAAGCTATGCCTAAAGCCTCATAGTTAACCTTTCTTTTTCTTTTATAGGTTCTTGTTTTACGCTTTGACGATGCAGCGCCGGTTACCTTTCTTGCCATCTATCTTACCCCTATTGAAATTAGAATTATTACAACGCCGACAACCCAACTGTATATCGCAAAAAATTTAAATTTGCCTTTGCTAAGCATTTTTACTAAAAACTTTATTGCAAATATACCGCTCACCGCCGCAACAACAGCGCCTGATATGTATTGAAATAATGTTGCCGAGGGCGCTGTTTCGGAAAACAACTCCGGTATTGATGCCGCCGCCGCCCCAAGTATCGCTAAAATTGAAAGCAACAACGAAAACTTAACGGCAGACTCTCTTTTCAGCCCGGTTGCAACGCCGCCGAAAATGGTTGAGCCGCTTCGAGAAATTCCCGGTAAAATCGCGAAAAGCTGAAACAAGCCAACAATAAAAGCATTTTTATACGGCATATTTTCAATGGTATATTCCATCTTGTTTATTTTATCGGTTAAAAATAAAATTCCGCCCGTCACAAGCAAGGCGCAGCCAACGAACAAGAGCGAAGAAAATAAATTTTCAACCTTGCTTTTTATTAAAACCGCCACCACCAAAGGTATTGTGCCGATAATCACCGAAACCAAAACCCTCAGCCCGTCATCTTTAAAATTAACCTTCTTGCCCTTGACCAAATCTGTCAAAAATCCAAAAAATGATTTTATAAGCCCTAAAACATCTTTCCAATAAAAAAACAGCACCGATACAAGTGTCCCGATATGCAAAACAATGTCAAAAACAATATATTGCTTGCAATCGTCAAGACCGAACAAATGTTGAAATATAACAAGATGCCCGGAACTTGAAATAGGGATAAATTCAGTAAGCCCTTGAATTAACCCAAGCATTAAAGCGTTTAAATTTGTCATACCTGCCTCCTTAGCCCGGCGGCCATGTTAAGTTTCTGCCGCCTAATAAATGAAAATGTATATGGTCAACCGTTTGCCCGCCGTTCTTACCGCAATTGTTTACAATTCTAAAGCCATCGCCGCCAATACCCAAGCTGTTTACAAGCTGCACCGCTGTTTCATATATATGTGAAATAACGGAGGAATTAGAACTGTTTATTTCAAGCGTCGATTCGATGTGTTGTTTCGGTACTATAAGAATATGCACCGGCGCGGCGGGTGAAATGTCGTGAAATGCAATAACCTTATCATCCTCGAACACAATTTCCGAGGGTATTTGCTTTGCCGCAATTTTACAAAAAATACAGTCCAAAAGTATCACCGCCTTAGATTATTTATTACCTTTAATATATTTTTCAACTATGCTTGCAGTTGAACCGAGCGCATCGTCTATTTTAGAAATATCACGCCCGCCTGCCTGTGCGCTTTCCGGCTTCCCTCCTCCGCCGCCGCCCGCAATTTTTGCAACATCTCGCACAACTCCGCCCGCATTTGCCCCTTCCGCTATTGCGGCTTTTGTCGCCATGGATACAAAAGTTGCCTTTCCGTCTTTTCCCGAGGCAAGAACTATTATTGAATTTGGCGCCCGCTCACGCAGCCTGTCGCCTAAGTTTCGCATACCGTCCAAATCCAGGTTATCTGTTCTGCCTGTTATTACAAGGGTATTTTTAATTTTAACCGCATTTTTCAAAAAATCATCAACTGAAGATGCAGCAAGCTTCCCTTTTAACATTTCTATTTGCCGTCCCGCCGCTTTTAGCTCTGCCAAAAGCATCTCTGTCTTTGGAACTACCTCGGCAGGCGATGTTTTAAGCAACGCAGCCGCTTGTTTTAGCTGCATATCTTTTTCACAAATATTTTGCATAACAGCCATGCCCGTTATTGCCTCTATACGGCGTATCCCGGAGGCTACGGCGCCTTCACGCATTATTTTGAACACACCTATCTCGGAAGTGTTCCCCACATGGCAGCCGCCGCATAGTTCGGCTGAATAATCTCCCATTTTCACAACCCGAACCTGCTGACCGTATTTTTCTCCAAAAAGGGCAACTATCCCTTCTTTCTTTGCCTCATCCAACGAGGTGTAGGAAATATTTACGCTAAGCGAATCCATGATTGCGTTGTTTACCTCATCTTCAACCTTTGCAAGCTCGTCATCTGATAACGCGGAAAAATGCGTAAAGTCAAACCGCAAATAGCTGTCGTTTACGAACGAGCCGCTTTGGCTCACATGCTCTCCCAAAACCTTTTTTAGCGCGCGATGCAACAAATGCGTTGCGCTGTGGTTTTTTGATGTGTTGCGCCGCTTTTGTTCGTCTATTTCGACAATTATATCGTCACCTTGCGAAATACAACCGTTTTCTACCTTTGCAATATGCAAAATTTGCCCGTTTGCAAGTTTTTTTGCATCAATCACCGATATCCTCGCATTTTTATTTTTCAATATACCGCTGTCGCCTGCCTGCCCGCCGCTTTCACCATAGAAAACGGTTTTATCAAGCAAAATTGTTACAGACTCGTTTTCACAAGCTTTTTGTACCTCATCGCCATCTTTTACCATGGCAAAAACTTTAGCGTCAGATTTGGAATTATCATACCCTATAAACTCCGTCGGCGCATCTCCAAACTGATTATATACCTCATCCCAGCCTGCACCGTCGTTGGAGCCGCGCGCATCCCTTGCACGCTGTTTTTGTTTTTGCATAAGCAAATCAAACCGGTAAAGGTCTGCCTCTATTTTGTTTTCCTGTAATATTTCGAGGGTTAAATCAATGGGAAAACCGTATGTGTCGTAAAGCTTAAAGGCGTTTTCTCCGGATAAAGTCTTGCCGCCGCTTCGCTTTATTTCATCAATTAAATCATTCAAAATCATTAAGCCTTGACCTATCGTTTTTTCAAAGCTTTCTTCCTCTGCCAATATTCTGCTTTTTATATACTCTCTTTTTTCTTCCAGTTCAGGATATGCTTTAACATTTTCATTTATAACGGTGTCGGCAAGCTCGTGCAAAAAAACGCTTTTAATCCCCAATAACTTTCCATGACGGGAAGCGCGCCTTATCAGCCTGCGAAGCACATATCCGCGCCCTTCGTTTGAAGGCATAATACCATCGCTGACCATAAAAACAGTTCCTCGTATATGGTCGGTAATAACCCGTAGCGATACATCGCTTTTTTCGCTGTCACCGTAAACAACATTGGCAATTTTACTTGCATGCCGCATTATATTTTGCACCGTATCAACCTCAAAAAGGTTGTTTACCCCTTGCATGACGGCGGCAAGCCGCTCCAAGCCCATTCCGGTGTCAATGTTGGGGAATTTTAACTTATTATAGTTGCCTTGCTCGTCTTTATCGTATTGAGTAAAAACAAGGTTCCAAATTTCAACATACCTGTCACAATCACAGCCGACGGCACAATCCGGCTTACCGCAGCCGAATTGCTCTCCTCTGTCATAATGTATTTCAGAGCACGGGCCGCATGGGCCTGTGCCTATTTCCCAAAAATTATCTTCCTTGCCAAGCCTAACTATACGGTCAGGCGAAATTCCCGCAACCTTCTGCCATATTTGCGCCGCCTCGTCATCTTGTTCGTAGACGCTAATCCACAGCTTGCTTGGCGGAAGTTTCATTTCATCCGTCATAAACTCCCATGCCCATTTTATTGCCTCGGTTTTAAAATAATCGCCGAAGCTGAAATTCCCAAGCATTTCAAAATATGTTCCGTGGCGTGATGTTTTGCCAACACGCTCAATATCGGGGGTTCTTATGCACCGCTGGCAAGTGGTAACACGCTTAGACGGCGGCTGCTCCTTGCCGGTGAAATATGGTTTAAGCGGCGCCATTCCCGCATTTATAAGCAATAAGGAATTATCATTTTGCGGAATCAAAGAAAAACTTGGTAACCGTAAATGACCCTTGCTTTCATAAAATGATAAAAACCTTTCCCTAATTTCATTTAACCCTAATTTGTCCATCAAATCACAACCTTGGAAGCATAATGTAAAGCTAAGCGGTTGCTGCCCGGCGTTTGCCGAAACAACATAGTTTTAAAACCTCGCTTATTTATGATATATATTCTATTATTTTTCATCATCAATGTCAAGCACAATTACCCGGTTGGTGTTCAAAAAAAGTGTTTTCATTGACTTTTATCTTCAACTCGGTTATAATTTTATAAGGATATTACAGTTATAAAGGAAGGTCGTATGCAAAAGAACGAGCGGAGTAAAGAAATAAACACCATTTCGGTTATATCGATTATCACAAACACCTTTTTATCTGCAATCAAACTTATAACAGGTTTTTTTGCATTCAGTCAGGCGTTAATTTCTGATGGCGTTGATTCGCTTGCGGATGTTTTTTTGACGGTGATTGTTATTATAGGGGTTAATATAAGCGAGAAAAAAAGTGACGACAACCATCAATACGGGCACGAAAAACTGGAAAGCATCGCTTCGATTTTCCTTTCATCGGTTCTGCTTGCAGCCGCAATAGGAATTGGGGTTAAGGGCGTTTTAAGTATAAAAAGCATTTTATCAGGCGAACAAGTGCAACCGCCAAGGGCAATTGCATTGTTTGTTGCGCTGATTTCCATATTGGCAAAAGAGTTTTTATTTAGACATTCTAAAAAGATAGCAGACAAAACCAACAGTTCCGTGCTTTTGGCAAATGCATGGAATTATCGTTCGGATGCCATTGCATCGGTTGGCAGCCTTATAGGCATTGGGGGGGCGATGCTTGGAGCGAGGATAGTTGACCCTATCGCGTCAATAGCCATTGCGTTGCTTATCGCAAAAGTCGGCTTGAAAATTATCATAACCGCAATAAAAGAGGTTACCGACCATGCTGCTGACGCTGAAATTCAAAAAGAAATTTTTGATGTAATTACATCGGTAGACGGAGTGCAACGAATAGACGAGCTTCGAACCCGCCTTCACGGCAGCTTGCTTTGCGTTGATGTTGATATAGCTGTTGACAAAGAAATTTCAGTCGAAAAGGCGCATAACATAGCCGATGCGGTCAGCAGCCAAGTACATTCCTGCAAGCTTGGGGTAAAGCAATGTATGGTGCATATAAATCCGTATACTAAATAAAAGTGGGGTGAATTATAATGTGGAAAGACTTCAAAGGTTTTGCGTTTAAAGGCAATGTTTTAGACATGGCAATCGGCGTTATAATAGGTGGGGCGTTCGGAAAAATTGTAACTTCTGTTGTGAACGATATTATAATGCCGCTTTTTGGTTTTTTAACATCCGGAACCGACTTTAAGCAACTAAAATGGGTGCTTAGCGCTGCAATTACGGAAGGCGATAAAGTTATAAAACCCGAAGCCGCAATTTTGTACGGTCTTTTTATTCAAAATGTAGTGGATTTTTTCATTATAGCGGTATCAATCTTTTTTGCTATAAAGCTAATCAATAGGATGAAATCGCCACTATCAAAAAGCGTAAAAGAAGAAACGGAAGAAAAGCCAACCGTAACGGAAAAAGATATTTTGGCTGAAATTAGGGATTTATTAAAAAGCAATGCCAATAAATAATAAACCAAAAATATTGGCGCTCGGGGTTTGCCAACATAAGGCAAACCCCGATTTATAGTTTAGATAAATATAACCCTTCGTCCGTACATTATTTTGCTTTAAATCTGCAGTTCATAACAGACATAATCTCTTTATGTATTGAGGTTGTGTCATTGATGCCATAATCGGATATTTCATCTGAATAAAGCGCCCTAATTTGAAAAACCCCCATGTTTGAATTTATCATGCCGGCAATTTTTGCGTTGGAGTTTTCCGCAATCTTTTGCGCCCTCTCCATTGCGTCTTTTGTTGCAAGCGCAACCATTTCAATTTTTAAATCTGCAATTTTAGTGTAATAGAACTGCGGCTGCTGTGATACCATAAGCACTCCCTTGTCAATAAGTTCGGTTGCCTCTTTTGATATTGCGTCTATTTTGTCAACATCATTGCTTTTAATTTCGATTGCCTGCCAAAGCCTGTAACTTTCAATTTCACTTGTCGGCATCCCATGGTTATCCCGCACATATATGATTTGCGTTTCAACCGCCAAGACGCTTAAATCCTTTTCATCAATATCTTTGGAAATCAGGTATTCCTTAACCGTTTTTTGGTCGTCCTTTAACTTTGCAAACGCCTCGGGCAAAGTGTGCATTTGAGCAGAGTATTGGCAGCGCCACACGGCAAAATCTGATTTTATTTCCTGTTTGGCGGAACCGACTACCGAAATTACGCCTGTCTCCGCCGTTCTGCCTTTGAAAAATAAATATGATGCAGATGTTGCGGAAATAATCAGACCTATTGATATTATTACAGCTACCCAGGTGATGGTTTTGGACATTTTTTGCTCATTCATTTTATTTTCTCCCCTCACATTTTATATGTGTATTAAATTCCCAATACAGCAACATTTTTAACCTTCAGCGTCCTCTTTTGATTGCAACAACGACCCCCTCGCAATTACATCCGCGCCGAATTTACTTCTTATATCATCTATTGTTTTGTCCAGTTCTCTTAGCTTTTGCTTTTGCCCATCATTGAAAAATGATTGCTGCGCGCTCTCTTGCTTCGTTATATCAAAAAGGGAAATGCCAAGCAACCGCAGCGCTGTTTTTTTATCCCACAACTTTGAAAAAAGCTGTTTTGAAATGCTATATACTTCCGCGGTAATATCCGTTGGCTCGGGCAGCTTTTGCTGCCGGGATTTGTCAACAAAATTATTATCGCGAATGGTGACGGAAACGCAAAACGCCTTTGCAGAATCTGCGCGCATGCGCATTGTTACAGAGTCTGCCAAAACCAGTAAAACCTCATATGCCGTTTCTGCCGAAACAACATCCTTTTGCAATGTTGTGGAAATGCTGTATCCTTTGGCATCTTTAGGCTTTGTTAAAACAGGTTCATCATCAATTCCGTTGGCAAAGTTATGAATTTGCAACCCGGATTTTTCTCCCGTCAACTTTTGAACTCTACAAAGCGGGGTATGGGCCAACTCGCCAATAGTGCGTATAAAAGCTTTTTCAAGCCGCTGCGCCGTTGCACGCCCAACGGAAAACAAGGCCCTTACAGGCAGGGGCCAAAGTTTTTCTGATATTTCTTCTAAAAAAAGTGTATGAATTTTGTTAGGACCTTCAAACCCGCTTGCCATTTTTGCAAGCAGTTTATTTGGACCTATGCCTATGTTCACCGTAATACCCAATGAATCATTGATATCTTTTTTTATCTTCTCCGCCATAGAAAAGGGGCTTTGATAAATTCGGCTTGCATTGGTTACATCTATAAAACATTCATCAATGGAATACTGCTCCACCGCTGCCGAATATTTAAGACACACAGACATAAAGGCTTTGGAAGATTGACTGTATAGCTTGAAATTTGGTTTTGCAAGATAAAGTTTGGGGCATTTTCTAAGCGCCATCAAAACCGGTTCGCCCGTCTTTATGCCAAATCTTTTGGCAAGAACAGACTTTGCCAAAATCACGCTGCCACGCTTATTTCCGCTGCCTCCGATTGCAGAGGGAATAAGCCTAATATCCTTTTCTCCCGCTGCCACACGCCTTGCTGCCTCCCATGATAAAAAAGCGCTGTTTACATCAACATGTAATATAGTGCGCTGCAAGTCGCCATCTCCTTTTAATGCTATCAGAAATTTAGCGTGCTTTTAAACAAAATTATTGAATTTCGTTTATGCTTATTTTTCTTGTATGCTTGGTGTGGAACCATTCTTTTTTATTTTTATTTATTATACCGGTAACCGCAATCGGCACCCATGTTAATGTATATACTATATATGAAATGTAACCCCAAACAGTTCTTTTTGATGCCTTTTTTTCAACCATTAACACCAAAGGAGTCCATGCAAACTGTGCTAACACAACCACATTCCACACTCCGCGGGGTATAAGCCCCCAAAGCACCAGGTTGCTGTCCGGGTACGCCGTTTGTATCCATGCCATAATGGTTATTGCGCCCATTGTGATTATTCTAAGCGGCTGTAAAAGATAAAGCGCGCAATCAAACGGCGCAAGCTTTCGCTCTTTAAATGATTTCTTCACAAGCTTATTTACAAATCGGCAAGCAACGTCCGCATGACCTTGCATCCAACGAGTGCGCTGTTTCCACGATTGCGATAATGTAAGGGGTTTTTCGTCATACACGATTGCATCGTTTGCCCAACCCACCTTAATATCGTTTAGCGATAATTTCATGGTAAATTCCATGTCTTCGGTTAAGCATGTCGCCCCCCAGCCGATTTCTTTTAGAACATCAATATCAACCGAAAAGCCTGTGCCGCAAAGCTGGCAACCCAAATTCAAATTTGCTCTTGACTGTTGAAACAGTTTGTTAATTGACCAAAAGGATATGGCGTATGAATATGTTATCCAAGAATCATTGGGGTTTTTGCTGTCAATATACCCTTGCACAACCTTTGAACCCTTTAAATGCTGCTTATTTATACTTTTTAAAAAATCTTTATCAACAATATTGTCGGCATCGAAAATTACAACCGAATCAAACTGTTTATCCATTTTATAAAGCTTTTCAAACATCCACTCAAGCGCGTAGCCCTTGCCGCGTTGGTTTGTGTTAAACCGCTCAAGCACCGTTGCTCCGGATGCAGTAGCAATCCGCGCGGTATCATCGGTGCAATTATCAGCTATAACAAATATTTCGTATTTTTCTTTGGGGTAATCAAGCTTTTTCAAGCTTTCAATCATATTTTCAATAACAAGCCGTTCATTATGCGCCGCTACCAAAAGCGCATATTTTCTGAACCTTGTATCATCAACATCGCCTTCTTTTCGGGGAATAAAGCTAAACAATGAAATGAAAAAGTAGTATAAGCCAAGCAGTATAAAAACGATTTGTATGAAATAACTTATTGCCGATGCCAGTGATATACCGTTCATAAAATTACCCCCAATAATTTTTGTTGCAATTACATAAAGAAACATTTGCATTTTTGTATATATATTACCATAACTAATATACAACACATTTAACAAAAAAGCAATAGTATTTTAACTTTTTTATTAATTTGTGCATCTTTTAGCCGCTTTATACATGTTTTTATACCCCAAAACAAGCAAAAAGTGCGTTTTGCCGCAAAAGCACCCTTTATTGAAAATGGGTGCTTTTGTCCGCAACTTTAACATTATTTTTAATAATCTATAACCGTGCAATGATTTTTGCGGTTTTTCACGCTGTTATGTAAACCTTATATGTAAACTCCCTCGCATGCCCTTTTACCCAACGATACTCCCGCTTAAATTTCATATTTCGTTCGGGACATATTATATTAACCATTTGACCGCCAACCGAACCGGCTTGCCTTGATGTTAAGTCTCCATTATATCCTTCTTTGATGGTTACGCCAACTTCAGCGGCGGATTCCATTTTAAATTTGTTCATAGCTTCCCTTGCCTCGGGAACGATCATTTGATTACTGTTATTCGGCATTATTACATCTCCTTTAATTAGTTATTTAACTATTGCAATAATAGTTTTGACTAACTAAAGATTTATATACTGGAATTTTTTTAAAATACAATGCCTTTTTATGTAATGTTTGATATTGAAACTTCGAACGCGGTTTTGGTTATAAATTCGCTATCGTTTATTTTCTTTTGGTACTCGCGGCTTTGAATTCTGCCCTTTATGTTAACCTTGTCCCCAATGCTTAACATCTTTGCATACTTTGCATTTTTTCCCCATGCTATGCATGGTATGTAATCCGATTTGTTATATGCCCTATTTACTGCAATTAAAAGGTCGGTTATTTCACGCCCAAAAGGGGTTGTTCGATATATCGGTTCCCTGCATATATAGCCGAATAAAATTATTTCGTTTATGTATTCAACATCGTCAGCCATCATTTTAACCGAATCGATTTTTTTTGCAAACACCGATAATGCCAGCTTATTTCCAACGCCGGAATTATTATTATACGAACGAAATTGACCTGTAACACTCACGGTGTCACTTATTTTGTAGTTCTCGCAAATAGCAATGTCTTGCGGTGCGGTGATAATTATTTTATCCAAAACACCTGATATTCTGGGCACGCTAAGGGTAAAAGCATAAATGTTTTTTCCCGGCACCCTATGGCTTAATTTAAGTTCACTGCTTGTTTTTCCGACTAACACAACGCTGTTGTTTATTTGCAAGCTTTGCAATGCAAGTCACTCCCCGTTTCATTTACGGGGTTGTCAGATAATCAAGGGTGCAGATTTTGCACCACCGATTATTTAGCACCCCATCATATGTTTTAATTTATAACTATTCACAAAGTTGGTAAATTAGAACATAAATTTGGACAAAGCGCTTGCAGACACACCGCTTGTAAGACAAACGGCAGCTATTAGCATTACTGTTTCCGGGTTAAATTCCCTTGAAAGGCTGATTGTAAATTCCTGCGGTTCAATGGTTTTTCCCTCAAGCGTTGTGATAGCGCGCTGGAGGCACAGCACAATATGATGCTGCCCGATGCTCGATGCAGTCAATGTTGCTTTATTGCAAAGCCCATATGTTATAACATATGCCTCTTTGCAGCTCAAACTGCGCATAATATCCGTATCGTCGGAATTGACGATAAACACTTTATCACACTTTGTTGCAAGCACAACATCACCCCGCAACAATATGGTTGACAAAATTTTATAATATATACCGATTTATTTTTTATTTGCCAAGCGAAATTTGGTTTATCGCATATGCAACAGCAAAACATAAAGACGACAGCAACACTATTGAAGCGCCGGACGCAATGTTGGCATAGTACGATATAAAAAGCCCTGATACGCAAAAGATACTGCCGAATATTATTGCATACAACATTCGCAACGCAAACCTATGCGTTAAAAGTGCAGAAAAGGCAGCAGGCGCTGTAAGCAGCGCAAGAACAAGAATAA
The DNA here is from genome assembly GCA_023228885.1 of Bacillota bacterium. Classification (GTDB taxonomy): domain Bacteria; phylum Bacillota; class Clostridia; order Monoglobales; family Firm-18; genus JAAZFB01. Next base: position 37,313 of record JALOAJ010000004.1, on the reverse strand, counting down.
TACCGACCGCCTTAATCAAAACAACAATTGAAAGTGCAATTAAAATTAAAATCAAATATTCCAAAACCGATGTTTTAATGCCAAGAATTTCGGCAAACTCCGCATCAAACAAATATGCTTTCCAATGGTTGAAAAATATTGCAACAATTGCAACAACCGCAAAAGACAATGCCGCCATTAAGTAAAGGTCAATTTTTGTGACGGATAGTATATTGCCAAAAAGATATGTTGAAAGCTCGGGCGGATAGCCCGGCGCAAGCGCAACAAATAATATGCCGAGCGCCATTCCCACCGACCAAAACAGGCTTATTAAAATTTCAGAACGCTGATACCCTTTTCTGTTTATATAACCAATTCCGATTGCAGCCGAAACGGAAAACAACAGCGCCCCAAGTATCGGTTCAAAACCAAGCAAATATCCCAAACCAATGCCGCCATACGAGGTATGCGCAATGCCGCCGCTAAGCATTATAAGCTTTTTTTCGGTTGTAATCACCCCTATAATGCCGCAAACAACGCTTGCCATAATGCAAGCGGCAAAAGCATTCTGTAAAAATTGATATTGTGTTATCGCTTTTAATAACTGCATTTAACGCCCCCCCTTATGCTCGCCTAACACCCTATGCGGCACTCCATGTGCTATTAAGTCCACCGGGCAGTCGTATAAGCTATCCACAACCTGCTCGGTAAGCTGCGGTTCTCCATGATACACCAATGTCGTGTTAAGGCATGCCAGTGATTTTACATGTGAGGAAACAGCCAAAAGGTCATGCGTTACAAAAATTATCGTCATAGTGTTGCTTATTTCATCTAAAAGAGCGGAAATTTGCCGACGAGATGATGTGTCAACGCTTGCCGTGGGTTCATCAAGCAATAAAACTTTTGGTTGCTGCGCAAGCGCCCTTGCAATCAGCATTTTTTGAAATTCGCCCCCTGAAAGCTGTGAAATTCTGCGCTTGGAAAGGTGTGATATGCCAATCCTTTCGATTACATCGTCCGCTATTTTAAGGTCTGCCTTTGAATACCCATAAAAAGGCGCGAGCTTGCCGCATAGCCTGCCAGTTAAAACAACTTCAAAAACAGTTATGGGAAAATGCTTGTCCATCATTGCAAATTGAGGAACATATCCGATTTTCGCTTTTCGCGCGTTGCGCGGCTTGCCATACACCGTTATCTCGCCGCCGCTTATATTAACAAGCCCCAACATCGCCTTTAATAAGGTAGATTTCCCCCCGCCGTTCGGACCGATTATACCAAGAAAATCCCCTTCCTCTACCGTAAGGTTGATATCTGAGAGCGCTGTATTTTGCCCGTAACGCACATTTAAATTTTTAATATCTATCGCTTTTTTGCTCATTGCATTACCTCTGCCATAATTTCAGACATTTTGCTCATGTTTTCAATATAATTTTCCGAAAGCGGCTCAAGCTGAATAGTTTTGCCGCCAATCTCCCGGGCGAATGCCTTTGATTGAGAGCTGTCTATTTCCTTTTGATAAAAAATCACCTTTATATTTTGCTGTTTTGCAAAGTCAACCATTTGTTGCAGATGCTTCATTGTAGCTTCCTTGCCATCTTTTTCAAGGGTATACATTTTAAGCGAATAATCGTCTGCAAAGTACCCAAAAGCGGGGTGATACGAAATAAAACTTTTATTTTTAACGCCGCTTAGCGTGTCGGTCAGTTTCTTATCCATGGCACGCAATTCTTCTATAAATTGCTCTGCGTTTTTTTGATAAATTCCTTTGTTCGCGCCGTCTATCAGGCTTATTTCATGTTGTATAACCTCCGTCATAATTGCCGTCCTTTTTAAAGAAAGCCATATGTGCGGGTCTCTGCCGCCGTCCTCAAATGTGATGTCAGGCAAAACTTCCGCAACCTTGTTGTGTAACGAAACAACCTTTATACCCTCCAGGGCAGGTAATATCGCCTGCTCCGCGTTTACGCCTATTGAAAAATATAACATCGCCTTGGAAAGAGCCTTTTGCTGTGATGGCGTAGGTTCATAATTTTCCGGGCTGTAACCGGGCGGCACAACCGTTATAACCTCAACAAGCTCGCCGCAAACTGCCGACACAAAAGCCTTTTGCGGGGCAATGGTAACTGCAATAACAGGCTTTGCATCGTTAATATCCGCAGTTTTTTCGGTGCAGCCGACAGCGCCGCATATCATAAAAATCAATAAAAAAACAATTGCTTTTTTCATAAGCGCCTCCAATGTTTTTAAGCAAAAAATGTAGAAAGATACCTTAATTATACTCTTGCGCAATTTGTTTGTCAACGAATTGTATATTTTTTAGAACTCCATTGTATTTATTCGTATTTATTGTTATAATATACACAAAGGAGGGTCAGTAGCATGAATATTAAGTTTAGGGTTTTAATTGCATATTTGTTTTTTGCCGTTGCCACAAGCGAAATGCTTGTGCATGCTACGCCTGAAATTAAGGCGCAAAGCGCAATACTTGCAACGCTAAACGGCGACCAAATCCTTTTTGAAAAAAACGCCGATAAAAAAATGTATCCTGCCAACTTAACAAAGCTTATGACGGCTCTTGTCGCTTATGGACGCTGCAATGAAGAAGATACGGTAATAATTTCGGAAGATATTAAAAACTACATAAGCCCGTTTGACCAAACTATGAATTTAAAACCGGGCGAGGGAATATCGGCAGGCGATTTACTAAAAGCAATTATTATAGGCTCATACAACGATGCCGCAATTGCACTTTCCTTGCATTGCGCCGAAACGCCGGAGGCTTTTGTCGATATAATGAACGAGCAGGCGGTAAAATTGAACCTTTTTGGAACTAACTTTGCCAACCCAACGGGCGAACACAGCGAGATGAACTATACAACCGTAAGGGATATGCTTCTAATATATAAAAAGATTTATTCCATTCCGTTTTTAAGGGACATTGTGGACAAGGCATATACCACCATCCCTGCCACCAGCAAAAGCAAAGAACGAACTTTTTGGACAAGCAACAGCCTTTCAAATGGTTATTACAGCCTGCGATATTTATACAATTACGCAAAAGGCGGGAAAGCGTCGGCATCTACCTTTGGCGGCAGCGGCGTCGCTTGCACCGCTGTAAAAGGCAACTCCCGCTTTATATGCGTTGTGCTTGGCTCGGTGCAAGATGAAAGCGTGAATTATTCCTTCATTGACGCAAAAAACATCTTTGAATATGGTTTTAACAATTTTGTTTTAAAAACAGTTTTGCGGCAAAATGATATTGTATCGGAAATAAAAGTAAAAAATGCGAAGGGCGAGGGGCGAACCCTTCTTCTTGCCGAAAAAACGGTGCAATGCTATGTGAAAAACGATGACGATGTTTCAAATGTTGAGCAAATTAAAAATGTGCCCGAATCTATTGTTGCGCCGCTAAAAGAAGGCGATGCTGTCGGAAGCGTTGTTTATACATACAATGGTTACCCTGTCGGCGAAGCGCAGCTTTTGGCGGAGGGCGATGTTGCGGCAAGCAAAATCAAGTTTTTGTTCGGCAGCATTTTATGGTTCGTTTCGTTGCGGTATGTTAAACTTTTTTTGATAGTTATTTTTGGCGCGGTGGCGGCTTATGCAATAGTCGTTGCATCTGTTCTTATAAAAGCGCATAAATCCCAAAAAATAAAAAAAGCCGATAAAACAAAATAATTTACCGGTTTTTTTCTTCTGCTATTTTACCGATGCAGGTGTTGTTATTGCATGTTTCTATAATAACATCTTGGTAGCTGCCGATAGGAGCCTTTTCCTTTGTGACCACACGAATATAATTATCGGTAAAACCTTGCGTTGTTGTTTCAAATAAAACGGTAAGCCTTTTACCGATGAATTTTTCAAGGTAATTTTTTCTTAAACTTTCACCAAGGGCGATAAGTTCTTTTGAGCGCTTTGCTTTTGTTGCATCGTCTATTTGATTTTTCATTGTATCCGCCGGCGTTCCCTTACGCCTTGAATATGCAAATACATGCATTTGTGAAAATTGCGCCTTGTTTATTGTTTCAATTGTTTTTTCAAACTCAATATCGCTCTCGCCCGGGAACCCAACCATAACATCGGTTGAAACTGCACAGTTGGGGAAATATTCGCGCAAAAGCGCAAGCGCGTTTAAATATTCCGCGACGGTATATTTTCTGTTCATTCGTTTTAGCGTTTCGTCACAGCCGCTTTGCATCGAAATGTGAAATGACGGGCACACCTTTTTCAAAGCGGAAAGCTCACGCACAAAAGACTTAGTTATTATTTTTGGCTCAAGCGAGCCGATGCGCACCCTTATAATGCCTTCTACATTGCATATTTCCTTTATCACATCAATAAGCGACAAATTATTTCTTTTGCCGTATGACGAGAGATGAATTCCAACCAGCACAACCTCAGTAAAGCCTTTTGCCGCAAGTGATTCGGCTTCAAGAACGGATGATTTTATGCTTCTTGAGCGCAGCCGACCTCTTGCATACGGAATTATGCAATAGCTGCAAAAATTTTCGCACCCATCTTGAATTTTAAGCATTGCACGGGTGCGCTGTTGCATTCCTGACGACATCTCCTCAAATCGGACATCATCCAACTCATGCAAAGCGTTGATTTTTTCTCCGCAAAATTGTTTTACGAAATCCACAACCTTTGATTTTTCCGCCGTGCCGACTATTATATCAACATCCGATATCTTTTGTATTTCATCTGCCGAAACTTGGGCATAACAGCCAATAACGGCAACAATACCGTCAGGGTTATTTCTTTTTGCACGATGAATTATTTGGCGCGATTTTTTATCACCCGCTGCCGTTACTGTGCAGGTGTTTATAACATAGATATCCGCCACCTCTGAATCAGTCGGCAAAAAACCTTCATTTTTGAACAGGTTTTTAATTGCCTCCGTCTCGTATAAATTGACTTTACAGCCTAATGTATAGAACTTAACAGTTTTCATAAAAAATGCACTCCGTTTTTGTTACTAACAACGATTATAGCAAATTTTTTAAAAAACCGCAATATAAAAATTGACATCGGCGTAAAAATCGGATACTATATAAGTGGTAAAGACTATAATTAATTTAGGGGGTTTTACAATGAAATCTTTTAACATTATGCTAAATTCCATAAATGATGTTAAAAACTTCGTCAATATTGTAGGCAAATATGAGCATGATGTTGATTTAACATCAGGCAGATATGTTGTTGATGCAAAATCAATTATGGGGATTTTCTCCCTTGACCTGTCAAAACCGATTGTGTTGACAATACATAGCGATGATGCTCAGGATTTATACGACGAGTTGATGAAATTTAAGGTTAGCTAACAATACCTTGTCTTACAAGCTTACACACTTGAATAAAGCTGTTGGGGTTTAATTTCCAACAGCTTTATTTTTCGTTTATTCCGTATTTTAGTTGCACTCTTTTTAGTTTTTTTATTATCGGAATGCCTGCAACATACAAGAAAAACGCTGTTGCTGCAGCCAACACCACATTAAACCAAAAGCCGGCAATATATATACCCAAAACGGTTGCAACACTTATTTGAGGGGTGTATGCAATTACCGTGAAAATATCCACTGCCGCGCCAAATACAAAACCAGCGGCAAAGCCAAAAAGGCTAAGCAAAATACGGTTTTTTAAAAGCCCTTTGCTTGCCAAAAAACCTGCCATAAAACCTATAATGCCGCAAAAAAACATCTGCCAAGGCGTGTATGGACCATGCCCGAAAAAGAAATTTGAAACAAGCATTGAAACGGTGCCGCATAAAAAACCCGATTCCGCGCCGAAAACTACCGCAGTGACGATAACCACCGCTATAATGGGCTTAAATTGCGGTATAAACGCAAATGCAAGACGGCTTGCAACCGCAACCGCCGCCATAACCGCAATCGGCACTATATCGCGCGCTTTTGGTTTTTTGTTTTCAAACTGCATAAAAAAGGGCAGCATTGAAAGCATTATTACAACTGTGCTTACTATGCCAAAGTTTATTTTATAAAGCACACCAAAAACAAGCAAAATCGGTATAAAAATTAAAATAAGTGCAAAAATCAGCTTTTTTTGCAAAGGGAAATCACATCCTCCACGGTTATTGCATAAGGGTTTTTATGCCTTACAATTCTGTTTGCGGCGGTAGTATAATAATTGTTTTCGCTAAGAAAAAGGCTTGTCCTGTCATGTGAAATAACAACACCATCAAAAAACATAGCGCAACGATGCGCATAGCTTGCGGCAAATTCCAAATCATGCGTTGCAATAATTATAGTTTTGCCCTGATTAGATAGGGTGTTTAATATCTTGGCAAGCTGTGCTTTAAAAACAGAGTCAAGCCCTTTGGTCGGCTCGTCAAGCAAAATTATTTGCGGGTTTTTTAAAAGAATTTTTGCAAAAGCAACCTTTTGCTGCTCCCCGCAGCTTATATCAAAAGGGTTTGATTTAAGCAGCGGCTCTATTTCCAAAAGCGAAACAGCTTGGGAAATGTCATTTGACATTTCATATAACTCCGCCTCAACGGAATCATGCACAAAAAGTGTTTGGGGTGATTGGGGCAACAGCGATATCACCCCGCCGTAAAGTTCGTTCGGGTTGTAAAGCCTCAGTCTTTTGCCCAACAATTCAATCTGCCCTTTGTGCGGCTTGTAAACCCCCGACAAAACCGACAATGCGGTGGATTTTCCCGTTGCGTTTGCGCCTACAATGCACAAAATTTCTCCATGATGGGCGGTAAGGTTAACTCCTTTTAGCACATCCGGCAACTCCCTGCCGTATTTAAACCACACATTTTTCATTTTTACCGAAATGTCATTAAAAACCTTTGTTTCTTTTTCTATGTTTGGAAGCGTATCAAAATTAGCGTCAATAAAACGCCTGCCTTCTTTAACGGTTATGGGACTTTGCCCTAAAAAGCCCAGTTCGGTGTATATTCTCATCGCCGCAGGAAACCCCGCCGCAATGGGATGGCAAAGGGATACATCACGCGGGCGTTCATTTAAAATAATGCTGCCGTTGTCCATCACAACCACTTTATCGGCAACGGCAAATAGGTCTTCCAACCGATGTTCGCTGATTATTATCGTCATTCCCAATTCATTGTTAATTTTTTTGAGCGTTTCGATAAATTCCGTTGCCGCAATAGGGTCAAGCTGCGAAAGGGGCTCGTCCAAAATTAAAACTTTCGGCTGCATAACCATAACGGAAGCAAGGCACAGTTTTTGTTTTTGCCCGCCCGAAAGGGTGTTTGTGCTTAGCCTAAACCAGTCGGCTATTCCCAAAAAACTTGATATTTCCGCAACACGCCGCCGTATTATATTTGACGAAAGCCCCATATTTTCAAGCCCGAACGCAAGTTCGTGCCATACCGTGTCCGTCACAATTTGATTTTCCGGGTTTTGCATAACAAAGCCAATTTCAAACGAATTAGCGTCGCTTAGCTTTTTCTTATTATACAGTATTTCGCCCTCTTTTTTACCATGGGGCGCAAGCTCGTTTTTCATATTTTTTAGCAGCGTTGTTTTGCCGCTCCCCGATTGACCGCATATTAAAATAAATTCGCCATTCTTTATATTTAAATTTATATTTTTTAATGACCGTTTTTTAGACATCGGGTATGAAAACGAAAAATTATTTATTTCGAAAGTTTCCAATATATCAACTCCGCCGCATTAAAAATTAGTGGTGCAAAACAAAAAAACGCATATATTATAACCGCCGGCAAGACATTTAAAACAGCCGTCATTTGTATGGTTGGAAAAAATTCAAAATAAGCAAACCCCTTCGCGTAAAAAACCAATAATGCGGCAAAAGATAAAATTAAAACGGCAATAAAAGAAAAATCCCTCTTTTTAAAGCTAAAGAGATGGAAAGAACTTCTGCCCCTTTTTCCGTATCCCCGCGCATTCATCGAGTCGGCAGTTTCTATTGAATTTTCGAGAGCCCACGAAATGAGGGCAGATAATATTTTAAGCCCGTTTTTACTGCGCCGAACAAGTTTTCCCGACGAAATGTCCCTGCCTATTGTCTTTTGTGCGTTGGAAATATCAATTATTTGAGTTTTCAGCCGAGGCACAAGCCGTATAGACATAGAAATCACAAGTGCAACAGAGGGCGAGATTTTATCAAACAAAAACAGCAGCCGCTCCGATGTAAGCTCTTTGGAAAAGCCCGCAAACCACAGCATAACGGACGCAAACAGCACGCCTGAACATAGCCCTGCCATAATAGACTCAAGGGTGACCGCGTTATATTTTATGTAAAACAAAATTGTGCTGCCCCTATGGTTTATAAGCGGATTAACAACCGCGAAAACCAACACAGCCGGCAACGCAATGCCAAGCCCAAACTTAACCCCGCTAAAGCCTTTGCACAAAAAAGCGCAACACATTGCCGCAACCAAAGTTACAATTAAAAATGCCGGATGGGCGAATAAAAGAGCCGAAGTTGTGGCTAAAGTTATAAACAAAAAAACCGATGCCGGGTGAAATGAATCAAACATTAAAATACCGTCCTTTGCAATTGATTTTAACATTAAATATGCTTTGTGTCAATTAAATATTAAATGAGTATTGCATATTTATGCAAATGGGTGTATAATGATTTTAAGTTTAATGAAAAGTGGTGTATTTATGAATCTTGAAAAGGTTATTGCTCTTGACGAAAAATACCATATGAACACATTTGGCAAAAGAATGCCGGTGTCTTTTGAGCGGGGAGAAGGCATTTATTTATTCACAAACGATGGCGTTAGGTATGCTGATTTTATGGGAGGAATAGCGGTAAATGCGTTGGGGCATTGTAATAAAACCATCAAAAATGCAATGCACGCGCAAATAGATAAGCTAATTCACACCTCGAACCTGTATTATATCGAAAAACAGGCGTTGCTTGCACAAAAACTGGTTGAACTTTCATGTGCGGATAAGGTGTTTTTTTCAAACAGCGGCGCCGAGGCTAATGAAGCTGCTATAAAGCTTGCACGCCTTTATTTTTATAATAAGGGCGAGGGGTTTAAAAATGAAGTTATCACTTTAAACGGCTCGTTTCATGGGCGCACTTTGGCAACCCTTGCGGCAACCGGTCAGCAAAAATTTCATACCCCATACAAGCCGCTGATGACGAAATTTAAATATGTTGCACCAAACGACATAGATGAGTTGGGCAAGCAAATAAACGAAAAAACCTGTGCGGTTATGCTTGAGGTAATACAAGGCGAAAAAGGGGTTTTTCCGCTGTCGGATGAATATATGTCGGCGGTGCGGGAGCTTTGCGACAAAAATGGAATCCTTTTGATTTTTGACGAAGTGCAAACCGGAATGGGCAGGACGGGCAAAATGTTTGGATATCAGCATTTTGACATTACACCGGATATTTTTACCCTTGCAAAAGCTTTGGGGGGCGGTATGCCTGTTGGGGCAATATGCGCCAAGGATTTTTGCAGCGTGTTTGCACCGGGTGACCACGGTAGCACCTTTGGCGGAAATCCGCTTGCTTGCGCCGCCGCCCTTGCGGTGATTGAAGAAATTGAATGTGCATCGCTTGTAGAAAACAGTTTTGAAATGGGTTGTTATTTTGTTGATAGGTTAAAAACGGTTTGCGTCGACAAAATTAAAGAGGTTCGCGGAAAAGGGCTGATGATTGGCGTTGAGCTTTATTCGCCCGCCGCACCAATTATGAAAAAAATGTTTGAAAAAAAATATTTATGCGGCGCTGTGGATAATACGCTTAGAATTTTACCGCCGCTAATCATAACAAAATCGGATATTGACGGCTTTATAAACGCATTGGCGGAGGTGCTTTAATTGAAACATTTACTTAAAATTTCAGATTTAACGGCAGACGAATTTTTATATCTTTTGGACTTTTCGCAAAAATTAAAAAAGCAAAACAAAGAAAAAACGCCGCACCCATTGCTTGCCGGGAAAACATTAGGCATGATATTTAATAAATCATCAACCAGAACACGGGTGTCTTTTGAAACGGGGATGTATCAGCTTGGCGGATATCCCATGTTTTTAAGCGCGTCAGACATCCAGCTTGGCAGGGGGGAATCGGTGTATGACACGGCAAATGTGCTGTCACGCTACTTAGACGGCATCATGATACGCACATACAAGCAAAGCGATGTTGAAGATTTGGCAGTCTTCGGCAACATACCTGTTATAAACGGCTTGACGGACGAGCATCACCCCTGCCAAGCGCTTGCCGACTTGCTGACAATTTATGAACATATCGGCGCGCTAAAAGGCAAAAAGCTTGCGTATGTGGGGGATGGAAACAATGTTGCTCATTCCCTTGCCGAAGGATGCGCCAAAGCAGGTATGGTCTTTTCGGTCGCAAATCCAAAAGGATACGAGTGCAACGAAAGCATAATAGAGCAGGCAAAGCATGATGCTTCCGAAACAGGCGGCAAAATTGAGGTTACAAACGACCCTCAAAAAGCTGTATTCGGCGCAGATGCGATATACACCGACACATGGGTAAGCATGGGTCAAGAAAGCGAAAAAGAAGAAAGAATAAAAACTTTTATGCCGTATCAGGTGAATAAAAAACTTTTTTCATATGCACAGCCTGACGCCATATTCTTGCACTGCCTCCCTGCGTATAGAGGATTTGAAATGACGGCTGATATTATAGATTCGCCTTTTTCGGCAGTATTTGACCAAGCGGAAAACCGTTTGCATGTTCAAAAAGCTGTTTTGGCAACCTTAATGTGCGGTGAACCTAAATGAAGGAAGTGCAAATAAGGCTTGCAACCACAGAAGATGCGAAACAAATTGCAAAGGTTATAAAAGAGGCTTTTTTATGGTATGTCCACGCCGCAGAAATCAAGACAGTCGAGGCGTTAAACGAAACATATGAAGATGTTGCGGCAGACATCAAAAACAAAAAAGTTTATTGCGCATTGCTTGACAAAAAGGTAATAGGCAGCCTGCGAATCGAGATAAATTCCGACAATAAAACCGCATATTTAAGTCGGTTCGGCGTACTTTTAGAGTATCGAAACATAGGTGTTGGCAAAAAACTAATGCAAGCGGTTGATATTGAATTAAAGTCTTTGGGAATACAAAAGCTATTCTTGCATACCGCAATAAATATACCCGAACTTATTTCTTTTTATAAAAAGGTGGGCTTTCAAATAGAAACGGTGTCTGAATCCGAGGGGTATCCCCGAGCGCTTTTGACGAAACGCCCGTGACATCTAAGAAATACCGCTAAGGCGGTTGCCAATGCTGCTGCACAAAAAAACATGCCGTTATTTAAAGTTAAATTCGTATGCGAAAAAAACAAGAAAAAGGTGTTGCTTTTTTTTGATTAATGTATTATAATCAATTAGTACACTTTTTTGCCGGTGTGGTGAAATTGGCAGACGCAACGGATTCAAAATCCGTCGGGGGCAACCCCATGTCGGTTCAAGTCCGACCACCGGTACCACGGACATTGTCCGTTTATATCGCTCACAGTTTGTACTGTGGGCGATTTTTGTTACCCCAACTCAAAATTTCATATGCTTCCTGTTGTTTTTGCATGCCGTTAATATTAATCATAAAACACCTTGAACGGGATAGGCTAAATGTCAAATTTTGCATGTTAACGCTTCATTCCATTTCATAGCTTTCGGGACGGATTTTATATATATTTATTTCCTCCTCCGCCGTTGCTCTTGTTTGTGCCGTGCCCGAAAAGCAAAAATGCGCGTAGCGATGTTCAGTTGCATTCAGCATATTGTCTGTGAAAAAACTTTGCAGACTCAATCTCTATATTTTATAATTTTCGCAGGATTGCCCCCCACTATTGCATATTCCGGAACATCCTTTGTGACAATTGCACCTGCTGCCAATATGGCGCCGCTGCCAATCTTTACATTTGGAAGTATGATAACCCTGCTTCCAATCCACACATCATCGCCGATAACCACAGGTTTTTCATCACTATTACCTTGCATATTCATGGGAATGTCTGTTCTTTGAAAATTGTGATTTATGGTATGTATTATACACTCGGGAGCCATCATTACATTATTGCCGATAGTTACCTTTCCATCAATCCTGCAATTGATGCCGATTCCCGAATTATCGCCTATTTCAACCCTTGAAGAAAATATTGCGCCCCTGTCAATATTGACGTTCTTTCCGCATTTGCTAAGGATTAGTTTCCCGCAAAAAGCTCTTATCCGTCTGGAAAAAAGAGATACTTTGGCATAAGAGTGAGGCAGATGTCTTGCCAATAAATGATAAGCAATTATTCCTATGTACTTTTTAATTTTTATAATCAAAGCCCCCTTTATTTTAAGCTTTTCAGCCGGACATATACAATTTCTGGCGGGTTGAAAACTCTTGGTTTTTGGAGGTTGCGTTCAAGCCCTCCGCTAATTACCAACTGTGAATCTCCTATGCGATAAAAGCCTTTGCAAAATTTGATGCTGTCAAATCGATTTTTTAAAATATAATCTTTTACATAAGGCAAATTTATTTGACCGCCATGGATATGCCCTGATATTATCAAATCAAATGGATATTTGGCAACTACATCTCCGAAGTTTCCGCGGTGGAACAATAATACATTAAACGCTTCCTTATCTTCAACTTTGTCATGCAATTTTTTTAAATCGTCCTCCAAAACATTAAACCGCATATTAGGGTCGTCATACACAATATCGCCGTAACCAATCAAGTTAAAATAGCTATTTTTGTAAAATATTTTTTCGATTTTGTCATTTATAACGCTCACATTGTTTTGTTCTGCAAACTCTAAAAACTCTTTGGTTTTTATCGATACAATTTCATGGTTTCCGGATGTTAAATATGTTGGCGCAAGGTGATTTATACCTTTTATTAGACTTTTGGCATTTTCAAAACTTTCATCATGCATATTAATTGTATCGCCAACTATCACAATAATATTGGGCTTTTCTTTTTGGATGTTTTTTTTAATCATATTATAATTAGTGCTATTATGAAAATCAGTAATAACAGCTATTTTAAAGTCATTAAAATCTCGCTTGTTTTTATTTGAGTAAATGTCATAATGCGCCGATGTAACAGAATAATTTTCCGCTATAATATAGGCGCTTATGGCGATTGCCAATAACAATACGGCGCTAAAAACAAGCATTACCTTTTTAAGAAATTTCATTTACAAGTCTCCTTATTTAGCCTAAGTAAAATTATTATTAGGATTGAAAAATAACAATATAAGCGGTTTGGGTCCCAACCTTTTTAATAATTCCTTGTTTTTTAAAAAACCATTTTGCTTATCGCCACTGCCTGTAATAAGTGGTGATTACAAGCTTTGGCGCAATCAAAAGCATTAGCATAATTATTTTATGCTTTAGCTTTTTCATAGACAAAAATGAATTCCAAATGTATTTTCTAACATCTTTTCTTTTCGTAATTTCGCTATAATCATGCTCCAAGCAAGATAAGTTAAGCATAATATTTAAAACTGCTATCTTTGATATCTCATATTTATATTGTTCTTCATATACCTTCTCAAAAAGAACACACAATTTCCGAACCTTTTCTATGGTATGTTTTTTTGAATGGCTGTTTGTATTTTGATAATAGCAATAAAGCGGCTCTTTCACAAAAACTATTTTTTTGAGGTTTTTGGCAATGTTTATGTTTAAAAGTAAGTCTTCCGAGTAGACCTCTTTGTTATCACCGAACCAGATACCATTTTCGATTAAAAAATCTTTTTTGATTAGCTTATTGCAACTTTCAATGCTGTGTATTGTTCTAAATAAATAATCATCAAAATACCGTCGGCGGTCCAAGACCTCGACAGTTCCCTGATAATTCGATAATTGCACCTTTCGCGCTCCGTTAGGGTAGGCGTTTATAATATTGCACTGACATACATCAGCGTCACCTATCTTTTCAAGCATAATCTCATACATTTGGCAATGTATTTCATCATCGCTGTCAACAAAACCGACATAAGCGCCCGTTGCCATTTTTATTCCCGTGTTTCTTGCGCTGCCTTGACCGAAATTTTCCGTTTTTACAACTTTGATTCTTTCGTCCCTTTTGCAGAAATCCTCAAGAATACTGTGCGTGCTGTCAGTAGAACCGTCATTTATAATGATTAGTTCAAACTCTTTGAAGCTTTGCCTTGCGATGCTATCAATGCACCTTTCTATTGTCTTTTCGCCATTATAAACAGGCACTATAATTGATAATTTCATAATAACATCTCCCTTTCAAATGTGGATGAATGTTTTTTTGAATCTTCACATATTTGATTATCAAGGGGGAATACCGTGGCATCATTAATAGCGCTTATTACTTCTTCCACATTAAAGCTGTCTATGTAAAATCTAAGCCGGTCATAACCTAAATCATCAAGCATATTATCCGTTTTTTTAGAATAAATAATAGGTACAAGCGGAATACCAAGCCGTATTGCCATAACCGCCATATGAAATCTGACTGATATTATCTTGTCACATCTTTTAAGGTTTTTAATAATATTTTCACCATTGTCAGTATGTAAAATTATCTCAATATTCTCTTTAAACTCACATAATTCGCGAATGGTAAAAGCGGAAATAATATCGTTTTCATTTTCCACATCAAAAGCAAACAGCAAAACCTTCTTGCCCGTGGCATTAATATAATGGTCGCAGATTTCAGCCGTCTTGCGGTAATAAGCGTTGTTATTTGCATCCAATCGCCTATATGCGGACACCCCGAGGCAGCCTTCGCTTTTTACATCCGGTATCCATTTGTTAGGCAAAGAAAATGCAATATCCGGATAATAGTAGGATTTTATATTTTTACAGTTTTTCTTTAAAAAGTCAAACGATGTTTTATCCCGCACGGTAATTAATTTGCTTTGATTTAATCTCCATTTTATTAATTGCTTTGCAATTTTATTATAATACGGCCCTATGTTGCAACCAATCGTTGCCTTATGCGCTTTGCGCGCTTTGCTTTTATCAACCAGGCTAAAAAGCAACGAAACAAACAGGAGTATTGTATCTATTTTGCCTTTTGCCATAAACCCCGAGCCTATCACCACCAATGTTCTGTCTATTTTGGTGTCGTCCTTTAGCTTGTAAAAATTTTTTTCGCCCATAAAGGGAATAAGCAGCTCTTCTCTTTTTTGGTCTGCAAAGAAATTATGATGGCTTAAATCATTCATCACAATTCTCATCATAATATCATCACCGAAGTTACGGTCAAACCATCCTTCTAAAAGTATATTCAATCTAAATCACCTTTCATAGCCTTTTTTTAAGCCCTGCCAAAATTTCAATTGCTATTGCCAAAATGGCTCCAAGGGCAAAAGCTATTATAAGTGAAATGAGCATATATAACTTAGTTGGAATTGTTGCAAAAACATTAACGCCTGTTAAACAAGCAATATTTTGGGCAGCCATATACCTGTTAAAATCATTAATGGTTGAATCGAGGATGGGGTACTGCTCATTCAATTTCAAAGAAACCTTTTCTAAGTTCGATTCAACCTTCCTCCCAAGCTTTTCCGCATTAACATCTTCGCTTGGCTCTGTGGAGAATATATTTATAATGTTGTTGCAATAGTTTGCATCTATATTATCCATTATAGCAGCAACGCCATCATTTGTATAATGCTCCACCAAAATGTCGTATGTTGCTTTTTCCCGGTTGTAATATCTTCCGGCAACAACATCGTCAATAGTTGCAATTTTATCGTCGTTTCCGGAGTTCCTGCTGGTGTTGTATGAGTTCGGAACATTCTTATTACCCTCTACATACTGCTCCATAAGACCAAAAGATAAGTTTGATTGTTCATGATTTTTATTTGCGGATAATATATTATTATCCTTTCTGCCGGTGTATTTTTTAATAAGAACCTCTTTATTTAGTGTTGCCCTTCCATTTAAAATGTCGCTAAACACGGTGGGCATATCCATAGTTCTTATCGTATTATATCTAAACAAAACATCAGAAAAACTAAGCCCCGTGGTTGGCGAGCGGAAGTTTGGCGTGTTTGATTGCCTGCTATCCAAAAAGGCTATAATATCTTTTAAATTATCATCCATAATTTCCGCAATTTCTATATAGTCGTTTTTAGCAATGTCTGTACCTGTTTCAAGTTCGGATATCCTTGTTTGGTTTAAATATGTTTCACTAAAATATATCATATATTCGTCTATAATATTGTCTAATATATCCCTGCAATAGTCGCCATATTTATTTACAGATTTACTAAGCGTATACCTCACACTATATATTATTGGATGGTAAGCGTATTCCTCACCTAATTTAGTTTTAGCTTTTTGAAGCTCTATCTCTGATAAAGGAATAATAGGAGTGATAGAGATGGATGAGCGAACGGATTCTACCGGCAATTTCGCTTTCATTTTATCAAGCGCCTTCAAAACAATGTCGGGCGATATAATTTCATACACATCAAGTTTAGCGCCGTTTGGCGTTTTACCCTCTGCGGCAGTAGAATCGGTATATTTTATAATAACCTCGGCGCTGTAATGCTGCCTGTGTTCAATATATAAATAACTAAAAACAAGAACAACAACAGTAATTGCAATAATTAAGTATTTCCACTTTAACAAATAGCCTAAAACATCAAAAAAGGTAATTTTCATTTCCCAGCTACCTCCATACTTGTTTTACTTTTAGAAATTGCACGCCTTCTTCTGGTTGACGGTTGAACTTCACTGCGAATGTATGCAATTGCTATAACATACAAAAAGGAAAGAATCAAGCCGGTCATTCCCGAGGATATTATTTTGCGAATGCTAAAATACCCTATAAACCTATTGGAAGGCAGCTGAAATTGAATATAGTTACCTGTTTTGGTTTGCAGGTATTCCTCATCTGTTTCAATGGCTAACCCGGATATTTCGTACATCTTAGAATCAATGGTACTAAGCATTTCATGCGCAATTTCAGAAAGCCTTTGGTGTTCTTCAACCGAATTGTCTTTGCTTTCAAATTCGCCAATCAGATATTTTTTATAATCTAAACTTGCTTTTATACTGCCTGCCGTTGTGCCTCTTTTATACGCATCGGTTGCTAAATAATCTATACCTGTTTTTGTTCTGTTCATATAAAACCCATCTATGTTATCGAGCGATGGGATAAACATAATGCCTGTGATGTTAGGGTCGTATTTCGTTATTGCATTTTCTGTAAACTTCGCGCTGTTATATGCCTTCTCATAGTCGTAGCTTTGAATATCAACGGTGTATCTTAATTTGTTTGTATAGGCATCCTTATCTTTAGCAAGCCCGGATTTAATAATAAATGATTTGTATTTTTCAACATCTACATTGCGCAAATTCTGAAGCGGCATGATAACATCCCCAAAGGTGCGGCTATTTGATTGGGCTCGGAAAGCGCCGGCCTCGGAATTATTTTTTTGCAAATAAGCAATCATAGAATTGATTTTGCCTGCATATAAATCCGCTATTTCTACAAATTCATAATCGCTGTTGTTATAGCTTTCTGGCAAAAGGCAATCATTAGATGCAACATATTTATTTATAAAGTTGTCTTTATATGCTTTTGCCAACGCCTCTAAAAGGTTTACTGTATGATTTTTTTCAAACTTGTTTTTTTGGCTATACGATATTCTAAATTCGTTTGGAATATGCGCATAATCAGCCCCTTCTGCAACTTTTATCCTAACATTTTGAAGTGATGCAGATGAAATAATAGGATAAATATCAATTCTATCCTTTATGTCGCTCACCGTATAGTTATTTAAATTTGCATGTTTTAGCGCATCGTCTAAAATGGATTCTGATTTGATTTCGGAAATAACAAAACGAGTTCCATCAGGGTTCAATCCCCTATTTGTCCCTTCATAGCTTAATGTTAGTATCATTGTTTGCCTGTTGTATTTGGCTAAAAAATTTACACCCGCGGAAACGCAAACAAATAAAACAGTAAAAGCAATAATAAACCTTTTTCTATTAAGAAGTTGCTTTATCATTCTTTTTTCTCCTTTTTTTAAACTTATTGAAAACAATGTATAATAATCGGTATTGTTTTGTCTTGTAAAGGAAATACAACAATTTGTTTTTAAAACTGTATTTTTTTAAACTTACATTGCTTATCCATTTTCTAAGCGCTTTGTTTGATATGTCTTCTTTAAATTTCTTATAGTCGTCCTCCAAAAGGGATTCATTTGCTAATACCTCAGGTAAAAATATAAAAGCCCTTTCATTTAACGAGCCGGTATGCTTGCCGTCATAATATGCTTCCAACCCATCTAAAAACCCAATTACGCGATGCACAAAGTCCGGTTTATAGGCGTTTGTTGCAGAATCATCACGCTGATAATACAGATAAAGCGGCTCATCTACGATGCACACCCGCTTGATAAACGAAGAAAGCTTGCTGTAAAAAAAAGCATCCTCAGCGTAAATGTCGCATCGCTCTTCAAAAATCAAGCCCGAGTTTCTTAAAAGCTTGGTGGGGAACAATTTATTAAAAACGCAAATGGCAAGAGAGCATCGGAAACTTAGTGTTTGTTTTATAAATTCATCTCCATCTTCCTTGTAATTGATTACCTTTTTATTTGGCATTTGAAGATATTTTTCTTCTATATGGTCATCGTATACCTTTGCAAAATTACAAACTGCCAAGTCGGCATTGTAATATGTAATGGCATTGTAAAGTTTCTCAATTGCCGTTATGTCTAAATAATCGTCACTATCAACAAAAATAATATATTCGCCGGTTGCTCTTTCGAGCCCTAAATTTCGTGCATTTGAAACCCCTTTGTTTTCGATGTCTATAAAAACAATATCAGGGCTATTTTCCACATATTCTAATATTATTTTTCGACTGTTGTCAGGAGAACCATCATTTATAATAATAAGCTCAATTTCTTTAAATGTTTGGTTAACAATGCTGTCTAAGCACCTTTTTAAATATTTTTCGGTATCATATACAGGAACAACAACGCTAACTGTCATATGTAAGCTCCCCCTCAAAATTCATGGCGCTCATTAATATTACATTTAAAAATGGTTTAAATGTATTGAGCGACAGTGACATGGAAAGGGCAATCATACCCCAAATCGCTGCCATAACCACTACATTTTTTTTATATGTTCTAAAAATACCCGCCATTAAAATAAATAAGTATAAAAACACAGCAATAATCCCTTGGTCTGACCAAATTTGCAACCAATGATTATGCGCAACTGTATTGGAAAATCCGGCGCCCAAAAGTATTTCTTCCGTAGAGTTTATACCTTTGCCAAAAATCATGCTCTTTGAATCGGAAATAATCGATTGGTATGTTGTTTCCCACAACCCAACTCTGCCGCTTCCTCTATCTTCTTGTATTCTTTCAATATTAAACCGCCCTTGCACACTTTCAGGCAACATTGGAAACAAAACATAAATTGCAAATACAGCCACCAAGAGGGCTGAAACAATCATTCTAACTTTGTTTGCAAAGCCTTTTGATAACAATATAGCTAACACCGCCATGGGAACAATAATTGCAACTAAACCGCCTCTTGAACCTGTCTTAAAAGCAATATAAATCATTGTTAATATATAAGCAACATATAGCGGTTTCAAAGCTGTTTTAGATGTTATCTTTTTCATTGCATACAAAATCGGCAAAATTAGATACGCGCAAAATTGATTAGGGTCTTCATAGCTTCCAAAAAAGATAATGGCGATTCTTTCTTCGTCGCTCATTTCGACAGTACTGAAAAATCCAATAAGAATGCATATAACACCCACAACAATCCATGAATATTCAATAATTTTTTTCTCACGCTGATTATATATCCTTATGCTTACAAGAAAAATAACTATGGAATTTTCAAACATCGCCCTTAGGTAATCAAAAGTTGCGGTATCCCTTGCCAAATATAAGCTTGCAAGGGTGTAGGTTAAATAAAGCGCCAAAAAAAGGTGTACGCTGTTAAATGTAATCTTTTTCTCACCGAAGAACAGCGTTATAATCATAATTGGCGCTAAAATGAACATAACAGCCTTCAAAACGGAAACCCCTGCAAATAAGGTTATTATTTGAAGCGGCATGCAGATAAAATAAACGGATGCCAAAACGCAATCCAAACTAATTTTCTCTTTTTTTACCGCAACATTAAGCATTTCCAATTTAGTCTCCACCTAATAATAAACTTATTTTTTCCATAGCCTTGCGGTTATTTGCCTTTGCGGGCGAAATAGAGATTCCGTTTATTAAAATATCTCTAAGCGCATTTAAAATGCCTTCTTCACTATTTTGGCAAACCACGCCTATTGAATTTTCTTTTACAATTTCGTTGGCAGATGATGTATCGGTTGTAAGTACGGGCAGCCCTAAAATCCACGCTTCACCATAGACCATTGGCGCCGCCTCATGAAATGAAGGAAGTAAAAACAAATCCGCATTTTTCATAAAACGGTATGGATTTTTTTGTTCCCCATAAAGAAAAACTACTTTTTTTAAGCGGTTTTTCTTTATGTATTCCTTTAACCTGTTTGACATTGCGCCATCGCCCACAATGTGCCATTTTAGCTTGTGCCCTTCGTTATATAAAGCCTCAACGACACGAATGGCCCGTATAAAACCCTTTTCTTCGCCAAGGCGCGATACAGTAATAATATTAAAAAAATCTTTATCATAATTAACGGTATCAACATTAGATTTTTTTATAATTTCATCTATATTTTGAAAATTCGGAACAAAATCAACCTTTTCAAGTGAAATGTTAACTTCTTTTGCAAAAATGTTTGCACACGACTTTGAAACACATATAACCTTATCAAACTGCCGGTAGAGCTTTTTATTATGCGCATTATTGCCCTCATAGTTAGCAAAATCGCAATGTATAAATGCCATTTTTTCAGGCGCTGAAATGTTTTTCAAAACAAAATCATTTGCACCGCCGTAAAAAATTTTTGAACTCGAATTTTGCATATACGAAATGGCAATGTCAAATCCTTTTAATTTTCTTGATAAAAGCATAATAAAGTTAATGGGAGCAAAGTTATTAAACAGCTTAGAAAAGGTTACAAACAGTCCTCTTGTAAGCAAAGCCATTTTGCCCCTTTGAGCTGCCTCCTTTTGAGATATACCTAACAAAGACAGCAAAAAACCGCCTTCCGTTATTTTTATATTTTCCGGAACCGCCCCCAAGAGTTCTCCGTGTTTTGAAAACAAAAACAAAGTAATGTCATATTTGGGGCTTATTGCAGTTAACATATTTAGCAAGGATTTTTGAATCCCGCCAATTTGCATATTATTATTTACTATTACAATTTTTTTGATGTTAACCACTCTCCAATTTTGGCGTTATACTCCTCTTCTTCCTTTAAAATTTCTGAAATTAAAGTGTTTGCATTGTCGCAAAATTCAAGCGGGTTAAATTTTTTGTAATAATCAAAAATTTTATTTAACAAATCCTTGTCATCGTTTAAAAGGCTTACGCCAACACCTTCTTTTGCTATTAATTTGCCGGAGAAAGTTTCTAAATTCCCCCACAACGGCTTTTTAAATATCAACGCGTCATAAAATTTGTTGGCAAGCGCGTTTTGATTTAAAAAAGAGGTTGGATAATTGTAACACAAAATATCCGTTTCTTCCAAAAAATTTATTCTTTCCTTGTTTTTATAACGACCTGTAAGCCTTATATTGTCAAGCCCTTTGGCATATTCCAACAGGGCTTTATAGTTATCCCCTCCGCCAATAATCTTTAAGGTAAACCGCTTATCATTTTTAAAAAGGTCAATTAAATCAAATAAATATCTGCCTATTCGTAAGTGACCGATGTAGCTTACCCTTATGGGCAGCTTGTTGTTTTTTATTAGTTCATCTTTCTTATAAGCCAAGTCGCCAAGGTTTATATTATGCGCCATAATGTACGGATAGTTTTTCGGCAAAACATTTAAAAACCCTTTTGACGAGATAGATGTAAACGATGAGTTTTTGATAACCCCCTTTAGAAGATATGAAAACGGCGGTATGTACTCGTAGCTTACATCCCTATAATCGAAAATATAATTTTTTTTATATTTTTTCGACAATAAAACATCGTAAAGAACAATAGCCGTCATTGTCGTAAAAATAATCAATTTGTTATAATTTCGTTCTTTAATCGCTTTTTTCGCAAATTTTCTGAAAATAAAAAAATCCTTTATTTTTAAAAACGGGCTTCTATGGTTAATTGATGGTTTATTCAATGTAATTGCATTGGATACATCAAGGACTTCGCCTGATTTATTCCAATGCACAATTTCATATTTGATGTCCCTTTTTTTTAATTCATCAGTATATTTACACAAAAACGGGCACAATGTAATGTCTCCGATAAATATTATTCCAATCATACAGATGCCTCCTGTTTGCCTTCAAATATAAAACAATCGGGGCCTCCACCAAACCCGCCGCAGCTTTGCGCAATATATCATAAGAATAAAAAAATTACCAAAATACATTCGGACAACCACCGTCAACAAGTGTTCCCTTAGCTTTACGCCGCTATATTTCGATAATTTTGATATTTTCCCAATATGTTTAGTGTACATAATATTTTTGTAATTGTCAAGTATTTTACTACATTATTATAAGTAAAGTTTTCCCGTTTGTCTCAAAATTTGCGGCACACATCCCAAAATAAAGCTATATTAATGCGGCAGAAATCATGGCAAAATATTTTTCGTCAGGCAGGTAGGTTGGAATGCTGTTTCCCGTTCCCAAGGCATAACCCTTGCATCCCGTTTTTTCAAGAATTGCCGAGCAGCGCTGAAAAACATCCTCATTCGGCGCTCTGCAAACAAAATCCACATCTATTCCGCCCAAAACCGCTATTTTTCCCTTTAATTCGTCATACACCCTTTCAACAGGCATAATATTGTCTTCGTAGGAATGCTTTGCATCATATTGCATATCGTATATAATATCATCCCAAACCTTTTCTAAGTTTCCGCAGGAATGAAGAATAACAGGCTTTCCGGCAGAATGCGCCAACCGGGTTATCTTTTTATGCCATTTAAAAATATATTTTTTCATGTCCTCCGTAGAGAGCATAGTCTGAGTATTAAAGCCCCAATCGTCATTGGAAATAATAGCTCCCACGCAGTCATAATGTATGATTTGTTCGTAGTAATCCAATAGGCGCTGCCCTATTTGGTCAACAACCATTTCAATTAGCTCTGGGTCATCTGCCAAAAGATAGCATAAATTATCAAACCCTACTAAACTTATGGTGTTTTCCAACACCCCGCTCGGTCCATGGACAATAAACTTCATCCCTGACGGAAGGTACTTTTCGATTCTCTCCAGCCGATTTGTATAAAATTCTCGTGGGTCCTCCCAGTTGTAAGCGGCGTAACTGGGACGGTCGAAAATTTCAAAACCCTCATTTGCTGAAATGCTTGCCTTCCCATGACGGTTATTTTTGTGTTTAAAACGAAAATCACTGGCAAGCACGGTTGTGTAATCATAGCCGGCATTTGCAAAGGCTTTGATTTTACAATGCATGGTCTCCTCCTCAGTTTTCGGCGCGCCTTTCCATTGAGCAAGTTTTTGTTCCAAAGGCCCATTCAAAAAAAATTCGAATAAAGTCGACCTTGCAGGCGCTTTTTTATGCAGAACCGACAAAATGTTGTCAAAATCCGCTTTCCTTGTTTTGGTGATGTGCAAAATATTTTCCAGCGAATATTTTTTCATTAACAATCCCCCCATATCATTTACTTCCCATTGGTTTTATGCTATAATTATAGCGCACCCAAAAGGTTAGCACAACTTCATATACCATCATTATTTATTCAAAAATAATCAATTTAGGGAGGGCTTCATGAAAGCCTATAAAGAATCAATTCAAATACCCGGGATTCCTGTTAAAAACTTCATTTCTAAAGGCAGGGAGCGCAATCAGATTGCGGCACATCCGCATTGGCATGATGCTGTGGAGTTGCTGTATGTGACCAAGGGTCGCGCACGACAGCAAATTGACGAAAATTTTTTTACCGTTTCGCCCGACGACATCATCGTTATATGGAGCAACCAAATTCACTCCACCTATTCCATGCCGAACGAGGAGTGCAAAATGGAGGTTATGCAGTTTATCCCGGAGGATATCCTATGTTCTGCCCAAGCGCTTCATTTTACGGGTCCTGTAAGTCCTTCAAATAATGTCTACCGGCAAATCCTTAATCTGATGCTGCTGCTGTCAAACGAGTTGAAAAACAGGGCAGACGGGTTTGAATATGCGGTTAAGGCGGAAATATATAGGTTTTACGCGTTGATGGTGCGCAATATTGACAAACTCCCGGTTCAAGTGGGCAAATTCCACCGCAAAAAAGATGCCATTGTAAAGATATTTGAATACATAGACCATAATTATAACACGCCTATAACGCTCAAATCCGCATCCGACCATGTCCATTTAAGCGTGGCGCAATTTATGCGCATTTTTAAAATGGCAACCGGCATGACATTCAAATATTACCTGAATTTATATCGAATTCAAAAATCGCAACTGCTTTTAAGTCAGGGTGAAACTGTTATGCGAACCGCAGAACTATGCGGATTTAGCAATGTCAATACCTTCATCCGTTTATTTAAACAGCATAAGCGCTGTACGCCTTCTCAATATGTAAATCAGTCTTGTTTCCCTAACAATTGATACAACATAACATCCGCTCGATTTTAGGCGGTTTTTCTCAAAATATATATCTTTTTGATTGATATGTTCTCACCTGCTTAACGGTAGGTGTTTTTATTTTAACGCAAACTTTATCATAACCTTATAAAAAGTGACGTTTTTTTAATTGCGGCATAAAGTAATTATGAGGAGCTGTAAAAGCATTTGCATATGGAAGGATTGGTGATACAAAAAATGAAGGTTGTTATTCTATGCGGTGGGATGGGGCAAAGAATGAGGGAATATACAGATGCTGTGCCAAAACCGCTTGTGTCTATTTGCGGCAAACCAATGCTTTGGCATATTATGAAAATATATAGTTCGTATGGATTTAATGATTTTGTGTTGCTGTTGGGATACAAAGGAGAAAAAATAAAGCAATACTTTTTAAACTATAAACTAAACACAAATAACTTCACATTAGAAACAGACTCCGGCAAAATTGAAATGTGGGATAGTGCAAATGACCGCTTTAAAATAACATTTTTGGATACCGGGCTCAAGTCCATGACCGGATGCAGAATAAAAAAAGCACAGCAAGTTATTGGACATAAGCCATTTATGTTGACTTACGGGGATGGGCTGTCGGACATTAATATAAATAAATTAATTGAATTTCACAGCAAAAAAGAAAGGATTGCCACCGTTACGGGAATAAACAAAAAAAGTCAATACGGAATTTTGAAAGCCCATGAAGGTATTGCCACATCGTTTGGCGAGAAGCAAGACTATATTGGAACTATAAACGGCGGCTTTTTTGTGCTTCAGCCTGAAGTTTTTAACTACCTTAATGAGGATGAGGGTTGCGTGTTTGAAGATGAACCCATTAAAAAATTAGTGCAAGACGGTGAGCTTGCTGTTTATATACACGACGGGTTTTGGGCGTCTGCCGACACCCAAAGCGATGTTTTAGAGCTTAATAAAAGGTGTAAAGATATTGAAAATTTGCGAAAGGCGCGATAAACCATGAACTTGTTTTGGAAAAATAAAAATGTGTTTGTAACAGGCGGAACAGGGTTTTTAGGCAGTTACTTGGTCAAAAAACTTGCAGAACTTGGGGCAAATGTAACCGTTTTAGTGCGTGACGGAATACCGAAATCAAATTTATACGCAGGCAACCAATGCAATAAGATAAACTATGTATATGGCGATTTGGTTGACTATAACGCAATGGAAAGAGCAATAACCGAATATGAAATCGATACGGTGTTTCATGTTGCAGCGCAGGCAATTGTGGGGGTGGCAAACCAAAACCCACTATCTACGTTTGGCTCAAATATAGGGGGGACATGGAATATATTAGAGGCGTGCAGAAGAAATCCGCGTGTGAAAAGGATTATAGTTGCCTCAAGCGACAAGGCATATGGCGAACAAATGCAGCTGCCATATAATGAGAACATGCCATTGCAAGGAAAGCACCCGTATGATGTTTCCAAAAGCTGTGCCGACCTGCTTGCCCAGTCATACTTTGCAACATATAGCCTCCCCGTGGCTATTACAAGGTGCGGCAACTTATACGGAGGCGGGGATTTAAATTACAACCGAATTATACCCGGAACAATTATGAGCGTCTTAAATGAAATTGCACCGATAATACGGAGCAACGGAAACTTCATCAGAGATTACTTTTATGTTGAGGATGCCGTTGAGGCATATATGACCCTTGCGGAAAAAATGGAAGAATTAAAACTTGCGGGCGAGGCGTTTAACTTTGGCAACGAACAGCCTTTATCGGTAAACGAAGTGGTGGCTTTAATTCTTGATATAATGAAAAGCAATTTAAAGCCCGTTGTTTTAAACCAAGGCGCAAACGAAATAGAAAACCAATATCTTGATGTTTCCAAAGCGCATAAAGTTTTGTCTTGGCTGCCAAAACACAACATTAAAGAAGGCATCGAAAAAACGGTAAATTGGTATAGAAATAATTAAATTATTGGGGTTGTGATGTTATGAACAATGTGTTTTGCACAGTTGTTTCAAAGCTTAGATTGTATCAGCTTGTGGCTTTCGTTATGTCTGTCCATGAAGTGTTGGACAACTTTTTAATATATGTTCTTTGCGTGGACGATGACAGTTTTAATTTATTAAATAAAATACAGTTTAACAATGTTAGGCTTGTACACTTATGCTCCTTCAACGATAAAAGGCTTTTATCTCTTAAAAATGAAAGAGCCTTAAATGAATATTGTTGGACTTTAAAGCCTTTTTTTATATACCATTTAATTAAGAAAAACAATTTTATCGAGCGCATAACCTATGTTGATTCCGACCTGTTCTTTTGGCGCAACCCGGAAAAAATATTTTTAAACCAGCCAGACAGCTCAATACTTTTATCAAAAGGAAACTTGGTTATTCCTTTTTTGGAAAAAGAAATTATACAAAAACTGCAAGAGCTGATGGGGTTGTATAATTCAGGATTTATAAGCTTTAAAAATGATAAAATTGGCCGTTCCTGTATAAAGTGGTGGAAAGAAAAGTGTTTGAATTCATGTATTAACACCCCGCAAGAAGGGCAGTTTGGCGACCAAAAATATTTAGACGATATTCCCGCCCTGTTTAAAAACACGGAAGTAATAAAAACGCCGGGGGTAAATATTGGGCATTGGAACAACTTAGGGCATGAGTTTTGCTTAACAGAAGGCAAAATAACGGTAGACGGCGACGAATTGATTTGTTATCATTTCAGCGGATTTAGAATTGTAAATAAAGACACCATAATTACAATACACGAAATCGGCAGGGTGGACACCCCTTTCTTTTATCAAATATATAAAGAGATTTTGAAAAAAATAATAAATATGGTATGCAAGGCAGACAAAGACTTTGACGGTTTTGCAAATAAAGAAGATTTGATGCACGGCGAAGGCGGTGTATAGTTTTGAAGGCAAGCATAATCATACCATCTTATAATTCAAAAGAGCGGCTACGGTTAAATTTATTGTCGTTAAACTGCCAAGACTATCCAAACGATGACATTGAGATAATCGTCATTGACAATGGGTCGGACGATAACACGATGGAAATGCTAAAGGGCGCTAAGTTAAAATACCCGCATAAGTTTATACGAATAGAGAAAAACTTAGGGATTGCAAACGGCAGAAACAAAGGAATTTTATCTGCCACAGGGGATTTGCTGATTTTTCACGATAGCGACATGATTGCCGCTAAGAACTTCGTAGCAAGCCACATTGCAGCGCACACCAAGAAGAATATGGTTGTTTGTGGGAACTTTTGGAAAAGGGTTTACAGCCATTTTTACGATAATTTTAGCGCAGACCAAATAAGCGAATTAAGAAAAAAACAGCGCCATGATAATTACAAAAACAAGGCACAGCTTATTTCGGACGATGATGTGAATAACGGAAAATTTGAGCATTCCTCCTTTGATTTGGAAATCGATTTTACCAAAAGCTTAAAAGCAATTGCCATCAAAGAAGGAAACAACCTTTTAAATTACAGCATGCCATGGCGCTTTTTTATAACGAACAACCTTTCCGTTGAAAGAAAACGAGTTGTTGAGGTGGGCATGTTTGACGCTAACATTGTAAAATACGGATATGAAGATTACGACCTTGGCATACGGCTTTATAAATCGGGGAGCAAATTTGTTTTGGCGCCGGATATTATAAGCGTTCATCAGGAGCACCCGAAATATTTTAACTATAAAGACTTGGCGGAAAACCTAAATTATATATGCAATAAGTTCAACGACATTTGCCATATAGATGTTATATTAGTGTGCATGGGGGATTGCTTGGGGTTTGGCGAGGATAGCATCAACTTAATAATGGGTGATATTGAAAAAGTGTTGCCCCTTAAAAAATACAATGACTTTGTAAAGCTTTTTTTGGAGCTGCTCCAAACAATTTGCAAAATGTATTTTAAGCAAAGCTTTGACAGCGCCATTCAAATGAGCGGGCATATTACAAGTAATATACCTCGCTTGATAGAGCATTGCCGAGAATTGCGCGATTTTCATAAAGCCAATAATTTGGTTGACGGCGTTTGCTTTCTGCTGAAGAAAATATTTGATATTGACTTGAAAATGCTTATCGAAATGTGAGGGTTAAGCGTAATGGATAAATTTCACTTTACAACAATTGTATCTAATGACCACCTTTTCAAATTCATTGCAATGTATGCCTCCTTGGATATGCATTGCAATGATTATAAACTATATGCCCTGTGTGCAAGCAAGGAAGCATATATAATTTTAAAAGCAATTAACTTTAAAAACATTATTATTTACAACCTTAAGGAGTTGGAAGACGAAAAAATGCTAAAAGCAAAGGGAAACCGCGTTTTTCATGCGTATTGTTGGACTTTAAAGCCCTTTTTCTTATATTATGTTATGCAAAATCACAACGATTCGCTTTATTTTGCACACTTGGATGCAGACCTTTGCTTTTACAACGACCCAATGCTTATATTTGACGAAAGCCCTAATGCTTCAATTTATTTAACTCATCATCGCAATTCTGAAATGTTTTTGAAGTTTTATAAAATTACAGGCATCTATAACACAGGGTTTGTAGGGTGCCGCAACGACAAAACGGCTCATTTCGCCATAAGCCAATGGCGCGACAAATGCATCGAAAACTGCCCTATAAAAGAGGATTTGGAAAACAAAATTTTTGGAGACCAAAGGTATGTGGAAAACTGGCCGAGTGAATTTAAAAAAGTTCATGTGGTTAACTCACTTGGCGCCA
Source organism: Bacillota bacterium (assembly GCA_023228885.1). Taxonomy (GTDB): domain Bacteria; phylum Bacillota; class Clostridia; order Monoglobales; family Firm-18; genus JAAZFB01. Next base: position 8,000 of record JALOAJ010000004.1, on the reverse strand, counting down.
ATGCTGCACTTTGGAACATTTCGGATTATACCGTTACCGCAAACGAAAATAATATATTTGTGAACAACCAGCTTTTGATATTTTATCATTTTTCGGGGCTGACCATAATAAGCCAAAACGAGTTTAACCTTTGCTGGTATTATCGAATTGAAAACAAAGACGCAATCTTTCATATTTATATTTTATATTTAACAATACTTTCAAATGCGATAAAGGATATTAAAAAATACTTCCCATGGTTTGATAGTGGTTTTTTGGCAAGAATACACACCCCCGACACACATTATTTTAAATTGGATTGAAGGTGTTTTGGCGAAAGGAGAGTTTCTAATGAAGGTGAAAATATTTTCGGGCAGTAATATTTGCTGCATTGAAAAATGTATAAATAAATTTATAAAAGATAAATTCATATGCAAGATAATGCAATCGGAATCTTGTTGTAAAGGCTGCCCTAATGTTACAATCACAATTATTTATGATGAAGTTTGTCATTGTGAATATTTAAAGTCTGCCTTTCAAAAGTTTTCAAAGGATTAGGCAATTAAAGATAAGAAAAATAAAGGCGGCGCTCCAAAAGATGGCGCGACCGCTTTTATTGTGTCATAACGGATATTTGGCAGTTTTTTTATTTTTTCGACGGATAAAACACGAAGGTTTAAAAGCCGTTTTGTATTGACACTATTTGTTTTTATGGTATAATGAGCGTAAGCGAATTTCACCATAAATATCCTTACGCCAACGGCGGCAAATCCGAAATTTATGGTATAATGAGCGTAAATAAACATGGTTAAAAATGCTGTTTTAACAATGGAGGTGTTATACGAGTTCAATTTGGTGTTTTACCAAGTTGGGCTTAAAATTATGATGAAACGATATGGTCAGGTTATCGGCTTGCGCCCGGAAAAGATTGAGGAGTACAAAAGGTTGCACGCTGCCGTATGGCCGCAAATTAGAAAGCTTATTTCGGAATGCAACATTAAAAACTATTCGATTTTTCTTAAGGATTCAACATTGTTTGCTTATTTTGAATACCACGGCAGTAACTTTGATGAAGACATGAAGAAGATGGCGGAAAACGAAATAAACAAAAAGTGGTGGGAGCAATGCATTCCTTGCCAACTTCCCCTTGAAACCCGAGCTCCGGGCGAGTGGTGGGCAAATATGGAAGAGGTTTTTCATTTAGACTAATAAAAAAGCAATTTAAGGAGGATTTTATGAACTTTCGACAGGTGCATTTAGATTTTCACACATCGGAGGCAATTAAAGGGATAGGAGAAAAGTTTTCAAAAAAGCAGTTTCAACAGGCGCTGCAAACGGGGCATGTCAACTCCATAACTGTTTTTTCAAAATGTCATCATGGATGGGCGTATCACCCTTCAAAAGCAAATGAGATACACCCTCATTTGAAATTCGACCTACTTAAAGCCCAAATTGAAGCGGCGCACGAAATGGGAGTAAAAGCGCCCGTTTACATTTCGGCAGGGCTTGACGAAAAAATGTCGCGCCGCCATCCCGAATGGCTTATAAGAAACAAGGACGAAAGCACAACATGGGCAAAGGATTTTATAACTCCGGGATACCATAGGTTTTGTTTTAACTCGCCATACCTTGACTACTTACTTTTGCAAATTGATGAGGTTGTTAAAAACTATGATGCCGATGGTATATTTCTTGACATTGTAGGCGTGTATCCCTGTTACTGTCAAAACTGTATGACAACCCTTTTAAATGAGGGTAAAAACCCGCTTGATGGGGATGAGGTATACAAGCTTGCCGAAAAGGTGTATGCAAATTACACCAAAAGAGTTAGAGAGGTAATTGATAAAACAAAAAAAGGTTTGCCTGTTTTTCATAATGGCGGTCATATAATTCGCGGCAGGCGTGATTTGGCGCAAATGAACACCCATTTGGAGTTGGAGAGCTTGCCAACAGGCGGTTGGGGGTATGACCATTTCCCCCTATCTGCAAGATACGCTCAAACTTTGGGTATGGATTTTCTTGGCATGACGGGTAAATTCCACACATCATGGGGTGAATTCGGTGGCTTTAAACACAAAAATGCAATACGATATGAAGTTGCCCTAAGTGCGGCAAACGGCGCCAAATGCTCAATAGGCGACCAGCTTGCGCCAAACGGAGAAATGGACGAGGCTACATATAAGTTGATTGGGGCGGGCTACAAGGAATTGGAAGAAAAAGAAGAGTGGCTGGATGAGGTAACCCCGGTTGCAGATATAGGGCTGTTGTCTGTTGAATCGGTAAACATATCTTATTCAACAGAACAAAAAGCAAAAATCGGCATGCATGACCCGGGTGCGGTTAGAATTTTGCTTGAAGGAAAGTATCTTTTTAATGTAATAGATATGCAGGAAGATTTTTCAAAGTATAAGGTTATAATATTACCCGATATAATTTTAATTTCCGAGCCTCTCAAACAAAAGCTGTCCGATTTCGTTTCAAAGGGCGGAAAGCTTTTGGCAACGGGCAAATCGGGGTTGAATCCCGATGCAACCGATTTCGTGTTTAATTTCGGCGCTGAATATGCCGGTGAAAATCCATATAAGCCGGATTATTTCAGACCTCTTTTTGACATGGATGATATGGAAAAAGCAGCTTATATATTTTACGGTGATGGCGAAAAAATAAAGCTGACAGACGGGGTGGAGCTTGGAAAAAGAGAAAATCCATATTTTAATCGTGAACTTTTGCATTTTTGCTCACATAGACACACGCCCAACAGCGAAGTTTCGGGCGGTCCCGGCATGACAGAGGGCAAGGATGGAATTTATATTGCATGGAAAGTGTTTGAAGATTATGAAACAAAAGGCAGCTTGATACTTAAAAAAACAGTATGCTTTGCGCTTGACAAGCTGCTTGGCGATAAAAAAACACTTAAAACAACTTTGCCGGCACAAGGAATAACAACTTTAATGGAACAAAAAAACAAAAAAAGGCTTGTAAACCACTTGCTTTATGCGTCGCCTGTAAAGCGCGGCAACGGCATTGAGGTTATCGAAGACATAATACCTCTTTATGATATATCTGTTAATGTTAAAACATCAAAAGAAATTAAAAATGTTTATCTTGCGCCGCAAAATGAAAAGATACCGTTTGAACAAGCGGATGGCGTTGTAAAATACACCGTGCCAAGGCTTGAATGTCACCAGATGGTTATATCAGAGTATTAAATTGGTTTAATCGAAAAATAAAAATAAATACATAGAAAGGATGTTACATTATGAACTACCCTAAAATCGGCATACGCCCGGTAATTGACGGCAGATGGGGCGGGGTGCGCGAAAGTCTGGAAGAACAAACAATGAACATGGCAAAAGCCGCGAAAGATTTGATTGAAAGTAATTTGCATTATAGTGACGGCGCTCCTGTAAAATGTGTCATAGGCTCAACAACGATAGGCGGAGGCGCAGAAGCGGCAAAGGTTGCGGAAGAATTTACAAAAGAGAATGTTGTGGCAACGCTGTCTGTAACGCCATGCTGGTGCTATGGCAGCGAAACAATGGATTTAGACCCAGCAACAATAAAAGCTGTGTGGGGCTTTAACGGAACTGAGCGCCCCGGCGCAGTATATTTGGCGGCTGTTATGGCAGCGCATGCGCAAAGAGGGTTGCCGGCATTTTCAATATATGGGCAAAATGTTCAAGATGCCAATGATTTAACGATTACTGATGATGTAAAAGAAAAAATATTACGATTTGCGCGAGGCAGCATTGCAATCGGTCAAATAAAAAATAAGTCATATGTAAACCTGGGCAGCATTTCAATGGGAATAGCAGGTTCATATTGCGATGCCGACTTTATGCAAAAATATTTGGGGATTCGTGCCGAATGGGTTGATTTGACCGAAATACTTCGGCGAATCACACTTGAAATATACGACAAAAACGAATATCAAAAAGCCCTGTCGTGGATAAATGAAAACTGCAAGGAGGGCTTTGACATTAACGCAGGTAAAAAGCTGCCTGAAATAATAGAAAAATCAAAGGTCGTTCCGGCGGATAAAGACTGGGAGTTTATTGCAAAGTTCACCATCATAGTAAAAGATATACTAAAAGGTAACGAAAAGCTAAGGGATATAGGCTGGAACGAGGAAGCGCTTGGCAGAAACGCTGTTGTAGGCGGTTTTCAAGGTCAAAGAATGTGGACAGATTGGCTGCCTAATGCAGACTTTACCGAGGCAATCTTGGCATCAAGTTTTGACTGGAACGGCAAAAAAGAGCCTTTTGCGTTTGCAACGGAAAATGATACGCTAAACGGAATATCAATGTTGTTTACAAAAATGCTCACAGGAAAAGCCCCATGTTTCCACGATGTGCGAACATATTGGAGCCCCGATTCGGTAAAGCGCGTGACGGGAAAAGACCTTAAAGGCAAAGCCGAAAAGGGAATAATTCACCTAATAAACTCCGGAGCAACAGCGCTTGACTGCACCGGCGCATCAAAAGACGAAAACGGAAACGGAACAATGAAGCAATGGTGGAAAATGGAGCAATCGGATATCGACGCTTGCCTGCAAAGCACAGATTGGTGCAGGGCAAATTATGAATATTTCAGGGGCGGCGGTTTTTCATCTCATTTTAAAACATTAGCCGAAATGCCGCTTACAATGGTCAGAATAAATTTAATTGACGGCGTTGGACCTACAATGCAAATTGCGCAAGGATATTCTGTTGTGCTTGAAGATGATATTCACGATATATTAGACAAACGAACAGACAGAACTTGGCCCACAACATGGTTTGCACCTATCCTAACAGGAAAAGGCGCGTTTCGCGATGTGTATTCCGTTATGGCAAATTGGGGAGCAAACCACGGTGTAACGGTTCACGGGCACATTGGCGCAGATTTGATAACCCTTGCATCAATGCTAAGAATTCCCGTAGCAATTCATAATGTGGATAGCGGCAAAATATTCAGACCTCACTCATGGGCTGGCTTCGGCTTAGGCGATGACGATGTTTCAACCGATTACAGAGCGTGCAAGGAATACGGACCAATTTATTAATATTTTGGTGCAGTTATAATTATTTGTTTAATCGAGTAGAGGCTAACCGATAAGGCTTCGCCCCTCTCACACCACCGTGCGTACCGTTCGGTACACGGCGGTTCAATTCGCAGCAAACGCTGCTAAATGGGATTTTTCATAGGGGCTGTAACAAAGCAGCCCCTTCTTATAGTTCTTGTATCAGTATTTTAATTGGTCACTATATTTGTCTAATATATTTCGAATATTTCCGGTTCTCGTTACCACATCTACATAGCCGTTTTCATTATAAGCGCTTGTAGCTTTAAGACATGTTTCGTATGCCCAATGAGCAGGATCCATATCGGTGAAGTTGTATGTTTGCGCCGAAACTTTGTATTCAATGCCCTCCCCGTCTAAGGCAATCAAGCTTCTATCGTCCCGCCCGATTATATTGTTAAAAAGCTTGCAAAATTCAGCACGAGTCATAAATTCACTGGGTTCAAATGTCGTTTCGCTTGTGCCGTTCATATAGCCGTATGCGTTGATTGTTCTTATATAAGCCGCATGCGGGCTGTCGTCAATATCCGCAAATGAGGTTTTTGTGGTTTTTGTTAAGTTTAAACTATGAACAATTAGCTTTGCAACCTCTCCCCTTGTAATAGATCCCAACGCTACCGTTTCGCTATCGTCAAACCCGCCCTTGGATGCAATATAGGCAAGCCCTCTTTCGTACCAGGCTCCCGCATGTTGCAGCAGCTTGTCGGTTACCGGGTAATCAACGGCAAATGTGTTAAAGGTTTGGTCAATAAACCGCATCAACATTGCAGCAACCTGTTCCCGCGTAACACAATCGTCCATTGCCATTTTAATGTCTACAATCTCACTTGCGCTGCCGTCAGAATTTTCGATGGCTTCGACAGACGGCTCGTAACCGAAAATGTAAGCATAGCCCTTATCAACTAATTTAAATGGGTCGTCCGGCTCAGTTAAGCTTACATCAACTTTTGTTGGGCGCGAAAGCAAAACTTTGCTGTTGTTCACTGCGTATTGGTCGCTGTTGGAAACAACGGCGCGAACAACATAATAAAATGTTTTAGTTAAGCTATTTGAAGAATAAAAAGCCACTTTGCCGTTTGAAACATTTGCGATAAAGCCATATTCCGCTTCCGTATAAGAGACCTCATTGCCGTTTTCATCAACAAGTATAATTTCGTAATCGGAAACCTCATTATTTGAAACAAAAAATCCTTGTTTCGCAAATAAATCGTTCGCCGTAACATCTATTTCGGTTTGTTCTGACACAATTGCGCTTGCTTCGCCGTTTATGGTGGCGGGAATTAAGCCTGCAACCGGTTTTTCAAACTCCAAATCAAACGGGGTGCTATCATAAAGTTTGCCTATATATCTGGCGCTGCCGTTTAAATAGGCGGAACCAAACCCGTTACCCGTGTATTTCACCTTGATTACAGGCAAAAAAGATTCATCCTCCGTTGCCAATATATCTTTGAAGGTAATTGTAGTGGTTCCATCTTCATTATCAATAATTTGGTGCCCCATTTCAAGTAAATCCTGCCTGTTTTCTTCAAGCAAACTAAAATCCGCCGGTATGGTGTCTACAACATCGCCTAATGCCAAAGCAAAAGATTTTTTTGTAAGTGTTGTATACACTTCATTGATACTGTCAAGCGAACCGCTGACTGAATAAACCGGATAGTACTTTGAAGAATAAGCCCCGCCGTTTTTATTATATCTCCAATTATTACCGCTGCCGCTTGTTGTAAATGAGTTGTCATCCGCAAGCAACATATTTGCCATTTTCATTTCATAAGAATTATTTTCATATGTGGTCAATAGTCCTACTGTATAAATTTCGTTCCCGGCTTGTTTTAATGCTTTTGCCGCAGTAACAGCATTATTAAAATCGGCCGCGCTTGGGGAAGACCCATTTCCGGTAACGCTTGAACCGTTCATCCTGTATGTTGGTATGCCATCCGTCATAAAGATAACTATACTTACGGCATCCGGTCGATTTCTCGTGTCGGTTACAGCTTTTGCAGCCAAAAAGCCTGCCTCGGTGTTGGTGCCGCCGCTTTCATAAGAAGTGTAATTATTGCCGCTCCCGGTTGGTTTTAGGGTGGCAGGTTTAAAACTGCTGTCATTTAAAACAGCTGCAGCTTTTGCTTTGTCTTTTGTATAATACACATCGCCTGTTTTAGTGTCTCCGTACAAATCCCATCTGTCTACATATTTTCTTGCTGTACTTGAAAAATCATACGCACGCGCATAAGTTCCGTAAGCCACAACAGCAACGCGGGCAGCGGTGTCCTCGTCAGTTAATATTGAATTAATAAAATTAACAGCCGCGGTTTTTGTCTTTGACAGATTTTGGCTGCCACTTGCAGTCATACTGTTTGACAAATCAATTGCCAAAACAACATCAACAGGCACACCCGGATAAACAATTTTGCCCTTGACCGACAAGTTTAAATCATAAGTTTGCTTAACATTTCCATGCTCATCGAAAACGGAGCTGTCAGTTGTTTCGGTTGCAATCTTTGACAGTTCTATTTCATCTACCGTGCCGGTAATGATTGCTGCCCCCACAGGAATTACTGCGGTAAATGCAAAGACAATAACAACCATCAGTAACATCGCTTTTGTAATAGTGCGGTTTTTAATACTCACTTAATATCCCCTTTCGTGCGCTTTGCGCTAAAATATAACATTAATTTGTTTTTTAACATAAAAAAGTTGCCACAAAAAAAGATTTGTGGCAACTGGTTATCTTTGAAAAAAGACCCTACAGTTTTGCAAAGCCGGATTTTTACGGCTTTACCCATTTCACAATTTTACTATATCATGAAATTCTTTACATGTCAATACATTTATTATTTGAGTTTCCCCATTTTTTCAAGCCCAACCAAACCCAACATCAGAAAATAAAGACATTTGCAGTGGTTTCGGCTTTTTACGGAGCATATGGGCAATGCCCGTTTTGCATCTTGTAAACACTATA